>CAKTOO010000016.1 GCA_934590165.1 uncultured Dysosmobacter sp. | reverse complement strand
AGCCGAAATCTTACGATTTCGGCTTCTTTTGGTCCGAGTGGCGAGACTTGAACTCACGACCCCTTGACCCCCAGTCACAAAAAAATGATTGAATATCAGTCGATTCAGTAATTTTTATAGCAATATTTTAGTAATAGCGATAAATTTTAGCCATCGCAATAAAAAGCGCTTTTTCGGGATTTTTCAGACCATGCTCAAAAGGCTTTTGATTCGCGCCACGCGGTCGATCATTTGCTCATGCTCCCAGTCCCAGACTGCTTGCATAGCGGGCGGAGTCGCTGCTCCTTCGGATTTTGCATTTTCGATCAACCGCATTGCCATCTTATGCAGCCCATCCACATGCCCAAGCTCCTGCCGTGCCATCTCGGCATATGTGGATGCGTCAGAGCTGCGCGTATCCTTGATCTTCGCTGCCGCCTTTGCGTAATTCTCCGCGCCCTCCAGCTCCTCGCGGATCTGCTGAACGATATACTTAATGTCTTTCATGCGCAACTCCTTTCACGCCTGCAAAATACAGGTATAGATCTTATCCACGTCTTGTTCATTGATCGTCACCGCGCCAAGCAAAGGGACCTGGAACGTTACAGGGCCTTTTTGAGCCTGCTTTTTGAATGCCTCGTATACCCGGTCCAGATCCACGTTTCCAGCGTCATCCAGAACGCACATAGCCCGCACAGCGGTATTTTTTGCTAATCCATACACTGACGCATCCATGTTTTCCAGCGCCATGGCCGCGCCAGCGCCCACTACCCAGCGCTGCCAACCAGACAGCTTTTCCGTAAATTCCTCGTCCACATAGCGGGCAGCGCCACGCTTGATCTGGTCTATCGTTACCATAAATACCTCCATTGACAGAGAGAGGGGCAAAATGCCCCTCTCTCGCTCATATGCGCTCAGCAGCCGAAGCTATTGCCGCAGCCGCAAGAAACGGGCAGAGGGATGTACAGCGTCTGCGCGGTGGTAGTCGTTCCAACGGTGACGTCGGCGACCATTTTGGGGTAGAACGTCGCATTGGCATAGGTCACGATGGTGTTGTCGGCGCACTTCCGCTCATCCCGCTCCCGGGAAATAGCGCCGCACAGCTCATTCTTGCAGCACTCCATGCGCTCCTGCAGCAGCTGAAAGCTGTCTTTGGTGGCCTGGTTGTTTACCGCCTGGGCGGAAAGCACGCCGTGAACTTCATTCAGTTTGCCGTCAATGTATTTGTACATTTCCAGCATTTTCTGATCCTGGTATACGTTAGCGTCCCGCAAAGCCATGTCGCTCTTGAGAGTCGCGTTTTCCTGGATCAGTCCCAGCTCATAGCGGTTTACACAATGATCTTCGCTGCATCCGCCCGGAACCGCCATGCCGCCCATAAAAGGACGCGCACCCAGCATCAGACCACCAAGGCCTCCCAGGGAGTTGAGAACGCCAAGAGACAGTCCGGCAATACCGGTGCCAAGGCCTGCGCCAGCAACGCCTTTCGATGCAAATTCAGCCATAAAATAAAATCCTTTCTTTTCAAATTTAAGCAGTTGCGCACCTGCCTATGTTTATAGCATACAAAAAAAGCGGCCCCGCAAAGGGCCGCTTTCGCGTCATATTTGTGTCAGTGCGGAGATCTTCCGCAGCGCCGATCTGCGGCGGCGCTTCACGGTCTCCACGCTCATGCTGTGCTCCAGCGCTACTTCCTGGACGGATCGCCGCCGGCACTCGCATTGGATCAGCACCAGCTCCTCCTCCGGAGGAAGCTGAAAACTCTGGATGTAAGGGATGGAGCGGACGGGGGCCATTCCGCGGAGCATTGCCCGCACCGCCCTGGTGGATGCGTCCATGGGGACTCCTTTCTCCATCCCCTCTCTGTCCCTCTTATTTCCCGGATACCGCCCGCTTGACCATGGCCGCACACTGGGCCCGGGTGCAGAACTTATTGGGGCCGCTGCCGTCGGTGATGCCCAGGGCCACGGCCTCGTCCACCTCGGCCGCCAGCGTGGCGCTGATGGGCCGCTTGGCAAGGGCCGCCTGCAGCCGCTCCGCCAGGCGGATGAGCTGCTCATCTGTGAGTTTTTCGATGTCCATATCGTCCTCCTCGATGGGTGTGTTAAAAAGCGTCTGCTCGGCCTTCCGGCGGCGTGTGAGGCCCGCCAGGGGCTTGCCGCCGGACAGGTTATACCGGGCCATGGCCTCGCAAATCTGGGGCAAGCTGCGGCCTCTGCAGAGCGTCCGCAGGCAGCCGGCGCCGCAGTTAAAGGTGAAGGAAATGAGGGCGTCCCGCTGGTTGGCATTGAGCTGGGCCGTCAGCGGGCAGTTGGCGGGGTCGTCCACTGCGTCGGCGAACCGCTGGCAGTCTGCCACCAGCAGGGCGTCCGCTTCCGCCTGGGCGATGGTCTGGCCCTCCTTCACATCCGGGCCGTAGTGGCCCCAGCCAATGGTCCAGTATTTCTCCGTTGCAACAGGCTTGTACGCCTTCAGCCGGCATCCTTCGAAGTTCTTGATGAGCAGAAGCCCGGCCGCGCCGATGGGCTTACGCATTGCCGCCACCCGCAATACCCTTCATGTGCTTGATCAGATCCTCATATAGGCCGTCGTATCCATTCATTGCCACGTAAGCCACCACAAGGCCAGCCACGGCGCCGCCGGCGTACCAGTACCAGGTGGCCGCAACAGAAAAAATCTCCAGATAAGCCGCTGTTGCAGCGAGGGTCAGCAGCTCAGCCACCAGTGGGGCGATGAGCTTGGCGCGGTCTGCAAAGACGGCGCACAGGCCCTTAAAAACATTGGTGAGCATGTTGGTCAGCACCACCAACAACGGCAGAACCATTAAGATCGTCGCGATGTTCATATGTACTCCTTTCACAAATCCGTGTCCGAATCGGGCACACTTCCCAGGGCGGCGTCGTAGACGATGCCGCCTTTTGTGTTCTCCCGGGCAGACTTCTTGAAATAATGCCCCAGCACGTATCCTGTGGCCGCCTGGAGCGCGCCGATGAGGGTGGTGAGGTATGGGAGAGCTCCGGTGAAGTTCCGCAAAATAGCGAGGCCGCAGAGGGCCAGCACGGCCATGGTGGCCACGCCATCCACCAGCAGGATGCCGACGGCAATGACCTTGCTGGTGGTCCAGCGCTTGCGCCTCATAGTCCAGGCCCTCCGGCTGCCAGCCACGCCAGAACGGCACCGGCCGCGGCGAACAACAGCTTGTCCACCAGGCTTTCCCTCCGTTTTCCCGGCTTGCTCTCCAGCGTGTCCACTTTCACGTCGATGGTGTCCACCTTGTCCGATATGTTTTTCTGCTGCTCCGCCATGACGGCGACGGAGGTGGCGATGCTGTTCAAGGCCTCCTGGTTCTTCTCGACGGCGTCCAGCCGGTGGGTGTTGGATTTTGAGCGCTGCTCTACTTCCACAAGGCGCTCCGTCATCTCCTCGTTTGTCATGGCGTTACTCCTTATTCAGTGATGATCTCCCATCCTGTGGGGTAATCCTTCGGGGTCCACACGTTGTTGTCCAAGGTGGACGCATACAGCACATCGCCCCACCAGCCTTTTTCGCTCTTGGCGAAGGCCAGGCCAACAGTGATGGTGTCCGGGATAATGCGGATGCCGTCCCGGTAGAGCACGTCCTCCCACAGCGTGGGAGCCGCGTCCGGTGTGTTTTCCGCGTTGTCCCACAGGTCCACGGCAGCCCGTTTGAGCATGCCGCCCCAGCAGATGCGGGTGCCGGCCTTGACGAGGCTGCCGTTCCCCTTGAGCCGGGGGCACAGCTCCGGCGCCGTGCTGGCGGTGGCGTCATCCAGGCTCACCGCCGCCGTCTCCATTGCCGCCCGCAGCTTGCGGGCCTTATCAACGAGTGTCATGGTCATTCCTCCAATCCAAGCAGGATTTTGGTCGCCGCCAGCTCATCCTCCAGGGCGGCGATGCGCTCCTCAGACGTTTGATTTTGGTAATATTCTTTAGCACTCTTTTCCATGGCTTCAAATATTTCGATTTCTTCCGCTGTTGCATCACGCAAAACACCGTTTACGCAAATTCTCATATCCATTACCGCCCGTATACGTAAAATTTCATGCCTGCTTCAGTTACTCCTGCTGCGCAACCAATTTCTATTTTATCGATTGGCCCATTAATCTTAGATAAAGTAGAAACGAATGTTGACGCTTTATCAGACAATATTGTACTTTTTAGCATAAAGGTTAGATCATCCGTTAGCACAGCTTCAAGCCTTGCTGCTTTGCCAGTATTTGGCCAAATTTGCAACCAATTCCAGGATGATCCGCTAAAACCTTTTACATAAAAATATCCAGAACCTTTATAATTTTCGATAGCTACCAGAATATCATGGATTTTTAATGGTGATCCATCATCGTAGGTATCATAAGTCCATGCGATCCATGTACCTGTTACATCTTCATCTGTTGTTTCGTGGTATGCGATAAGTTTATATTTGTCTTCTCCGCCGCCCGGCGCCGTCCACAGTGCGCCGGTCTCATCCACGCCGACCGCCCGTGTCATATCGTCTGTCTTTGCGGACGGCTGCACGCCGCCAAGCTGCGTGGAGCTGGCGATGGGGAGGGTGTAGGCAGCGCCCGGGTCGCCCTTCGGCCCCTGCTCGCCCTGGGGACCGGCGGGACCCTGCGGACCTTGCTCACCCTGGATGCCTTGCTCACCTTGGGGGCCAGCAGGTCCCTGGGGCCCTGTGTCTCCGGCATCTCCCTTGGGGCCCTGCTCGCCGGTGTCTCCTTTCGGCCCCTGGGGTCCCGTTTCACCCTGCGGCCCCTGGGGACCAACAGGGCCGGCCTCTCCGGTAGACCCGGTATTGCCCTTGGGGCCTTGTGGCCCCTCCGGGCCCTGGACGCCCTGGGGACCTTGCGGGCCTACTTCTCCCTGTGGGCCTTGCGGGCCAGGGTCGCCCTTATCACCCTTATCGCCTTTCGGCCCCTGGGGCCCCACAGACACATCCGGCAGGGCCAGCTGGCTCTCCACATAGTCGCCCTTGTCCGTGTCCCACACCAGCCAGCAGCCGTTGCTGCCGGGAACGGGCGGGTGACGGTACAGCTCCAGGATGCGGGCTTCCGCCTGGGCAAACTCCGTGGGCACCTCCGGCCAGGTCCCCAGGCCCGTCAGGCTCTCCGGGATGTAGGCGCTCACCACGTTGGTGTGCCGCCTGGTGATGCCGTCGGCCTCCAGGACGCCCCGCAGCTGGATGTAGTACTCTCCGGCCTTGGACAGGTTATCCGCCGTCAGAAGCGCTCCTGCGCCATTCTCCGTGGCTTCCAGCAGGATGGTATCCGCGTTGCCGCCGCACTGCACCAGCAGCTGCCAGGTATAGCCCGCCGGGAGGTCTCCCTCCACGTCAATGCGCCTGGACAGGTTATCGTACTGCCGGGCGATCAGGCCGGTGACGGAGATCTGCCAATTGTTAAATTGGAGCATAACGCACCTCCATCTTTGCTATCCCTGATTTGAACTAGTGTCAACTTCAGCAGCGCCGGGGTACGCTGTTCCTGTGATTTCCTGATACTCAGATGCGGTCAAACGGCCCTTTTCAACAAGCCTTGCCAGCATGTCATCTGTCCAGAGACCTCTTGCATAGTTGGTTGCCGCCATGTCCTTATTGGTCATGTTATTTCCTCCTCAAGACATCAAATTCTGATATTCCAGCGCCGCGGCAATGCGCTCTTCAGCAGTCGGTTCGGACGCTGCATCAGCGGCAGCCGCTTGTTCCGCATCTTCGAAGTCTTCGATTGCCTGCAAAATCTCCTGGTTACTGGTGCACGCGGAAAAATCGCATCCCTTCAGCGCATAGTTCTGTTTCATCTGGCCAAGCGTGCTGAATAATGCCCCATTGATTTCTCCGGCGGCGCAGACCACTGTGATGCTGTCCAGCGCCGCAGCGGGGAATTTCTGCTTCCACTGTTCCGCCGTGAATACTGCGCCAGAGGGCGTGATGATAGCAGACTGCTTATCCCAAATCGCATATCGTTTCATATCGAATCTCCTCAAATTCTATAAATGTCAACAAGCGATGTCGGTTTTTTATCACTGGTATATCCGCCAGCGAAAAAGGCGAAGTCACCGACATGCGCGCCGGAAAGGTTATATCGTCCAGTTGACAAAGCGGTGAGCGTGATCCTGGTAAGATCATCTTCAAACGCCTCAACAGATGTTTGATAGCTCGCCGATTCTCCAGAAACCCTTCCGCCCGCAAAAATCGCCCACTCATCCAGCGTTGTACATCCATAGCTGATTCTTGCAGAACTCAATCCGGAAGCAACGGTTTTCGTTAAATCTGAATTGTACACTTGCAGGTTTCCGTTTTCATCGGCAAACATTGCTTTTCCATGCAATTCTGTTCCTTGATAGATAGCTGCGTCTGGACCGCCAGGCAAGGATCTGGTAAGTGATCCATTGAACGCGTTTGCAATGCTCTTTTTTGCAAAGAGAGCGTGGCTCGGCAATGTTGCGCCCCGCCAGGTCCGGTCCTCAACGGACATATCCACAGATACTTTTGTGAGCGATTCCGTATAGGCGTCTCCATATGCGGTATCGGTATGATGCGATGATCCGGCGCCGGAAACAGTTTCTCCACCGGAAAATACCAAGTAAGAACCGGCATTTGCTCCTGCCAGATTGCAGCGGCCTTTTCTAAGGCTTGGACAATCCACCGATGTAAGCGTCTCGTCGAAGGCCTCTGTTATGGCCGTAACATCGGAGGAAGACGCGCTATTCCGCCCACCGGCAAAAATGGCAATTTTCCCGATGCAGCCGCCAGCATGTTCATACCGGCTGTTGATCATCTGATTGGTTTTCACAAGCGTTGCATCAAAAGATGTCATGTATTGCGTTAGATTGGAGCCAACACCAAATCCGCTATGAAAAATAGCGTGCTTTGGAGTACTGGCATATGCCGGGTCCTGGGCGCCTGCATACAGATGATCTGTTCCATAATACGCAGCTTCTCCACCTGTCCAAAACGGTCTGGTAACACCGTTTAAAACGACGTACTCCCTCCGGAGCTTGCGGGTGATGCCTCCGATCACGGCATAATTTTTTCTGATTTTTTTCGTGACGCCGTTTAGCACGGCATATACTTTTTTACTCATAGACAGCGATCACCGTCCCGTCCGGCTCGCTGCGGGATGCCCCGGTGCCTGGATCTGTGTTTGTAAAGACGATGTCCCGCAGCTGAGGCGTTGTGAGCGTAGACATCGCGGATGCATTCGCACGGACCTTCCCGGCAAATGTTCCGGCGGTGATCGTACTCGCGGCCTGTGTGTGGGCGCTGGGCGGCATTGTGGAAGGAAAATCCGTGATATTCGCTTTCACGTGCGTGTGGCTCTTGGATGCGAACACATTGCTGAGAACGTCCTTGAATTTACTCCAGAGAATCCGTTTTGTGGCACCGGATGCCTCGCTGTCCACAAGAACAAGGCCATCTGTATCAGCGGGAGCGTCTTTTGTGGATGCGCCGCTTAAAGCGGATTCCGTTGCTGCGGAAGGGACTTGACTGGACGGGATTTTCCCGTCATTCCCCAAGTCTGCTTTCTTAGGAAGCAACTTATCCAGCGCATCCATATTGTCATTAAACGCATCCGGTGAGATGAAATCAGATGCTTCCGGTTTTTTAAATCCTAAATTCGTGGTTGTTTTCACGCGATCTCACTCTCCTTTGCTGCGGCCCAGGTATAGGCAGCCATATCACCCCAGGTCTTTGCGTTGACACTGGTCCAAGTGTTGTACTTGATGATGTAGTCGATTTGCAGGTGTGCCGGCGCGAAATCACGGAGCGCGGCTTTTAAGCCCTCCAGGTCTTCCGGGATGCCAAGCGTATCCGCGAATGTCACCACAATGCGGCCACCGGTAAAGGCCGCATTGATTTTGCCCTTGTTCCAGACGCTGGCAACGGATTGGAGTGTGGCGAGGGACACTTTCTCACCGGAGCGCCATTTCCCTTTCAGCGTGCTTCTTCTGTCTTCCTGTGTGGCTCCGGGCGCTGGCGTGATACCGGCCACCCGCTCTTCAACAGGCAAATTCCAAGTCACTTTATCCAAACTCATTTGGTCCACGATCGATGTAGCATCCAGGTCCATATTCTCCATGGACGAGATGATGGCATGGACAAGAGCCAAAACCCAAGGGTCTTTTCGATATTGCTGGGGAAGGTTATGAAGCATACGAGATGGTCACCTCCCCCAAAACAGCCACTTGCCGGTCCAGGATCGCGATATTGGCAGAAGATCCGTTGACCAGCAGGTTTTCATAGTCCTGCACGCCTTGGGCGCTAAGGATAGCCAATGAGATCTGCGCCACGGACACATAACTCTGCCGGAATGCGATGGACGCCAGATATGCGCTCACCGCGTCCTTAATAGCCTGCGTCACATCGCTCTGAGATGCGCCCTGGGTCGTTTTGACGGTCAGCGACAGATTTACACTTACCGCTGTGGCGGCGCTGACATAGCAGTAAGCACCGATGGGAGCCTCTCCTTTTCCAAGGCCCTCGCTTCCAGGGTCGATGTGCGCCTGCACCGCATCCACCAGTGTGCTGCTGGCGGGCTTCCCGGCGTCATCAATGAGCACCACATCCACGCTGTTGGCACCGTGGCCCAATGGGTAGACCTGCACGGCGCCTACACCGGAGACTTCCAGTGCCCAGCTCATATAATGGTAGACGTTCCCGGAGGTGGGCGGCGTCTGGATTCGCAGGAGAAAGCGGCTGTAATAGGCGGCGTCGCTCTCCTCGTCATATCCATCGTGGGTCGTATCCGAATTGGACACGCTGATGATGCCGGCCAGCTGCACGGGCATCATGGTAATACTGCCGGCAGGCAGATTCCCCACGGCTCCCGGCTGCGTGCACTGGATAGGAACTGTTCCGCTTCCGGAAATGGTCACGGTTTCCGTGGCCGCAAACTGGATACCGCCGCCACTCTCAAAGAGGTCCCCGGCGTTGATGGTCCCGGTGCCGGTCACATGAAGCACGCCGATGGCGTAGGTGGCCGGATTTCGGGCCTGGCCTGTGCGGGGCTCGATGTAGGCGTCCAGCTCCGCGCCGGTAAGGTTGGCCGGGTCCAGCTTTGTTTTCACGGTCTCAAGCGTCCCCTCCGTCTCCGCCAGACGCAGCGCCGCGGCGGCCAGCAGGTCATAGGTGGGAAAGCCAACGGTCTTCTGGTAGCTGTCCGGCATGGCCGCCAGCATGGCATCCAGGATCTCAGACATTCGCGCTCACCTCCAAAGTCTCGCCGGTATACAGCACGGCGGTAAATGTAACGAAGCAGGCCCGCCCCCGGCGGGACATGGAAAAGTCCTGCACGGTGCGGATGGCCGGACAGTAGCTCATGGTCTCCCGGATATACCGCTCCGTTTCGGCGTTTTGCAGGCCGGTGGGCAGCTTGCTGCCGATGAGGTCATGGTCCACGCCGATTTTGACCTCGCTGTCCGTCCGGTAGATGGGCACTCGGTCGATCTGCTGGCGCAGCATCAAATCGATCCACTGCCGCACAGCTTCCCGGCCGCTCCGCTCCACCAGGGCGCCGTCTTTGGTCAAAAACGTGTTTGTCTCCGGATCAAATGCCGGCACCCGCCCGATATTCTCGGCGGCCTGCGCCGGGACGGTGGACGGGATGGCCGGAAACATGGTGTATTCCATAGGTCACCTCTCAGGGATGGTCCAGTTTGTGCCGCCAAGGCGGCCAAGAATGACCACCGTGCCGCCCATGAGGGCGCAGCACACGCGGTCGCCGGTCTTCCAGGTGTCCAGATACAGGTGCCCGCTTTCCGCGTCCCTGTAAAGCCCCTGGGCGCCCACAACGGCGTTCAGAGGCAAGGGCGGTGCCATGACCTCACCACCACAAAGGGACACCGTCAGCGGGCTTACACGGGCCACGACGCCCTCCAAAATCGTTGGTGTCGTGGCCGCGGCTGATGTTTGACGCTTGAGCTTTCTGGCAAGCTCGTAATCCCATGCTGCCATGGTCTCCTCCTTACACCTGGATGGTGTCGCTGCCGCCGGCGGCCCGGGGCTCCGCCATCTCCACGGTCACGCTCATCATGTGCGGAGACCCATATCTGTGGGTCACACTGGTGATCCGCAGGGGACCGCCCACGTCATAGCGGTTTTCCACGAAATTGGCCAGCACGCCGCTCTCGCATTCGTCGGTCCCAAGCAGGTCGTCAATGGTCCGCTCCTTGGTGATGCGGTCCTTTTCCGCCAGCAGATTCTGGATGCGCTGGCGGGCCTGTGCGGTGTTCTCGTCCCCGCTCAGACTTTCCACTGTTTGCAAAAGGCCGTATTTGGCGATACTGGCGGCGTTGTAGGCACGGCCCAGGATTTTACCTCCGTCACCGCTGCCGTCCGTCAGGATGACGCTGTT
This sequence comes from uncultured Dysosmobacter sp., assembly GCA_934590165.1. Lineage (GTDB taxonomy): Bacteria > Bacillota > Clostridia > Oscillospirales > Oscillospiraceae > Oscillibacter. Next base: position 58,011 of record CAKTOO010000016.1, on the reverse strand, counting down.
GACCAGGTCCTCCATGCTGTCGCTGCCGGAGATTCTGCCCTTGGCCAAGGATGCGTCAAAGGCCCGCAGATTGTCCGCCGGGCGGTGATATAGGGTAATGGGCTCCGCCGGCAGCGGCGCTACCGTCAGCCGGCCGCTGCGCACACGCCTCCGATACGTTTTCCCGGTCTCGGCGGAGCAGATGGACAGGATGTCCGCCAGGATGGTTTCAGGTGTGTCGCCCCACCAGACCTTGGAGATCCGGGTGGGCGGCAGACCCAGCGTGCCGGCGGGGATGCCAGCCTTGGCGCACATCCGTGCAACGGCGTCGCTGGCGGGAGCATTGCTGCATTGCAGGATGATCTGGCTCTTGGTCAGATGCCAGCCCGGGTCGTTGGCGGTGACGGAGCCGTCCTGCCCAACCGTTAAGATCACGCCGGAGAAGATCTCCGTTCCGTGGTTGACGATGCGCAGCTTGTCTCCGGGGCTGATGCCGTACCAGTGGGCATACTTGTCATTTTTGTCGTTCCGCAGAGCCTGGAAGGTCACCTCCACGCTCAGCGCGTCCAGCTCGTCACGGAGCTGGGGATCGCCCACCACCTCCGTGATGTCCCGGACGGAGCCGCCTTGATACAGCAAAAAGCGGTGGTCATCCACATAGGCCTGGCTCATCACTTCACCCCCGAGACAAACCGGTACTCCCGCACGCTGATGCTATACGAGATGTCTCCGTTCCGCTGCACACGCCAACCGAAGTCGTCCACGGTGCAGGGGGAATTCAGGCGGCACACGCCGCCGCTGTCCAGCAGGATGATGCGGAAAGGCAGCTTGCGGGGCCGGTTGCGTTCAAAAAAGCTGACGCATTTCCAGCCGTCGGTCTCCGCGTCTGCCGGCATGAAGCCATAGCGGTGGCCCACCGGGAAAATGCCGCTCCAGGACATCTGCCAAAGGCCCATGGTGCCGATGGTGTTATAGTCCCGGGAAAGGCCATCAAACGTGTCGTTATTCTGGGCGCTGTCCGGGCCGAAGTCCGAAGGCACCATGGGAAGTACCAGTACCTCCTCGTTGTTGTTAATGGAAAAGATCACTTTGACCATAAGCCGCCTCACACGTTGTCCAGAGCCCGCAGGATGCGCTGCACAATGGTGTTGCCCAGCTGATCCGCGTAGGCCTCGTTGCCAATGACATTGCCCTGGACCACCACATGCACGCTGATGCTGCCGCCGTTCATCCGGCGGCTGATGTCGTGGGGGATGATCTGGCTGCCGTTGGGCAGGTTCACGATCTCGCCGCCCCGCTCATTGACGCGGGTCCAGCCGCCGCCGAAATAGCTGGTGCCGGTGGCGTTGCCGGGAAAGCTGGAGGCGCTGTTTTCGGAGCCCCATCCTTTGAACCAGCCGGTGATGGCGGTTATGCCTTTTCCAAGAGTGGAATTACCCCACCAATCCTTGGCGGCGTCCAGCTTTTCCTTGATCCAGTCCAGCGCGGCGCCGGCCTTTTCTTTCACGGTGTCCCAGTTGGCCGCCAGCAGGCCGACAACTGCACTGACGCCGGCGACGCCAGCAATCACAAGCCCAACAGGCCCGCCGGAACCGACCAGCGCAAGCAGTGTTTGTCCAAACAGTGCTGCAGTTTTCACCGTGCTGGCTGTGTCGCTTGCAAACTTCAGGATTTTAATGCCGCCAATGGCCGTGCCGACGCCTGCTAGGATGCCTTTGATGGTGTCCCCGTGGTCCAGCACCCATTGCCCCGCCTGGCTGGCCAGGTCGATGCCCTTGGCCAGACCGTCCGAAAACTGTGTGGCCAGGCGGTCGATGGTGCCGTCCTGCTGCCACTGCTGCAATTTTCCGGATAGCAGCGTAGCCTTGTCCTTCAGCAGATCCAGAGCGCTTCCCGCCTTGATACTGCCGTCAGAAGAGATGCCCACGATGGTGGCAAGGCTGGATTTGGTCACGCCGGTGATGGTGCTCCACACGCCCTTCAGCGTGGTGGCCTGCTTTTCCATGCCGCCGGCGAAGCGGTCCTCTATCAAGGCGATCATCGCCTCGTTGAATTTCTCCTGGTTGACGATCTGGCCGGAGTTGTTGGCGATCTGCACGCCGGTAAACATTTTTTCGCCCTGCTCCAGCACCTTTGCCTTGGTGATGCCGAACTCCTTCAGCCGCTCCAGCTCGCCGTTCTGGGAGTCAATGAGGGCCTCCACCGCCTGGTCAAAGCCCTTGTTGGTGGCGGCCGCCATGTTTCCGGCGCGGGACAGCCACTCACTGGCGCTCATGCCCATGCTCTCAAACTTGGCCACGCCCTCCACCAGCTCGCCGCCCTCAAAAGGCGTCTTATTGGCAAGGGTGATGGCGTCCTGCATGATCTGGCTGGCCTTTTGGGTGTCCTTGGTGGCCGTTTCCAGCTGCAGGCGGTAACCCTCCAGGTCCATTGCCTCGCTGAGTCCCGTTTTCGCCGCCAGGGTGCCGATGGCAGTAGCTGTCACCGCGCCCCACTTGAGGGTCTTCGCAGTGACTTTTGTAATGGCGTCACTTGTCTTTTTCCCGAACTGCGTGGCCCGGTAGGTGGCGCTGGCCATCTCCTTTGTGACGCCCTCCGTGTTTTTAGCCACCCGGTAAAGGCCCTTTGACATATTGTCTTTCAGGTTCAGGATGGTATTGATGGTCTTGCTCACTCCGTGTCACCTCCCGGCAGCAGTTTTGCGATGGTCCCGGCGATCAGCCCCATGGTCTCCTCATAGTACAGTGCCCGCGCCCCCGCCAAAAAGCCAAGCTCAGCCGGGCTGCAGGCCGCCAGGGCGCTGAGGGGCACGCCCCTGGCGGCGAAAAAGGCGAACAGCCCCATGGTGGGGTCGCGGGCAATTAATTTTTTACGGTCTCGGCGCCGGCGTCCGGCGTGTCAGCATCCGGCAAAACTTTCTCCGGGAGCAGTCCAAGGAAGCGCAGCGCCCGGCCGCCCAAAATGTCCTGCTCCCGTACAGAAAACAGCGCGTCCAACACGGACATAGGGTCCTCCGCCGCCCCCAGGGCGTCCTGGAGCTCCTTGCTTTGCAGCTGGGGACACACGGCGTACAGGGCGTGCTTGCCGGCCTCCAGCATGTCCAGGGGCGTGTCCGCCGCCTGCATCTCGCCGTACAGCTCCAGCACCGCTTGACGGCCCGGCATCCGTGCCTCCAGCGTCATACCGCCGGGCACTTCCAGCTCGCCAACCTTCACCCGGTCTGCGTCCCGCTGGTCTTTCCGCCGCAGGAATTCGTCAAAGGTCATCCTGCTCATCGGATCGCCTCCAGATTGGTCACCTTCTCCGCCTTAAAGGGCAGAGACTGGCTCACAGGATTCTTAGCCTCGATATTGGCCAGGGCGGCCTCGGTGAACACCACGCTGCTGACGCTCCACCGCTCCGTCTTTTTGGTGGCGGGATTGCGGAGGGAGGTCATCAGAAGGATGTCCGGCATCACGCCGGTCTCGTAGCCCTTCACAATGGCCAGCTCCAGCTCGCTGTCCGTCTTCAGCTCCTCGATGCTGCCCTCAATGGAATATCCGTTGTAGATGGGATAGGTACCGTAGTCACCGCAGACGTCCTGGTCCGTGAAATTGCCGGTGATCTTCACCTCAATCTTGGTGGCCATGGGGCGCCGGACGCCGTTGACAAACACTTCGCCGCAGCTGCCGTGCAGGGTCTTTGTGGTTTTGCTCATATGTGCCTCCTTATGCCAGCGTCACCTGGAACTCCAGGTTTGCCATGGAGCCCAGGATCTTTACGTCGCCCGCCAGATACACCGTCCGCTTGAAGGTGTTGGACCGCACCGTGGCGTCGTCCCACTCGGCGGCCTCGCTCTTGCCGGAGCCCAGCCAGGCGGACCGCTGGGCGGCCACATCCACCTCCACGGAGTTCTCATGCTCCGGGTCCAGGATGTCGCTGGCGGCCAGCTGCTGGAAATAGTAGTTGACGGCGGAGATGAACAGCATCTGGTTGGTCAGGCTGTTGCGGTACTGGCCCATGTAGTTCTCCCGGAAGGTCCGGGCAATGTCGTCCCGCAGCAGGTCCATGGCCTCCACCGTATCAATGTACTTCATGTCCTCCGTCTTGGTCTTGCCGTCCGTGGTGGTCAGGGAGTTCACATCCACGCCCACCCGGACCTCGTCATCATCGTTGATGAGGATGAATTTCCCGGTGCCCACCACCGTGTCTGGGTTTTCCGGAACCTCCACCCGGCTCAGATTAGAGCACAGGTAGTTGGTGGCGCCGCGCTCCACGTTGCAGGCCGCCAGCAGCCCCACAAGGGACGGCGTATAGGAGCTTCCGGTCTTCTGGCCCCGGGCGTCCGCAAAGGTCACGCTGGTGTTGACAAAGTTGACCACATGCATGGAATCCGGCGCCGTGGCATTGTAAACAACAGCCTTCCAGCTCTTGTCTTCCGCCTCCCGGGCTTTGATCCAGGTCACCAGTGCCGTCCAGTCCGTGCTGGTGCCGTCCACCACGGTGATCCATCCGGTTTTCTCCTGGGCGGTTACCAGCGCCAGGCCCGCTGCCAGCTCGTCCGTACTGCCGATTTTGGCGACGCCCACACGCAGGGGGCCGAAGCGCATGGCGTCGGTGATGGCCTGCTTGTTGGCGTCCGTGTAGGAAGCGTCTGTCAGTTCCGTGGCGTCCGTGTAGGCGGCGTAGCCATTGCCGCCCTCCGTGTCGTCCCGGAGGATCAGAATGGCAATGCCCCGCTCTGACCGCTGCACAAAGCTGGCGGCCAGCTGCTGGAACTTGATTAAAATCTTGGGAAGTGTCACAGCCATATATCAGCCTACCTCCATTGTCTGTTTTAGGGTTTCCATGGGTTCTGTGCTGGCCTCCAGGTCAGTGAAGGCCTCCACCGCTTCCTCCGGCAGCGTCTCCTGCCAGGTAAGGTCAATGGTGGCCTCCAGCACACCGTCCGCCACCTCGAACTGCACGCCCTCGTCAATGCCGAGGTACGTGCCGTCCGCCTGGATACCGTTTAAGAAGGCCTCTCCGATGGCATCCCGCACCGCCAGGTTTTCCGCCTTCGGGTTATCCCGGTCGGCGGCGAAATAGTACAGGCGGAAGGTGGCGGACCGCTCCCGGCCGCCGCTGGTCAGCCGGACGTCGTTGCCGGACTCCAGCATCACCTTTCCGCTGGGCCGGGTGATAGGAGCCCGCACATCCTCCGCCACCAGGGGCGCCTTGGTGCTTTCGTCCAGTGCCTGGCGGTACAGACCGCAGATGGCCTGGTTCAATGCTTGCAGTTTCATAATTTTTCGAGGGATTCCTCCAGCAATTGGTCGATGTCCTTCACAAAAGCAGGCTCAAACGCCTTTCCTGCCTTTTCAAAGACATGCTTTCCAGGAACAAAGCCGACCTCCCGGCCGTCGCGGGTCACCATCCGGTGGCCATTTTCGATCAAGTGTGCGTGTGGTGCGTTTGAATATACCCGAATGGCCTGGGCGCCTTGGTAGTCATAAACCTTGCCGCGCTTGATGGATTTTTGGTATTTTCCGGTTTTGTTTTTTACGCTGCGGGCATCCTTTTTTGTCTGGCGAAGCAGTTTAGAGCCTTCCTTTCGCAAAAAAGACTTGGTGACGTTCGGGGTATTTTTTGCCGCCAGCTCCAAATCTTTTGCATACTGGCTCAGCTCGGAAGCGTCAAAAACTACGGACACCATGCTCCACCACCAGTCTGCAATAGATGTCCAGCCAACCGGTCCGTTTGTAGTTGGGATAGGCGTACAGGACCTCGTAGTCCTGGCCACGGAACCGGATGCGCATGCCGTTTTTGATTTCCGGTACAGCCGACCGGCGGCAGGTGATCCGGTGGGTGATGTCCATGCGGTCCATGTCTCCCGGAATGGTCTCCTGCCGGCCGCCGGTGGGCACGATCTCCGCCCAGAAACTTCGCTCCGGAACGTAGTCGTAGATCGTTTCCTTCAGGTCGTTGGACCGTGACTCCTGCCGCAGCAGCTCCACCCGGCACTTGAGGTCGTTTGCGGAATAGGCCATGTCAGCCTCCCGTCCCGGAGCCTGTGCCCGATTCGGGCACAGGCTCCGTCAGCTGCAAATGGTTGATGAGCCGGCGCAGCTCCTTGTTTTCGGAAAATTGCACGCTGTCCGTCTGGGCGCCCCGGTGGTCCCATGCATCCAGCACCAGGCTGTTGATGCAAAGGTCGTAGGCGTCACGGCGCTCCGTTCCGGGCTGAGGCTCCTGAATGCCGATGCGGAAAACAGCGGCGCGGTAAAACCGTTCTAGCAGCCCGGATTCTCCGGGCCCAAGAACATCGATCTTACAATACGCCATCAGCTCCGCCCGGCGCACATCGTCCAGCATGGCCTTAGTAGTTCACCGACCAGCTATTCTCCGCGGGGATCATCCGCTGGCGGAGCATAGCGGTGACGGAACAGCTGACGTCGGAGCCGGCGTCATGCTTGAACTTGATGCCAACATACCGACCATTGGCGGCCGCGGGCAGATAGCTGACGACCGCGATGGCGCCGCCGGTGAGAGCCTCCTCGGCCGTAAACACCTGCTCCGCGATTTTCACAGCGCCGGTGCCCTCAGCCACATCGGAGGCCACCAGCTGCACCGTCAGTGTTTTCCCTTTGGTCAGTGCGCCGGTGGCAATGAGAAACGTCACCTCCGGCACGCCCGAGACATCCACAAAGCCCGTAGTGGTCAGCGTGGCGCTGGCCACGGCCTTCGGCGCCATGGCAACAGCGCTGACATATGCGTCATTCAGTCTCATATGGTCCTCCTTACGTCCGGGCCGCCAGGGTCACGAAGGGGCTCCGGGTCTTGGCGCTGTTCTTGATGGTCAGCGGCTTTTCGATCTTGGGCGCGCCGTTGCAGCGATACACCATGCGGAAGCAGTTCTGGTCCGTCAGAAATTCCACATGCACGGACCAATCCTGCTTGGCGGTGCCCTTGGTCAGCAGGATGTAATACATGGGGTCCACCAGGTTGATGTCGCCCTTACTGCCCAGTGCGGAGCAGCTGTCCTCAAACAGCACGGGCTTGTTCAGCACCCGCTGGGTGTCGAAGTTGCCCAGGCCGCCCTCGGGATTCCACAGGAACTTGGCCGCCTCGCCGCTCTGGATGGAGAGATAGGGCAGCAGCTCCTCCGCGTCGGGATGCATCAGCCATACCAGGCGGTCCCGGTTGCGGGGCATGGCCCTGGCCTGCATCTTGATGGCGTTTGCGCCCAGGAACGTGCCAGCCGCCTGGCCGGATTCCTTGTCCACGGTAATGATGGCTTTGGAATTCAGAATGCCCAGAGGCTTGCCGACGCCGTCGCCGGAGATGACGCTCTCCGTCAGCAGCCGGTCCGCCGCCAGGGTAAAGGCCGTGCCAAAGAAGCCGGTCATGAAGGCGGCGTCTGTCAGCATCTCGTCGGTGCAGTAGGCAAAGCCCATCATCTTTTCCAGGTCCATTTTCAGCTCCCGGAACTGAGGCTTGCTGGCCGCCACCGTGGCGCCCTCGCTGGCCCAGTACATCTGCACGCCGCCGAACACGGATTTGCTCACATCCGTTTCATCAGCGCTCAGCCAACGCATGGCATTGGCCGCGCTGGAGCAGGTATAGCGGTCCAGGCGGTTCAGCAGCGGGCTCTGCTCCACAGCGCTCTCCAGGATCTGGCCGGCAAAGTCCGTCTGCAGAGCAAAGCCACCATCGGCGCCGGTGCCCTCGTTGCTGCCCAGCACCGCGTTATTCACCTGCTGCAGGCGCTCATCCTTCACGCCGTTCTTGCGGAAAGCATAAATAGCTTTCAGCTGCTCACCCAGGGAGGAGAACACTTTCAGGTCCTTGCCCTTTTCGTCCTTGGCCTTACCCTTCTCACCATCGTGGAGCACGCCGTCATACGCGCTATCCACAGGCGCGGCATTGGCGCGGGCAGCGTCCATCGCGCGCTCCAGCTTCTCGATATTTCCGTTCAGATCGGTCATCTGCTGGGTGATATTATCCAGGTCATCCAGCTTACCGTCCTTCACCAGGGTTTCCGCCTGGTCCGCCAGCTGCTTTTTCTGCGCCCGCAGCTCCGTGATTTTTGCCATGAAATCCATTTCGTTACCTGCCTTTCAAAAATTAATAACTTGCAAGCGCCCGAATATGAGCCAGGTCGCGTCTTGCTGTTTCCTGCTTGGCGGAGGCATCCCGCTCCGCCGCCACGTGGTCCATGTATGCCTGCCGCATGGCATCGGTCAGAATGTACCGGCCACCGACCGCCGCGACGAATGCGGCCGGGTCCGCCGTCTGGCTGCCAAGTCCCACGATCTCATCGATTAGGCCGTATTCCTTAGCCTCACCGGGAGAGATCCAGGTATCCTTGTCCATCAAGGCGATAAGCTCCTCCCGAGACTTGGTGCCTTGACGGGCCTCGTACATTTCCAGCACGCAGTCCCTGGCATTTTTCAGCGCCTGGGCGGACCGCCGCATTTCCCGGTAATCGCCCTCCGCGCCGCCGCTGGGATTGTGGTAGCACAGCAGCGCCCCCGGTTCGCTCTGGATCACCGTGCAGGCGGACGCCGCCAGTGTGGCAGCGGAAGCGCCGTAGCCCTGGAAAAGAGCCGTGGTCTTGCCGCTGTACCGCCGCAGCATGGAGCGGATCTCCGCGCCAACGGTCATGTCACCGCCGGGGGAGTTGATGAGCACGGTCACCTCATCGCCGCCGGCAGCGTCCAGCGCCGCTTGGATGTCCATGGGGGCCGTAATGTCCCGCCATCCGCACCAGCGCAGAATGTCGGCGCTGTCGTTGTCCCACAGCTGCCCCCGCAGGGGAATATCAACCATTGTTCGCATCTCCTCTCAGTACGGACTCCAGGGAGCCCAGATTTTTTGTCACCAGGAACTGTTTCCCGAGCCCGCCAGGAATGGAGTCCCGCTCCTCCAAGGCACGGCACTCGTCCGGATTCATGACCGTGTTTTGGATCATCTTCTCATAGAACTCCGCCCGGGACTTGTCGTCTCCCCGCAGCAGAACGGAGACATTTCCGCGGAAATACAGGCCCTTGGCCCGCTGGTCATCCAGCAGGCACTTGTAGGTGTTTTCCTGCTCCCACTGGGTCACGTAGGGGACCAGGGTATCCTGGACGAACACCACCCGCTGCTGGGCATTGCTCTCATAGGATTCCTTTCCGCTTTGGAGCATGTGCTTTGGGATGCCTGTGAAGCGGCTGACCTCCTCCACGCCAAAGGAGCGGCTCTCGATGTACTGGGCGTCCCGCTGGTTCAGCCCGATGGGCGTGTACTTGTATCCTCGGGTCAGCACAGCGACCTTAAAAGCGTCGTCTCCGTAGGGATTGTAATTGGCGAATGACTCACGCACCCGGTCCCGCTCCGGCTGGCCAAGGTCGTCGTCCACCTCCACGATGCCGGAGATCATGGCGCCGTTCTGGTAGAACTTCCGCCCATATTGCTGGGCGGCGCCTTCTGCGCCAACAGTTTCCTTGGCCAGCTGCAAGAATCCACGCCCGCGGATGCCGTCGTAGCTTTCGAAGAACAGGAAGCTCAGCTCATATCCGGAAAAGGTGCGGCTTACACCGTCCACGTTGTAGTCGTAAAAATACTGCCCGGTCTCCTTATCCTGCCGCACCGTGCAGCAGTCTGAGGGAAGCGGGATGCGCTCCACGATCTGTCCAAAAGGGTCCCGGCGGTTCCACATGGCGCCGAAGCCATGCCAAAAAGCGTTGGACATCACGGTACGCTGCGCCATGTATGGGGTCATATTGTCATTGGGACGGCTTTTAAAAACGGTGTCCAATTCGGGCACGCTTTGCGGGATACGGGCGTCGCCGTCCTTCTGATAGACGGAAAACGGGATCATTCCGAAGTCATTGCACAAAATGCGGTGAGCTGCCGCCACAGGGGAAAGGCGCTCCGCGCCCAGGATGCCGGTGTCGTATTCGCCGCCGGATAGGAACAGGTCGCGGAACTTTTGGTTGACATCTTCCCAGCTCAGCGTGGAATAGCTCACATTCCTGGGCGGAGCCATGGATCTGCGCAAAAGCATGCCATCACCTCCGCCGTCCGGCCCTGGCCACGATCACGGCGTAAGCCACCAGGCTCATTCCGGCCACGCCCAACGCCTCTGCCGCGCCCCACTTCAAAACCGCTCCGGCGATGAAGCACGCGCCGCCGCCAAGCAGGAGCAGGTCGTCCAAATACATTCCCAGCGTCTTCAGCAGCGCGTTTCGCCGGGTCTGCCGCCGGAGCTTTCGTTTCGCTCGTTTTTCTGCCGACATTACATTGGTCAGAATCGTCGGAACAGGTTTCGTTTTGATATCATCCAAAAGATTCATAGCCCCCAATCTTCTCCCAGGTGTTTTTTATCAAAAGTTTCTACATTCCGCATAATCATCCACACCGCCACCACGATAATGGAAGCCACCGTGGGGTCGATGCGGCCGATGGAGCGGTGCTTCTGCGGCTTCAGGTTACCGTTTCCGTCCTCGTAGCACCGCACATTGCCGAAGGTCCAGCGGAAGCAGGTGTTATGGACGTGGAGCAGCTGATGGTTGGCCATCATCATGTCGGTCTCCTTCATGGCCGGGCTCATGTTCTTCAGGTCCTGTGGGATCTCGATGACATCCACATACGGCGTCAGCCGCTGGGTGATGGTCCGGCTCAGATAGGGGTCAAATCCAACCTGCCGCAGGTCGTAGAGCTCAGCCGCCTCCTTTATGGCGTTTTCCACATCGTCATAGTCGATGGTGTCGCCCTCGCAGAGCCGCAGGAAACCGGCCCGGGCCCAATCCCGGTATGGGACATGATCCCGCTTCTCTGCCTCCAGAACGGTGCCTCCCGGGCGCCAGATGGTGGGCAGCAGCACCGCCGCGTCCAGTCCCAGCTGGGGCGGGAACAGCAGCACAAAGGCCGTCATATCCCGGCTGGTGGACAGGTCCACGCCGCCGTAACAGATCTTCCCGCGCAGCTGCTTCAGGAACTCCTCCCGCTCCGCTTTCTTGCTTGGGCCCCACTGGCACTTATCGTAAAGCGTCAGAGAGATCCAGCTCACCGCCTTGGTGGAGATCCACTGATTCAGGCGGAGCCAGCGGAATAGCTTCTCATCCGCCTCATTCAGCTTGGCGCTCCTGGCCTCCAAGCGAAGCGTCCGCAGCTTCAGGTGCTTTCCCAAAGACGGGTTGCACAGATACCAAAGGTTCTCATCCCAGATGTCGATTTTGTCCAGATCGTCCGGGTCATCACCGAATATGGCGGTCAGACCGTAGAGCACCGGCAGCCAGTTTGACAAATCCTGTGCCAAAAGGTCTTCCTGTGCCGTTTCCAGGTCCTCTTGCTCCACATGGCGGAGAGAAAGTACCTGGCGGACATCGCCGCCCTTCGCCTGGATGCGCCGCAACTGCCTGGCATCTCGAATAGCAACGGCTTTCTGGTGAATTTCCCAGCCGATGGATTTTCGGTCTGGGTCGTCGCCGGCAGTGGTCAGCACGATCCAAACCGGCTGCTTCCGGCCGGAGCCGGAGCCAAATGTCATAAAGTCCCACATCGCGCGATTGGGTTGCGCATGGAGCTCGTCAAAGATCACGCAGCTTGGTTTGTATCCGTGCTTGGAAAAGGCCTCGCTTGACAGAACGACCATCTTTCCGACGGTGATCCACCTGTATCCACCGTTTCCGGTCCGCATCCGCTGGCGATACTCCACGCGCTTTTGGGAATCGATGATCTTCAGCTCACCGCGGGCCACCATTTTAGCGGTCCATGCCGCTGTGCGGAGCATAAATACCGCAGCGTTGAATACAATGCCGGCGTTATTTTTATCAGCCGCGCAGATGTAGACCTCGGCGTTCAGCTCGCCGTCCGCAAACAAATGGTAAATACCAAGAGCGGCCGCCAGCTCGCTCTTGCCGTTTTTCTTGGGGATCTCTAAGTACAGATACCAGTACTTCCGAAGACGCTCACCGGTCTCTTCGTCTGTCTCCATGGAGCCGTAAAAGTCCATGATAGCGGATTGCTGCCACTCGTACAGGCTGAATGGTTTTCCGGTATCTGTGGTGGGCAGCCTCTCCACGAAGTCGCAGACAAACCGGCCCGCCGCCTCGTCAAAGTATTCGCAGGATAAATCCGGCATGGTCAACATCCCAGAGCGGCCGCCTGCCTGGCACGCAGTGTCCTGGTAAACTCGTCCGCATCATCCTCCGGTGCGGCGCCGGCCGCATTGACCAATGCCGACGGAACCACGATCCGGCACCGGCTGGTGACCGACAGGCCCATGGACTCCGCGCACTGTCTGGCCTGCTTGAAGTAAGAGGCCTGCACGCTGGACCACTCCTTGGCCAGCTTATCGTCCTTGTCCCGGATGGCCTTGGCAGCCAGCTTGTCTGCATGGAGCCAGCGTTCCCTGCAAACAAAGTACTGAGCCAGGACGTCCCTATCCAGCTCGGCATACAGGCCGGCAGTCCGCAGGATCTCGCCGATCTCGCAAAATTCCTTATGGAACTTTTTCAGCAGCCACTTTGGGGGGACCGCTTTGTCCGGAGGCGGCACATGGACTTCTTTGTCCCGGCGCTCATCTTCCTCGGCCTGTGTCATGTGTTTTCTTCCGTTTTCCTTGACTACATCGGTAGGCTGCCGTTTGCCTGGCATATACTCTGCTCCTTTCCGCGCGGCCCTCTTCCGGGCGGCCGGCCGATCATGGCAGGCTACCCGGAACAAAAAGGTGAAGTTGGGCGGTGGCAAGCCACCCGGAAGAAAGCCGCGCAATGATCGTCCGGCGCACTCCCCGGCCCTGGAGGGAGATCCAGGACACGGGGAAGGAGGAATACCACACCCCGGCTCAACGCCGGGGAGCACGCCGGACCGCTGAAATCCCCATGGGGAAAAAACCCTGTACGGAGGGGTGCATGCGGTCTTGAGCGCGCCGGCTGAAACTTTTTTGACCGGGGGAGGGTCCGCAAAGAACCCCGCGCGGCGCGAGCGTCACGCGCTTATGCGCCCAAAGCTGGGCCCGGTTTCTGTTTCAGCGGCGCTTATTTTTCGCTTGATTTTGCCACAATTCCCGCGCCGTTTTGCGGCTGTGGCAGGAGTGGCACAGGCTTTCCAGATTGCTCCGGTCAGCGAACTTGTCCCAGTCTCCCTTGTGGTCCACGATGTGGTCCACGTCGGTAGCCCGTACCCGCCTGCCATGCTGGGCGCAGATACGGCAAAACGGCTCTCGCAGGAGCTGTGTGGGCCGCAGGTCGTCTGTCCACTCCGGCGTCTGGTACATCCAGCGCCAGCTCTTGGCCTCCTCGCTGCGGTCCGCATCCCGCTTGGGACGGTGGGCGTCACAGTATCCGCCCGGCACCAGGACGCAGCATCCTGGATGCTGGCAAGGCCGGAGCGGCTTCATTGCCATGGGCTATCACCTCCAGGCAAAATAAAAAGCTCCACGGCTAGTGTCCATCCCCTCTCGGGGTGTTCACTGGCCGTGGAGCTCAACTCCCATGCCCTTGTGAATATCCAGGATAATTTCTTTTCTGCAATGCTTGCAAAAAACCTGTATGCTTGATCCTTCCGTATCCGGCAGGACCTTCATCAAGCGTCCGTTCCGACAATGCGGGCACGAAACCCATCCGTTCTTTACTGCCAGTATAGTCTGCTTTTGCACGTTCGTCAAGGCTTTCTCCTCGCTTTCTTTTGGTTTTGTGAGTTATTCAACTATATTTCAAGTAATAAGGTACTTATTCTAAATTTAAAGTTCCGTTTTCTGCGGCTTGATATACCATGCGTAACGGTAGGCGCCAAACTCGTTCTGGGTCTCATAGATTCCTCTGGCCGTAGCCTCCCGCGGGATGCGGATGACGCCGCTCTTTGCCCGGAAGCTCTCAGGCTTTGGCAGCTTATGGTTAAGGCTCTGGCTCCAGCGGCATACCCGCTTGCCGATTGGGATGGTGATGCCGTCTGTGGACTCCTTGAGCAGATATCTCGCAAGCCGCCGGTAGCTGTCGTTTGGTCCGCGGAGCACCGGCTCGTCATCCACCCAGCCACGCTGCCAGAGGTGCCGCACCTCCGCCGGTGAGAAATCGCTGTCCCGCAGCACCAGATGGAGGTGATACCGGTGGCCCCCGTGCTTGCCCTCGATGTTATAGACGTAATCAAACGGACAGCCACGCCATTTTCGCAGCTGGTAAAGATAAGACCGCCAGACTTTCTCCACATCCCGGAAAGCAGGAGGCAGATGCTCATCATCAAAGGTCAGTGAATAAAAGCTTCCCTCAAAGCCGAACAATGCCAGACGCAGCTCCAGGCGGTCCACACTGCTCCTGCAAACGGAGGAATCACCCCGTGGGATGAGGATGTGGTTTTTCTGGTTCCTCTCCCACGTGGAATCGTCTTTGCTGAGCCGCGGCCGCAAGGCCCGGCACTCCTTGATCAGAGGCCCCGCCCGCTGCCGTACACAGATCCACGGTCCGTCAGCCATGGGCACTGCTCCTGTTCCGCTTCCGGCTCTGCTTCTTCATCCTGGCAGCAGCCTTTTTCTTTTGTTTGCGATAGGGTTCTGCTTTTTGGCGGCCCCGCTTATGATGTCGGCCGACACCTGTGACGATGTTTGCCTCCACCTCTGGTTGAATGCCTCTGAAAGAAAAATCGTAGTAACCAAAGTCAATCATGGCCATCCTCCTCCGCTGGCTGCTGATGCAGTTTCGCATACTCCCTCACACAGATTTCCGGGTCACTCCCACACAGAGACGGACAATATGCACACTCATCGCAAACGTTGAACATTTCGGTCAATGTCATACCGTCTCCTCCGGCTTCTGGCGCAGCTCGTCCAGCGTCAAAGGATCGTTGCGCTCCTGACCTACCCAGTTGATAATGTCAGCGGATAGCGCCTTGTCATCCGTAGCCGCCGCATAAGCGCGTAAGGCAGCAATAGCAGCACGGTCTCTGTCAGGCCGCAGTACAAAGCATCCGTCTACGCCATCTCCAGTATCAGCTTTTCGGACAATGTATTTGCATCTTAGTCCTTCGCCGGTGGTGGCCTTGATCTCCTGCTCCTGTTGAACGCGGAGAACGGCGGTCAAATCATCTACCAGGCCCGCCAGTTCCCGGGCATATTGTGCCGCAACGGATGGGTATTCGTGGCTTTTTGCCCACTCATAGGCAATCCTCTGTTTATCGGTCATTTTGCACCACCTTTCAATTCTTCGACATAGCACCAGCTCTGCGGCGCCCCACGAATTTGCTGTGTGAACAGATAGCTTGCATAGCTGCTACGCCTTGGATTTCCGCTACCGTCGTAAAGCTGACATAGAAAATCATCTGCGCTGAGTGTTCCGCATTTATAAAACTCGTTCAGTTCTTTTGGCTTGTCGTAGATCACGAGGTCGGAGATGTGCCAGCCGTACAGTGGCTTCCCTGTTCCATATTTGATAAATTCCTTTGGCCTCATACAGGTTGTTTTGCTGTCAACCACATCCGCGAAGCCATCCAGCGTATATGCAATCGGGCAAACCCTGTCACACACAAACTCGCCAATGACGCATCGCCCGCCTGAGTGGTGATGTACCATTCCTTTCCCGTCATGGATAGACGCATCACCGGTTGTCATGTAGATATAGCACTTGAACGGCGTTTCCAGTTTCGGCCTAGTCTTGCGGACTTCCACCGTCTTTTCCCCAGATGCAATCAGTTCACACCATTTCGGCTGAATAGAGATCAAAACGGCCTTTGCCATCAGCCCTCACCGCCTTTCAGCGCCGCATCCCGCTCCGCCTTGACCTCCGCCAGTTCCTTCCGGGCTGCTGCCAGCTGGCGGGTCAGGTCGCTCCCGGCCGCCTCGCTTTCTGCCAGCATCCGCTCGAGCTCCTCATTCTCTCGAATAGCCGCATCAAATGTATCAAAAAGATGCAGTTGAGCCTCCATATGCTCCTCCGCATTTCGCAGGATGGCGCATCCATGGACAAAGCAGTTATGCTCATAACCACAGCCCAGGCACGCCAGGCTCCAGGTCTTGACCTTCAGCCGCCTTAGCGCCTGCATCGTCTCTGTGTAATCCATGGTCGTCAAAACGGCAGCTCTCCTTTCTCCTCGTCCGGCAGCTCCTGCGGCTCCTGGTCCCAGCCGGGAGGCGGTCCGCCGGCTGTGTCCGATTCGGACCGCTTGCTGTCGCCGAAATACACGCTCTCAGCCACGACCTCAATGGCCACACGCTTGTTTCCATCCTTGTCCGTCCACGGGCGGCTCTGGAGCCGGCCATCCACAACGGCCATGCGGCCCTTGGTGAAATACTTGCTGACAAACTCCGCCGTGGAACGCCAAGCCACCACGTCAAAGAAGTCCGCCTGCTTGCTGCCGTCCTCGGTCTTATAGTCCCGGTCCACCGCCAGGCGGAAGGACGTCACCGCCGTACCGCTCTGGGTGCGGCGCAGCTCCGGGTCCCGGACCAGACGGCCCATGATGATGATTTTATTTAACACGTTCCAGTTCCTCCTGCAATTCACGCACCTGCTTTGTTCTGGCCTCCAAATCCCGACTCATGGCATTGTAGGCGTCCAGCAGCTTCCTTTGGTCCGCTCTCAGCCGGGCGCATTCTTGCAGCGCTCCGCACCAATTTGATGCCGCCCTGCCGACCTCCTTCGGCAAAATGTCGATGGCAGAGGCAGCGTTCTCCAGGATGGCACAGCCCTTGATGCCGCAGTTATCCTCGTGCCGGCAGCCAAGACACACCAGACTGCCGGTCTCCACCTTCATGGACCGCAGGGCCTCGGCAAGCTCGTAAAACTCCATGTCTACCTCCATCGCTTTTTCAGCATCTCCCGGTCATCCCGGCCGTTTCGGACCTTTTCGTAATCGTCCACGGCCCGTCGGCCGGCGGCCAGAATGGCCTTATACTCTGCCAGCGCCGTTTGATATTCGCCCCACGCGGGGCAGATCTTCGGGTCGTGACAGGCAGTGCTGCGGCGCGGGCATTCCGCGCCGCAAGGCGGGGCGGGCCGCCTCACCCCAACGCCAACGCCAGCGTCCAGCCCCACAGGGCCAGCAGGAAGATCACCGCCGCCATACAGGACAGGACCCGGCGCCGCCTCCGCCGCTCATTTCTCGTCATTGGATTCTGACCTCCTTTTGTCCCTCTCGATCCATTCGTTCAGAATGGACAGCACATACAAGGTGTCCGGGTCCGTAGTCTTGATGGGCATTCCGCAGCAAGGACAGGTGTCGCCGGTTTTCAAAATTCTCATTACGCAGCAATCCCTTCTTTTTTCTTACTGTTGCTCAGCTTCTTTTTCGGCTTCCGCTGCTCTGCAAACCACGGCTGTAAGACCTCACGCTCCCACCGGTCACAGAACTCCCGGACCTTGCATGGAATCTTATGCCGGTACTGCTTGAACTCCCCATGGTGCTCGTTACCGTAGCCGTGGAGCTGAATCTCATAGGGTAACTGTCCGGTCATGTTGATCTGCAGAGTGTAGTAGCTGCGCTCTGGACGACGGTAATGCCGGACAAAGAATATAGGCTTACCGGAGCAATGTTCCTTACTGTATCCGCCCACGCAGTGGCGCAGGGTATTGCCTTCATCCACAAGGGCCTGTGCATTCTGAGGAAGAACGATGCAAAGCTCCCCGTCCGTCCACTCAAGTGGCTTGTACATGATATACGTGCTGGTAAAGCCAAGATGATACTCTGTGTGGTGGCAGGCCGCCCAGGCCTGTGTAAGACGCTCGTGGGCTGCCATCAGGTCCTTGGGCCATAAAGTCTCCTCAGTCTCCGGAGTATCCGTATCACGCAGCATCTTTCGGTAATCAATCAAATGCTGGGTGCCGTCTTCTAACAGTCCCTGCTTTTCCAGATACCGCACGACACGCAGCGGCTGAAGGTCATTCCAACCGGCCTGAATCATGTCAAGGATCTTCTCAACATTTTTTGCTTTGATCTTCTCCCGGCACGCTTCAAATTCCAGCGCATCCGCGTCAGGAATAGTGTGGTTGTACTTGTCCCAGCAGCTGGCCGCGTCATCTCTCCATTTCTTCTTGGATATCTCACGGAACGCGCCCTTGCTCATGTGCAGCATCCTGTTTGGCTTGACTTCGCTCCAGTCCACCCAGGGGATAGTAGGGGCTTCACACAGGTCATAATAATAAGCTGCGCGGTCTAATCTATCGTCGATAGTCGATACCACTGCTTCGGCAAAGCCCTGCCGCATCAAATTCTCTACCTGTTTGTGCTTCTGCCACACATGGAGATAGGCTCCTGGCCAGCACCCTCCGGCGCCTATGTACTTATCCAGGGCAGTCTTTTCACCGGTATGACCGTCCAGATCCGGGCCGTAAATGCAGGTCCACCCTCCAACCTTCCGATGGTTTTTCGCATCCCAGGAGTAATACGTCATCTGCATCGGGTCTCTGGAATAGAAGCATGGAGTCCAAACCACCTCCGTGATTTCCTGTCCGTATCGCTTAGCCCGGAAGCGTTGGAGTTTTCCGTCCATATCCACCAAAAGGGCACTGCTCGGATAAAACAAGAGAACATCCGAGCCGCAATCGTCCAAGTGTCGGCTGACCAGCCAGTACATGATTACTGTGTAAGCGTCCACATTGAGTACCTCTGCCTGGAGCACTTGATATGTACGTCCGGAACGCAGCTCCAATCGGCGGGTCACTATGCCGATGTTCCAGCAAAACGGGCACAGAAGCGTTTCGCCGTCAAAGAATTCCGTACCGCCATTGCTGGCTTCGGAATATCCCGTATAAACCACTCCGTCTTCACCGCTGTCGAGAACTATGCCACGGTGTCCTTTTCTGTTGACGTATCCGGCCGTAAAGTCCTCTCCGCAGTTGGAGCAGGTGCAGCGAGCTCCCCACCGGTGCTTTGCAGTCCGCTCCCACCGATAAAAATCCTCCGCAGTCATTGTCTGCTGCAACGGCTCCCTAATCTCAACCGGCTCACGATGATAGAGGATCAGGGTCTCTCCAAGGGCTTCTGAATCGTATACGTCCCGCATAATATCCTCGATGAGACTATCGCATGGCTGCTTTGGCAGCTTGTCCGCAATTGATTTCCACATCTTGTCCATGACGTCACCTCAGAAAGTCCTCGAAGTTTAGGATCACGGCGCCATGTGGCTTTTTCTGTTCTCCCGGTTTCGGCAAGCCGTAGAACTCCCGCAGGATGTTCTCCGCCTCCGCAGGCGTTACACAGGCAAAGCTCCCGGTCTTGTGCTTATCCGCGAAGGCCTTGATTTTCTTCTCCGCCTCCACGATGGACATGGACGCATTCTCCAGGTCCTGGGCAATCAGCTCCGCGCTGGCAGGCTCCTGCCGGCAGATGTCCATGAGCTGCTCCGCAACCATCCACTGGGCGGAGCGCTCTTTTACCAGGCTCTGCTGCTCCCGCAGCATTTTGACGGCGAGTTCCATCATTCCGCGCACCTCCTCGTGGCGTCCGCAAGGGCCAGCATGGCTTTTTCGACTTTCCCGGCCAGCTCGGTATCCTCCCGGCCTTTCAGCTTCAGCAGCAGACCGTGGAGTTTGTTGACGACCTCTTGCGCCTGGTTGAACAACAGCTCAAAGGTAGCAAGGTCCCGGTCACCGCTGATAACGGCTTTCCGCTCCTCAGACTTCACAGCATCCAGCTTCCGCTGAAGTTCGGCAACCTGCTCCTCCGCTTCTCTTCGTTTCTCCTCGGCCTTTTTACGGGCCTCCTCGGCCTTATCCAGCTTGGCCTGCATACCGGCCTCGGCTTCCTTTCTGGCGTTGTCCAGGGCCGTCTGGTCCACTTCCATGACCGCAACGTCCACAGGTTTCTCCTGAAGCTCTTTCAGCTCCGCTCGGACGCTTTCCAGATCCCGGCAGGCCTGTTCCTCGGCATTCTGGGCACTCATCTGGAGATTTTTCAGAGCCGCCATATCGGCTTCCATCTTGGACCGGCTATCCTCTGCGGCCTTGGCATCCGCTTTGGCGACCTCCGCAACCTTGAGTGCATCGTCACGCTCCCGGATGGCCTTCTCTAGCTCACGGGAGGTCATGTCTATGACGCTCTTTTCCTCTCCGTCCACGATGTGATTTTCCTCAATAAACTGCTGGCGCTCTTCCGGCGGCAAAGCCAACAGCGTCAAGGCTTTGGTGGCTCCCAAATCCGCAAGCGCCTGCGGATTTGACCACTCCCGCGCAAGCCTCATAAAGTTCTGCGCGGTCCGTTCGGAAAACTCCACCCGCTCTGTCAGCCATTGTGTCCATTCCCCATGAGGAAGCATGGACTTTGCTTCGATGAGACACTGTCCGATTCCGATGATGGCGTTGCCAGCATCCTCTTTCAGCTTGATAATCTCTGTGGTAATGGTCTCGATGTTGCGCTCCGAAGAAGGCACCTGACGCTCAGCCGCAAATTTGGAAATATCAAACATGGGCTGCCTCCTTTCCCAAGAGCTCCTCTACCCACGCACGGTAATCTCTGGCCGCCGCGCTGGTGGGGCTATATACAGACATAGGCTGGCGGTCGTATGTACTCTCCGGAACCTTGTCCGTCCGGCGAATGGTCTGCCGGAATACAGGGACGTTCATGCCGCGGATAAGAGCTTCGCCCTGCCGTACCACTTCGCTGTTGTGCCACTGGGTCAGCAGCACGCCGGCAACGCGGATACACGGATTGGTGCGTCCCAGTACGTCGATCTGACGCTGCATGTCCTCCATGCCGGTGTGGGAAAAGCCATCCAGCAGCATGGGGATCACCACCTCGTCTGCCGCATTCAACGCGCCCACGCTGGCGACCGTGTAGCCGGGCGGGCAGTCAAAGATCATGTAATCCACTTCGCCATCCTCCCGGGCGCAAACGACAAAATCATCAAGCCGTACAAAGCCATTTTTGCCGAACTGGATTGCCCGGCGGTCCAAGTCATACAGGTCCTGGGATGCCGCAAGCAGGTCCAGGCGCGGCTGCAGAGAGACCACATTGTCACTCCATACCGCCTCTCCGTCTCCCAGCAAAATATCCGCCAGATTGACGTTGATCTCCGGGTCAAACGCCGGCAGGAAAAACCGGGTAAGATTCATCTGTCCATCACAATCCACCAGCACTACCCGCTTGTTGTGGTCCCGGACCAGGATGTCCGCCAAGTTGATGGCGGTGACAGTCTTGCCGACGCCGCCCTTGTTGTTCATAATCGCGATCGATCTCATGTACTTCATCCTCTCTCAATTTCGTCTACCAGCGCATTCTCGGGATGCCGTAAGTCGGTCCGTGCTTCCGGTGGAAGCCCTTGGATTTTTCCTCCGGCTCCGGTGCTTTCGGCGGTTCCATGTGAAACGCCTCCCGGAATTTGCGGCCGTTATAGTCGAACTCCACCACGTAGTACCGGTGCGCCTGGTTGATATACACTACCCGGCAGGGATGTGGCTCCCGCAGTTCATCGCCAAATCCACCGTAAATGGTGGGCACAAGCATCAATTGCTGTCCGATGTACAAGATGTCACTCCTCAAAACGGAACGTCCTTTGCCTCACTGGCCGGAAGCTCCTGAAATTCCGCCATAGTCTGCTGCCCCCGGGCTTCGGCCCTGGCTTTCGCCTTCGCCTGCTTCCCAGCGGATACCAGCTGCCGCAATACCGTCTTTCCGTCGTCACCAACGCCAATGGAAAACGTCTGGCGGGCGCCGTCAAAGTACAGCGGCCACTTCCCGCGCCGATATTCTTTGTTTTTTGCGATGCTCAGGACTCGGTTTTTCTCCTGGTCAAGGTCCTCATTTTTTGGGTTTGGACGGTAGATCAGGAAGATAATGTCCGCGTCCTGCTCAAACTGGCCGGTCTCCTTGAGGTCATGCATATCCGGCTCCCGCCAGCCGCCGGAACGCTCCTGCCTGGTCAGCTGGGCTAACTCCACCACCAGCGTCTGGGACTTTTGGGCCCAGGCATGCAGGGAACGGGACACATCCGCCATCTGCTCGCTGCGGGGCGCCCGTCGGTCTGTCTCCGGCTGCACCAGCTGGATGTAGTCGATGAAGATGATCTCAAACCCGTATGCCTGGCTGACGGCCTCAATCTCCGTGGCCGTCATGCCGGAAGCCCGCAGCACAGTCAGGTCCCGCTTTGACCAGTCGGCGGACCGGTCCGCGATTGCGGTCCAATCCGCGTCGCTGAGGGTGCGGCGCTTGATGCCGTTAAAATCCACCTGCGCAACGTGGGCCATCATGCGGTCCCGGACCTTTTGCTTGCTGGTTTCCAGACTAAAAAAGCCAACCTTATGGTCCGCTGCCATGTGATAGGCGAACATCAGCGCCAGGGCCGTCTTGCCGTCAGAGGGATAACCGCCGATCATCACGACATCGCCGCGCTCCGTGAAGGAGCCCTCGTCGATTTCCCGAATACCTGTGGTGATGTACTCCGGCGCCGGAGCATCCGGGTCCTGGCTGGGAAAGAAATCGTCCAGCATTTCCCGCATGTTCCAGGCATCCACTTTGCGGCCGTCCGCCAGGAGCTGACCCAGATCGGCGCATACCGGCCGGCAGTCCTCCAGGGTCACAGCGGCCGTCAGCTTGTCCGCAAGGGCGCGTATACGGGCCAGCGTAGTCTGTTCGTGCATCAGGTCAGCGTACTCGGTCCAGTTGGCGGCCGTGGGCGTGATCTCCATCAGCTGGACCAGATAGTCCGAATACTGCTGGCCGATACGTCCCCGGATAGTGATGCCGTCCACCGGCTCGCCGGCCCGGAACAATGCTCTGGCCGTCTGGAAGATCAAGCGGTTGGTTGGATGCAGAAAGTCCTCTGCAGCCACCTTGCCCACAACGTCCCGCACGATGCCGGGTTCAATGAGCATGGCACCAATGACAGCACGCTCCGCCTCCAAAGAGCCGTCCCGTTTTTCCTGGGATGTCATTGCCATCCAAACACCTCCTGCTCAGGCGGAGATGCGGCAGGCACCGAAAGAAGGCCCTCCGCGTCCTCCCAGCGGGCGTTGTTGAGGTATGTGGCTGCGTAGGGCCGTCCCTTTCCGGACGCCCACAGCTCCGTGGACAGCTGCTTTTGCAGGGCCCGTCCGATGCGGGCGATCAGTGCATCATCCGGCTTGAGCCGGTCCCATGCCCGGATAGCCCCCTGCCGGTCCTCATTCCGAACATGGGTCCGATACCAGAACCAGAAGGCCTCGAACCGCTCCGGCATCCAAGCTGCTGTTTTTTTGGCTCCTTTACGACTGCCGGTGCGGTTCCCCCCTGTGGGGGGATTAAGGGGGGTATTATCTAGTTTATTATTCAACATATAATAGGGGTCGCCATTTTTGGCTACACCACCTCGCCAATTTTGGCAGGGGTCGCCAATTTTGGCTACACCCTCCGCAGCGTAATTTCCGATGTATATGCGCCGCTCCATCTTCCGCGTTTGCTCGTTGAGCACCATCACCGTCCGGATGAATCCAAGCTTCTGGAGCTGGGCGATCAGACGTGTCACCGTCCGCTCGCCCCACCCAAAGCGGTCCGCCAGATACTGGTTGCTGGCCCAGCAATAGCCCTTGCTGTCCGTCATGGAGGTGATGCTCGCGTACAAGATCTTGGCATTTGCCGCCAGCTCGCGATTGTCCAGGACCGGCCCCGTGATGATGGCAAAATATGCAGGGGACCGGATAGGCTCCTCCAAACTCTCACCCTCTCCCTTTGTCCAGGCGGGCCACGAAAGCCACGAACTTGTAGCTCACGGTGGCCACGCCGATCAGCATGAACACAAACGCCGTCCCGCTCACAGGAGGGCACCTCCCTCCCGGGCAAAATTATGCTTGCGTCCAGCTCGCATGTGTGGTATATTATTCTTGCGATTGATCTCTGACGCAAGTCCGAGGTCCTGCCGCTTGGATGCGCCCACATCCAGGCGGCCTTTTTTTATGCCCGGCGTAAATTTGACCTGCAGCGCCGCGCCGACGATGCCGTCCAGATCTCGGACGATGTCGTCAAACTCAGGCCGCTCCGCCTCGTCGATCACGCCGTCCTCTGCGATGCGGAGCAGCTGCCGGTCCCGATGCCGGTCCGCAAAGTCCAGCACCCGGTTGATCAGCTGGATGGCTGCCGTCGGAAGGCTCTGCACGGTCACCTCCGGCAAAACGCCAAGGGCCTCCGAGGTATCCCGCAGATGCTCCAGCGCCAGCCACGATGTATCGTAGATCTGCACCATCTGCCAGACCACCCCATTGGATGGCACACGCTTGCCCAGCTCATATTGTTTCAGACTTTCAGCGGAAAGTCCAAGCCGCTCCGCTGCCTGTTCCTGGGTCAAACAGGTCGTTTTCCGTGCCTTTTGGTACGGATTCAGGTACTCTCCCGGCATGGTATTTCCTCCTTTTTTGTGGTACGGTATTTGCACGAAAGCATATATTCGCGCAGTTTCTCCCGTTCCGCGCGATTATCGTCCATCAGACCGATAGATTCGGCAAACTCTTCCACGCCAACAAGCTCTTGATAAAAATCTTCCGCAATTTCCCAAAATTGCTTATCGACATATTCGAGACATTTTCGCCGCAGCATTTTCCGCCGAAAGTCCAGCTGCTCGAACATCTCTTCCCTTGATACAGGTCTCATGCTTCCTCCTCATGTCGATCTCGCCCCGGCAGAACGCCAGGAACGGCTCCTTGGGGATCTTCACCCGGCTGCCGACGCACACAACAGGGAAGCCCAGCAGGTCCGGCCGGAGGCGGGCCTGGAGCCGCAGCGTCTGCTGGTCGCAGCCAAGATAACTGGAAACAATGGCCGGCGTCAGTGTGGACCGGTCCATGTTCTCAATGTCCTTCAGTGTCAGCATACTGTCTCCTTTCTCATGCAATATCCTGTCCCGTCAGCTGGCTCATGGTGCATCCCAGGACAGCGATGATCCGCATGGCCACGGTCAGCCGCAGCTCAATAATGCCCTTTTCGTACCGGTCCACGGTGCTCTGGTTGATGCCCAGGGCATCCGCCAGCTGCTGCTGCGTCATGCCTTTCTCCTCCCGCAGCTGTCGAATTCGGTTCAAGCAGTCCTCACCTCCTTGTCAAATTTTTTGTAACGTGGTAAAATGCAAATTAAGCATAAGCACATGCAAAAAGAAAAAAGCGAGGACCGGGAGGCCAACGTATGAAACGCCAAGAAATTGAAAAAATCGTAGACACTTGTTTTGACCGTGAACTGGCTCAGATACAGCAAAAGGTCTCGATGGAGCTTTATCCTGCTGCATTTGCGAACGAATACAGTTGGCTCCGCGTGAAAGCTGTCTTTGAACTCAACAACCAGGCGATTCGGGAGGCCGTGAAAACCTCTCTTGCTGAAATTCTCAATCAGGGGAATTTATAAGTCTTGGCGTACCTTCTCTTTTTCTTCCAAAAACAAAAGGTCAAGAACAGCCGGAAGGACAGCCGTTTCCTGCGGAGTGCATGCATTGCCTTCCATAACACGCAGTGCAAAATCAGCCGCAGCGTTCAGCACCTCGCGTTTTTTCTCGTTTTCTAACGCAGTCATATCGATTCTCCTTTCTTTTTTTGGTTCTGCTTATGCTTTACAAGCATAGTTATAAACGGAGTTTTTCCGGTTGTCAATATAAATTCCGGAATTTTTCCGTTTTTGTAAATCTTGTCTAAATTACCAGCCGGAATTTTTCCGTTTTGGAGGTGGTTTTATTGGACATCATTGACCGTATCTTTGAATTGGTCGATAAACAATTCAAAGAGCAAAAGGATTTTGCCGCCGCCGTTGGCGTATCAGATGACACCGTGAGCGACTGGCGTCGTAGAAAATCCGCATCCTGTACAAAGTCCAAGCATTTGACCCGTATCGCAGAAGTCCTTGGGACCACAACGGACTACCTAAATTACGGAACCAGACCGGAGGATGAGCATCTGACCGATGAAGAACGCCAGCTTTTGTTGGCATACCGAAATGCGGATGCACGTGCCAGAGAGATGGTGAAACTCGCTCTCGAGCCTTTTGGCCTGTCCGATGCATCCGAAGAGGCAATGTGATCCGGCCCCTAAAGTGGGGCAAAAAATAAATTGTGTCCGATTTGTATGTCGAAGAAAGGAAGCATTGTATGGACAATGAAGAGAAGATCCTGGAATTGATGAACGACTTGAAAAGCACTGTCGGCGATATGAGAAAGGACATGGACGCTCTCCGGCAGGATGTGGCCATTGTCAGGCTGGATATTGAAAACCGTATGGAGCCGCAGATCCAATCCTTGGCGGAAGGGCAAAAAACGCTTTTGGAAACGATGGCTCCCAAAAGCCGTCTGGACGCCCTGGAGGATGAAATCGTGTTCATGAAGTCTGTCATCCGCTCCATGTCCAAAGAGATCGCTGAATTGAAAGCAATGTGATACAGCCCCTAAAGTGGGGCAAAAAATAAATTGTGTCCAATTAGGGCACCGTAGTGGGAGGAATATTATGATAACTGTACCCGCCAAAGTAAAAGACCGCATCGCTGCCGGCCTGAAAAGATATCAGCCGATCCTGATGAGAGCCAGAGACCAGGACATCAACGAGAGCGATACAGTTACAATCCTGATGGATGTTCTAGCCGATATTTTTGGCTACAACAAATACACAGAAATTACCTCTGAGTATGCCATCAAGCATACATACTGCGACCTGGCTATCAAACTGGATAATACTCCCCGCATTCTCATTGAGGTCAAGGCCGCCGGTTTGGATCTGAAAGCACAGCATATCAAACAAGCCGTGGACTATGGATCAAACTCCGGTATTGATTGGGTCGTCCTGACTAACGGCGTTCAATGGAAGATCTACAAGATCATTTTCGCCAAGCCCATTGATACTGAATTGGTCTATGAATTTGACCTGACCTCTGTGAGCGTTAAAAAGGCCAGCGATTTGGAACAAATCTATTGCCTCACGCGGGAGGCTATGACCAAGTCCAGCAAGGTGTCCTATCTGGAGGACTACCATACTCAGAAGCAGCTTTTGAATAAATTTACCATTGGACAAGTCCTCCTGAGCGAGCCTGTGATCGACGCCGTAAAGAAAGTGCTCAAGAAGATGGGGGCAGACTCAAAGGTAAGCAATGAAGAGATCTACGACATCATTCTGAATGAGACTTTAAAGCGGGAAGTTCTGGATGTCGAGAAAGCAGCGGATGCTAAAAAGAAAGTTACTAAGGCCCTGAAACCCGTAGTAAAACCCGCAGCCAACAAGGAAAAGTCCACTGCATCCGAAGAGACAATGTGATCCGGTATTTTGCTGTGGCAACAATAAATTGAATTTACTTTTTGAGGGCGGGCCCGCCGGTTCGGAGACCGACGAGCCCGTGAGAGAGGATGGCGGTCTGATCTGACCGCAAAAGAGGCCGGTGCCTGGTGGTCTACCGGGCCTCGGTCCCTGCGCCGCAGGTGTTTCATGGGGCGCCCGGCCTCTCCTGGGTCTGGCTTGACCATAGCAAAACCGGCGCGGCAAATACAATATGCAAACATGGCAAGCCGCCGAAAGGGCGGCAAGTAGGGACGCTTGAACGGCAAATCAAGCTGAATAGGAGGCGGCAAAAATGTCCCTGGCCGAAAACGTGAAATACTACCAGGAGCTGAAAAACATGACCACGGCGGAGTTTGCTTCGGCGGCAAATCTCCCGGCGGACACTATCAACAAAATTCGCGCCAGCGCCACACAAAATCCCAGCATGGACACCCTCAAGCGCATGGCCACGGCGCTGGGCTGCACCATTGACGAGCTGGCGGGGCTGCCAAAGCCGGACATGGATGTGCGGGATCTTCTTCCGGAAGATCTTCCGATGGACCCGGAAAAACTGGCCGCGCTGGTCTGCAAGACCGTGGCCATCCAGGAGGAGGCCCACAAAACAGCCATGTATGAAGTCCGCAAGGACCGCAAGTGGTGGCGGAGTGCCACCATCCTGGTAGTCGTTGCCGGCATCATTATGCAGCTGCTCACCATGGTCATGGTGGCCCGGCTGTACTGGGATATCATCAACCCGTCGGACGGATCTATCCGCTATGTTACGGTGGATGATGCTCCGCGCAAATGCAAATAATAAAACGCCCCGGAGCTCCGGGGCGTTTCTTCAAAAGGGGAGGGGGTGGCGCTATGATCTGCCGGAAATGCAAGCAGACTGTGCCGGACGGACCATATTGCTGCCAGTGCGGCGCCAAGCAAGAAGTGCGAAATCAAAGGACAAAAAGCAGGGGAAACGGACAGGGTAGTGTCTACCAGTTGAAAAACGGCAGATATATTGCCATCAAGACATGCGGTTATTATCTGGACGATAACGGAAAGAAACACAGGGTCACCGTGTCCAAATGCTTCGAAAAGAAAAAAGACGCCGTGGCCGCGCTGCCCACCCTGAACCGGGAAAACACAGCTGCAGGAAAGGCGGAGCGGAAGGCCGCAACGACCTTTAAGCAGCTCTATGACTTATGGCTGCCGACTCATAAGGCCGGACCGGATACCATCACCTGTTACAAATCGGCTGTCAAATATTTTAAGCCGCTTTTTGCACAGAAGGTCGCTGACATCGACATCGATGATCTGCAGGAATGCATTGATGAGTGCCCCCGAGGGAAATCCACAAGAAAAAATATGAGGACCACGGTGGGCCTCATGTACAAGTACGGCATCCCCCGGGGATACTTCCCGGAAAAGCTGAATCTGGCGGACTACCTTACGATCTCTGGCGACAACGGTGCCGGCGGCGTCGGTTTACCGATGGATTATCTGGAGGCCATCAGAAAGGCCTCTGAGAGCGTCCCAGGCGCCGACTACGTGCTGGCGCAGTGTTACCTTGGATTCCGGCCTTCGGAGCTCCTGGCGCTCCGCGTGGAGGATTATAGCGCAAAAGAGAGAGCTTTTGTGGGCGGCGCAAAAACAGAAGCCGGTAAAAACCGGACAGTAACGGTTTCTCCCAAGATACAGCCCATCATAGACCGGTTGACTGCCGGGAAGAAAACCGGGCAGGTGTTTTGTGGGAAAGACGGAAGCACACTGACTATCCGCGGATATCGCGCCATGTTTTACGGGGTGCTGGAAGCGCTGAAGCTGGAAAATCCGATCTTCGAGGTACACGGTCAGCAGAAACACACATACACGCCGCACTCTTGCCGTCATACCTTCGCCACGCTGATGAAGCGGGTAGACGGTGCTGACAAGGACAAACTGGCTCTGATCGGCCATTCCAGCGATGAACAGTTACGTTATTATCAAGACGTGGACCTGGACGACCTCCGAAAGATCACGGATAATCTTTGATTGTTTTAGTAGTGATTTTGCAATAGATTCAATCTTTACAAAATAGTTGAAAACTTATAAAGCAAAAAGAAGCCGAAATCTTACGATTTCGGCTTCTTTTGGTCCGAGTGGCGAGACTTGAACTCACGACCCCTTGACCCCCAGTCAAGTGCGCTACCAACTGCGCTACACCCGGATATTCTCTTTTTTGCTGTGCTTCTCGCAGTCAGCTTATATATACTAACATGGTTGTTATAAAATTGCAACCCCTAATTTCAATTTTTTTAAAATTTTTTCTGAAAAGGATTCGGAGAAAACTTGTTGACAAAGCCAGCAGTTGTATGGTATCATGTCAAAAGTGTTCGGACGGCGGACAGCTTTCACCATGGAGAGATGTCCGAGCGGTTGAAGGAACCGGTCTTGAAAACCGGCGACGTGCAAGCGTCCGTGGGTTCGAATCCCACTCTCTCCGCCACTTTTTTTAAATTCATATGTCATTTGCAGAAGTACCCAAGAGGCCGAAGGGGCTCCCCTGCTAAGGGAGTAGGCTGGATAAAACCGGCGCGAGGGTTCAAATCCCTCCTTCTGCGCCACGTCGGAGCAAAGTCCGCTTTGCTCCGACGTTCTTTTATCTTTGCGGAACAAAAGAACGTCATCCGCCCGCTCCCTTGCCCCTCCTTTCCGAATCGAATCCGCTACGCTGGGTCTCGATTCGGGTTAAGAAACGAAAATATCCGGAATGAAGTCGCCTAACAACCACCGCAAGCACAAGCTGCTTGCGGTGGTTTTCTATAATAAGGAAAATGTGTTTTCTCTGAAATTGGTCAGGTCCTTTTACACTTCGGACGGTGTGTGTAAAGAATTCATACACGATGTCCGATTGCTCTGCCGGCGTCCGGCCTTGCCTTGTCCGATATCCCGGAACGATGTGGCATTCAGCGATGGGGTTACAAAATTTTCCCTCAGTCGCCCCGATATTCTGATGGGGAAACGCCGGTCCTGCGCTTGAAGATCGTTGAAAAATAGGTTGGGTTTTCATAGCCACAGCGCATGGCGACCTCATAGGTCTTGCTAGTTCCGCTCTTGAGCAGTCCTTTCGCGTGAGAAATACGCACATTGGTCAGGTAATTGATGAAAGAACTACCGGTGCTCTGTTTGAACAGAGCACTGAAATAGTTGGGGGAGATGCCCATTTCTCCTGCCACCTGGTCCGGCGTCAGGCTCGAATTTGAGTAATGCGTTTCAATATACGCCTTGGCCCGCTCGGCCACACGTTGATTGGCGTTTACATTTTTATTCAAAAAATCGCGGATCCGGGCAACAAAGAGGTACAGCTCCCGCAGCATATCATCCAGGGTCGTTCGTGTCAGAATTTTGCGGTAGTCCCTCGGGGGTCTGCCAGAATGGTGTTGACCGGGTAATTGATATCCGCCAGCAGCTCAAAATCCTTGCGGATGGTTTTCTTATTGAATGTGGAAATGGAGCGGATGACACGGTCTGCATTCGGAATGTCCGGCAGGAGATTTATGGTGCCGTTTTTACATCCTCCGGCTGGACATCCTGGTCGCTGCCTAGTTGGAATGCATATTTTCCACAATCTGCTTTTCTTTCACAATTTTACGATTTCCGTTAAACATTATCCGATGGCCCAGCGGTCATTCTGCTAAAAAGAAGGGCCGCTTTGCACGGCCTATCAAAAATTCAGGCGTGCAGAACTGGCGGAGGCTGCCCCAAAACTCTGTGTGTTATTCCAGGCGGAATATGTGTTTTTTAACTTCCGGAGAGAGACGGAAGTGAAAACCCATTCTCCTTTGCCGCGGATCTTCAATCCAGGCATCCCGTCAGAATTTTGCTCTGATGGGATGATTTTGTTTCAAAAAATATGGTTTTTATAGCTACCAATGGGTCATACATTAACAATATACGGGCAGGCTGACCGGACGTTTTCTGGACGAAAAAATTTTCGTTCTTTTGAAACTTTTTTTGGTTTGAAATGATTGAACAAGTAAAGTGGCCAAAATATAATTTTTATTATAAAAAAAGCTGAAACAATTGGAGAAAGAGGGTGCCAAGGAGCAATGTCTGACAGCATTTTGCGGTTTGAAAACATATCAAAGACATTTCCCGGTGTGAAAGCACTGAAGGATGTGTCTTTTGAGATACACCGCGGAGACGTACATGTCCTGTTGGGTGAAAATGGTGCGGGCAAGTCCACACTGATCAAGATCCTCACCGGCGTTTATCAGGCGGATGAAGGCAGCGTCATCTACCTGAACGACGTGCCTGTCAAGATCCAGGATATTCTTCACTCCAGAAAGCTGGGGATCGGTACGGTGTTCCAGGAGAATAGCTTGATCCCCCATCTGAATGTGGCGGAAAACGTGTTCCTGTCCCGTGAGCTCCGAAACAAAGCAGGCGCGATCGACTGGAAGCGTACATATGAGGAATGCGACCGGTGGATTCGGGAGCTGGGCGTTGACCATATCAATCCCCGGGCGCAGGTGCGGCGGCTGTCTGTGGCGGACCAGCAGATCGTGGAGATCGTAAAGGTGTTCTCCCAGAATCCGTCCATCATCATTTTGGATGAGCCCACCTCGTCTCTGTCTGACAACGAGATCAGCAATTTGTTCCGCATTATTGAGACACTGAAGAAAAAGGGCGTCACCTTTATCTATGTGTCCCACCGTATGGAGGAGATCAAGCAGATCGGCGACCGGGCCACCATTTTCCGGGACGGCGCGCTGACCGGCGAGATCGAAAACTGCAAGGTGGCCGACATGGATCAGGTCATCAACATGATCGTTGGCCGCACACTGGATGAAAAGTTCCCGGCCCGTGAAAGCCACATCGGCGAGGTGGCGCTGGAGGTCAGGGGGCTTGAGGTGCCCAACACCATATACGACATCTCTTTTCAAGTCCATAAAGGCGAGGTGCTGGGCTTTTCGGGCCTGGTGGGCTCCGGACGGACCTCCACCGCCAAGGCCATTGTAGGCGCCATTCCCAGATCCAAGGGTGAGATCTATGTCCACGGCAAGGAAGTCAGGATCAACTCTCCCCGGGATGCCATCAGCCAGGGAATTGGCTATCTGCCGGAGGACCGCAAGACCGAAGGTCTGATCCTCTCCAAATCCGTCAAGGAAAACATCACACTGGCTTCCCTGACCAAGAAATTCTACAAGGGCTTTATCATCGACCACAAAAAGGAAGCGGTCGTTTCGGAGGAATACCGTGAGAAGCTTCGCATCAAAACGCCCGGCATCAACCGTCAGGTGAAGTTCCTGTCCGGCGGCAACCAGCAGAAGGTGGTGTTTGCCAAGTGGCTTTGCTCAGAGGTCGATGTCTACATCTTCGATGAGCCTACCCGCGGCATCGACGTCGGTGCCAAGAGCGAGATCTATCAGATCATCAATGACCTGGTGGCACAGGGAGCGGCCGTGATCGTGATCTCGTCGGAGCTGCCGGAGATTCTGGGCGTCTGTGACCGCGTGATCGTCATGCGCGACGGATGGATCACAGCGAATATCGACCGGGCTGACGCCACACAGGAAAAAATCATGAGTTATTCCATTTGAGGAGGGTAAGAACAGATGGGAAAGATCAAAGAAGCTCCGGAGAAAGCTCTGAAGCATAAAAAAATAAAATTTGATTTTCCGTGGATCACCGCCGCCATTGCGCTGGTCGTTCTGGTGGTGGCCCTGTCCATAGCGTCTCCCATGTTCCTCAGTACCAGCAATCTGATGGGCATCCTGCGGCAGGCCGCTGTGTACGTCATTATGGGACTGGGCATGTCGTTCGTCATGATGACCGGCGGTGTTGATTTGAGTCAAGGCTCTTTGCTGGCGCTGATCGGCGTCATCTCTGCCTACATCGTGCAGAATGTGGGCTCGATCCCCCTGGCGATCCTGGCCAGCGTGGTGGTGGGCGCGGTCATCGGCTCCATTAACGGAACCATCATCTCCTGTCTGAGCATTCCGCCGTTCATTGCGACCCTGGCCTCCATGTATCTGTGCCGCGGCCTGACTCTGGTCATTACCCAGGCCAGCCCCATCGTCCTGACCAACGATGCGTTTAAGTGGATCGGCACCGGCTCTTTACTGGGCCTCCCGGTGCCTGTGTACATCTTTTTGATCGCCGCCGCCGTGGGCCAGTTCATCCTGTCCTATACGGCGACCGGCCGCTTCATTCTGGCGGTCGGCTCCAACCAGGAGGCTGCCCGCCTGTCCGGCATCAAGACCCGCTGGAACAAGTGCAAGGCGTATATCCTCTCCGGCATCATGGTGTCCATCGCGGGTATTGTCTATGTTTCCCGTCTGGGCGCCGCGCAGGCAACGGCCGGACAGTCCTATGAGATGGAGGCTATCGCGGCGGCCGTTCTGGGCGGAACCTCCGTCATGGGCGGCGAGGGCACCGTGTTCGGCACGGTCCTGGGCGCCATCGTGGTCGCCATCGTCCGCAACGCCATGGTCCTGCTGGAGATCTCCACTTACTACCAGCAGGTCGTTACCGGCGCGGTCATTCTGATCGCTGTCATCATCGATACCCAGCGCAAAGCCCGCGCCGCCAAGCGTGTGGACTAAGCGAACTCATAAGCAGAATCCCTGCTTTGAGATATAAAAAATTAGGAGGAAACAAACATGAAAAGAGTACTTGCACTGGCCCTGACCCTGGTTCTGTGCCTCTCTCTGGTTGCCTGCGGCGGCAAAAAAGAGGAAAAAGCTCCTGAGGCAGATGCTTCCGCGGCAACGGAGACCACCGAAAAGAAGACCCTGACCTTTGCGCTGCTGCCCAAGACTCTGTCGAACCCCTACTTCGTCGCCATGCAGCAGTTTGCCGAGGAGGCTGCCGCCGCGCTGTCCAACGACGAGTACACGGTTGAGATCGTTGCCTCCGCGCCTCCCACCGAGGACGGCATCAACGAACAGATCACCATGTTCGAGTCCTATCTGGAAAAAGGCGTTGACGGTGTGCTGATCGTGCCCTGCGGCACCTCCGAGGTGGTCCCCACCATCGTCAAGGCCAACGAGAAGAATGTCCCCGTCATCTGCCTGGACACCAATGCTGACGACGGCGCCGACGTTGCCGCGTTCATCGGCACCAACAACTACGACGGCGGCTATCTGGCCGGCGAGTGGACCGCCGAAAATGTGGAGGGCGAAGTCGCCATCATCACCGGCATGCTGGGCAACCAGTGCCACACCGACCGTACCAATGGCTATTTGGACGGCGTGAAAGCCGCTACCGACGCCGGCACTGTGACGTTGGTGGGCGAGGTCCAGCCCTGCAATGGTGACCAGGGCACCGCCATGGGTATCGCGGAGAACCTGCTGACCGCTTATCCCAACCTGAAGTGCATCTATGTCACCAATGACACCGGCGCCCTGGGCGCTGCCGCCGCTGTGAAGGCCGCCGGACGCGACGTGAAGGTCATCGGCTTCGACGGCTCCCCCGACGGCGCACAGTCCATCGTCAAAGGTGAGATGACCGCCACCGTGGCCCAGACTCCCGGCGTCATGGCCAAGGAGGGCGTCAGTGCCCTGTACAATCTCATCGTGAACGGCACCGCTCCCGAGGATATGTACACTGCCTGCGCCATGGTCACCGCTGAGAATGCCAGCGACTATCTGAACTGGCACTGATTTGCCGGTTTCACCCAAGAAACGCAAAGCACATTGTACATGAAATGACGCAGGGGGGCTTGCGTTGCAAGTCCCCCTGCAAAGCCTCTCGTGTGCCGTGGTCCTGTATGGATTGACGCAGCCCATACGTTTGTTTAAGATGGAGGTGTAAGCAGGATTTTGCACGCTGGAGGAGGAACTTATGGCAAAACGCATCACAATGAGGGAGCTTGCCCAAATCACCGGGACCTCTGTGTCCACGGTTTCCAAGGCATTGAATAACAGTACGGAAGTGTCGGAAACTACCCGGCGGCGCATCATGGAGGCCGCACGGGCCAGACATTACCGCTCTCCCCAAATGGATTGTTCCGCATTGGGGGAACACCAGCAAATTATCGGCTTTCTTGTGCCCGACGTTTCCAACCCCTATTTTGCCCGCTTGTGGCGGGGTGTTGAGGACATTGCCCGTGCCCACGATTACTCTGTTGTCGCTTGCCATACCGGCGAGGATGCAAAGCTGGAAGAGGAGCAGCTCGGCCGTGTTCAGCGTTTAAATGTCGCCGGCCTTATCGCGGTTCCCATCTGTGAGGAGGCCTATCGGAATGTGTCGATCCCCTATCTTTTTGTGTCCCGCTGCAGCGCGGCCTATAACGAGGTGAGCTACGTCATCAATAATGATGTGCGGGGCGCATATCTGGCTGCCAATTACCTGCTGGAGCAGGGGAAAAAGAATATTTATTTCCTGAGCGGCCCGGAGAATATCTCCATCGCGTCCAGCCGTACCCAGGGCATACAAATGGCTTTCCGGGAGAAAAACCTTCCCTTTCAAAAAAGCCATATTCTCTATGACAATCTGCAATTCAAAGACGGGCGCCGCGCTCTGGAGCAAATTTTGAAAGTATGCAGGCCGCCCTTCGGGGTGTTCTGTTCATCGGATATTGTTGCGATCGGCGTGCTGAGCGCCGCTAGAAACTGGGGATACAAAATCCCGGAGGATATCAGCATCGTCGGTTATGACAACAGCGAGATCGACCAGTATCTGGATTATCCTCTGACCACCATCGCCCAGGCGGATTATCAAATCGGTTCCCACGGCATGAAAATGCTGATGGAGACGATCACATCGAAAGAGCCTTACCGCCGGGTCAACCAGGTGGTTTTTGAACCGGAGCTCATCATCCGAAAAACGTGAAATCATCAGGCGGACGTCCATACATTCGCCTGATTTAAGGAGGTAATGATATGGACGAAAAAGTAAAAGCCGCCGTACTTGTAGAACCCGGCCATGTGGAAACATGGGAGTTCGATATGCCCAAGCTGGGGAAGGGGGCTGCCATTTGTAAGGTGATCCGCTCCGGCATCTGCGGCACGGATAAGCACAGCTACCGCGGCGAGGCCGTCCAGTACAAGGGCACCGAAAACGAGATCCACCTGCCGTTTCCCATCATTCAGGGACATGAGGTCCTGTTGGAAATCGTGGCCATTGATGAGGATGGTGCGAAGAACCTCTCCCGGGACGGGGATTACCTGAAGGTTGGTGACCGCGTCACGATCTGCCCGGATGTGGTTTGCGGGAAATGCTGGTATTGCAAAAACATCCCCAGCTATCCCTGGTGCGAGCACCTTCAGTTCAGCTACGGCAATATGCGCTCCTGTAATGATGCGAATCACCTCTATGGCGGTTCCGCCCAGTATTTGTACATCGAACCCGGCACATATGTCTATAAGGTCCCCGATGGCTTGACGGAGGATATGGCCTGCTTTACCGAGGTCATGTGTGTCGCCTATACGCTGGAAAAGGCCCGGCAGTTCAGCGCACAGTCAAGAGAGGGCTTCAACCTGGGGGACAGTGTTGTGGTGCAGGGTGCCGGCCCTCTGGGCATGGCCCACATCATTATGGCCCGTATTATGGGCGCCGGGAAAATCATTGCAACCGATATTTCCGACTATAAGCTGGAACTTGCCAAGGAGTTTGGCGCGGATGTGGTCATCAATGTGCGCGGCACCACCGAGGAAGAACGCATTGCGCGCATTAAAAAAGAGACGCATGGCCGGGGCGCGGATATCGTCTGCGAATGCGTGGGCCGGCCTGAGGCATTCCCGGAGGGGCTGCGGTACCTGCGCAAGGCCGGTATGTATTTGGAGCCGGGCAACTTCGTGGAGTGCGGTGAAGCGCCCCGGATCGGCGTGCATGAGATCTGTGCCAACAACCTGCGCATAATCGGTATGACGAATCATATCACGGACTATCAGACCGTTATGCAGATCATGTTGCGCAACAGGGAACGTTTCCCCTGGGAAAAGCTGTTCAGCCACCATTTTTCCGTTGATGACTACGAAACGGCCATTCAAACCAGTATGACCGATAACAGCATGAAAGTTGTCATCGACCCCTGGATGTAATATTCATCTTACTATGGATTTGAAATAGTAGATGACTTCTTTTCTCCAAGGCCGGCAGCACCGTCAGAAATTGACGGTGCTGCCGGCCTTTTTGATGATTTGCAAGCAGGGAAATGCTCCCGCAAACCCTCTGCGGCATTCCAAACCTCCGCCTTTACCAACATCATTCGCTGCTTCATTGTTCAGGTAAAATTCCGGGGAAGTCTTGATGTCTATATAGAAATAGTGTATAAATGTAGATAAAAGATGCATTTGTAACAGGAAAATATTACCCTGAAAGGGGCGGGACGTTCGGCATGAATGCATGGTTTTTAAATTGCTATATAGAAATTTCCATTCTGATCGCCGTGATTGACGGAATTCTGGCGATAAAATCCATCTTGAAGAACAAGACCACGGGGAGATACCTGGGATTTGCCTGCGCAGACGCGGCTGTGGTGGACATCAGTTACCTGATCAGCATTCTGAACAACGATTATCGGTGCGTCTCGGTCATGTCCAGTATCTATTTTGTCAATATCGATATCATGCTGGTCTGCCTCCTCATTTTCACGGTTTATTTTACGAAAGGGGAATTTACAAAGCCCGGCAAAACAGCGATTGCTTTCAGTATTCTCTATGCCGTCTTCGAGGCTGTGGTTTTCGCCATCAATCCCTTTTACGAAATTGCCGTCCACTATGTCCGGAGAGACACCTACATCGCCAAGTACAGCTATCAAATGAAACCGCTGTACTGGATGCATCTCATTTTTACATATAGCCTGGTGGCAGTGATTTTGATTCTGCTGATTCGAAAGCTGCGCAGGATTCCGCGGGAATACCGGTCACAGTACCGCTATGTGATCCTCGGGATTGTGACGATCGTTGCGGTGAACGCGGTATTTCTCTACTGGCCGGAGGTTGACATCTATAATCTTCTGGACTATTCCATCTGCGGATACAGCCTGACGGCCTTTTTGCTGTATTGGAGCTGTTTTGAATACTCGACCCACGGAATGCTGAACTGCCTGAAAACCAGTATTTTTGAAAACATCGGACAGGGAATCGTCCTGTTTGATTATCATGACCACCTGATCCTCCATAACAAAAGGGCGGATGACCTTTTGGGAGGCATCCAGACGGAAAGATGCGCTGAATTGAAGGATTTTTTGAATTGTTATGACCTTTCTCTGAATTCAGAAACGGAAAATGACAGTTTTTCCCTGCAATGCTACATGAAAAAAGGCGAGGAAGTTCGTCCCCTGAGATGCGATATCCGCAGCCTGAAAAACGAAAAGGAGCAGAGGCTTGGGCAGCTGTTCGTATTTTCAGATGCGGCGCTGGAGACCGAT
Organism: uncultured Dysosmobacter sp.; assembly: GCA_934590165.1. Taxonomy (GTDB): domain Bacteria; phylum Bacillota; class Clostridia; order Oscillospirales; family Oscillospiraceae; genus Oscillibacter. The sequence goes on along the minus strand of CAKTOO010000016.1, from coordinate 19,556 downwards.
CTGCTGACAGGGTTTCAGAACATGGAGAGCTTCCGGATGCTTGTAAGGGATCAGCCAAACGCGTTTCCCTATCCCACGGCGGTGGCGATCTGTGACATCAACAGCCTATCGGTGGTCAACAGTACGATGGGAAATCATGTGGGAGACCAGAAGATCAAACTGCTGGCAGACACTATGCGTCAATACTTCCCAAAGCACACCTATTATGTGCGGGGAGTGGAAGCACATCTCATTGCCCTGTGCAGCCACAGCAGTGAGACCGAGATGCAGGCGTGCATGGAGCGGGTAAAAGAAAACTTTTCCGGCAAGATCCAGTATGCAGTCAGCCTTTTCACAAAAGAATCGCCGGATATTGTTCAAACTATCTGCGCGGCGTCCCAGGCAATGCGCGCGAAAAAGCTGCTGGACCAGGAATCCATCCACTCTGAAATGCTGACGTCCCTGATCCGGGCCCTCCAGGAATGCGACAGCGACACGGAACACCATGTGCGGCGCACACAACTGATGGGAGAAAAACTCGGAAAGCGGATCGAACTGACGGATATCCAGCAGAGCAATCTGGCACTTCTTTGCTTGCTGCACGACATCGGAAAAATCGGGATTCCGCTGGAGATCCTGAATAAGCCGGGAAAGCTTTCGGAAGAGGAATGGAAGATCTTGCGTTCCCACACGAAAAAGGGCTATGAGATCGCCAACAGCAATACGGAACTGAAGGGAATCGCGGAGGATATCCTGCATCATCACGAGCGGTGGGACGGCAAGGGATATCCGGATGGCCTGAGCGGGGAGAGCATTCCGCTTTTGTCCCGTGTGATCGCTGTGGTGGATGCATATGACGCCATGATCAATAACCGCTCTTACAGGCGGTCCTTGTCTGTCACGAAAGCCAAGGAAGAATTGAAACGGTGTGCGGGCAGCCAGTTTGACCCATATATCGTATCGGAGTTTCTCGGCTGTTTGAAGGAAGACCCGCCGGAAGCGCAAGAAGGTCAGGGACAGGCTGAAGTATCCGGAGGTGACCACGGAGAGAAGCAAGACCGGTCTGACAGTGAGCGCGCAGAAAAAAGGCATAATGTACATCTGGTTCCATACAGCAGGTATTTGCTGGATGATTCCATGTATATTGTGTCTGTGGATGAAAATTTTGAAAAGATGACAGGGTATACAGCGGAAGATATCCGGCAGCGGCCCATGCTTCAGGCGGACCTGATTCCCGAAGAGGACCGCATAGAGTACCTGTGTCAGACCAATGCCGGCTTTGCAAAGAATCCACTGGTTTTTCAGGAGCATAAGCTACGGCGGAAGGATGGCTCTGATATTTATGTGTTTTGCTGCGGCAGAGTATATTATGATTCCGTTGTGCGCGCCGAACGCTCGGAGATCATCATTGCGGATATTGCCAACACCTATTCCATGAAGATGCTGACAGACGCGGAGCAGAGCAAGGCACAGGTCCAATTGAGATACTGGGAACGCACATACCGCAGGGATTCTCTGACAGGGCTGCTGAATCACGCCGCATTCCGCAGCGATGTGGAATTGAAGCTTCTGGAGGGAAACCTCAAAATCATGATGCTGATGATCGATGTGGACCGGTTTAAGGCGTATAACGATACATTTGGGCATCATAATGGTGATAAATTTTTGATTTTAGCTGCGCAGACTCTGATGATGTCTTTGAGAAAAGAGGATCGAGCCTGCCGTATGGGCGGTGACGAGTTCGCGGCGGCACTCTCTTTTGATAAGGGCATGCCGGACGCACAGCTGCAGGAACGCGCGCAGCAGATTTTTGACAAGGTCAATCTCACGCTGAAAGCAGTGGAGGGCGGAGCGGGGATCTCCATGGGCATGGTCATCGCGGACTCGGAAGCAACGTTCAACCAGCTGTACGAAGCAGCTGATAAAGCGCTTTATCATGCGAAGGAGCATGGCCGTGGAAGGCTGGCCGCCTTGTAGATCACTCCGCAGTAGATGCAAAAGTCCTGAAGCCATTTCGGCTTTGGGACTTTTTGCGTTTCCTGCATCATCCTTGCACTGAGAAAAGGCTGCCTGTAAGCGGGCAGCGGCAGAGAACGCAAGGGAGCGAATGCGTTTGACGGGTGCATATCCTCTGCGCTCGTAGCATAATTTTCGATGTCTCTGCTTTAACGGTTAAAAACGTTAAAACATTGGGATTGGGAGGAAATAAACTGATGGGTACGAAAGGAAAAGAGAAGAAGCTGAATGGGATACAGTGCCTGATCTTGCTTCTCCTGATTATTGCGTCCGTGGCGGCCTGCATCCACCTGAAAACGGGAGGCCTCATAATCGGCCTGCTTTTCAATTGGGTGATCATTTATCTGTTCTGCCTGGGAAACCGGAGCGATTATGAGCGGATTCTGGACGGCGCCTTTGATGCGTTGAAGGTGGGCGTTCTGGACTGTATTCTGCGGCTCTTTGTGGAGGGAATCCATTCTGCTCCTCGTGACGATGCTGGTGGGCTATGCGACCAGCATTGTGAACTGTTCTTCTCCTGTGTTCCATGTTCTGACCGACCGCTTGATGGCACCCATGTTCCGGGAGAGGAAAATTGCCCCGGAGATCCTGCCCGGATGCATTGAGGATTCCGGAACGCTTGCAGGACCGATGATCCCGTGGACTGCATTTATATGTCGGGCACGCTGGGCATGGCCTGAGGCGTATTTTTCCCGTATCTGTTTTTGCTGTACCTGACGCCGGTTTTCGGCCTTCTGCATAAATTTGCAAAAATTTCCACAAAACACATCTCGGAGGAAGAGACTTGATGTCACGGACAAAACTGGTATTATTGGGAGAGGTACCCCCATGCGGAACCAAATGCCGGTGGCCCTGCCACGGCGGTGGTTGTGGATGAACAGGCTTATCTGGTGGATTTTGCCCCCAAGGGGCTGCAAAATATGACGGACCATATTTTGCAGGCTTACGGGTGGATATTGATTTTCAAATCCATGGCTTTGAAAAAGACAACCCTACCGGCTACCAGCTCCATGAGATCCGGGGAGGCGTGGTCGTAAACGGGCAGGATCTGGATGTGTTTTGAGCAAGGCTGCGGCAGCTTGAGCCGCACTGATGACCGCTGCGAGGTAGGATTGGAAAAACATGAATGAGCTGCATATTTTGAGTGTGGACCGGGCCGACTGTATCGTAATGCTTCTGGATACGCCGCAAGGCCGTAAGAGCGTGGTGATGGGTGCCGGCGGCTTCTTCCAGCTATTGGTCAGATGCCTGTAAAAAAGCTGCTGGCGTTCTGTGTGAAGCGGGTGGCTCAAGGCTTTGCTGTACGTGCCAGGGGAATGTTCCCTATCTGTTTTAAGCAATGTTGGAGAGACATCCATCAGCGCACATCCTTCTGCGAAAGGCGAAGCGCACCGTGCACATTCGGGAAAACCGGCAGTCCATTAACAAGGAGAAACCGGGCAGTCCATTGCAATGCAATGAACTGCCCGGTTTTTATCCATGCCGATGGGCTTATTCTATACCGCTCGGCTGCTGGCGCACACGCCGGAGCCGGCGCTTCAGTAAGAATGAAATCCCGCGCGCCAGCAGATTGGCGTTCAAAAAGAAATACGCGGCCATGTCCGCCAGCGTTTCTTCGCACTGGGGCAAAAACACATTCACAAACAGGCGAACGGGAGGAATACCGAGGACTTGCCCCGTGCCTTCCAGGTTGGCGTTTAGCTTGCCGAATGCCTGGTAAAGCATGAGATACGGGGTTGTGAAAAAATGTACAGTGCTGGAAAGAATGAGGATGCCCATGGTTTCGTAGAGGGGACTCTGCTTAAATGCCAGAACATAGGCAAGGCCAAGCACCAGGCCGGGAACCGACAGCGTCAGTGTGGAAAGCAGATGCACCAGCCGTGTGGCCGCACTCCGCTGCCGGGCGGCGGCATATGCCGCGAAGGACGCGATCACCGTCCCGCCTGCGGCCGGAATCGAACAAAAACACCAGCACGGCCGGCACCAGCAGGCAGGCACCGATCACACTGCCTTTTCCGAATTGCAGCTGTCCGGCAACACTGGAATACAAAACCGTGGACAGCGTCTTTGTCTTGCCTCCCACGGCCAGCGGGATTCCGTAATCTGTTACGGCCATGGAAAACACCGAAAGGTCGCGGTGACGCTCTCCCACCAAAGGTGGCGCGGTGCAATGCCGGTAAAGCGGCGGTGGGCCGGAATGTCCAGCACCATGGCTGCCTCGTGCGGGGTATAATCCTCGTAGAGCAGGATGTTGCAAAGCAGCAAAAACACCACCGGAGTGGAATACAGCACCTGCCCCAGAACGATGCCGTGCAGGCCGTAGATGCTGCCGGACAGGCGGAGGAGCCGGGTCAAAAAGCCGTTGGTCCCCAGCAGCACCAGCCTTGTGCCCAGCGAAACCGAGGGGACCAGCATTGGCAGGATGAACAGGACCTGCCAGACGGCTCGCCCGGCGACACAGCCGCATCTCAGCCTGCTTCCGCAGACTCCCCGTTGTTGTACCCACTATTTAAGCACTCCTTCCCCCAAAATGCAACCCCGGTTCCCTGATGATAGAAGCAAAGAGCCGCGGCATCCATTTTGGATGCCGCGGCCCGGTATTTTGTCAATTGTATTTGCTTTCGGTCAATATTCGACCTTGACGGCCTTGCCGCTGTGGAACGAATCGGTGATCGCATAGGTGACGATGGTGGCCTTCGTGCCGTCGTATACCGTCAGCTCAGGCTTGCGGCCCTTTTGGATGCAGTCGATGAAATCGACCATCTCCAGCAAATAGGCTTCCGCGAAACGTTGGGGGAAGTTTTCGATGATCTCCTGCCGGGCACCGTACTGGTCGTAGATCATGGTGCGGTCCTTCCAGGGTACACCGGCAACGCGGATGTGGCCCTCGGTTCCAACGATCTCGGTCTCGGTGTGATAGCCGTGGGGGGCGGTACGGCCAACATGCAGGAAGGCGACGGTGCCGTTGTCCAGCTTCAGCATCGCCATGCCGGTCTCGGTGTCGCCGTTTTCGGCAAATTCCGGGTGCTTGAACGTGGTGCCGGCCGCGTAGACCTCGGTGATCTCGCCGCCCAGGAACCAGCGCATCAGGTCAATGTCATGAGATGCCGCATCGATGAAAATGCCGCCGGAGGTCTTGGAGAATTTGATGCAGCTCTCGACCAGCGCCTCGGGGTCCAGGCCGGTGGCCTTGACCAGGTAGGGCTTGCCGATCTTGCCCGCGTCGATCTGCTCTTTCGCATGGGCATAGGACGGATCATAGCGGCGCATAAAGCCCAGGAAGAACAGCTTGTCCGGATGACGCTCCACCGCAGCCTCGGCGCGCTTGCACTCCTCCAGTGAGCAGCCCAGCGGCTTGTCACAGAATACGTGCTTGCCGGCGTCCAGCGCGTATTCGATCATCCAGCAGTGCTCGGGAGAGGAGGAAACGATGACGACGGCTTCAATGTCAGCTTCATCGACCATCTTCTTATAGTCGGTCGTGACGAAATCGACCTTGAGGTAATCCTTCGCCCATTCCAGCTCTTTCTCCACAAGGGAGCAGGCGGCGGCCAGCTTGCAGCCGGGAATCTTGAACGCCAAATTTTCAGCATGGACAGAGCCGAGACGGCCCAGGCCGACAATGCCAACTTTTACTTCCTTCATAGCAATGCTCCTTCAGCTTTTGATAACACCCCTCGCGGTGCAGCTATTTCACTCACGAACCGCTGTTGCCTTTATTATAAGGGATGAAAAGAAAAAATACTATTCACGTGCCACACGAAATCACACGAAAAGATTCGTGCATAAAATGTACAGAGGAAAAGAGAGCGTTTATGCCATATAAACGAGGCACCAGAAAACGACACAGGCAACAAATCATTTTCATGCATTTTAAGGAACGTCATCCGCTTGCTTTTGCGGCAGACGGAAGCTCACCAAAAATCTGGCAGCGGTATCCGCAGTCTCTGTTATCAAAAAAACAAGCCTGCGTGTTGCCCGTGAGGTTGCTCATAATGCTTTCATTTTGGAACAACCTTGCACCGGCAAAGTGAGGATTTGCCCCATGTAAGCTGTTATGTTGTCCGCAAAATTCCGCACACTTTCGGCCGGAGGCAGGGAATCATGCTTTGCCGCCTTATACATACGCCGACTACCATCGAAAGCCTGGATTCGACCCTGCCATGGAAGAAATGAACAGGAAAGGACAGGGCGTCTGCTGCTTATCATGCCGCCGGGAAGGGCGAAGAGGAGCTTTTATTGTTCAAAAAAGGAAATACCTGAACAGGAAACATGACGCTTTTCGGAGCGCAGATATATAAAAGCCTCTTAAGGGAGCATCTGAAAAGCAATGCGGATGGCAAGCAATTCAGTTCCCTTAAGAGGCTATGGCTATATAAAGTCTTTATAGGTGGTTATGTAAACTTCCTGGGAAATCACTCCAGGGTCAGGTCACCGTCCTTCACCCAGCCCAGCTTCCGGCACACCTGGTTGATGGCGGGGGCCAGAATAGCGGGGAGAACAAAACAGATGAGGACCAGCCCCAGCCAGTCAAAACCGGTGGGCGTGATGGCGGCGGCGCCCTTGGCGATGGCTTCCTCACTGGGAGCCAGCCAGCCGGTCCACACGCCGATCTGGCCGCACAGGCCGCAGGTGCCCATGCCGGAGTTGATGGGAGCGCCATTCATCTCCAGCTTAAAAACGCAGGTGGCAATGGGGCCGGTAATGGCGGAGGCCAGGGTGGGGGGGATCCAGATGCGGGGATTTTTCACGATGTTGGGCATTTGCAGCATAGATGTGCCAAGGCCCTGGCTTATCAGGCCGCCCCAGCGGTTTTCCTTGAAGCTCATGACGGCAAAGCCCACCATCTGGGCACAGCAGCCCGCCACGGCGGCACCGCCGGCCAGACCCGTCAGTCCCAACACGGAGCAGATGGCAGCGGAGGAGATGGGCAAGGTCAGTGCCACACCCACCAGCACGCTGACGGCAATGCCCATCCAGAAGGGCTGGAGCTTGGTGGCGTTGTCAATGATGGTGCCGAAGGCGCTGGCGGCGGTGCCGATGGGAGGCGCAATGAGCTTTGCCAGGGCCACACCGATCACGATGGTGACAGCGGGCGTCACCAGGATGTCGATCTTTGTTTCCTTGCTGACGGCTTTGCCGCATTCAGCCGCCACGATGGCGATGATAAGTACAGCCAGGGGACCGCCTGCACCGCCTTCGGCATTGGCGGCCCAGCCCACAGCGGCCAGGGAGAACAGCACCATGGGGTCCGCTTTCAGGGCGTAGCCGATGGCGACGGCCATGGCGGGGCCGGAAACGCTCATGGCGTAAACGCCGATGTCGGTGAGATACTGGACGCCCAGCTGGAGGCCTAGGGTCTTGATGATGGTGCCGATGAGCAGGGAGCAGAACAAGCCCTGGGCCATGGCGCCCAGAGCGTCGATGCCGTACCGCTTGGCAGAAATTACAATGTTTTTGCGCTGGAGGAAGGCTTTTACATTTTCCATGGGGAGCACCTGGTTCCTTTATAATCATAGTGTGGTAGACAGGTGTCTTGACATCTGTCTACCACACTATACACGCAATGCTATGGATTGTCAACGGCATTTTTTCCGAAAGAGCAGATTCCTTTACTCCAGAAGGACACTCATATCCCGCAGAGCCGCTTGTACCCGCTGAAAAGCAGCCTCGTCGGGGCAGGAGAGGGTGTGAAGATGAATGCCTCCAGTCAGGTCTGACAAGGGGCGGGCCTCCGCCCGGGCACAGCGGGCGATAAACTGGCTCACGTCGTACCGGCTGGCCAGCTGCAAAGGACCTGTCAGCTGGCCGTAAATGGGATGGTCCACAATGACATCCAGTACCATGCAGCCCTGGTCCACTATGGCGTTCAGCTCCGCCTCCATGCCGGCGGCGTCATGCTGGCAGGCCACCTGGCGCACCAGGCCGCCGGCTTCCTGCAGGACCACATAGCCTCGGGGAGTGGCGGAGATATTGGCTCCCGCAGCCCGCAGCAAAGCCACATCTCCCACCACGATCTGACGGCTGACGGAGAACTGCCGGGCCAGAGCTGTGGCGCTGACAGGATGGCCGGCGTGGTTGAGCGTATTCAAAATGGCCTGACGGCGTTCCTCGGCATGCATGGCGGATACCTCCCTACGGGTTGTCTTGACAGCAGTATACCACACTGGGAGAAAAATGCAAAGAAAAAGGAGAGTGCATTGCACTCTCCTTTTTTGATATTTTGCGGAAACGGAACGGTACGAAAGGCGGAAACGGAACGAAACGGACTTTGCTCCGACGATCAGCCGCCCAGATACGCTTTCTTGATGGCCGGACTCTCCAGCAGTTCGTGGCCGGTGCCGGAGGTGACGATGCGTCCGGTCTCCAGAACATAGCCCCGGTCAGCCACGCTCAGGGCCGCCTGGGCGTTCTGTTCCACCAGCAGGATGGTGGTGCCCGCCTTGTGGAGGTCCTTGATGATGTCGAAGATCTGCTCCACCAGGATGGGGGCCAGGCCCATGGAGGGCTCATCCAGCATCAGAAGGGTGGGATGGCTCATTAGGGCACGGCCCATGGCCAGCATCTGCTGCTCGCCGCCGGACAGAGTGCCGGCGACCTGCTTGCGGCGCTCCTTCAGGCGGGGAAACTGGTCAAAGACTTTTTCCAGGTCCGCGTCCACACCGGTGTTCGGCTGGGTGAAGGCGCCCATTTCCAGGTTTTCCTCCACGGTCATCTGCAAGAAGACCCGGCGGCCTTCCGGTACCAGAGCCAGACCTTTGGAGACGATCTTGTGGCAGGGATACTTATTCAACGCTTCTCCTATAAAGGAGATGGAGCCGGTCTTGCTGTGCAGCAGGCCGGAGATGGTGTTCAGCGTGGTGGATTTGCCGGCGCCATTGGCGCCGATGAGGGTGACGATCTCGCCTTCGTTGACCTCGAAGGAGACGCCCTTGATGGCATGGATGCTGCCGTAATAGACGTTGATGTTCTCAACTTTCAGAATCGCTTCCATGCTTACGCCTCCTTTTTCTTGCCCAGATACGCCTCAATGACCGCCGGGTTGGACTGAATGTCCTCCGGACTGCCCTTGGCGATGACGCGGCCGAAGTTTAGCACGCAGATGCCCTCGCAGATGTTCATGACCAGGTTCATATCGTGCTCGATCAGCAGGACGGCGATCTGGAAGGTGTCCCGGATCTTGCGGATGTTCTCCATCAGCTCCGCCGTCTCGGAGGGGTTCATGCCCGCGGCGGGCTCGTCCAGCAGCAGCAGGGAGGGATTGGTGGCCAGGGCCCGGACGATCTCCAGGCGGCGCTGGGCGCCGTAGGGCAGGGAGCCGGCGGGGACGTCCGCCAGGCCTGTCATGTTGAACAGGCTCAGAAGCTCCATGGCCCGCTCGTGAGCCGACTTTTCCTCATGCCAATAGCCGGGCAGGCGGAAAATGCCGCTCCACATATTATATTTCATGTTGGCGTCCATGCCCACCTTCACGTTGTCCTCCACGGACAGCTTCTGGAACAGGCGGATGTTCTGGAAGGTGCGGGCGATACCGGCCCGGTTCACCTGCATGGTGTTCATGCTGTGGGTGTCCTTGCCCCCCAGCAGGATGGTGCCGTGGGTGGGCTGGTAGACCTTGGTCAGCAGGTTGAACACCGTGGTCTTGCCCGCGCCGTTGGGGCCGATGAGACCCGCGATCTCGGTGCGGCCGATGGTGAGGTTGAAGTCCTCCACAGCCTTCAGGCCGCCGAAGGTGATGCCTAGGTTGATGCACTCCAGAATGGGCCTTTTGTCAATGTCCCGGTCGGGGATCATGCTGCCGGAGGGGACGGGAACCAGCTTTCCAAACATATCAGGCGGCCTCCTTTCCGTGGGACTTGCCGGGCTTGAACCGGCCAAAGAAGGTTTTCAAAGTGGGGTTGTTGGTGGCCAGCATCACCAGGATCAGCACGATGGCGTAGACCAGCATCCGGTAGTCGGAGAATTGGCGCAGGGCCTCGGGAAGAATGGTCAGGGCCGCGGCGGCGACGATGGAACCCAGCATGTTGCCAAGGCCGCCCAGCACCACGAACACCAGCACCAGGATAGAGGTGTTGAAGTCGAACTTGTTGGCGACGATGGTGGAGTAGTTCATGGCGAACAGGGCGCCGGCGGCGCCGGCCAGGGCGGCGGAGGTGACGAAAGCCATCATCTTGTACTTCGTGATATTGACGCCCACGCTCTCGGCGGCGATGCGGTTGTCCCGGATGGCCATGATGGCCCGGCCCGCCCGACTGTTCACCAGATGGAACACCACGATCAGCGTGATCATCACCAGGACAAAACCGGCGGTGAAGGTGGAGATCTTCTGGATGCCGCCGATGCCCATGGGCCCGGCGACGATGAGCTTGCCGCCCTCGGCCAGATTGGTCTTATCGCTGAGCAGGCTCATGTGCATGCCCTTGCTGTCAACGCCCACATAGAGGTTGTTGAAGATGCTTTTGATGATCTCGCCAAAGGCCAGGGTCACGATGGCCAGATAGTCGCCGTTGAGCCGCAGCACAGGGATGCCGATAAGGAAGCCTGCCAGGGCGGCGAAGGCGGCGCCCACCAACAGCGCGATGGCCATGCGCAGGGGGGCGGCGGGGATGGCGTCCTGCAGGGCGATGGCGGCGGTGACGCCGGTGAAGGCGCCCATGCTCATAAAGCCCGCATGGCCCAGGGACAGCTCGCCCAGCACGCCGACGGTCAGGTTCAGGGAGATTGCCATGACGATGTAGGCGCAGATAGGGACCAGCATACCTTTTAAAGAGGAACTGATGGCGCCGGCGCTGCCCAGCACCTGCAGGATCACATAGGCCAGAATGACCAGCAGATAGGTCAGGTAATTCCGGCGGGTGGTCTTGTTGAGTTTCAAAGATTTCATGTCTGCCACCTCACACTTTCTCCCGGATCTGCTTGCCCAGCAGGCCGGCGGGCTTCACCAGCAGCACGATGATCAGTACCGCGAACACCACGGCGTCACTGAGCTGGGTGGAGATGTACGCTTTGGCGAAAATCTCGATGATGCCCAGCAGTAAGCCGCCCAGGAAGGCGCCGGGGATGGAGCCGATACCGCCGAACACGGCGGCGGTGAAGGCCTTGATGCCGGGCATGGAGCCGGTGGTGGGCACCAGGGTGGGATAGGCGGAGCACAGCAGCACACCTGCGATGGCGGCAAGACCGGAGCCGATGGCAAAGGTCATGGAGATGGTGGCGTCCACGTTGATGCCCATGAGCTGGGCCGCACCCTTGTCCTCGGAGCAGGCCCGCATGGCTTTGCCCATCTTGGTCTTGCTGGTGAACCAGGTCAGCGCCAGCATGATGACGATGCAGATGAGGATGGTAAACAGCGTCACATAAGAGACCTTCAGCTCTCCGCCGAACAGCTCCATGCCGGTCTCACCGGAACCGGAGACAAAGAAGCTGGGGAACACCTTGGGGTTGGAGGACCACAGCAGCAGCGCCATGTTTTGGAGGAAATAGCTGACGCCGATGGCGGTGATGAGCACCGCCAGGGAGGGGGCCTGCCGCAGGGGCTTGTAGGCCAGGCGCTCCACCACCATGCCCAGGACCGTGCAGACGAGCATCGCCAGAATGACGCCCGCCAGCGGAGGCAGATCAAAGCGGGAGACCGCATAGAAGCAGATGTACGCGCCTACCATGATGACGTCGCCGTGGGCGAAGTTCAGCATCTTGGCAATGCCGTAGACCATGGTGTAGCCCAGGGCGATGATGGCGTAAATGCTGCCCAGACTGATCCCGCTGATCAGAAAGTTCAGAAAGGTCATAAGACAACACCTCTTTTAAAATAGGTTTCTGGGAACGGGAAAAAGATTCAGTGCGTATCTGAAAAATACCGGGTCCCGGTGCTTTTCAGATACGCGCTGTATGGCCGGAACAGGCCGGAGAGGCTTGCGTCTCTCCGGCTCCGTACCGGGAAGAGAGGATAAAAAGCTTAGTCGAGGCCGACGTAAGCGCCGTTCTCGATGACCATGCCCTTGGGGCTCTTGGACACGGCGCCGCTGGCGTCCCAGGTCATGCCGTCGCCGGTCAGGCCGTTGAAGGTCATGGAGGTGAACTGCTCAATCATCAGGTCACACAGGGTAGCGGCATCTATATCGGCGGTGGCGCCGGCGGCTTCCAGAGCCTGCTTGTAGGCGTAGACGCAGTCGTAGGCGTCAGCGGCGAACTGGTTGGGGACCTCGCCGAAACGCTTCTGGTACTCGGCGACAAAGTTCTGAGTACGCTCGTCGGTGGAGTCGGCGTTGAAGGGGGTCAGCAGCATGACGCCCTCGGCCAGAGAGGTGTCAAAGCCTTCCATGGTCAGGATGCCGTCCATGCCGTCCACGCCAAACCACTTGGGGGTGTAGCCCATGGCGTTGGCCTGAGCCAGGATCAGGGAAGCGGGCTGATAGTACATGGGCAGGAACACCAGGTCAGCGCCGGCGTCCTGGGCGTTCTTCAGCTGCACGGAGAAGTCGGTGTCGTTGCCGTCGGCAAAGGTGGTGTCGGAGACGACCTCCAGGCCCATCTCAGCGGCCTTGGCGGTGAAGGTGTCGTGGATGCCCTTGGAGTACACGTCGTCGTTCTTCCAGATGATAGCGACCTTGGAGCCCAGACCTTTCTCAGAGATGTACTGGGCGGAGGCGGAGCCCTGGTTGGGGTCCATGAAGCACATCTGGAACATGTTGTCCTTGCCCTCGGTGACAGCCACGGAGGAGGCGGAGGGAGTCAGGGCGAAGATGCGGTCGGCGTAGGTTTCAGCGGAAGTGGCTTCGCAGGGCTTGGAGGTGACGGAGCCCAGGGAGATCTGCATGCCCCAGTCCTTCAGAGCGTTGTAGGCGTTGACGGCCTTCTCGGCATCGTGCTGGTCGTCCTCGTACTTCAGCTCGAACTGGATGGCGCCGCCCTCGGCGTTGATCTCGTCAACGGCGATCTGGGCGCCGTTCTTGGCCGCGTTGCCGTAGATGGCGGCGCCGCCGGTCAGGGGGCCGGTGCCGCCCAGCTTGAAGGCGGCGCCGGAGGGAGCGGAGCTCTCTTCAGAGGAGCTGCCGCTGCTTTCAGCGGGAGCCTCTTCCTTCTTGCCGCCGCAGGCGGCAAGGCTGAGTACCATGACCATAGCCATGGCAAGACATGCGAACTTCTTTTTCATCTTTCTTTTCTCCTTTAGAAATGAAATGAATTATACAAAAAAGCGGTTCCGCCTTTCCGCGGAACCGCTTTACTGTATCAAAACAGTTACAGGCGCGTTCGCATCACAGGCGTACAAACCAATACCAATACCAACAGGACCGCCAGCAAAATCAGGCCTACCAGGGCAACGTTCAGGCCCAGGGATACCAGACGGACCAGACCGAAAATAATAATGGACGCCAGAATAATGGCGTCCAGAATCAGAGTGATGGTATTATCAGAAGCATAACAAGCAGGATGAGCGCAGGAGAAAGAAGCCTCTGCCTGGCAGGCGGACGCATAATCAGACATTGTATTGCGGCTGCTGAACTGCTGATACATCATGGCGGCGGGCTCCTTTCTGAGAGATTTGCTTGAAATTAGCTTTCATTGTATCTACTCAAAGAGGTAAAGTCAATGTATGTTTTGATGGAAAAATAGACGGAAAAACTAAAAAAATGGCGTGATAATTGTGCAAAAAACGATAAAGGACAGCAGAAAGTGCGAGGAATGGTTGCGGGGGACAACGAAGTTTTCGTTGACACGGGAGACGGATGTGGTATCATTTGAATAGATTTTTTACTTGCGTGCAAACGTTTAAGAAAGGCGGGAGGCGGCGATGGGCACAGTCCTTGGATACCTGCGGCCATATGGCCGCCGCGTGGCCTGCGGCGTGACCATCAAGTTCGCGGCGGCGGTGCTGGAGCTGATCCTGCCGCTGCTGCTGGCCCATATCATCGACACGCTGGTCCCTGCGGGGGACCTGGCGGCCATCTGGCGCATGGGTGCCCTCATGGCGCTGCTGGCCTTTGGTGCCGCCGGCTGCAACATCACTGCCAACCGCATGGCGGCCTGGGTCTCCATGGAGATGACCCGCGCTTTGCGGCGGGACCTGTATGACCGGGCGGAACACCTGTCCTGTGCACAGATGGACCGCTTGTCTGTGTCCTCCCTGGTGTCCCGCCTGACCAATGACACCTATCATGTGCACCAGATGTTCGACAAGGTCCAGCGTGGCGGCATCCGGGCGCCTATGCTGGTGCTGGGGGGACTGGTGCTGACCTTTTTGCTGGAGCCGGCCTTGGCGCTGGTGCAGCTGGTGGTGTGCGGTGCCACCTTCATCACCATCTGGCTGGTGACACGCCGCGGCATTCCGTTCTATACCAGGGCCCAGGCGGCGGTGGACACGGTGGTCCGGGTCATCCGGGAAAACGCCTCCGGCGTCCGGGTCATCAAGGCGCTGGCTTGCCAGAGCCGGGAGCGGGAGCGGTTTTCCCGGGCCAACCGGGAGGCCCGGGCGGCGGAATCCGCCGCCGGCACGGTCATGGCGGCCGCCAATCCCATGACGGATTTCCTGCTGAATCTGGGACTGGTACTGGTCATTCTGGTGGGCGCCCTGCGGGTGAACCAAGGGCGGATGGCCTCCGGCCAGATCGTGGCGTTCTTGTCCTATTTTGCCCTGATCCAAAATGCCACCTTGGGTATGGCAAAGATCTTTGTCAAGATCAGCAAGGGCGCCGCCTCCGCCCGCCGCATTGAAGAAGTGCTGAAAGCCCCCATGGAACAGCCTGTCCGGCCCAGTGTGGCAGAGAGCGGCTGCGAATTGGGGATGAACGGCGTGTCCTTTTCTTACCTGGGCGTGGAGAAGGATGTGGAGGAGGCTTCCTTCACCCTGCAAAAAGGGGAGACGCTGGGAATTTTGGGTCCTACCGGCAGCGGAAAAACAACTCTGGTGAGTTTGCTGCTGCGGCTGTACGATGCGGATAAGGGCATCGTCTGGGCCGGCGGCCGGGATGTGACAGCCTTGCCGAAAGAGGAGCTGCGCAGCCGATTTGGTGTGGTCTTTCAAAGTGATGCGCTGCTGTCGGAAAGCGTGTATGAAAATATTTCCTTTCTGCGGGACATCCCTCGGACAGGGGTGGAGGACGCGGCCAAAACGGCTCAGGCCTGGAAGTTTATCTCCCGCCTGCCGGAAGGGCTGGATACAAAAGTGGATATTCGGGGCGCCAACCTGTCCGGCGGACAGCGGCAGCGGATCCTGATCGCCCGGGCATTGGCGGCCCGGCCACCGGTATTGGTGCTGGACAGCGCGGACAGCGCTTTGGATTACCGTACTGCCGCGGACCTTCACGCGGCCATCCGGCGGGACTGCCCGGGCACTACCTTGGTGGTGATCTCGGAACGGATCGCCTCTTTAAAGGATGCGGACCGCATATTGGTGATGGAGGAAGGCCGTATTACGGACCAGGGCACCCATGCCGACCTGTTGGCCCGCTGTGAGCGTTACCGCCATATGGCGGAATTGCAGATGGGAGGCGGTGCCCTGTGAAAAAGCATGTCATCCGGCGGCTGGCCCGTTTCCTGCAGCCCTATGCCTGGCGCCTGACGGTCCTGACGGCACTGCTGGTGGCCACAAATCTGCTGTCCCTGGCGGCACCGATGCTGTCCGGCAAAGCCGTGGGTGCCGTTGGTATTGAGGCGGGAAAGGCGGACTTTGCCGGGGTGTTTGCCAACTGCGGCGGGATGCTGGTTTGCTACGCGCTGTCGTCCCTGCTGAATTTCTGCGTGTCCGCCGGCTTGATCCGGGTGGGACAAAATGTGTCCCACGACCTGCGGAAGGCGGCCTTTGACCGCATGAGCGAGCTGCCGGTGCAGTATTTTGATATCCACCCGGCCGGGGACCTGATCAGCCGCATTTGCTACGATGTGGACACGGTGAACGCCACCATCTCCACGGACCTTTTGCAGATCGCCACCAGTCTTTTGACAGTGGTAGGCTCCTTTGCCATGCTGCTGTTTTTATCCCCGCGGCTCAGCTGTGTCTTTTTCGTGACGGTGCCGCTGTCCGTGGTGCTGACCCGCTTTCAAATGAAGCGCATCCATCCGCTGTTTCGTGTGCGCTCCCGGGAATTGGGGGCGCTCAACGGCTTTGCGGAGGAGCGAATGGCCTTGCAGCAGTCCATCCGGGCCTACGGAGTGGAGGCGGCGGATATCCGCCAGTTCGCGGCCTATAACGACCGGGCTTCCGAGGCCTATTACAAAGCCGACCGGGCCAGTGCCTCTTTGGGGCCGTCCGTGAACTTCATCAACAATTTGTCTCTGGCGGCGGTCAGCGTGTTCGGCGCGGTCATGTACCTGCATGGGACACTGCCCCTCGGCAGCCTGACCTCCTTTGTACTGTACTCCCGGAAATTCTCCGGCCCCATCCGGGAAGCGGCCAATCTGCTCAGCGAGCTTCAGGCCAGCGCGGCGGCAGCGGAGCGGGTGCTGGACCTGCTGGACGAAAAGCCGGAGGCGGCGGACGGCCCGGAAGCGGTGGCGGCGGAAGACCTGAAAGGCGATATTGCCTTCGACCATGTGAACTTTGGCTACGACCCGGCCCGGCCGGTGCTGCGGGATTTCACCGCCCACATTCCGGCGGGGAGCCTGGCGGCGGTGGTAGGTCCCACCGGCGCGGGAAAGACCACACTGGTGAGCTTGCTGCTGCGGTTTTACGCGCCCCAAGCCGGCTCCATCACCATCGACGGCGTATCGGTGGGCGCGTACAGCCGGGATGGCCTGCGCCGCCGTCTGGCCCTGGTGCTTCAGGAGACGTGGCTGTTCGGCGGCACCATCGCGGAGAATATTGCCTACGGCACCCCGGGCGCCACCCGGGAGCAGATCGTCCAGGCGGCAAAATCTGCCCGTATCCACCGGTTCATCATGTCTTTGCCGGATGGTTACGACACCATTCTTGCCGACGAGGGGGCCGGTATCTCCAAGGGACAGCGCCAGTTGCTGGCCATTGCCCGGTGCTTTTTGACGGACGCGGATATTGTCATTTTGGATGAAGCCACTTCCAACGTGGACACGGAAACGGAGCGGGCCATCAGCCTTGCCATGGAGAATCTGCGCAAGGGAAGGACCTGCTTTGTCATCGCCCACCGGCTGGCCACCATCCGGGGCGCTGACTGCATCCTGGTGCTGGATGAGGGCGGCGTGGCGGAGCAGGGGACCCATGAGGAGCTGCTGGCCAGAGGCGGCGTGTACGCGGGGCTGTACCGGGCCCAGTGGGCGGATTTTACGGATATTTGACGAAAAGAAGATCGCGCTTTTTACCGGGCGGCGTATGATGTTCCACTGGGGGCATGATGCGCCGCCCAGTTGTCAGCTGTATGGCAACAAATAGTTGCAAATGCGAATATTCACAGGAGAGACCATGAAAAAGGTGCTGGAAAACAGCGGGGAAGGTACTGGTGAGTTTAATTAAAATGGTTGTAATATAGATGAAGAAAGCAACTATTGTTTGTTAAAATCAAATAAAAAAGCGGGGGCGAACTGGCGAACATATCAATTGACAAACAGTTTCAAAAAGCATTATAATTAACTCAAGAAGCGCAAACGTTTACACAACTGGAGCCTCTGATCAAGGCTCCATACATGCAAAAATGTGTGGGAATGGATGTGAGGATGTCAAGAAAATAAGAACAGGCGTGATTCCCGGCAGAAAACAGAAAGAGGTGTTATCGTGTCAAAGAATACCCTTCCCAAAAAGCCGCTGACAAAGAAGCGGCTGAAGAACCTGATTCTGAACGTGGTGAAAAACCCGTTCAATATGATCGTTCTGGTCAGTCTGATCGTGCTGTTCTGCCTGATCGTGATCCCCCTGCTGACCATGGTCAAGTCCACCTTTACCCTGGCCCAGTCCGAACTGCGGCGCGTGGATGGCAAGGTGGGCGATTTCACTTTGTATTACTGGAAATACATGCTGGCCAGCAAGCTGAGCATGGCCGTCTTGTGGGAGCCCCTGATGCACTCCCTGTTCTGCGGCGCTATGACGACGCTGATCTCCGTTCCTCTGGGCTCCGTTTTGGCCTGGCTGATGATCCGTACCGACCTGCCTGGCAAGAAGGTACTGGGCCTTCTGGTCACCGTGCCCTATATGATCCCCTCCTGGACCAAGGCGCTGGCCTGGCTGGCGGTGTTCCGCAACTCCACCAGCGGCGCAAACGGCTTCCTGGCCGGCTTGGGTCTTCCCATACCTGACTGGCTGGCCTACGGCCCCATCGCCATTATTTTGTGCATGTCCATGCACTATTACGCATTTTCTTAC
This sequence comes from uncultured Dysosmobacter sp., assembly GCA_934590165.1. Taxonomy (GTDB): domain Bacteria; phylum Bacillota; class Clostridia; order Oscillospirales; family Oscillospiraceae; genus Oscillibacter. The sequence continues at coordinate 1,297 of CAKTOO010000016.1, read as the reverse complement.
ATCCAGGTGTCCGGTGCGCTGCGCTCCATCAACTCTGAGTTGGAGGAGATGGGCGAGATCCAGGGTGCCAACAAGGCCCAGATCCTGCGCCACATCACCCTGCCTTTGATCATGCCCTCCGTGCTGTCCGCACTGGTCATGACCATTTCCAAGTCCATCGGTACATACGGCGTGGCTGCCAACCTGGGCAACCGGATCGGCTACTACACCTTGGCCACCAAGATGCGCGTGTTTATTGACCAGGGTCCCCAGGGCGTGGGCTATGCCATGTCCATCGTCCTGGTGGGTCTGGCGGCGTTGATCCTGATGGGCAACCAGCGTATCATCGGTGTCCGCAAGTCCTATGCCACCGTGGGCGGCAAGGGTGGACGCAGCACGCTGATGCCTCTGGGCAAGGCCAAGAAGCCCATGATGGCATTTCTGTTCGTATTTTTGTTCCTGGCCATGGTGATGCCCTTCTTCGTGCTCATTATGGAGACCTTCCAGATCACGACTGGCGCCGGCTATGGCCTGAATAACCTGACCCTTTATAACTGGATCGGCACCGTGGACAACACCGTGAGGTATACAAACTATCCCGGTATTTTCCGTCACGACGAGTTCTGGAGCGCCCTGTGGAATACGGTTCGCCTGTCTCTGATTGCCTCCATCATCACCGCGTTCTGCGGCCAGTTCCTGGGCTACATCAGCTCCCGCGGCCGCGGCAAGTGGTATGGCAACCTCACTGAGCAGCTGGTGTTCGTCCCCTACCTGATGAGCGGCGTGGCGTTCTCCACCATGTACTTCTCCATGTTCTGCCGTCCCCATTTCGGCGGTCTGATCCCCTCTCTGTATGGCACATTTACTCTCATCGTTCTGACCTCCGTGGTCAAGCACTTCCCCTTTGCCAGCCGATCTGGTACCGCCAACATGCTCTCCATCAGCGTGGAGCTGGAGGAAGCAGCGGACATTGCCGGTGCCAGCTTCTGGAAGCGGATGAGCTCCATCATCATTCCCTTGGCAAAGAACGGCTTCATTTCCGGCTTCATGCTGGTGTTCATCTCCATTGCCAAGGAGCTGGACCTGATCATCATCATGATGACGCCTACCACCCGGACGCTGTCCTATCTGGCGTTCACCTATTCTCAGGAAGGCTACAACCAGATGTCCGACGCCATTTCCGTGGTCGTGCTGCTGTACATCCTGCTGTGCTACATCGCTGCCAACAAGATCGGCGGTGCCGACATCAGCAAGAGCTGGTAAGCCGCTGGAACCGTGTTTATTGACAGAAAGGAAAGAACGATATGAGTCGTATTGA
>CAKTOO010000015.1 GCA_934590165.1 uncultured Dysosmobacter sp. | reverse complement strand
TGGACTACGCCCAGCAGTACCGGAACGTGCCGTATATCGGCGTGCTGAAGCCGGAGGTCTACGCCGCCCAATAAGGCGATTTCCCGCATCCAAAGGAGGATGAATCTGTGACGAGACAAAACAAGGCGTCGGGACTCAGCTTTATGTTCCTGATCATGGTGATCGTGCTGTGCCTCAGCTGGCTGTGGCAGGCGGACACCCAGGGAGAGAAGCTGGACTATGCCCAGGTCCGCCAGCTGTTCCAGCAGGAAAAGGTGGAGGAACTGAGCGTCAGCAAACAGCATGTCCTGACCATAAAACTGAAAGACAGCGGGGAGACGGTACGCTATCAGCTGTACAGCTTCGACCTGTTTTATGAGGACCTGGATCCCCTGATCCAGGAGCAATATGCCAAGGGTATCATCAAGGATTACGACTACCCGCCCAGGGAGACCACCAACTGGTTGGAGTATCTGCTGCCCTGGATCTTGATGGTGGTGGTGCTGGGCGGCATGTGGTATTTGATGTTTATCCGTTCCCAGGGGGGGATGGGCGGCGACCGCATGGCCAAATTCGGCATGGCCCGCACCCGCACCCTGACGGATAAGGACAAAAAGGTCACCTTTGAGGATGTGGCCGGCGCTGACGAGGAAAAGGAAGAACTTCAGGAGATCGTGGAGTTTTTGAAGGCCCCCCAGAAGTATATCGCCCTGGGTGCCCGCATTCCCAAGGGCGTGCTGCTGGTGGGCCCTCCGGGCACCGGTAAGACGCTGCTGGCCAAGGCCGTGGCCGGCGAGGCCGGCGTGGGCTTTTTGTCCATCTCCGGCTCCGACTTCGTGGAGCTGTATGTGGGCGTGGGCGCCAGCCGTGTCCGGGACCTGTTTGACCAGGCCAAGAAGAATTCCCCCGCCATCGTGTTTATCGACGAGATCGACGCCGTGGGCCGCCAGAGAGGCACGGGCCTGGGCGGCGGCCATGATGAGCGGGAGCAGACCCTCAACCAGCTGCTGGTGGAGATGAACGGCTTTGCCGCCAACGAGGGCGTTGTGGTGCTGGCCGCCACCAACCGGGCGGATGTACTGGACCCGGCCCTGCTGCGGCCCGGCCGGTTTGACCGCCAGGTGTATGTGGGCCTGCCGGACATCCGGGGCCGGGAGGAGATCCTCCGGGTCCATGTGAAGGGCAAGCCTCTGGCGGAGGATGTGGACCTGAAAAAACTGGCCAGAGGCACGCCGGGCTTTACCGGCGCGGACCTGGAGAACCTGGTGAACGAGGGCGCCCTGCTGGCTGCCCGGGAGGACCGGCCCTACATCTGCATGGAGGACCTGGAAAAGGCGGAGATCAAGGTCCTGGCCGGCCCGGAGAAAAAGAGCCGGGTGGTCCCCCAACACGAGCGGGAACTGACCGCCTATCACGAGGCGGGCCACGCTGTGGTGATGCACAGCCTGCCGGGCCAGGACCCGGTGAGCCAGATCACCATCGTGCCCCGGGGCCAGGCGGGCGGCATGACCATCTCGCTGCCGGAGGAGGACCGCTCCTACCTCTCCAAGCGGTATATGGAGGACCAGATCGTGGGGTTGCTGGGCGGCCGCGTGGCGGAGAAGCTGTGCCTGGGAGATATCTCCACCGGCGCCAGCAACGACATCCAGCGGGCTTCCCAGATCGCGCGGAAGATGGTGGCTTCCTACGGTATGAGTGACAAGCTGGGCACCGTGTCCTTTGACGAGGGCCACGATGTGTTCATCGGCCGCACCATGACCCAGGGCCGCAGCTACTCCGAGGCGGTGGCGGCCCAGATCGATCAGGAGGTCCAGAACGTGGTGGCCCAGGCGTACAGCCGCTGCCAGGCCATTCTGGGGCGGCAGCGGGAGGCTCTGGAGACCGTGGCCCGGTATTTGCTGGAGCACGAGACCATGGACCAGGCCGCGTTCCTGGCGGTATTCGACGAGAAGCCGGCGGAACCGTGACGCATCAAAAACCACCGTCCGTGGGAGACTACGGACGGCGGTTTTTTCTAAAAAGATGCAACCAATGAAAGAGACAGACCGTCTAAAAATATAAGGAGGTGGCTGAAGTGAAACGAATGATTTTGGCCGGCGTTCTGTTGGCTCTGCTCCTGTCCGGCTGCGGCGGGACCAAGACCACGGCGGAAAAAGCCCCTGCCGCGGAGAGCCAAACGCCTGCGGCGGAGCAGACCGCCCCTGCCGGCGCGGACCGCAACCCCACGGCGGCGGAGCTGGGCCGGGAGGACCGGACCGTGCTGGAGATGACCGTGGAGGGGGAGACCGAGGAGGTCCCCGCGGTATTGTTCATCGGCCAGGGGTATTCCCTCTACATTCCGGAGGAGGGCTGGCGCCACGAAAAGGATTTGGACGACGGCACGGCGGAGGATACCTGGGAAAGTACCCTCAACGGCGAGGCAGAGCTGGAGGTGCGGCAGTATCCTGTTTACCCGGACCGCACGCTGGAGGCCGTCAAAGCGGCCTTTGTGGAGGACCGGGACTATGTGTTTGAGGACCTCATGGGCGGCAGCCTGGGCGACCCCTTGACCGGTGTGGACGAGGACGGAGACTTTTTGAGCTTTATGGCGGCGGAGGGGGCTGACGGCACGGTCTACGTCATTTCTTGGGAGTACCCCGCGGAGGCGGCGGAGGGCTTCGGCACCCGGCTGGCGCAGATCGCAAATACCTTCCAGCTGATGGAATGAAAAACAGAGGACCGTTTCAGACGGTCCTCTGTTTTTATGTTGCCGCCTGACCTTATAAAATTTTCACAATTTGGTAATTTCCATAGATTCAAAACGGGGGTATGATAGCTTCATATCTCACAAAGGAGCGAAAACATCATGTCTTCTGAAACTCAGCTGCGGAAAAAGCATCCTACCAAGTGGCTGACGGTCACTGCCATGCTGATGGCCATGAATGTGGTCATGAGTTCTTTCAGCATCCCCGTTCCCGGCGGGCACTTGTATCTCAACGACGCGGTCATCTGCACGGCCGCCATTTTGCTGGACCCCCTGGGTGCGTTTATCGTGGGCGGCGTGGGCGCCTTCCTGGGCGATTTCTTCTTCTATCCAGCGCCTATGTTCGTCTCCTTGGTGACCCACGGCCTTCAGGCGGTGGTCATCTCCCTGTGCGCCCACAAGCTGTCCGCTGACCGCCGCAGCCGGAGCGCCCTGGTGGGTGTCATCCTGGGCGTGGTCATCAACGTGGTGGGCTACTCTCTGGGCCGGGCCTTCATCTACTCCACGCCGGAGTATTCCCTGCTGAAGCTGCCCTTCCAGATCTTCCAGGCCACCTTTGGCGCCGTGGTTTCCATGCTGCTGTGCTTCCCTGCCGGCCTGCTGGCCTTCTGGGACAAGTTCTCCAGCCGCTGAACTGTTGATCGATTAAAAAAGGACCGCCGTATGGCGGTCCTTTTTGCGTCAGCCCAGCAGCACACCAGCCACCAGAAACACCATGGTCAGCAGCAGAAAATACAAGATCAGCTTCCACACGTATGTCACCCACCGGTCATAGGGCACATGGCCCAGGGCCAAGGCGCCCATGACCACGGCGGCGGTGGGCGTGATGATATTCACCAGTCCAGAGGCGGACTGGAACGCCGTCACCACCAGGTCGCCGCCCACCCCGGCGAAGCGGCCCAAAGGCGCCATGACCGGCACGGACAGCGTGGCGAGCCCCGAGGAGGAAGGAATGAGCACCGTCAGGGGCAGATAGATAAGATACACCAGCAGCACGAAGCTGACGGGGCCAGCTCCGGAGAGGGCCTCCTCGCCCCAGTGAAGGATGGTGTCCGTGATGCCGCCGTCGTTCATCAGGACGGTGATGCCCCGGCTGATGCCGATGATGAGGGCCACGCCCAAAAGGTCCGCGCAGCCGGCCACGAAGGTCTCGGCGATCTCGCTTTCCGACATGCGGTCCATGAGGCCGATGAGGATGCCGCCCACCAAAAACAACGCGCTCAGCTCCGGGAACCACCAGCCCAAGACCGGCAGGGCAAGGCCCATCTCGTCAAAGGGGATGACGGCGTAGACCATGATGAGGAACACCAGGGTGAATACCGCCATGATGGCCTTGCGGCGGGAGGTGTAGGGGACAGTGTCCTCCATACTGACATGGAGCTTGCCAGCGCCTACGCCCACCACGGATCGGGAGGAATTTTTCTTCACCCGGGCGGCGTAGGCCATGACATACCAGATGGCGGCGCTCTCAAACACCACCCACTGGAGTGCCCGCAGCAAAATGCCCTCTCCCAGGGAGACCCCGGCGAAGCCGGAGGCGATGCCGGTAGCGAAGGGATTCACGGTGGAGCTGATGATGCCGGCGCCGGCCCCCAGCAAAATGACAGAGATGCCTACCACCGCGTCGTAGCCTGCCGCCAGAAATACCGGGATCAGCAGTGGGTAAAAGGCCATGGTCTCCTCCCACATGCCGTAGGTGGTGCCGCCCAGGCCGAACAGAAGCATGAGGATGGGGATGAGCCACTTTTCCCGGCCGCCCAGCCGCTGGATGACCCGGGCCACGCCGGCGTCCACGGCACCGGTCTTCATGACCACGCCCAGAAAGCCGCCCACCATCAAAATGAACACGCAAACGTCCACCGCGTCATAAAAGCCGGAAAAGGCGGCTTTCAGCACGGCACCCACGCCCTGGGGGCTGGCGGCGGTGGGGTGGTACGTGCCCGCCACCGGCACACCGTCCACATAATCATAGGTGCCGGCGGGGATGAACCAGGTGGCAATGGCTACCAGAATGATGAGCAGAAACAAAATGGTGTAGGCTGTGGGCATGTGGAATTTTTTTCTTTCCAAAGGGAGACCCCCTTGCTCGTTATTTGCCGATAGTGGCCACCAACACCGCCTTGATGGAGTGCATACGGTTTTCCGCTTCGTCAAACACCACGCTGTGGCGGCTGCGGAACACCTCGTCGGTGACCTCCCGGATGTCCACGCCCTGGTTTTTCCACTCCTTGGCCAGCTTTGTTTCAAAGTCGTGGAAGGAGGGCAGGCAGTGCATATACAGCACATCCGGGTTGCCGGTGGCGGCCAGGGTCTCCTCCGTCACCCGGAAGGGAGAGAGGAGCTTGGCCCGCTCCGGGATGAGGGCTTCCTCGCCCATGGAGGCCCAGATGTCGCCGTAAATGACATCGGCGCCTTTCAGGTCTTCCGGGCGGTCGGTGATCTCGATGAGGCCGCCGTTTTCCCGGGCGGTGGCGAAGACCCGCTGGATGAGCGCCTTGTCCATCTCCTTGGCCAGCTGCTCCGGGCCCATGGCCACGAAATGCATCCCCATTTTGGCGGCGCCGATCATCCAGGCGTAGCACATGTTGTTGCGGACATCGCCGGGGAACACCACCTTCACCTGGTTCAGGGGCTTGTGGCAGTGCTCCTCAATGGTCATCATGTCCGCCAGGATCTGGGTGGGATGGTCCGCGTCGGTGAGGCCGTTCCACACGGGGACACCGGAGTATTTCGCCAGGTCCTCCACGGCGGACTGCGCATAGCCCCGGTACTCAATGCCGTCGAAAAAGCGGCCCAACACCTTGGCGGAGTCCTCCAGAGACTCCTTTTTGCCCATCTGGGAGCTGTTTGCGTCCAGATACGTGACATGGGCCCCCTCCTGGGTGGCCGCCACCTCAAAGGAGCAGCGGGTGCGGGTGGAGGTCTTTTCAAACAGCAGCACGATGTGCTTGCCCTTCAGGGCAGGGTCGCAGATGCCGGCCCGACGCTTGGCCTTTAGGTCGTGGCCCAGATCCAGCAGATAGCGAATTTCAGCGGGGGTAAAATCCTCCAGAGTCAAAAAGCTCCGGCCTTTTAAATTGACTGCCATAATGTGCTCTCCTTAAATTTTGTAAAATGGGGATGGAAGGCGTAATGCCGTGGCGGCGTGCCTGGCCCCTTTAAGGGTCCTCTCGCCACAGGGGCATACTCATGCACCGGGGGCCGCCCCGGCCCCGGCTCAGCTCCGCGCTGGGAATGGTGTGGATGCGGATGCCCGCCTCCTCCAGGGACTGGTTGGTCACGTAGTTCCGGGCATACACCACCACCTCGCCGGGGGCGATGGCCAGGGTGTTGCTGCCGTCGTTCCACTGTTCCCGGGCGGCATCGATCTCGCTGCCCCTGCCGCAGGGGATGAGCGTCACACTGTCCAGACCCAGGTGCTCCTTCAAAATGTCTTCCAGCCGGCCGTCCTCCTGGCGGATGGTCATTTTCCGGTTTTCGTCCAGTTCCATGACGAACACGGTCAGCTGGCCCAGAATGTTGGGGTGGACGGTGAACTTGTCCCGGTCCACCATGGTGAACACCGTGTCCAGGTGCATGAAGGAACGGGTCTTGGGGATGTTGAAGGCCAGGACCTTCTGGAAGGTGCCGTCGTAGGAGAGGACGGTCTCCGCCAGGGTGTCGATGGAGTCCTCCCGGGTCCGCTGAGAGATGCCCACCGCCAGCACCTGGGGGGAGAGAATGAGGATGTCGCCGCCCTCCAGGGAGCTGGTGAGGCCCCGGTCATACCAGCGGGGCGCGTTTTTGTACAGGGGATGGTGCTCGAAAATGAATTTGCCGAACAGGGTCTCCCGGTTCCGGGTGATGGTGTGCATCTTGTGGAGAGAGACGCCGGTACCGATGGTGGCGAAGGGGTCCCGGGTAAAATACAGGTTGGGCATGGGGTCCACGGCGAAGGGGTAGTCATCTCCGGCGGCGGAGAGATAGTCTCCCAGCCGGGCGCTGCCGGTGCGCAGCTGGCTCTTGCGGACGCCGGCCATCATGGCGGCCACCATCTCCTGGTCCGGCATGGCGGAAAGGTACTCCTCCGCCGCCTCCCGGGTCCGGCTGTCCTGGATGTCCGCCTCGTCCAGAAACTGGCGCAGCAGTTCCCGGCGCACATCGCCGTCCGTTAGGGACTCCGCCACCAGGTCCGTGAGATAGACCACCTCCACGCCTTGGCTGCGCAGGCAGTCGGCAAAGGCGTCGTGTTCTTTTTGGGCCTCTTTCAAATAGGGGATGTCGTCAAACAGCAGCCGCTCCAGATACTCCGGCATCAGGTTTTCCAACTCGCCGCCGGGCCTGTGGAGCAGGACCCGCTTCAGCCGTCCGATCTCGGAGGTGTTGTGGATTCCGGTTTCCAAATCAGTCACTCCTTTGTTGTCAGGGAATCGTTCTGGTTTAGGGTCTCTGTTTTTTTCGGTTTCATGCGCGGCTGCTGCTGTTTTGACAAAAAAAGAACCGCCGCTGACAGTTGTCAGCGGCGGTTTTCCGTATTTCATCAATATCCGACGATGAGACCCTTTTCCATGGCGTAAAAGCTGGTGAGACCCCTGCAGGGGATCGCATCTACGGACTTTACCGGCAGGTCCTCCAGAATCTGCTGCTTCAGCTTCAGGGCACCGGCCATATTCTCGCAGTGGGAGATGACCACCTCGGCACCGGTGCAGTCCTTGCTGCTTTTCATGAGGGCGGTGATGGTTTTATAGGTCTTGACCTCGCCCCGGGCCTTGTCAGCCACATGGATGGTGCCCTGGGGCGTGGCATCAGCGATGACATGGATGCCCAGAGAATGGAGCAGGGTGCCCACCAGGGGGCGCATCCGGCCGTTTTTAATAAGATTATCAAAATTTTCCAGGGTGAAGCAGGTCCGCAGGGCCGCCTGGTACAGCCGCAGCTGATCGCAGATGCCCTCAAAATCCCCGGTCTCGTCGGCCTCCATCAGCTCCTTGGCCTTGCGGATCAGCAGCACCATGGCACCGGCGGTGGCTTTGGAGTCGATGATGCAGATCTTTTTCTCCGGGTGCTCCTCCAGCACCATCTCCCGGCCCATCACGGCGGCGTTGTAAGTGCCGGACAGGTTGGCGGAGATCGTGAAACACACCGTATAGTCCCCCGCCTCAAAGGCGCGGGCGAAGGCGGCGGGAGAGGGACATGCGGTGGAGGCGGCCGACTTTTCCGCGCTCATGGCGTCCAGCAGGTCAGGAATCACCAGGTCATCGTTATCCAAGAATTCCCGGTCTCCCACCTGAATGCGCAGAGGCACTGTTTCAAAGCGGACGCGCTCACTTTCAAAGGAGGACATCCGCAGGTCGCAGCTGCTGTCACTTACAATGTTCCAAGTCATATAAAACTCCTTGTAATCTGATTTTGCATACCAGATTTTTCTTTCATCATAATACGACACGATAGGTTTGTCAATGGAAAAAACAAAAGGTCCTTGACAGTTGTCGGAAAGCGTGCTATTTTATAAAAGTTCTAAAAAGAACTGTTAAAAAAGAAACGATTGGAGGTGCTGTCATGGAGGCATCCCGGATTCTGCGGTTTTCCAGGCAGTTCGGGCGGTTTTACGCTGCCTGCTTTGTCCCGCTGCTGGAGCGGACGGGCTGGAGCATGGCGGAGATCCATGTGCTTCTGTTTTTGACAAACAACCCGGGGCTGGATACGGCCCGGGATATCGTTGCCCTGCGGGGGTTGGCCAAGTCCCAAGTGTCCCAGGCGGTGGAGCGCCTGGTGGATCAGGGAGTCCTCAGCCGGTGCCCGGATGAGGCGGACAGGCGGATCATCCATCTGACAATCACGCAGAAGGGGCGCCCGCTGGTGGAGGAGGCTCTGGCGATTCAGACCGGCTGCGGCCGGGCCCTGACAGAGGGGCTGACGCCGGAGGAAACGGAGCTTTTGCGACGTATTTTGAAAAAGGTCATGGATAACGTCGAGTGCCTGGCCGGAAAGGAAACCCTGGAATGAACAGACAAAATGTGGACTTGGGCAGCGGAAAGGTGAGCAAGCTGCTGTTTTCACTGGCGCTGCCCACAATAACATCGCAAATCGTTAATATGTTATATAATTTAGTAGACCGGGTCTATATTGGTCATATGCAGCCGGTGGATACAGTGGGTAAACTGGCGCTGACCGGAGTGGGCGTATGCCTGCCCATCATTGTGGTTATCTCCGCTTTCGCGGCCCTGCTGGCCATGGGCGGTGCCCCTCGGGCCTCCATTCAGGAGGGACGGGGGAATCCCAAAGAGGCGGAGCGCATCATGGGCAACTGCTTTACCATGCTGGTCATGGCGTCGGTGGTCCTGACGGTGGTGCTGCAGCTGTTCGCAAGAGACCTGCTGCTGTTGTTCGGCGCCAGTGAAAATACCATCGATTATGCGGCGGCCTATATGGGCATCTACTCTCTGGGCACCATTTTTGTGCAGGTGACGCTGGGCATGAACGCTTATATCACCGCCCAGGGCTTCACCACTGTCAGCATGAGGACCACCCTCATCGGCGCGGGCTTAAATATCGTGCTGGACCCCATTTTCATTTTTGGACTGGATATGGGCGTCCGGGGCGCGGCTTTGGCCACCATTTTGTCCCAGGCGGTCTCTGCGGCCTGGGTGCTGCGCTTCCTGACTGGCGGGAAAACCAAATGGCGCCTGCGGAAGGAAAACCTGCGGCCCCGGGCGTCTGTGGTGCTGCCCTGCCTGGCGTTGGGCCTGTCGCCCTTCATCATGCAGTCCACGGAGAGCCTTATTGCCGTGTGTTTCAACTCCTCTTTGCTGAAATACGGCGGCGATTTGGCGGTAGGCGCCATGACGGTGCTCACCAGCATCATGCAGCTGGCCATGATGCCGCTCCAGGGCCTGACCCAGGGGGCCCAGCCCATCGTCAGCTACAACTATGGCGCCCGGAACCCCCGGCGGGTGCGGGAGGCCTTCCGGTGCCTGCTGCTGGCCTGCGTCACGTATTCCCTGACCATGTGGACACTGGTGCAGCTGGTGCCCCAGGTGTTTGCCGGAATTTTTACGCCGGACCCGGAGCTTCAGGCATACGCCGCCTGGGCATTGCGGATCTATATGGCCGCCACTGGCATCTTCGGCATCCAGATCGCTTGCCAGCAGACGTTTATCGCCCTGGGCAATGCCAAGGTGTCGCTGTTTTTGGCAGTGCTGCGAAAAATCATTTTGCTGATCCCCCTCATCTATATCCTGCCTTGTTTTTTCACCAACAAGGTGTTTGGCGTCTTTTTGTCAGAGCCGGTGGCGGATGTGCTGGCGGTGTGCACCACGGCCTGCATGTTTGCCTTCCAGTTCAAAAAGAGTATGGCGGCGCTGGAACAGCCGTAAAAAAAGAAAGCCGGAAGCATTTTGCTTCCGGCTTTCTTTTTTAGTCTTGATGCTTTTCTTTCGGGAGGATCAGGTTCAACAGCACAGCCATGAGGGTGGCGATGACCACGGGGGACTTGCCGAAGATCATGGTGACCGCCGCCGGGAACTGGCTCAAAGCGGCGCTGGCCTGGGAGATACCCACGCCCAAAGCGGCGGACAGGCCCACGATGGTGGTGTTCCGGGCCGTCAGATCCTGGGAGGCGATGAGCTTCATGCCGGTCATGGCAATGGTGGAGAACACGGTGACGGTGGCGCCGCCCAGCACGCACTGGGGAATGGTGGTCAGCAGCGCGGCGAACTTGGGAGACACGCCGGCCAGCAGCAAAAAGCCGCCGGCAAAGGCGAACACCGTCCGATTCACGACTTTGTTGGTGGTGACGATGCCCACGTTTTGAGAATACGTGGCGGTGGGCAGACCGCCGAACAGAGCCGCCAGAATGTTGCTGACGCCGTAGGCGATGATGCCGCCCTGGAGTTCTCGGTCCGTGGGGGCCCGTTCCATGCCGCCCACCGTGGTGGCGGTAAAGTCGCCGATGGCCTGGATGGAGTTGATAGCGAACAGCAATCCAATGGCGATGCAGGAGGCGGCGTCAAAGGTGACGCCGAAATGGAGGAAGCGGGGCAGGGAGAACCAGGTGGCAGAGCCCACATCCGCGAAGCTCACCATGCCGAACAGCAGCGCCACAATGTAGCCGAAGATCATGCCCAGCAGGATGGAGGCCAGCTTGCAGATACCCTTGCCGTAGTGGTTGAGGACCATGACCGCTGTCAGCGTCAGGGCCGCCACCAGCCAGTTCTGCCAGGAGCCGTACACCAGAGCCTCCGTCAGGCCCCGGGTCTCCACCACGGATTCATAGGTGTTGGCGGTGCCGCCGGCCATATAATTGATGGCGGTGGGATACAGGGACAATCCGATGGTGAACACCACTGTACCGGTGATGACCGGCGGGAACAGCAGGCGGATCTTTTTCACGAAGATGCCCACGATGACGGCCACCGCGCCGCCCACCAGCATGGCACCGGCGATGGCGCTGACACCGCCGCCGGAGGAGGCGATAGCCTGCATACTGGGGACATAGGCGAAGCTGACGCCCAGGATCACCGGCAGTCCGGAGCCAAACCGCTTGCCGATGGGGAAAAGCTGCAAAAAGGTGGACACGGCGGACATAACCAAGGACGCCTGGATCAAAAGCACCCGGTCCGCCTGGGAAAGGCCGATGGCGCCGGCAATGATGATGGGCGGCGTGACGCACCCCACGATCATGGCCACCAGATGCTGCAAGGCCAGGGAAATCGATGTACCGACGGGGGGAGTGCCGCGAAACTGAAACAGCAGTTCCTGGCGGGACGCTGGGTTTTTCATGGCGAAAGCCTCCTTGCGGGTAGTTTCAACAGTACTATTCTAGCAACATCCACCCATGAATTCAAACAAAAAATTTGTTTTGCCTAAAAAATATTTTGGTTATATTTTGGCGAAAATGATGAAAATGTCCCCGTGTCTCTGGCACGGGGACATTTAAACGTAATGTTACAGTCCGGTCCGAACGGCGTTGATGGCCTCCACAGCCGCAGCGGAGCCATGCTTGGGATACAACTCAAAGGCGATCATTTGGTTATAGCCGTGATCATACAGGTCCTGGAGCACTGCCCGGTAGTTGATGCAGCCGGTGCCGGGCTCGCCCCGGCCGGGGGCGTCGGCAATGTGGATGCAGCCGATGAGGGACTGGTATTTCCGCAGGGTCTCGATGATCTTGCCCTCGTTGAGGTACATATGGTAGGCGTCGTACAGAATCTTTACATTGGGGGAATCCACCATCCTCACGATCTCTGCCGCGTCCTTGGTGTATTTCAGGAAATTGCCCAGGTGGTCTGTCTCTACATTCAGGGCCTCCAGGCAAAGCGTTACGCCGGCTGTCTCTGCCTCCGGGGCGACGGCGGCCAGGGAGCGGTACATGGCCATAAACTTCTCCGCGTCGCTGTACTGGGGGAACAGGTCCGCCGCATACTGGCGGGGCTCCGGCAGCAGCTCGTTGGAGTGAACGGCCAGCAGCTTGCAGCCCACATCCTGAGCGGCCTTCAGGGAACGCCGGAGATAGGCCAGATACGCCTCCCCGTGGGCGGGGTCGCACAGGGAGATGGGACCGTCGCCGCCCATGCAGGAGATCTCCAATTCATATTGGCGGCACAGGGCCTTCAGCTCCTCCAGGTCCTTGGAGTCCCAGTCCCAGATCTCCACGTAGTGGAAGCCGTCCCGCTTGGCGGCGGCGAAACGCTCCGCAAAGGGCAGTTCCTTGTAGATGACTTCGATATTGACCGAATACTTCATATGCATCCCCTCCGTTTTCAGGCCGGTCCCATTTTCCTCATTGTAGCATCCGCCATTCGGGATGTCCAGAAAAAGCGGAGGGCCGGTCAGTCCGGCACCACAGGCACCGCGTCGGGGGGAATGGGGCAGGTGTAGTCGGCGGCTGTCTGCTTTTGGAACTCCGCCCTGGCGGCCGCCAGCAAAGACGGGTCTGCCAGCAGGTCGATGGCGGCGGCCGCCAGTACCTTGCCCGCGTGGATGGCGGACTTGCGGCCCAGCTCCGTGGCGCCGCAGGACACGTTCTGCCAGCTGTGTCCGGGGCTGCCGTTGGGCCAGGCTGCCACATGGATCTGGCCCGTGGGGGTCTGCCAGCTGACATCGCCCACATCGGTAGAGCCGGGCATGAAGGCCGGTCCTTGGTACAGAGGTGCCAGAAAATCGTTCATGGCGTGGCCGGCCTTGGCCCGCAGCTGCCGCACCTGGTCCGCGATCGCCTCGTCATACTGGGCACCGATACCGGGCACACTGTCGCTGCCGGGATAGGTCTTTGCCAGAGCGTCAGCGTAATCCAGCTCCTCCGCCGTGTGGACGGGAACGCCCAGAGCCTCAAAGTTGCGGTACAGAACGGTCTCCAGCGTATGGTTGGGGACGGTGTCCGCCAGGCCGTCGATGAATTGTTTTTCAAAGGTGGTGCCGGTTATGAGAGCCGCGCCGCGGGCAATGTCATCCACCCGCTTTTGCAGCTCCACCGCCTCCGCCACATGGTTGGAGCGGACCATGTACAGCACGCTGGCACGGGGCTGCACCACATTGGGACTGCGGCCGCCGGTGTCGGTGATGGCATAGTGGACGCGGGCCTTATCGCTCATATGCTCCCGCAGGAACTGGACGCCAATGTTCATCACCTCCACCGCGTCCAGCGCGCTGCGACCCCGGTCCGGGTCCCCGGCCGCATGGGCCGCCACGCCGGTGAACTTGTATTGGGTCTGGATACAGGAATTGCTGGAGCCGGTGACCACCTCGTTCACATCTTTCGGATGCCAGGTCAGGGCCGCGTCCAGGCCGTACCACAGCTTTTCCCGTGCCATGAACGCCTTGGCGGCGCCGCCCTCCTCGCCGGGGCAGCCATATAGCACCACGGTGCCGGAGCAGCCTGTGTGCTCCAGATACGCCTTGACGCCCAGTGCGGCAGCCAGGGCGCCGGCGCCCAGCAGGTTGTGGCCACAGCCGTGGCCGCTGCCGCCGGGGACCAACTCCTCCCGGCAAAGGCTCCCAGCCCTCTGGGACAGTCCGGACAGGGCGTCATATTCCGCCAAAATGCCGATGACGGGCCGTCCGCTGCCGAAGCTGGCGGAAAAGGCGGTGGGGATGCCGCAGATGCCCGCTTCCACGGTGAAGCCCTCCTGCTCCAGGACCTGGCAGTATTTGGCGGCGGAGCGCTCCTCCTGAAGGGACAGCTCCGCATAGCTCCAAACGCTGTCCGCCACGTCCGCGATTACAGAGGCCTTGGCCTCCACGGCGGCAATGGCCGCCTGCTTTTCTTTTGTCATACGCAACGCTTCCTTTCTGATAAAAGGGCACGCACGGAAGTGCGTGCCCTGAGACTGTCAAAAAAGCCGAAACCCTTGTATAACGGGAAGGAAGATAGTTACGAAAGAAACCCAGGAGGGGTGCCTTTCGTTTTTAATCTAAGTTTTCTCGAACTCATAGAGTTCGAAAAAACTTGCTCAGCCTGTCGAAAAGACTTTTTCGACAGGCTGAGGGCACGCACGGAAGTACGTGCCCTTGAACGGTCAAAGAACTTTGCTCAAAAAGTCCTGCAGTCTGGGATGCTGGGGATTTGTGAAAATGTCCTCCGGAGTGCCCTCCTCCAGCAGTTTGCCGTCTGCCATGAACAGCACCCGGTTGCCCACTTCCCGGGCAAAGCCCATCTCGTGGGTGACCACCACCATGGTCATGCCCTCCTGGGCCAGCTGCCGCATGACCTCCAGCACTTCGCCCACCATTTCGGGGTCCAGGGCGGAGGTGGGCTCGTCAAACAGCATGACCTCCGGCTCCATGGCCAGGGCCCGGACGATGGCCACACGCTGCTTCTGGCCGCCGGAGAGCTGAATGGGATAGGCGCCGGCGCGGTCCTTCAGGCCAACACGGTCCAGCAGGGCCAGGGCCTTTTCCACGGCGGCGGCCTTGTCCATATGCTTGACCTGGATGGGGGCCAGGGTCATGTTGTCCAGAATGGTCATGTGGGGGAACAGGTTGAAGTGCTGGAACACCATGCCCATTTTCTGGCGGTGCTGGTCGATGTCCAGCTTTACCAGCTTGCCCTGGGCGTTTTTCACCTTTTTCTTGGTGATATCCACGCCATCAAAGACGATGGAGCCGCTGGTGGGTTCCTCCAGCAGATTCAAGCTGCGCAGGAACGTTGACTTGCCGGAGCCGGAGGGGCCGATGACCACCATCACGTCGCCGCGGTCGATATTGACCGAAACGCCGTCCAGAGCCTTGATGACGCCCTTGTTGTAGTATTTTTTCAGGTCGGTGACCTGGATGAGACTATCTCTTGTCGCCACGGCTCATTCTCCTTTCAAAATAGGCAATGACCTTGGAGGTGGGGAAGCACAGGCAGAAATAAATGGCTGTTGCCACCAGCAGAGGCTCAATAATGACAAAGGTGGCACCCTTCACCTGCTGGACGGCGGACATGATGTCCTGCACGCCGATGGTGTATGTAATGGCGGATTCCTTGATGATGACCACGAACTCGTTGGCGATGGCGGGCAGAATGTTTTTAACCGCCTGGGGCAGGATGATGAACCGCAGATTCTGCTTCTGAGTCAGGCCCAGGGAGCGGGCGGCCTCCGTCTGGCCGCCGTCCACGGACTGGAGGCCGGAGCGGATGATCTCACACAGGTACGCGCCGGAGTTCATACCCAGGGCTACAACGCCGGGGAAGAAACGCTCAAACTTGATAAAGCCGAACACGGTGAAACGGGGCAGGTCGATGATGCCGAATACGCCGTAATAAATGATCATGACCTGCACGATCACGGGGGTGGAGCGCAGGATCTCCACATAGGCGGTGGCCAGGAAGCTGAGGGGATTGAATTTGCTGAGGGTCACCAAAAAGCCGCCGTCCCGCAGGTGGCCGTCCTTGTCCAGACCCAGGGCGCGGAAAGGCCGGACGTTGGACATCCGCATCAGGGCCAGCACCAAAGCCAGCACAAAGCCGATGAGCACCGTGAACAGGGACAGCAAAATTGTGACCACAACGCCCTGCTCAAACATTTGCGCGTAGGGCACGATCTTCGAAAAATTCGACAGTTGGATAAAGTGGTCCATGAGGGGCTCCTTTCAAAATAGAGTCAGGGACGCGAAAAACACATCAATTCCTCCCCCCAGTTCTGGGGGGAGGAATTTGACATTGTTTCAGGTTCGTTTACTGCTGCACCTGGCCATTGGCGTCCAGCAGGCCCTCGTACTTTTCGCCGGAAGCCAGCTCGTTGGCCTCGGCCACAAAGGTCTCCATGCTGCCGTCGGACAGAGCGGCGGCCACAGCCTCGTTGACGGCGGCCAGCAGCGCCTCGTTGCTCTTGCTCACGCCGATGGCGGAGCCTTCACTGTCATAGGGAACATCCAGGACGATCTCCAGCTCGGGGTAGTTCTTCTGATAGCTCTTGGCCACGTCGGTCTCAATGTAAGCGCCGTCCAGCTTGCCGGTCAGCAGCTCGGAGATCAGGTCGGTGACCTTAGGCAGGGCGATGATGTCGGCGTCGGGAGAGTTCTCGTTGGCCAGGTCCATCTGGATGGAGCCGGTCTGGGCGCCGATGGAATATTCAGCCTTATTGGTGTCCTCCAGAGAGGTGAACTTGTCGGCGTTGCCCTTCACACACACGAAGGACTGGCCACCCTTGTAATACAGGTCGGAAAAGTCCATGGCGTCGGCACGCTTGGGATCAGGGCTCAGGCCAGCCATGCCCAGGTCCACGGTCTTGGTGGCCAGCTCGGTCAACACGCCGTCAAAATCCATGGGGATGACTTCCAGCTCCAGGCCCATATAGTCAGCGATGTACTGGGCCAGGGCCATGTCGAAGCCGGCCAGAGTGGGGGTGCCGTCCTCGCCGATGGCATAGAACTCATAGGGGGCGAAGTCGGGGCTGGTGGCCACGGTCAGCACGCCGTCGGTCACGGTGGTCAGTTCATCCTTCCACCAACCCTCGCTCTTTTCAGCGGGCTCTTCGGCGGGAGTCTCGGCGGGGGCTTCTTCCTTCTTGCTGCCGCAGGCGGCCAGAGACAGGACCATTGCCAGCGTCAGCAGCAACGCAAACAGTTTTTTCATGATCGTTCATCCTCTTCCAAAATGTTTTTCCCGCATAGCGGGAGAATCGATGATACAGGGGGAAGCGTCCTTCCCTTGGAACATGCCTAACCTTACCACGTTGCATATGGAATGTCAATACTTTTTCGTTAAAAATGAATATTTATTTGGTGAGAATTGGCGGAGCTGTCAAATAAACGCCTGGAAAACCAGGGAATTTTGCAACGCAGATGTGCAATTTTACCATGCTTTCGGAGAATGGAAATGAATATAAAAATGAATATTCAAAAGAAAGGAGGGCGGATATCCGCCCTCCTTTCCCGCCTATGGCGTGGCTTCAGCCTCTGTGACCAGCTCCTCCAGCACGCCGATGAGGTCCCGCAGGGTGTGCAGGGGTACGTTCCGGGCCAGAATGGCGGCCCGCAGCTCCGGGGAGAGGCTCTCCAGCCGGGGCCGCAGCTTGGGGTCCACGTAAGCCATGGCAATCACCTCCCCAAAACCGCCGCGCCGCCCCAGGGGGCCAACTCCAGGCGGATGAAATAACCCTGCTGGTGCTGGCACACAGGGCAGAGCTTCGGCGCTTCCGTGCCCTGGTGGATATGGCCGCAGTTCAGGCACATCCAGCCGCAGGCGGCATCGGAAACAAACAGCTTCTCCCGCTCCAGCAGGTCAGCCAAATAGCCGAAGCGGTTTCCGTGGGTCTGCTCAATGGCGGCGATGCGCTGGAAGGAGGCGGCGATCTCCGCAAAGCCCTCCGACCGGGCTGTTTCGGCAAAGGCGGGGTATACCGGGTCGAACTCCTCGTATTCATTGTGCTGGGCCCGGCGCAGCAACTGGAGGGCGCTGGCCGCCAGGTCCACGGGATAGCCTCCGTCCATGGAGACGGTGCTGCCGGCTGCCGGCCTCATGTGGTTGTAAAAGATCTCGGCGTGTTCCTTTTCCTGGTTGGCGGTAAATTGAAACACCGCTTCCAGAACGGGCAGGCTTTGCTGCCTGCATAAAGAGGCGGCAAAGGTATAGCGGTTGCGGGCCTGACTCTCGCCGGCGAACGCCCGCATGAGGTTTTTCAAAGTCTCACTGTCAGTCAGTTCCATGGGTACGATCATTCCTCCTGTTTCGATGATACCGAGGGTAGGGGTATTTTTCTCAGGAAACGCCATACTATACCTGAAAGGACGGTGCTGGTATGGAACAAAATGCGGATGTGCTGATCGTGGGCGGCGGCCCGGCAGGACACGCGGCGGCGCTGTATGCTGCCCGAAGCGGCCTGACCACTTTGGTGCTGGAGGGTACCGCGCCCGGCGGCCAGCTGGCCGCGGCGGAGTCGGTGGAGAATTATCCCGGGGAACCGGAGGCGGTGGAGGGCTGGCGTCTGGCGGAGCGGATGCGGCGGGGGGCGGAGCGGTCCGGCGCGGCCACAGTGCTGGCCCAGGTGCTGGCACTGGGCCTGACGGGACCGGAAAAGCTGGCGGAGACCGCCGCCGGGACCTTTACCGGCCGAGCGCTCATCTACGCCGCCGGCGCCGGTCCCAGAAAGCTGGGTGTCCCCGGCGAAGATGGCCTGCGGGGCCATGGTGTCAGCTTCTGCGCCGCCTGCGACGGCGCGTTTTTCCGGGGGCGGGACGTGGCGGTGGTGGGCGGAGGCAATTCCGCCGTGTCCGAGGCGCTGACTCTCTGCCGCCTGTGCCGCCATGTGACAGTGGTCCACCGGCGGAATACACTGCGGGCGGAGCGGCAGGCCGCCCAGGCGCTGGAGCGTATGAAAAACGTGGACTTCCTCTGGAACGCCGCTGTGGAGGCTGTGGAGGGAGAGAAGGCGGTGACCGGCCTACGGTACCGGGACCTTGTCACCGGAGCGCGCCGCATCCTTCCCTGCTCCGGTGTGTTTGTGGCCATCGGCCGCCAGCCGGAGACGGCTCTGCTGGCGGGTCAGCTGCCGCTGGACCCGGCGGGCTATGTATTGGCGGACGAGACCACCGCCACAGCGCTGCCCGGCGTGTTTGCCGCCGGGGATGTGCGGGCAAAGCGCCTGCGGCAGGTCGTCACCGCCGCTGCGGACGGCGCTGTGGCCGCCCACATGGCGGCGGCGTATCTGGAGAGGCAGAATGCATAAAAGCAGCCCGGAAAGCTTTGCTTTCCGGGCTGCTTGTCTCATTTAAAGCTGGGGAAGACTGTATGTTTCCAAGTCCTGGGTCAGACGCTGGGCGAAGGTGCCGTCGGACTTCAGGTCGTGGAGGTAAGCGTGGCGGTCCAGATTGGCGTCTCGCTCCTCAATGACGCAGACGGCAATGTTGGAACAGTGGTCGGAGACACGTTCGAAGTTGGTGAGCAGGTCACTGAGGACAAAGCCCAACTGAATGGTGCAGCCGCCGGTCTGGAGCCGCTGGATGTGGCGCATCCGGACCTCCTCGATCAGGCGGTCGATGGTCTCCTCCAAAGGCTCCACTGTGAGGGCCGCATCCACATCGTCGGCGATGAAGCAGGAGAAGGAGCGGTCCAGGATGTCCTTCAGGGCGTCCATCAATACCTGGAGCTCTGCCTCGGCGCTGTCGGAGAAGCGGATGTCCTTGTCGTGGATCTCCTGGGCGGATTCCTGTAAGTTCAGGGCGTGGTCGCCGATGCGCTCGAAGTCGCCGATGGCGTGGAGCAGGCGGGAGACGGTGCGGATATCGTTCATGGACACGCCGTGCTGGGAGATCTGCACCAGGTAGCTGCCCAGGCGGTCCTCGTAGATGTCCAGCTTGTCCTCGTTGGCGGTGATCTCCGCTTCCCGCTCCTCGCTGTAATCCGTCAGCTGCTGGAGAGACAGCAGCAGGTTATGGTGGGCCAGGTCCCCCATGCAGTTGGCCATGGACACGCACTCGCTGATGGCCACACCGGGCGTCCGCAGCAGGCGGGGGTCCAGGAAGGCGAACTGCTCGGCTTTGCTCTCGGACTTGACCATCCTCCGCGCCAGCTTTTCCAGCTGGCGGGAGAAGGGCAGCAGCAACAGGGTGGTCAGCACATTGAATACCGTGTGGCAGAAGGCGATGCCCACGGCGCCCACGGGCGCAGTCATAAAGGAGAAATGGAACAGCAGGTTACCACCGTAAAACAGGATCAGGCAGACCACCGTGCCGATGACGTTGAAGGAGATGTGGATGGCAGACACCCGCTTGGCGTTGCGGGAGACGCCGATGGCAGAGATAAGGGCCGTGACACAGGTGCCGATGTTCTGGCCCATGATAATGGGGATGGCCATGCCGTAGGTGATGGAGCCGGTGAGGGCCAGCGCCTGTAAAATACCCACAGAGGCGGCGGAGGACTGGATGATGCCGGTGAACACGGCGCCCACCGCGACGCCTAAAAGGGGGTTGTTAAAGGCGGTGAGCAGGTTGGAGAATTCCGGCATATCCGCCAGGGGACTGACGGCGTTTTTCATCAGCTCCATGCCGTACATCAAAATGGAAAAGCCTACCATAATGCGGCCCACGTCCCGGCGCCGCTGCTTTTTGGAGCCCATGATGAGGATAATGCCCGCCAGGGCAATGACAGGGGAGAAGTTCTCCGGCTTCAGCAGGTTCACAAAGACGTTCTCGCTCTGGATGCCTGTCAGGGACAAGATCCACGCCGTCAGGGTGGTGCCGATGTTGGAGCCCATGATGACGCCGATGGTCTGGCCCAGCTCCATGACGCCGGAGTTCACCAAGCCCACCAGCATGACCGTCATGGCCGAGGAGGACTGAATGGCGATGGTAATGCCCGCGCCCAGCAGCAGGCTTTTCAGGGGATTGGAGGTCATGCGCTTCAAAATGCGCTCCAGCTTGCCGCCGGCCATTTTTTCCAGGCTCTTGGACATGGTGGTCATGCCGTACAGGAAAAAGGCCAGCCCCCCACAGAGGGTAAAAATGGAAAAAATATCCATGCATATTCTCCTTCTTGTTTCCGTTCTTTCGCCGCACCGCAGCGGTAAACAGCTCACAGCATTTCTATTATATAAGGAAACAGCCGGCATGAGAAGAGGAGAAAGAGACTTTTGTAAATTTTGCGTAAAATAACCGACAATGCGCATAATGCAAACGAAAAACATTTGTGTAAAAAGCAAACGCTCCCCAAGGATAGGGAGCGTTTGTACGCAAATTTACAGAGCTTCGCTTGTCCAAAACGCCTGCACGTCCTCCGCGGCCCGGCGGCCGGTGAAGTAGCCGGACTGCCACATGCGGCGGATTTTTTCCGTGTCCCGCTCCGTCCGGGAGAAGCCGGCGGTGCTCTCCGGCGCGATGACCAGGACCTTTCCCTCCCGTTCCAGGTCGAACAGCTCTTCCCGGCAGCGGTTGTACCGCTCCGCCCGGGTGGACATGGTCTCCAAAAAGGCGGGGTATTGCCGGAAGGCCCTGCGCAGGATGGGCATCAGCCGTTCGGCATCCTTGCGGTAGCTCCGCTCCCGGGTCAGCAGCACCACCACCCGGTCACAGCCCTGATCAAAAGCCCGCTTCCAGGGGATGGCGTCGGCGCAGCCGCCGTCCAGGTAGGGCTGGCCGTCCAGATGGTATACCGGGAACATGAGGGGAATGGCGCAGGTGGCTTGAAGCAGCAGGTTGTGCTGGTCCCGCCGGGGTACCGGCAGATAGTCCGCCCGTCCGGTGGCCAGGTTGGTCACCACGGCCTCCACTGTGCCGGGATAGGCTTCGAAGGTGTCGTGGTCAAAGGGGTCCAGCTGGTTGGGGATGGTCTCGTAGGAAAATTCCAACCCAAAGTAGGAGCGGTTGCCGGGCCGGAGATAGTTGCCAAGCCCCATGTACCGCCGGTCATTGGCATATGTGGTGAGGACGCGCAGGTTGCGCCGGCTCTGACGGGAGAGGTAGCTGACGCCGTAGGTGATACCGGCGGAAACGCCTACGGTGTAATCCGGCAGGGGCAGGTTCGCGTCCAGAAAAGCGTCGCACACACCGGAGGAAAAAATGGTGCGGAAAGCGCCGCCCTCCAGGACCAGTCCGGTTTTCATGAGGGTCACTTCCTTTGTTGAGATTCGTTGTATAGCTGGTAGCTATAAAAAAGTCGGAGCAAGCGGTATAACGCTTGCTCCGATATGGCGGAGAAGGAGGGATTCGAACCCTCGAGACCCTTTAGGAGCCTACATGATTTCCAATCATGCGCCCTCGACCAACTAGGCGACTTCTCCATAGCTGTTCCAGTTCTGCTTCTCAGATGAACTTGTGCGCCGCCTTCAAGAGACAGCGTTATTATTATAGCAAAGGTTTTTATAAAGTCAACCCCTAAACGGAAAATTTTCAAAAAAGACGCGGGAAGGGCGTTTTGCCCCTCCCGCTGTGCACCTCAGTGCAGTTCGGAGGCGATGTTGTCCACGGCTCCGTCCACGGCGACACCCAGTTTGTGGATGCTTTTGCCCACCTGTGTTTTCATGGACTGCCTGCCGCCGGGCATCATCATCCCCACAGCCGCGCCGGCCGCCATGCCGGCGCCGATACCGACCCAAAATCCGGTACTCGTCTTCATATTCCGTCACTCCTTCTGGCACGGAGCTAGTATGCCCGTCTATGGGGGAAAAATCCGCCGGAGAGAGGTTTGCCAAAAGATGCATTCCGCGCTATAATCAAATGCGAATCGAATACGCAGCTGGGAGGAACCTATGACCAGAATCTATCTCGTCCGCCACGCGGAGGCGGAAGGCAACCTGTACCGCATCGCGCAGGGTCAGTACAACAGCATTCTCACCGACCGGGGCTGGCGGCAGGTGGAGGCGCTGCGGCGTCGCTTCGCCGACATCCGGATCGACGCCGTTTACGCCAGCGACCTGTACCGTACCTGCGCCACCGCCAGCGCCATCTACCGGCCCAAGGGGCTGGAGCTTCACCGGCGGCGGGACCTGCGGGAGATCTGCGTGGGCCGGTGGGAGCAGAAGACCTGGGGCGACATTGCCCGGACTGACCAGGAGCAGCTGGTGAACTTCAACCTTCATCCGGAAAAATGGTACGTGGAGGGGGCGGAGACGCCCCAGCAGGTGCTGGAACGGGTGCTGGCGGCGGTGCAAGAGATTACCGCGGAGAACGAAGGGAAAGCCATTGCCGTGGTGTCCCATGGCTACGCCATCCGGCTGCTGCTGGCGGAGCTGGAGGGCTATTCCCTGGACCGGCTCTCGGAAACGCCGGTGGGCGGCAATACCGCTGTATCCCTGGTGGAGGCGGAAAACGGCCGGATGCGGGTGGTGTTCCGGGACGATGTCAGCCATCTGCAAACGGAGGCGTACCTGGCCAGGGAAAAGCCTCGCAAGCGGGATAGCGCCCTGGAGCCGGGACTGTGCTTCGCACCTTTGCAGCTGCCGGAGCAGGAGGACTTTTTGGCGGACTGCGTGTCCGCCGCCTGGACGGAGAGCGGCAAAGCCGTTCCCTTTGACCGGGCGCGGCTGCTGGCGGACGCGGCGGAGCGGACCACGCTGGTGGGCTATTTGGATGAAAAGCCCGTGGGCCTGGTGCAGCTGGGGCCGGAAACAGGCTGGATCTCCCTGGCCTGTGTGGAGCCTGCCTGCCGGAGCCGGGGCTTCGGCGTGCAGTTGCTGGGGCAGGCGGTGCGGCTCACCCGGGAGCATGAGGGCCGGGAGCTGCGGCTTTCGCTGGCGGAGAACGCCTCCACTGCCGGATTTTTCCGGAAGCACGGATTCCGGACCGCGGGAGGCCCGGTCCTGATCAAGGACATCGGCTACGATCCGGAATACCTGTAAACGGTGCAAAAGCCCGGAGGAAAAGCACTTTCCTCCGGGCTTTTGTGGGATTTTGACGAAAAGTTCACGTTGACAAACAAACGAGTCCTTTCATATAATATAAGTACGTAAAAGGGAGTAGCCTGCGCTCTGAAAAGCGTGGTGTGGTTCGTCAGCACGGCGGCGCTGGGCCGCCCGGAACATGTCGAAAAGGCGAGACTTTTACTGGACATCGCTGCTGCGGGGAAGTATCCCGGCGGCGTGGTGTGCAGTAAGGGCCTCGCTCATTTTATGGAAAAACGCAGGAGGACGTATGAATATCTGGATGACGGTTTTGTTATTTTTGGTGGGTCTTGTGCTGATCGTCAAGGGCGGCGACTGGTTTTTGGACGGCGCTGTTTGGATCGCGGAGAGCACCGGCGTGCCCCGCTTTATTATCGGCGCTACGATTGTGTCTCTGGCCACGACGCTGCCGGAGCTGACGGTGTCCGTCACCGGCGTGCTCCAGGGGGAAGTGGATCTGGCAGTGGGTAATGCCGTGGGATCTGTCACCGCCAACCTGGGACTGATCCTGGGTATTTCCGTGGTGTGCATCCCGTCGGTGGTCAGCAAGAAGCAATTCAACCTGAAAGCGGTTTTGATGGTGTCCGGCGCGGCACTGCTGCTGGCTCTGTGCCGGGGAGGCGGACTTGCGTTCCTGCCCAGTATGCTGCTGTTCGTCATTTTCGCGGTGTATCTGGGGAACAACATCGTGGATGCCCGCCAGGGCATGACGGAGCGGCGGGAGGAGCATCCCGGCCGCCGCACGGTCTCCCACCGACAGATGATGATGAAGCTGGGACTGTTCGTGGTAGGTATCGCCGCCATCGTCATCGGCTCCCGGCTGCTCATCAATTACGGCGGTGAGCTGGCGCTGCTGCTGGGTGTGCCCTCCAGCATCATCGGCGTCACCATGGTGGCCATCGGCACCTCTTTGCCGGAGCTGGTCACCACCCTGACGGCCATCGCAAAAAAAGAGGCCTCCATGTCCGTGGGCAACATCATCGGCGCCAATGTCATCGATCTGACCATGATCCTGCCGGTGTGCTCCGCTGTGTCCGGCGGGCGGCTGACCATCGGCAGCCAGACCACGGCGCTGGACCTTCCCATCTGCCTGTTTATGAGCTGCGTGGCGGTGGCGCCGCCCCTGCTGAAGGGAAAGTTCTACCGCTGGCAGGGGGCGCTGATGCTGGCGGCCTATGCCGGGTATGTGGCCGTGCTGGTCATGTAAAAGTGGATATCAAAAAGCGGAACCGACGAAAGCCGGTTCTGCTTTTTTCAAAAGGATTTGATGAGATCCCGCACCAGGCGGGCGGTCATGCCCCACACGGCATGGCCTTGCCAGTACCACACGGGCACATCCACCCAGCCATGGTTCCAGGCATAGTCCCGGGGGATGCCCACGGACTCGTAGGGGAAGTCCTCCGGCACCTGGGGCACCAGCTCATAGCGCCAGGGCTCCGGCTCCGTTTCTGCAAAAAAGGACAGCGGCGCGGTAAACACTTCCGCCACCTCGGCGGGGGAGGGGCACAGGGAGGCAAAGCCGCCGGGGGACACCAGCCCCAGCACCGGCCGCAGCAAAAAGCCCGTTTGGTTGCAGATAAAGTCCGGCGTGCCCAGAAGGGAGATGGCGGCGGCGGGAATGGACAGTTCCTCATCTGTCTCCCGCAGGGCGCATTGGGCGGGTGCCTCTCCCGCCTCCATGCGGCCGCCGGGGAAACAGACCTCGCCGCCCTGGCTCAAATTCCGGGCGCGGACCTCAAACAAAAGATGCAGGCCGTCGGGCCGCTCCACCAGCGGGCAGAGAACGGCGTAGCTGTGCCGGGCGCCCAGCAGTCCCGGCTGGTGGCCGCCGTAGCGGCGGCGCAGGGCTTCCAGCTCCCTCACAGCAGCATCCGCAGAGCGGCCTGGTGGTTTTGGATGTTTACCACAGCGGCGCTGGGGGCATACTCTCCATCCAGAGACCAGGGCAGATCCTCTTCCGTCTCCAGGCGGAGAGAGGAGACGTGGCGGAACACCAGGCCCTCGCTGTCGTACTGCTGGTTCAGCAGAGCCAGCACCAGATTCTGCAGGTCCAGGGCGGTTCTGGGATTGGGGACCAGCAACAGCTCGAATTTGCCATCGTCCAGTACCACCCGTTCCGGGTCCAGCTTCATCAGGCCGCCGATGGAAGTGGAGTTACACACGGCGCCGAACAGGTATTCCCCATCCAGCACCTCGCCATCGGCGGTGAGGCGGATGCGGTAGGGCCGCAGGGTGTTCAGATCCTTCATCCCCTCCAAAATATAGGCGAAGTGGCCCAGGGCGTTCTTGGCGGCCTGGGAGGCGGAATAGGAGCTTTTTACGAACGCTCCGAAGGAGGCCACGTACACAAAGTAACGTCCGTTCCACTGGCCGATATCCAGCATCCGGGGAACGTTGCGGACGATGGCCCTGGCGGCAATGACGGGATTGCCGGAGATTTGGAGGCTGGCGGCAAAATCGTTTGTGCTGCCCTGGGGAAGATAGCCCAGCAGAGGCCGATTTTCCAGGCACATCAGCCCGGTGATGACCTCATTGAGGGTGCCGTCGCCGCCGGCGGCCACGATCAGGTCGTAATCCTCCCCCTCCCGGGCGGCGGTGATGGAGGCGTCGCCGGGGGCGGTGGTTTCGTGCAGGGAGGTCAGATAGCCTGCCTCGGAAAAAACAGAGATGGCATCAAACAGCGGACTGCGGGATTTGCTGCGGCCCGCCCGGGGATTGACGATAAAAAGAAGCTTTCTCTGCGTCATGAAACGCCTCCTGAAAAGACGAAAGATGGTTGTTTGGTCGGTGTGAGAGGTAGTATATCACGGGAAAATGAGGATTGCAATTCCCCAGGGAGCCGTGTAGAATGAAAATATTGAAAGGGTGGTGTCCACATGAAGCGGAAAGACGGGCATGTACTGCTGGGACTGACGGTGTTTTTCACGGTCAGCGCCATTTTGCTGCTTTATGACACCTTTTTTGGCAGCCGGGTGCTGCAATCCTTCGGCCGGCAGTTCCTTTCCGCCCTGTCGCCGGTACTGTACGGCGCCTTCATGGCCTATCTGCTGGCACCTATGGTCAATTATTTTGAGGAACTGTTCCTGCCCAAGGAAAAAAAGCTCGAAAAGGGAAAGCGGACTTCCGGATGGCTTCGGGCCCTGAGCATCCTGCTGACCTGGACCATTATCGCTGTGATGGTGTATCTGCTGGCTTCCGTGCTGCTGCCGGAGCTGTATAAGAGCATTGCCCAACTGCTTTCCAATATAGAAACCTATTACCATACCATCAGCGGCTGGGTGGCCCACCTGCTGGAGACGTATCCGCCGCTGGAGCACTGGGTGACCCAGCAGCTGGACCTGTCCTACAACAGCCTTATGAACTGGATCACCAAGGAAGTACTGCCCCAGGCCTCCACACTGATGACCATTGTCTCCGGCAGCGTGTTCGGTCTGGTGAGCTTTGTGAGCGACCTTCTGGTGGGTATCATCGTGTCCATTTACTTCCTGGCCACCAAGGAGACCTGCGCCGCCCACGCCCGCAAGGTGGTGTGCAGCCTGTTCCCCAAGGAGCATGTCTACTGGGTGCTGCGGGGTACTGCCAAGGTGGACAGTATTTTCGCCGGTTTTGTCCGGGGCAAGTTGTTGGACTCCATGATTATCGGCGCCATGTGCTTCGTGGGCTGCTCCATTTTGAAATTTCCCTATACGCCGCTGGTCTCTGTCATCGTGGGCGTCACCAATGTGATCCCCTTTTTCGGCCCCTTCCTGGGGGCGATCCCCAGCACGTTCCTCATCCTGCTGGTCTCCCCCATGAAGGCGCTGTATTTCGTGCTGTTCGTGCTGCTGCTGCAGCAGCTGGACGGCAACATCATCGGCCCCAAGATTTTGGGAGACAAGACGGGTCTTTCCAGCTTGTGGGTCATCGTTGCCATTTTGGTGGGCGGCAGCTTCTTCGGCCTTGTGGGCATGTTCTTCGGCGTGCCGGTGTGCGCCTGCCTGTACAGTGCCGCTGATTTCCTGGTGCGGGTGCTGCTGAAAAAGAAGGGCCTGCCCCTGGCCACGGAGGCCTACGCCGCCGGGACCCCGGAGGGAACAGGAACGGCACCGGAGGAGGCCCCCGCCAAAACAGACGAAGAAACCTACTGAATTTTGCGAAAAACTCTTGCAATCCACCATACTATCGTGTACAATACAGCCTTGCGGGACGCTTGTTATAAAAATAACGACTGCTCCGCAAGGCTCCTTTTACAATTGAATAGAGCCGATCATTTCTGTCAGGGCGGACAGCTTCCGCCCAACACTGACCTCAAAGAGGCAGTGATGAAAAGGAGAGACCACGATGAAGAAGAAACTCATGGCATTCCTTCTTCTGGCCAGTCTCCTGTGCGCCGCACTCACCGGTTGCGGAGGCGGCAGCACAGAGAAGACCCCGGAAGGCGGACAGACACAAACCGGCTCTACCGACGCGGTGGCCAACGAGATCACGGTGGGCATCGCGCAGGACCTGGATGACAGTCTTGACCCTCACCTGGCGGTGGCGGCAGGAACCAAAGAAGTCATGTTCAATGTGTTCGAGGGCTTGATGAAGCCCACTTCTACGGGAGATTTGACCCCTGCTGTTGCTGAAAGCTACACCGTTTCCGAGGATCGGCTGACCTACACCTTTACCCTGCGGGAAGGCGTGAAGTTCCATAACGGTGACGAAGTGACAGCGGAGGATGTTGTATATTCCATTAACCGCTGCGCCGACACCACGGATGGGACTCCGCTGGTGGAGGCGTTTTCTGTTATCCAGTCGGTAGAGGCTGTGGATGCGCGCACCGTCGCCATCACCATCTCCGAGCCCAGCAACGAGTTCATTTCCTATATGACCACCGCTATTCTGCCCGCTGATTACGACCAGCAGGATACCGCCCCCGTGGGCACCGGCCCGTTCAAGTTCGTCTCCCGGGCCGCCCAGGACAATATCGTCCTGGAGAAGTTTGACGAGTATTGGGGCACCCCCGCGTACCTGGACAAGGTGACCTTCAAGATCATGGAGAACGCCGACAGCCTGATCATGAGCCTCCAGAGCGGCGCCATCGACCTGTGCTCCCACCTGACCAGCACCCAGGTGGCCCAACTGGGCGACGATTTCTATGTGGCCGAGGGCACCATGAACCTGGTGCAGGCCCTGTACCTGAACAACGCGGAAAAGCCCTTTGACGATGTGCGGGTCCGTCAGGCCCTGTGCTACGCCGTGGACAAGCAGGGCATCATCGACCTGGCCTTCAATGGCTACGGCAGCCCCATCGGCTCCAGCATGTACCCCGCTTTCGGCAAATACTTTGACGAGAGCCTCACCAACTATTACACGAAGGATGTGGAGAAGGCCAAGAGCCTCCTGGCCGACGCCGGCTATCCCAACGGCTTTGAGATGACCATCACCGTCCCCTCCAACTACCAGCCCCACATCGACACCGCCCAGGTGCTGGTGGAGCAGCTGAAGGAGATCGGCGTCACCGCCAAGATCGAACTGGTGGAGTGGGGCACCTGGGTGTCCGATGTGTACAGCGGCCGTCAGTTCCAGTCCACCGTGGTGGGCGTGGACGCTTCCAACATGACCGCCCGTGCCCTGCTGGAGCGTTTTACCTCTGATTATGCCAAGAACTTTATCAATTATAACAACGCCGATTACGACGCTCTGTTCCAGCAGGCTCTGACCACCTATGATGACGCCGAGCAGACCGCCATCTACAAGGCCATGGAGAAGAACCTGACGGAAAACGCCGCCAACGTCTACATCCAGGACCTGGCGGACCTGGTGGCCGTACGGCAGGGACTGGAGGGCGTGACCTTCTATCCCATCTACGTGCTGGACCTGTCCACGGTTCGGTACGCCGAATAATATGAAAAGCGGCACATTTTCTGCCGCTTGCCCGGAAAGGGGATGATGACCATGAAATACGCGGCAAAACGCATTGCGATGCTGCTGGTGACCATGGTCATCGTCTCCTTTTTGGCGTTTGTGGCCTTTTCACTGATCTCCGGCAGTGCCGCTGAGATCATGCTGGGCACCCAGGCCACGCCGGAAAAGGTGGCGGCCCTGGAAAAGGAGATGGGCCTGGACCGGCCGCTGCTGGTGCGTTACGGGGAGTGGCTGCTGGGCTTTTTCACCGGCAACCTGGGCACCTCCATCAGCTATAAGCAGCCGGTACAGCAGCTCATTGCCCCCAAGGTGCTGGTGACGCTGTGCCTGAGCGTTTTGAGCTTTCTGCTCATTGTGGCGGTGTCCATTCCCCTGGGCGTCCGCTCCGCCCGCCGGGCGGGGGGACGGCTGGACGGCGTGAGCACAGCCCTGAACCAGCTTTGCATGGCGGTGCCTTCTTTCTTTACCGGCATTTTGCTGACCTGGCTGTTCAGCACCGTTTTGCGGTGGTTCACCCATGGAAAGTTCCCAGACCTGGGGACCGATTTCCCCGGCGCCGTGAAATACCTGTTTTTTGCCGCCGTCTCCATTGCCATCCCCCGGGTGGCCATGACGGTGCGGATGCTGCGCAGCACGGTCCTGGGGGAGATGCAGAAGGATTACGTCCGCACCGCCATCTCCCGGGGCAATGACCGCGCCGGCGTGCTGTACGGCCATGTGCTGAAAAACGCCCTGGTGCCGGTGGTCACGTTTCTGGCCCAGACCATGGCGGAGATCGTGGCCGGCAGCATCGTGGTGGAGCAGGTGTTCGCCATCCCGGGGCTGGGGCGGTTGCTGGTGGCCTCCATCTCCAACCGGGACTATCCGGTGGTTCAGGCCATCGTGGTGATCCTGGCCTTCTGGGTGGTGCTGGCGGGCACCGTGGCGGATCTCATCAACCAGCGGATCGATCCCCGCCTGCGGCTGGGAGGTGACGCATGAAACGGCTGAACGGATATCTGAAAGCGGGGCTCCTGCTGACAGGCTTTATGACGCTTTTGATCGTGGTGGGCTATTTCTGGACGCCCTACGACCCCTCCGCCATGATGGCGGGGCCCAAGCTGTCCGGCCCCACCCTCCACAACCTCATGGGCACGGACAATTTCGGCCGTGATATTTTCAGCCGGGTGCTGAAGGGCGCCGGCACCACCTTCGCCATCGCCGTGGCCGTGGTGACCATCGGCGCCGTGTGCGGTACTATCATCGGCGCCCTCACCGGCTACTTCGGCGGCGTGGTGGATGAGGTCCTCATGCGTTTCAACGACGCCCTCACCGCCTTCCCCAGTATTCTGCTGGCCCTGGTCATCATCAGCGTGCTGGGCCCCGGCAACAAATACAATGTGGTGCTGGCTCTGGGCATCGTGTTTGTCCCCAGCTTTGCCCGGGTCACCCGGACGGCCTTTGCCGCCCTCCGGGATGTGAACTATGTGAAAAGCGCCCGGCTCATGGGCGCGGGCAGCGGCCGCATCCTGGTGGTGCACATCCTGCCCAATACCATCCAGGTGCTGCTGCCGGCTATTACCATCGGCTTCAACAACGCCGTGCTGGCGGAGGCCTCCATGAGCTATCTGGGCATCGGCGTCACGCCCCCGGACGCCTCCCTGGGCTACATGCTCTCCGAGGCCCAGAGCATGTTCTCCGCCGCCCCCTGGTACGCGGTGTGCACGGGAGCGACCATCATTTTGCTGGTGTTCGGCGTGGGTCTCATCGGCGAGGGCCTGCAGCGCCGGGGCAGGGAGGTGGACTGATGCTGGAAGTCAAAGACTTACATGTGAAATTCCACTCCCGGGACCGGGAGGCCGTGGGCGGCGTCAGCTTCACCATCTGGGACGGCGAGATCCTGGGCCTGGTGGGCGAGTCCGGCTCTGGCAAGTCCGTTACCACCATGAGCATCGCGGGGCTGCTGCCCCGGAAGCAGTGCGACTATTCCGGTGAGATTTTGCTGGACGGCACGGACCTTCTCCACGCGGACCGGGCACTTTTGCGGAAGGTCCAGGGCAAGGACATCGGCGTGGTGTTTCAGGAGCCCATGAGCTCTATGGACCCGCTGATGAAGGTGGGCCGCCAGGTGGAGGAAGTGCTGCGGCTTCACAGTGATACGCCGCCTCAGGAGCGGCGCCGCATGGCGCTGGAAGCACTGACGGCGGTGGAACTGCCGGACCCGGAGGGGGTCTACGACAAGTACCCCCATGAACTCTCCGGCGGTATGCTCCAGCGGGCCATGA
Source organism: uncultured Dysosmobacter sp. (assembly GCA_934590165.1). Taxonomy (GTDB): domain Bacteria; phylum Bacillota; class Clostridia; order Oscillospirales; family Oscillospiraceae; genus Oscillibacter. The sequence goes on along the minus strand of CAKTOO010000015.1, from coordinate 39,660 downwards.
TCGCCGCGGCCATCATCATCCGGCCGAAGCTCCTGCTGCTGGACGAGCCTACCACCGCCCTGGATGTGACCATCCAGGCGCAGATTTTGGAGCTTTTGAAGAAATTGAACCGGGAATCCGGCATTTCCATGCTGTTCATCTCCCACAACCTGAACGTGGTGCGTAAGCTCTGCACCCGGGTGGCGGTGATGCAGCGGGGGGCGTTGGTGGAGGAGGGAGAGACCGACCAGGTATTCTACCATCCCCAACACCCCTACACCCAGCGGCTCATTGCCGCCATTCCCACCCGGACACGGAAGGAGGAGCACCTATGAACAACGATCTGGTGCTCTCTTTGCACCATGTGACCAGCGGCTACCGGGAGGGCGGCCCCTTTCGGAAGGGCGCATATCACGAGGTCCTCCACGATGTGTCCTTTGATGTTCACCACGGGGAAATTTTAGGCCTGGTGGGCGAGTCCGGCACCGGCAAGTCCACCCTGGCCAAAACCATTTTGGGCATGGTGCGGCCGGACCGGGGGGAGGTCATCCACTATACGAAGCGGCCCCAGATGATCTTTCAGGACCCGTACAGCTCCCTGAACCCCGCCTACACAGTAGAGTGGATCTTGGAGGAGCCCCTGCGCATTTACGGCAAGTATGACGCCCCGGAGCGCAAACGCCGGGTGCGGGAGATGCTGGCTCTGGTGGAGCTGCCGGAGGAATGTTTGCGCTCCAAGCCGGCAGAGCTCTCCGGCGGCCAGCGCCAGCGGGTGTCCATCGCCACCGCCCTTATCCAGCGGCCCCGGTTCCTCATTGCCGATGAGCCGGTCAGCGCGTTGGATGTGACTATCCAGGCCCAGATCTTAAAGCTGCTGCGGCAGCTGCGCCGGGAGCTGGATTTGAGCTATTTGTTCATCTCTCACGATTTGAATGTGGTGTACCAGCTGTGCGACCGGGTCCTGGTGATGAAGCAGGGGCGCATCGTGGAGCAGGGCACCGTGGATGACATTTTTGACCATCCCCGGGAGGAGTATACCCGGCAGCTGCTTGCCGCTGCGGAGTAAGGCCATGAAGCTCTTGAAAACCTACAAAAAACTCCATATCTGGCTGCTGGCGGACCTTTGTCTGCTGGCAGCCTATTGGCTTTGCAGGGGCGACCGGGCGTGGATGAACGCTCTGGCGGCCCGTGTGACGGCGCCCCTGCGCCGGGCCATCGGCACCGTGTGCTACCGGGTGGGCTTCTCTGTGGCGGAGGCACTGTGCGTGCTTTTGGCGGTGGTAGCCGCCGGATATTTGGTCTGGAGCGTTATCGCCGTGGCGAAACGCCGGGGCCGGGGCGCTCTGCGGCGGGCTTACGGCGCCGTGCTGGGCGCGGTGTGCGTGGGCGTCACCATTTACGCGGGCTTCTGCTTCCTGCTGGGCATTGACAGCTATGCTGACGGCTTCCAGGAAAAATCCGGCCTGCATGCCCAGCCGGTGGCTCTGGAGGACCTGGAGGCGGTAACGGCGTATTTCGCCCACCAGGTGTCAGTGACTGCGGACGGCGTGGCCCGGGACGGGAACGATGTGTTTGCGGAGGACCGGCGGACCATCCTGAAAAACAGTGTCCATGCCTATGATGCTCTGGAGCAGGAATATCCCTTCTTGTCCTTTGAGGACACCGGGGTAAAGCCGGTATACTTTTCACGCCTGCTCAGCGCTTTGGACTTCACCGGCATCTATTGCCCGTTTACAGGAGAAGCCAATGTGAACATCGATTCCCCGGCCAGCATGCTGCCCGCCACGGCGGCCCACGAGCTGGCCCACCAGCGGGGCATCACCTCGGAGCAGGAGTGCAACTTCCTGGCTATCCTGGCCGCCACCACCTGTGGCGACCATGTGTATGCCTATTCCGGCTGGCTGTCCGGGTACATCTATCTGGGAAACGCCCTGTACCGGGTGGACCCGGATGCCTACTGGGCCATTCGCAATGCCCTGCCGGAGACGGTGCAGGCGGACCTGCGGTATCAAAACGAGTACTGGGACCAGTTTGAGGACAAAACGGCCCAAAAGGTCTCCAACCGGATATACGACAGCTTTTTAAAGGGCTATGGCCAGGAACTGGGGCTCCAGTCCTACGGAACCGTGGTGGACCTGCTGGTGACGTATTACAAAGACCGGATATAAAAAAATGAGCCGCGAAAGCGGCTCATTTTTTATCACTTCATCAGCTCGCACACCAGATCGGTGTAGCCGGAGGGGTCCTCCAGAGGCAGGCCCGCGATGAGCAAAGCCTGGTTGTACAGGAGCTTTGCGTATTTTTTCGCCTTTTCCGGGTCGGCGGTGACAGCGGTCTCCAGGGCCTGGAAGGCGGGGTGCTCCACATTCAGCTCCAGGATGCGGTCGGCCTTGATACCGGAGTCAGGCTGGACGGACTGGAAGTATTTCTCCATCTCAAAGCTCAGGCCCTCCCCGGCGGTGAGGCATACGGGGTGGGACTTGAGGCGGGCGGAGGCTTTTACCTCTTTGACGGCGTCGCCCAAGGTCTCCTTCACAAAGTCAAAGGCGGCCTTGTGGGCGTCGGCGGCCTCCTCGGCCCGCTTGGCGTCGCCCTCCTCGATCTCCTGGTCCAGCACGGAGCGGAATTCCTTGTCCTTGTACGCATGGAGGATCTGGGCGCAGAACTCGTCCACCTCCTCGGTGAAGTAGAGGATCTCCACGCCCTTGTCCCGCAGCAGCTCTGTCTGGGGCAGCTTGTCCACCTTGTCCAGGCTCTCGCCGGCGGCGTAGTAGATATATTTCTGGTCCTCCTGCATCCGGGAGACATATTCCTCCAGGGTGACAGGCTTCTTTTCCGTGGAGGAGTAGAACAGCAGCAGGTCCTGGAGCAGCTCCTTGTGGGCGCCGTATTCGCCCACCACGCCGTATTTCAACTGGCGGCCGAAGTTCTTCCAGAAGGTCTCATAGCCCTCCCGGTCCTCCTTCAGCATCTTGGCAAGCTCGCTTTTGATCTTCTTTTCCAGGTTGGCGGCGATGACCTTCAGCTGCCGGTCATGCTGCAAAAGCTCCCGGGAGATGTTCAGGCTCAGGTCGGGAGAGTCCACCACGCCCCGGACGAAACGGAAATGCTCCGGCAGCAGGTCCGCGCACTTGTCCATGATGAGTACGCCGTTGGAGTAAAGCTGCAGGCCCTTTTCATACTCCTTGGTGTAGTAGTCGAAAGGCGTGGCGCCGGGGATGAACAGCAGCGCCTTGTAGGTGACGGCGCCCTCGGCGGACACGGCGATGACCCTCTGAGGGTCGGCGTAGTCGTGGAACTTGTCCCGGTAGAACTTGTTGTATTCCTCCGGCTTCACGCTGGACTTGCGCCGCTGCCAGATGGGCACCATGGAGTTGAGGGTCTCCACCTCGCTGTAAGTCTCGTACTCCGGCTTGTCATCGGGGGCACCTTCCTTTTTGCGGGTCTTGCTGACCTCCATGCGGATGGGGAAGCGGATATAGTCGGAGTACTTGCGCACCAGCTCCTGGAGACGCCAGGACTCCAGGAATTCGCTGTACTTCTCATCCTCAGTGTCGGGCTTGATGTGCATGATGATGTCGGTGCCCACTGATGTCTTTTCACATTCCGTGATGGTGTAGCCGTCGGCGCCGTCGGACTGCCACATATAAGCAGTGTCGCTGCCGTACTTTTTCGTCACTACGGTGATGTGGTCCGCCACCATGAAGGCGGAGTAGAAGCCCACGCCGAACTGGCCGATCACATCGGTGTCCTTGGCGTCGTCTCCCACCTCCTGCTTGAAGCGATAGGAGCCGGAGGAGGCGATGACGCCCAGGTTGTTCTCCAGGTCCTCCTTATCCATGCCGATGCCGTTGTCGCTGACGGAGATGAGGCGGCTCTCCTTGTCCACCTTCAGCTCGATTTTGAAGTCCTTGCGGCTCATGCCCACGGAATCGTCCGTCAGCGCCTGGTAGCACAGCTTGTCGCAGGCGTCGCTGGCGTTGGAGATGATCTCCCGCAGGAAGATCTCCTTGTGGGTGTAGATGGAGTTGATCATCAGGTCCAGCAGCCGTTTGGATTCCGCCTTAAATTGCTTTTTTGCCATGTGAGATGCACTTCCTTATATTTATTTTTTCACAATGGCTAGAGTATATCACTTTGAACAAAACAAATAAATGACCAATTTGTAAATTTCGGGGCAAATTGGTTGTCTGTGGGAAGGAACAAGAGTAAAATAAGAGAAAAATTGACCGGCGCCCCTCCGCGCCGGAAAAGGAGTCCTGTGTTATGGGAATTTTCCGCAAGGCCGGCAATGCTTTTGCCCGGTTCATGTACGGCCGAAATGGCATGGACCAGCTGAATGTGGCGCTGCTGCGGGTATATCTGGGCGTTTTTCTTGTACAGATGGTGTGTTCCCTGGCCAAGCTGGGTATGGGGGCCCGGATCTGCGAGCTGCTGCTGTGGCCACTGATGGTCCTCATCTTCTTCCGAATGCTTTCCAAAAAGCTCTATAAGCGGCAGGGGGAAAACACGAAATACCTGAACTGGATGTGGGGCATGAAGAACCGGAGCCAGGGGGCCAAGGCCCGCCATGCCGACAAGGACCACAAGTACTTCACTTGCAAGCAGTGCAAGACCATCTGCCGGGTGCCGGTGGGCAAGGGAAAGATCATCATCACCTGCCCCAAGTGCGGTGCTAAAATCAATGCGAAAACCTGAGTAACAGGGACGTACAAGGCTGTGCGTCCCTGTTGCTTTTGATTTGGGAGGGAACTGATATGGAGATCGGATTTGCAGCCTTGCAGGACGCGGGAGAGCTGCTGGCCATTTACGGCCAGTACCTTGAAACACCCATTACCTTTGAATGCGTGCTGCCTACGGAGGAGGAGTTCGCGGAGCGCATCCGGAGCTTTTCCGCCTGCTACCCGTATCTGGTCTGCCGGGAGAACGGTCGGATCGTGGGCTACGCCTACGCCCACCGCCAGGCGGAGCGGTCAGCCTACCAGTGGAACGCGGAACTGTCCATATACCTGGACCGGGAGGCCCGGGGGAGGGGCGTGGGCCGCCGGATGTACGGCGCCCTGATAGAGTTGCTGCGCCTCCAGGGGATCCGCACGGCATATGCCCTGGTCACCGTGCCCAATCCGGCCAGCGAGGGACTGCACCGCGCCATGGGCTTTCATCTCATGGGCCTTCAAAAAAGCGCTGGGTACAAGGACGGTGCCTGGAGGGACGTGGCCTGGTTTGAAAAGGCCGTCGGGACGTATGATAAGATCCCGGCACCGCTGCGGCCTTTGCGGGAGGCGGCGCGGGAACAGGTGCTTCGGGTCCTGGAGGAGGCAAACGCGTAACATGATAAAAAAGGAGGAGCAAGTGCTCCTCCTTTTTACATTAAATGTATAACCTGGAAGCTCAGCCCTTGCAGACAGGAACGATCCAGCCCTTGTCATCGGGAATCTTGCCCCACTGCATACCGGTCATGGTATCATACAGCTTCTGGGTCAAGGGGCCGATCTTGCCGTCGCAGATGAAGACCTTATCGCCCTTCCAGTCCAGCTCCTTGACGGGAGAGACCACGGCGGCGGTGCCGGTGCCGAAGACCTCTTCCAGGGTGCCGTCATGGCCGGCCTGCATGATGTCGGCAATGGCCACATGCTTCTCCTCGACCTCATAGCCCCAGTCGCGCAGCAACTCAATACAGCTGCGGCGGGTGACGCCGGGAAGCACGGTGCCCTCGCAGGGAGCGGTGTAGATCTTGCCGTTGATCTTGAACATGATGTTCATGCTGCCGACTTCTTCCACATACTTCTTCTCCACGCCGTCCAGCCACAGAACCTGGGCAAAGCCCTTCTCCTCGGCAATCTCGCCGGCCTTGATGGAGGCGGCGTAGTTGCCGCCGCACTTGGTGAAGCCGGTCAGGCCGGGAGCGGCGCGGATATACTCGTCTTCCACGTAAATGCGGACGGGGTTAATGCCCTCGGCATAATAAGCGCCGGAGGGAGAGACGATGATGCAGAAGGTATAGGTGGGACTGGCGTGAACGCCCAGGCCCACGTCAGTGGCAAAGATGAAGGGGCGGATGTACAAGGAGGCGCCTTCGGTGTGGGGAACCCAGTCCTTCTCCACTTCCACCAGGGCCTTCACGGCCTGGACATAATCCTCCACGGGGATGGTGGGGATGCACAGGCGGTCGCAGGAATCCTGCATACGCTTGGCGTTGCAGTCGGGACGGAACAGCTGGATGGTGCCGTCCACGGCGCGGTAGGCCTTCATGCCCTCAAAGATCTCTTGGGCATAGTGGAACACCACGCAGGCGGGGTCCAGGACAAAGGGGGCATAGGGGACGATGCGTGCATCGTGCCAGCCCTGGCCGCGGGTATATTCCATCAGGAACATATGATCGGTGAAAATTTTACCGAAACCCAGCTTGGTCTCGTCGGTGGGCTTGGCCTTGAGGGGCGCGGCTTTCGTGATCTTGATATCCAACATTTCAAAAACTCTCCCTTACTTTTGGTTTGAAGCTATAAAAAAAGACCTTCGCGCAATCCTGCCTGTCGTACAGGAGAGGCGAAAGTCACACTTCCGTGGTACCACTCTCATTGCCGCCGGAAACGGCGGCCGCTCGATTGCCCGGATATCGGAGGGCATCCGGTCCGTATACAGGGGAAAATCCCGTTCTGCGGACTGCTCCCGGGTGACACCCTGCGGCGGCTCCTGCTGCCTCGCACCGACCGGCAGCTCTCTGAAAGAGCGTATACCCAGGACCTGTCCCGTTCATCGCATATGTTATAACTGACTATAACTATTTACTTTATACGCTGTTAAAGAAATAAAGTCAATGGTCAAAATGCACAGAAAGGCTGAAAAAAGGAGGAAATACATCGCTGGCCCGGCGATTTTTCGCCGGGCCAGTGTGCTTTGGTAAGAACAGGAGGGGAACGGTTTACTGGATGCAGGCCATGCCCCGATGGAAGGCCTCAATGTTCAGAGGGATGAACTTGGCCTTGGGGCCGGCAAACATCTCCTGGATCATTTTCTCAATGGTCTCAGGCTTGAGGACCTTGGTGGCGGCCACATAAGCACCCAGCATGACCATGTTGCTGACCTTGGCGTTGCCGACCTCGTCAGCGATTTTGGAGCAGGGGATATAGTAAGCGGTCAGATCCTCCCGCTTGACCTTGTCAGTGACCACGTCGCAGTTGACAAACACGGTACCGCCGGGCAGAACGCCCTCCTCAAACTTCATCAAAGAGGGCTCGTTCAGGGCAATGAGCTCTGTGGAGCGCGCGAACACGGGGGAACCCACGGGCTTGTCAGACAGGACCACGGAGCAGTTGGCGGTGCCGCCGCGCATCTCAGGACCGTAAGAAGGAGCCCAGGTGACGTTCAGGCCCTCGCCCATGCCAGCCTCCGCCAGGTTCTTGCCGATGGCCAGACCGCCCTGGCCGCCAAAACCGGAAATGATGATCTGCTTTTTCATCTTACTTCACCTCCGCGCTGGTTTCCTTGATAACACCCAGGGGATAATAGGGAACCATGTTGTCCATGAGCCACTGCTTGGCCTTCAGAGGAGACATACCCCAGTTGGTGGGGCAGGTGGACAGGACTTCCACAAAGGTGAAGCCCTCGCCGGCCATCTGCTTTTCAAAGGCCTTGCGAATGGCCTTCTTGGCCTTGTTCAGATGGGGAATATCGGTGACGCAGACACGCTCAGCGTAGACGCAGCCGTCCAGCGTGGACAGCAGCTCCGCTACCCGCATGGGCATACCGGCCTGCTCCTTGGTGCGGCCCAACTGGCAGGTGGTGGCCTTCTGGCCGATCAGGGTGGTGGGGGCCATCTGGCCGCCGGTCATGCCGTAAATGGCGTTGTTGATGAAAATAGTGGTGAACTTCTCCCCGCGCATGGCAGCGTGGACGATCTCGGCGGCGCCGATGGACGCCAGGTCGCCGTCACCCTGATAGGTGAATACAGGCTGGGTGGGATGGGTGCGCTTGATGCCGGTGGCCACGGCGGGAGCACGGCCGTGAGCGGCCTCCTGCATATCGCAGTTGAAATACTTATAGGCAAAGACGGAGCAGCCCACGGGGCAAACGCCGATGGTCTCATCCAGCAGGCCCATTTCTTCCAGAACCTCAGCAATCAGCTTATGTACGATGCCGTGGTTGCAGCCAGGGCAGTAATGGAGTTCGGCATCCGTCAGGCCCTTGGACTTTTGATATACGATTGCCATATTACTTAGCCTCCTTCAGGGCCTTTTTGGCCGATTCCACGATTTCCTCAATGGTGGGCATCACGCCGCCGGCGTGACCCAGGTAGGAGATGGGCTTCTGGCCTTCCACGGCCAGGCGGACATCGTCGATCATCTGACCGCCGGCGCTCATTTCCACGTCCAGAATAGCCTTGACGTGGTCCTGACCGGCCAGATCGTGCAACGCCTTCTCGGGATAGGGCCACAGGGTGATGGGACGGAACAGGCCGGCCTTAATGCCTTCGGCCCGCAGGGTCTCCAGAGCGCTGAGGGCGATACGGGCGGGGGTACCGTAAGCGGTGATGACCAGCTCGGCGTCCTCGCAGTCCTTCGTATCCCAACGGACTTCCTTTTCGGCAATCAGCTTGTACTTGGCCTCCAGGTCGGCGTTGTGGTCGTCGCACTCCTCGGGGTCCATGTACAGGGAGTTGATGACATTGGTGTGGTCACGGCCGTGCTTGCCGGTAGCGGCCCAGTCCTTGGGGGGCAGGTCCCGCTTGGGGATCTCACGCCACTCGATGGGCTCCATCATCTGGCCGATGAGGCCATCGCAGACGATCATGGTGGGGTTGCGGTAGCAGTCGGCAATATCGAAGGCCTCCTGCACAAAGTCCACGGCTTCCTGGATGTTGGAGGGCGCCAGAACGACGGTGCGGTAGTCACCGTTGCCGCCGCCGCGGGTAGCCTGGAAATAATCGCCCTGACCGGGCTGGATGGTGCCAAGGCCGGGGCCGCCGCGCATACAGTTGACGATGACGCAGGGCAGCTCGGCGGCGGCGATGTAGGTGATGCCCTCCTGCTTCAGGCTGATGCCGGGAGAAGAGGAGGAAGTCATGGCGCGCATACCGGAGCCGGCGGCACCGTAGACCATGTTGATGGCAGCCACCTCGGACTCGGCCTGGACAAAGACCTTGCCGTGCTGGGGCAGATGCAGGGACAAATACTCGGGTACCTCGCTCTGCGGGGTGATGGGATAGCCGAAGAAGCAGTCGCAGCCGGCGCGGATAGCAGCCTCCGCGATGGCTTCATTACCTTTCCAAAGTTCCTTTTCCACGATTGATGACCTCCTTTTTCAGAATTTTTCCACGGTGATGATGGAATCCGGGCAGATCTTCGCGCAACTGGCACAGGCGATGCACTGGCTGATGTCTGTCACAGTGGCGGGATGATAGCCCTTGCGGTTGATGACCGTGCTGTCAATGGCAACGATGTGCTTGGGGCAAACGGAAACGCACAGTTCGCAGCCCTTGCAGCGGTCGGAGTTGAACGTTACTTTTGCGGTCATATGGAAACTCCTCCTTCTTTCCAAGTTCGTGGCTCATTCCCACGGCTTTTTCATTTGTACGGTGATCGGAAAAACAGGTTCCGAGAGGTCGGACAATTCCGGAATGAAGCGTTCCTCCGCCACATGGCAGAGAACGGGGATGCCGGTCTCCTGCGAGACGGTTTCCGCCAGCCGGACGCCCTTGCGGATCTCCTCCGGCGTGGTCTCGCCGCACAGGTGGGTGTTGTTGACGATGCCTGTGCAGGTGAGGCTGGTGGTGGCTTCAATGCCCCGCAGGTAGGCGATGGCAGCCTCCGGAGAACGGACCTCCGGGCGGTTGGCATTGAGCACATAGATGAGCTGGTAATCCTCCGAGATGATCTTGTCGTTGAATCGGGCCAGAACCCGGGCACCCACGGGGTCGCCGCCGATATCCAGCACGCCGGTGATATCCCGGTTTTCCAGAATGGTCAAAAGCTCCGCCGGCAGGGCGGGCACATCGGCGTCGGAGCAGGCCTGGGAGGAGGAGATCAGGCGGATGCCCGCCTCCTGGAACAGGGTCTTCCGTTCCCGGGACCGGAAATAGGGATTTACGATATCCAGATCCGCCACCATGACCTTATGGTCCAGAGCCGCCAACTGCAGCGCCAGATTCACGGCGAATTCCGTTTTGCCGGTGCCGTAGTGTCCGGTGATGATGGAAACGCGGTGGGTGCAGATCGCATCTGCCCTCAAGATGGTTCACCTCGCAAATTTAAAAATCTAGTTGTATTATTCTGCGGCTTGTTGTATGATGTCATTGTACTACCGGTAAAATATGATGTCAAGAGGGTTCTAGCGTTGTCTGACAAAAAAGATTATAATATTTTATACCGCAGAAAATGCGGACCGGAAAGGCATTAGCCCGGTATCAGCCTGACACGGAGGGTTCTGTATGGGAGAGACAAAAAAAGTCAAGCTGTCAGAGCGGACCTCTGACCGCCTGTATGAAATGATCGTGGACGAGGGGCGCTATGCCCCCGGCAGCAAGCTGCCCAATGAAAATGAGCTCAGCGAGGAATTGCAGGTCAGCCGCACCACCCTGCGGGAGGCCATCTCCTTCCTGGTGGCCCAGGGTATTTTGGAGATCCGGCGTGGCCGGGGGACATTCGTGGCGGAGGAGCTGCCGGTGGGCGGCCTGGATCTGACGGCCCTGGCGGGCCTGCGCTCCCGGGTGCGGGCGAAAGACCTTTTTGAAATGCGCCTCATTTTTGAACCCGCTACCGTGGAATTGGCCTGCCAGCGGGCCAGTGACGAGGAGTTGGACATGATCCGGAAAAAGGCGGAGCGGGTGGAGCGCATCGCCGCGGAAGACGGCGACTGGCCGCTGGCGGACCAGGAATTCCACTGGGCCATTATTAAGGCGTCCCACAATGAATATATGCGCCACCTGTATCCCATCATCAACAGCGCCGTCAACGAGATCATGCAGATCACTGGCAACCGCCAGCAGATGCTGGAGACGGCCCTGGGTGACAATCGGGTCATTTTGGAATTTCTGCTGCAGCGGGATGAGGCCGGCGCCCGACATGCCATGAGCATTCATATCCGCCATTTGATCAACGCCTTGCAAATGTAACAACTTTTTTTGGCTTTTGACAGTCCGCTGGGAAAATGTTTCCCGACGGACTGTTTTGCAGAGGCGGACAAAATAAGGGTAATTAAGCAATATGTACAAACAAGGAGGAAAAATGTGGTAGTTCCGGCAAAAGAATTTGAAAAAACCGGAATAAAAATTTGACGAAATAAACAACTAAAGGAGGGGCGTTCACGAATTATTCACAAAATTTACCGCACCCTCTTAACAAATTCTTCACGATGGTGTATAATAACTACGCATTTGCAGGAGGGGATTCGTCTGCACAGGGTCCTGCCGGCAGTATGGGAACTTCAAACCACCGGAGAGAAAGTAGGGACCTTCCTATGGAACTGACAAAACAGGAACGGCTGGATAAGCTGCTGGACGCTTATTCCTACCATTACGATATTGACCGGGACGTGACCGTGGAGGGCGGCAGCTTTCCTGCCACGGCTACTTATTACCTGCGGGATGAAAATTACCTCATCAGCCGCCGCCATGTACTCAATGCCGTGGAAAATTATGATTACACGTATTTCTACCTGGCGGGCGCTCTGGACGAGGAGACGCTGCAAAAGCAGATCGACCTTTCCATGCAGGCAGGCATGAGCCGGATCAAGCCCCATAAGGAGCACATGTCCTCATTTGTGACGTTGGTGATCCTGGCGGACACCATCACCCCGGAAGCGAAAAAGCTGGTCCAAAAGACCCGCTTCCGGAAAAACTTTCGGCTGGCACTCCATGGCTGGATGGAGTATCATATCGCGGCAATGGAAATTTCCACGCACAGCTTCCTTTCCAATCCAGCCGGAAAAGAAGCGAAAAAGACCTTGGAGGCGAATTTTTCCTCCAAGGTGCAGTAAAAGAAGGGAGAGTATACAATGAATGGTTTAGTAATTCTCATCATTGGCGTCGCCCTGCTTGCCTGCGGCTATATTTTCTATGGCCGCTGGCTGTGCAAGCAGTGGGGCGTCGGCGAGAACGACCAACCCACCCCCGCGCATACCATGCAAGACGGCGTGGACTATGTCCCCGCTCCGGCCCCCGTTCTGATGGGCCATCATTTCTCCTCCATCGCCGGCGCCGGCCCCATCACCGGCCCCATCTCCGCTCTGAAGCTGGGCTTCGGCTGGCTGCCCTGCCTGGCGTGGATCATCATCGGCGGTATCTTCTTCGGCGGCGTTCATGACTTCGGCGCCCTGTTCGCCTCTGTCCGCCACGGCGGCCGCTCCATCGGCGAGATCATCTCCGAGAACATGAGCAAGCGGGCGAAGATGCTGTTCCTGACTTTCGCCTATCTGACCTTGATCCTGGTGGTGGCTGCCTTTGCCTCCATCGTGGCCGGCACCTTCGGCGCCACCTTCACCGAGGCGGGCGCTGTGGACTATGTGGCTTCCGAGAGCAATGCCCGCGTGGCCATGGTGTCCCTGCTGTTCATCCTGATCGCCGTCATCTTCGGCTTCTGCGTCTATCGCCGTAATGCTCCCATGAGCGTTGCTTCTGTGGTGGGCGTCATCGGCATCGTGGTGATCATCGCCATCGGCATGAACTTCCATCCCCTGTATCTGTCCACCACCACCTGGATGTGGATCTGCGGCCTGTACATCGCCATCGCTTCTGTCACGCCTGTGTGGATCCTGCTGCAGCCCCGTGACTACCTGAGCTCCTTCCTGCTGTACGCCATGCTGGCTCTGGCTGTTATCGCCGTGTTCATCGGCCATCCCTCTATGGAGAATCTGCCTGCCGTGCAGGCCGAGACCTGCACCACTCCCGTGTTCCCCGTCCTGTTCACTACCATTGCCTGCGGTGCTATCTCTGGTTTCCATTCTCTGGTTTCCTCCGGTACCACCTCCAAGCAGCTGGACAAGGAAAAGGACGCTAAGCCCATCGCCTACGGCGGTATGCTGCTGGAGTGCGTTCTGGCTGTTCTGGTCCTCTGCGCTGTGGCGGGCTATGCCAATGCCAACGGCGGTGACATCGGCGTCGGTCCCACCGTCCTCTTCGGCGGCGGTATTGCCGGCATGATCGATCCCAGCCACGGCAGCGTTTACAGCGTGCTGTACACTCTGCTGGTGCTGACCTATTCCTCCTTCTGCCTGACCTCTCTGGATACCGCCACCCGTCTGGCCCGTTTCATGTTCCAGGAGTTCTGGCTGGATGGATCCAAGGGTGAGACTCCCGAGAACGTCACCGGCTACAAGAAGGTCATGTCCAACATGTATGTTGCCACCGGCATCACCGTTATCCTGGGCGTGCTGCTGGGCCTGAACGGCTATGGCAAGATCTGGGCTCTGTTTGGCTCCGCCAACCAGCTGCTGGCCGCTCTGGGCCTGCTGGCTGTGGCTACCTGGCTGGGCAACGTCGGCAAGAACAACAAGATGTTCCTGTTCCCCATGGCGTTCATGCTGGTTGTCACCATCTGCTCTCTGATCATCAATACTATCCAGCAGGTTGGCAAGATCACCGCTGGCGGTGCTGACTGGGGCCCCTATGTCCAGGTCATCCTGGGCGTCCTGCTGGTGGTTCTGGCTATCGTCCTGGCCATCGAGGGCTTTTCCACCATCAGCAAGCAGAAGAAGGCTGCTGCGAAGTAAGCTGTCTGCTGCAACACAAAAAACGACGGAGTTTTGCCAGTCTCCGCTGTATTAAAAAAGGACTGCCGCATTGCGGCAGTCCTTTTTTGCGCAAACAACCGCCTCCGGCCTTACCGGAGGCGGTTGTTTTCATTACTGCTCGCACAGCAGGTGCAGGGCCTCCAGATAGCCAAGCAGCCCGTGGCCCCGGATGGTGGCCACACAGGCGGCACGGATATAGGAGATATGGCGGAACTCCTCCCGGCTGTCCGGGTCGGAGACATGGACCTCCACCGTGGGGATGCCCACGGCCTTTACAGCGTCCAACAGGGCCACGCTGGTGTGGGTGTAGGCGGCGGGGTTGATGATGATGCCATCCACCTTGTCGAAATAGGCCTGCTGGATGGCATCCACCAGGGCCCCCTCATGGTTGGACTGGAAAAAGCTCACTTGGACGCCCATCTGGTCCGCTTCCTCCCGGATCGTCTTTTGCAGGTCTGCATAGGTGGCCCGGCCGTAGATCTCCGGCTGGCGGATACCCAGCATGTTCATGTTGGGGCCGTTAATCACCAGAATGTGCACAAAAATCCCTCCAAATAGCGGCAGCGGCGTCCTCTACCGTGCCGTTGTTATCAATGACCGTGTCCCGGAACCGGGCGTACAAGGGCTCCCGCTGGGCCCACATGGCCGCAAGGTCCGCTCCCTGGGACAGGGGACGGCCGTCGGTGGACAGGCAGGAAAGGTCCCGGACAAGGTGGCAGATGTAGCCGTTTTGGTGAAGGGACGCATAATTGCGGGGGTCCTTCACCACGCCGCCGCCGGTCAGAATGATCTTGCCGGAGAGCTTGCCGGCTTCGGCGGTCTCCCGGCGCTCCAGCTCCCGGAAGGCGGCTTCGCCGTCACGGGTGAAAATGTCCGGAATGGAGCGGCCCGCCGTCTGGACGATACGCTGGTCAATGTCGATGGCCTCCCGGCCGGTAAGGCGGGCCAGGGCTTCGCCCACAGTGGTCTTGCCGCAGCCGGGCATTCCGATGAGGACAATGTTGGCGGTCTCCTGCCGCAGCTGGGCCAGGATACGCTCGTTTTCACTGTCAGGGATGGAGGTCTCAAAGAAATGCTCCTCCGCGGCCTTGGCCTGTGCCACCAGCATGGGAAGGCCGTCGGTACAGGGGATGCCCAGCGCCTCCGCCTGGAGCAGCAGGGCGGTGCGGCGGGGATTGTACACCACGTCCGCCACGCCCCGGCAGGCGGGAAACGCGGTCAGGTCCACCGGTGCGGCGCCGTTGCCGGGAAACATGCCCACCGGCGTGGTGTTCACCACGATATCCGCGTCAGCGTGGCGGGAGAGGTTTTCGTAATTGTTCTCGCCACTGCGGGAGATGACCACCACTTCCCGGGCCCCCAGATGGCGGCACATGGCCTGCGCCGTCAAAGAGGCACCGCCGCTGCCCAGGATGACCACTTTGCCGCCGGCAACGTCGATGCCTGCCCGGCGGAGCATGTAGCAAAAGCCGGCGGCGTCGGTGTTCCAGGCATACAGCCTGCCGTCCTTCCGGCGGACCAGGGTGTTGACGCTGCCGATGGCCTGGGCGGCGTCATCAATGACGTCGCAGTAGGGCATCACATCCCGCTTGTAGGGGATGGTGACGTTGCAGCCGCCGATGTCTGTTTCCCGCAGAAAGGCGGGCAGGGCCTCCGGCTCCAGCTCAATGAGGCGGTAGCCCTGGCAGCCTAAAGCAGTGTGGATGGGCACGGACCAGCTGTGGCCCAGCTTCCGGCCCAGCAGGCCGAATACTTGTTCCCGGGCCATGGGTCACACTTCCGCGTAGCTGCCCAGGAACTGGAAGTTGGCGCAGCTGCGCTCCAGCTCCTCCAGCATGGGCAGAACGCCGGGCTCGTGGACGGAGGCCTCCAGCTCCAGGAAGAAGATGAACTCGAAGTTGCGGCCAGTGACAGGGCAGGATTCCAGCTTCGTCATATTGATGCCCAGGGCCGCCAGCTTGGACAAAATCTCGTACAGGGCGCCGGGCTTATTGTCACAGGCGATGATGAGACTGATGCGGTTGGCACCGGCATAGATGATGGGGTCCTTGGTGATGCAGATGAAGCGTGTATAGTTGTTGTCGCTGTCCTGAATGGCGTCATTGACGCACTGGAGGCCGTACAGGGCGGCGCAGGGATGGGAGGAAATGGCGGCGGCGTGACGGTTGCCGCTGTCCGCCACCATTTTGGCGGCCATGGCGGTGTTGTCGCAGGGGATGACCCGGACGCCGCCCAGACCGTTCAGGAACTTGCTGCACTGGCCAATGGCCTGCTCGTGGGAGTAGATCTCCGTGATGTCATCCATCTTCACGCCGGGCAGGGCCAGCAGCTCGTGGCGGATGCACAGGCGGGTGGAGCGGACAATGGAGAACTTCTTCCGCTGGATGAGGTCGTAAATGGCCCGGACGGAGCCGTTGGAGCTGTTTTCAATGGGGACTACGCCGAACTTGCACAGGCCGGACTCCACGGCGGAGAACACGGCCTCAAAGCTTTTGACGTACACGATGTTGCCCCGGGGCAGCAGACGGTCGCAGGCCACCTGGGAGTTGGCACCCTCCACGCCCTGGCAGGCCACCAGACCCGTCTGGGGAAACACCTCGCCGCCGGCGGCCAGGGAGGCCTTCACCTGAGCCTCCACCTTGGTGGGAGCGGTGATGAGTTCCGCCTGACGGGAACGGGACAGTTCGAAGATGGTGGAGAACAGGTGATAGGAAAAGCGCTCCCGGTCGCCGGACTTCTCCGCCACCTTGGCCAGGATCTCCCGCTCCCGTTGCTTATTCAAAATGGGCTGGTGGTGCTCGTTCTTATAGGCGGCAACCTCTTCGGACAGGTCCATCCGCTGCAAAAACAGGTCCAGCAGCTGGTCATCCACAGCGTTGATTTTTTCCCGGATCTCAGAAAGTTCCATGATTACCCTCCAATAATAAATCTAATAGTACCGCCGCGGTGACGGCTTCCACCACCGGAACGGCCCGGTGGGCGATACAGGGGTCGTGGCGGCCCCGGATGACCAGCTCCGCGTTTTCCATGGCGGAGAGGCTGACGGTCTGCTGGGGCCGGGAAATGGACGGTGTGGGTTTGATGGCCGTCCGCAATGTCACAGGCATTCCGGTGGTGATGCCGCCCAAAATGCCGCCGGCGCGGTTGCTGGCGGTGACCACCGCACCGTTTTCCACGGTAAAGGGGTCGTTGTTTTCAGAGCCGTGGAGCCGGGCGGAGCCGAAGCCAAGACCGAATTCCACGCCCTTGACAGCGGGGATGCCGAACAAGGCCGCCGCCAGGCGGTTCTCCACACCGTCAAACATGGGGGCGCCCAGCCCCGCCGGAAGTCCGATGGCGGCGCATTCAATGATGCCGCCCACGGAGTCCAGGTTTTGCCGGGCCTCCAGGATAAGGGCTTGCATCCGCTCTCCCGCCTCGTCATCCACCACAGGGAAGGGCTTGGCGGCAATGGCGCCGAACAGCTCCGCTGTGGGGTGCAGGGGGAAGGGCGCGTCGTTTTCCGTGCCCACCGCGGCCAGGTGGGCGCCAACGAAGATGCCACGCCGGGCCAGGAGCTGTTTGGCGATGCCGCCGGCGATGCACAGCGGCGCCGTCAGCCGGCCGGAGAAGTGGCCGCCGCCCCGCATGTCCGCGTGGCCGCCCCACTTCACCCGGGCGGTGTAGTCCGCGTGGGAGGGGCGGGGCTTGTCGGCAAGCTCGCTGTAATCCGAGGAGTGCTGGTCGTTGTTTTCAATGATGGCGCACAGAGGAAAGCCACAGGTGACGCCGTTTTCCAGTCCTGAGAGAAAAACAGGGGTATCGCTCTCCTTCCGGGCGGTGGAGAGGGGGCTTTTGCCGGGCTTGCGCCGGTCCAGAAAAGCGTTCAGCTCCTTCAGGTCGATGGGCTCCCCGGCGGGCAGGCCGTCAATGTTCACGCCGATGGCCTTTCCGTGGGACTGGCCAAAGACCGAGACTTTCAGGATATTTCCGAATTCAGAGGACACAGACCTCACCTCCCAGCATTTTGTAGTCCTCCCAGAAGGAGGGATAGGATTTTTTCACAGCCTCGGCTCCCAGAATGGTCACCGGAGCGGCGGAGCGGGTGGCGGCGATGGCCGCCGCCATGACGATGCGGTGGTCGTTGGCACCGTCCACCGTGCCGCCGGAAAAAGTGGAGATACCGCGGACCGTGAGACTGTCGGGGCCTTCCTCCGCCTGACCGCCCAGGGCGTTCAGTGCCGCCGCGGTGGTGGTGAGGCGGTCACTTTCCTTCATGCGCAGGCGAGCGGCGTTCACAAAGCGGGTGGTGCCCTGCCGGATGGCAGCCATCACCGCCAAGGGCGGCAGCAGGTCTGGGCAGCCGGAGACATCGATGTCTAGATCGCCGGGGAGGGAAAGGCGCTTATAGTGCTCCGCCACCACCCGGTCGCCCTGGGTGGATTGGGGCCTCAGGCCCAGAATATCCACAGCACTGCCCAGAGCTTTGGCGGCGTACCAGAAGCCCGCCTGGGACCAGTCGGATTCCACGGTAATGTTCCGGGCATGATAGGCCTGGTTTCCGGGGACGCGGAAGGTCTCGTAGCCTTCATGCTCCACGGTGACGCCGAATTTTTGCAGCATATCCAGGGTCATATCCACATATCCGCTGGACTCCAGAGGCGTGGTGATCTGGATCGCGGAGTTCTCCGGCAGCAGGGGCAGGGCGTACAGCAAGCCTGTGACGAACTGGCTGGACACATTGCCCGGCAGGCGGTAAGTGCCCGGCGTCAGAGCGCCCCGCACAAGGAGGGTGCCGTCTTTTCGCTCGTACTGGATACCCTTTTCCTCGAAGATGTCGAAGTAGGGCTGCTGTGGCCGCTCCATGAGCCGGCCGCGGCCGGTGAACAAGCCACCTCCCGCCACCGCCAGGGCAATGGGAATGAGGAAGCGGAGGGTGGAGCCGGACTCACCGCAGTCCAGCAAGGGCAGCGCCCCTGCCGGGCGGGAAGCCTTCAGAGTTTCCACACACCGTTTGGTGGCCTGAATGTCCTGGGAGTCTTCCACGTTGAAAATGACGCCCTTACCGTCCGACAGCGTCAGAGCCAGCACCGCCCGGTGGGCCATGGACTTGCTGGGAGGCGGCGTCACAGCGCCGGACAGGCAGCGGGGCTTGATACAAACGTCCATCTCAGCCCTCCAGTCCCGCGGCAATGATGGGCAGCAGCTCCGTCACCGGCACCTTTTTCAGCTCACAGGCACCGATGTGCCGGGGGATGACCAGGGTGATATCCCCGCCGGTACGCTTCTTGTCCGCCAGGGCGGCGGCGGCCAGGGCTTCGGCGGTGTATTCCGTGCCAGTGGGCAGGTTGTTTTTAGCCAGGCAGGCGGCAATGCGCGCCGCAATGGGGCCTTCTGTCCAGCCCAGAGTCTCCGCCGACCGGGCAATGATGGCCAGGCCCGCCGCCACGGCATGGCCGTGGGGAATGGCATAGCCGCTGCACTTTTCAATGGCGTGGCCAACCGTGTGGCCCAGGTTCAAAAGGCGGCGTTCATTTTGCTCTTTTTCGTCACGCTCCACCACGCCGGCCTTGTACTGGACGCAGCGGGCGATAACCGACCCCGGAGCGGTCTCCAGGTGCCCGGTCTCAAACAGGGAGAACAGGCTCTCGTCGCAGAGAACGCCGGTCTTGATGGCCTCGGCGGCGCCGTCGGCGAACATGGCGGCGGGCAGAGAGGAGAGGCAGTCCGTGTCGCACAAGACGGCGGCGGGCTGAAGGAACGCACCCGCCAGGTTTTTCCCGGCCTTCAGGTCGATGGCCGTCTTGCCGCCCACGGAGGAGTCCACGGCGGAGAGGAGGGTAGTGGGCAGCTGAACACAGCGGATGCCCCGCAGGTAGCAGGCGGCGGCAAAGCCCGCCATATCCCCGGTGACGCCGCCGCCTAAGGCGGCCACGCAGTCCATGCGGGTCAGATGGGCCTCCGCCAGGAATTCCAGGATACCGGAGAGGGTCTCAAGATTTTTGTGGGCCTCTCCGGCGGGGAACACGTAGGCGCTGACGGTGAAGCCGGCGGCAAGAAGGCTTTGCTTTACCGTCTCCAGATAAAGCGGTGCCACGGTGCTGTCAGTGATGACGGCAACGTGGCATAACGGCAGCACGTCCCGCAGCTGCTGTCCGCACTGGGACAGCAGCCCGCTGCCGATAGAGACAGTGTAGGCGGGGCGGGTATGGACTTGAATGGTTCGGATGGAGTCAGACATAGGGAAATGCTCCTTCTTCGTTGGATTGGGGCGGCACTCAGTTTCCGCCCGCGGTGGCCTTTTTCTCCCGGCCGTCCTTCAGCAGGGCCCGCAGCGTGTCCGCGTTCCCGGATTTCAGGGCGTCGGCGAACTCCGTCAGGTTGGCGATGAGCACATCCAGTTCCCTGGACAGGTAGTCAGCGTCGTCCAAAAACAGCTCCGTCCACATGTCCTCGTCCAGACGGGCCACACGGGTCATATCCCGGAAGCTTCCGGCGGAAAAGCCCCGGCGGCGCTGGGCCTCCGGCGACTTCACGTAAGCACTGGAGGCGATATGGGCCAGTTGGGAGGTGTAGGCGATGATGCGGTCATGTTCCTCCGGGTCGGAGAAAGTGAGGCCGGCAAAGCCAATGTCCAGGAAAAAGGTTTTCAACGTTTCCAGCAGCTGCATGTCCGTCCGCTTATCCGGCGTCAGGATCATGGAGGCGCCCACATACAGGTCGTCGGTGGCGGAGGTGAAGCCGCCCCGCTCCTTACCGGCCATGGGGTGGCCGCCGATATAGGCAAAGCCATACTGCTCCGCCAGGGGGGCGATGCCGGCCACCACCACCCGCTTCACGCCGCACAGGTCCACCACGATGGCACTTTTGGCGATGAGCGGTGCGTGGCGCTTCACCCATTCAATAGCGGCGCCAGGACGGATGGCGATGAGCAGAATGTCGCACTGGGGGAGATTCTCATCCGTCAGCGGGGCGTCGATGGCACCGCACATCCGGGCCAGGGTCATGGTCTCGTGATTCAGGTCCACGCCCCACACGGTATGGGCGGTGCGGGCCTTGATGCTCTTTGCCATGGAGCCCCCGATGAGCCCCAGACCAACGATTCCCACGTTCATGGTCAGTCCTCCAGCGCCTTCACGGCCTCGTGGAGCTTCAGGAGCTTCCGGGCCAGAGCGTCGAACACCTCGGGCTTCAGGGACTGGGGACCGTCGCACAGGGCATGAGCCGGGTCGTTGTGGACTTCGATCTGCAGTCCGTCGGCGCCGGTGGCCACGGCACCCATGGCCAGGGGCTCCACCAGCCAGCTCTTGCCGGTGGCGTGGCTGGGGTCGATGATGATGGGCAGGTGGGTGAGCTTGCGCAGGACGGGGATGGCCGCCAGGTCCAGGGTGTTGCGGGTGTAGGACTCGAAGGTGCGGATGCCCCGCTCGCAGAGAATGACGTTTTCGTTGCCGCCGGCCATGACATACTCGGCGCTCATGAGCCACTCCTCATAGGTGGCGGACATGCCCCGCTTGATCATGACGGGCTTGTCCTGCTTGCCAACGGCCTTCAAAAGATCGAAATTCTGCATGTTGCGGGCGCCGATCTGAATGACGTCCACATCCTTGAACAGGGGCAGCTGGCTCAGGTCCATGAGCTCGGTGACGATGGGCAGGCCGGTCTCCTGACGGGCCACCTTCAGATACTCCAGACCCGTGGCGCCCAGACCCTGGAAGGAATAGGGGGAGGTGCGGGGCTTGAAGGCACCGCCGCGGAGCATGGTGGCGCCGCTGGCCTTCACGGCCTTGGCGATGGCCACTACCTGTTCCTCGGACTCCACGGAGCAGGGGCCTGCCATGATGGTCAAGGTGCCGCCGCCGATCTGGGTGTTGCCCACCTTCACCACGGTGTCCTCGGGGTGGAACTTCCGGTTGGCATTCTTATAAGGCTCCTGGACGCGCTTCACATCCTCCACGATGTCCAGCGCGGCGATGAGGTCGATGTCCAGCTGAGAGGTGTCGCCCACCAGGCCCAGGATGGTGTGAGCTTCGCCGATGCTGGTGTGGATGATGATTCCCTTTTCCTGCAGCCAGGTGATAAGGCTGTCCAGCTGATCACGGTTGGGATTACTTTTCAGAACGACGATCATATTGAATTCCTCCTAAAATCTGTACAAAAAAACCCGCAGCCGGTTGGCTGCGGGCAATCATGCACTGGTAGTTTTTGACACTGTCAAACTCGAGCGCACACGCTTTCAGCACAACCGAAATAAGCCTTACCATAAAAGTAGGTAAAGCTAAAGTAGCGGTATTCAGCTGCGCGTGCGATGTTGATCATGGCGGTGTCCTTTCAGACTCTTTAGATACTTAAAGAATAGCACGGTGCCTGTCAAAAGAAAAGTGACAATTCTGACAAACAACGAAGAAAATACTGGCTATTTTTCACAGATGTGACAGACTACCTTTACGCAGCGGCGCCTGGGCAGCAGCCCGCCATCAGCAAGGAAGTGGCTTGCAGAATATACTGCACATCCCGCTGCATGGTGCTGCGGCTTTCCAGATACTGGCGGTGAAGCTCCTCCAGGGCGGCGGCCAAATCCTCCCGGAACTGCTGGCGGAGGAGGCTGCGCTGCTGGAGATACTCCGCAAGATAGGTCCGCAGCTCGTCCTCATACTGCCGGTGAGCCAGCAGGCTCTCCGGATATGTTTCATTGTGGGGATAGGTGAAAGCATCCGCCAGGTAGTGGGTCAGCTTGCCGAGGGTGTAGTACTGCCACATGGTCCAGTTTTGACGCTGGCGGAGGCTGGCGATATGGTCGGCGATATAGAGGTTGGAATTGGAGTAGTTGTGACCGCGGAACTTATATGCCCGCAGAGAGCCCTTCAAATAGGTGAAGGGGTTGCAGTCCGGCTGAAAGGAGCCGAACAGGAACGCCAATTCAAAACGGCGGGCCGCAAAACCGTGCTGGTTTTTCAGCAGTGTGGACGCCAGGAGTCTGTGACTGCGCTTCTGCATGGAACAACACCTCCGGGGAAACGCTTCAATAACGAACAGAGTATAACATGGTCAAAGCAAAAAAAGCAATAGGCGTTGTTTAAAATAAATGTGAACAGCCGATAGGGCCGCACTGGGCGGAGCTTATGGCGAAATGCTGAAAATTGCGCTGCCGCGGCGCTTGGGTTTGACTTCCGGCGGGGAGGCTTCTACAATAGGGAAGAATCTTTGCGGAAAATCAGGTGATCGTTTTGAAAATTTTAACACAGATCGGGATCATTTTCGGCATCTGCTGGATCAGCCAGTGTATCGAACAGGGGCTGCCCTTTACCATGCCCGCCAGTATCATCGGCATGGTGCTGCTGCTGACGCTGCTGGGGCTGCGGATCGTGAAAACGGAGCATATCCAGGAAAAATCCGATTTCCTGCTGGCGAATCTCCCCCTCTTCTTTGTGCCGGCGGTGGTGTCCATTATGAAATACGTGGATGTGCTGCGCAGCAATCTGCTGGCGCTGATCGTAGTGTGCGTGGTATCCATGGTAGTCACCTTTGCCGCCACGGTCCTGGCGGTGCGTCTGACCATCCGGCTGATGAACGGAGGAAAGAAAAAATGAGAGAGCTGCTCCAATCGCCCTTTTTCGGCATCACGCTGACGGTAGCGGCGTATGTACTGGGCATGAAGATCCAGAAAAAGAGCGGCCTTGTCATTTGCAATGGCCTTGTGCTGGCGGCGCTGATGATCATTGCGCTGTTGGCGGTGTTCCACATCTCCTATGAGGATTACTATGTGGGCGGCAGCATCATCAACATGTTCTTGTCCCCCGCTACCGTATGTGTGGCCATGTCCATTTATACGAAGATGGATGTTTTGAAAAAGAATCTGGTGCCGGTGCTGGTGGGCTGCACCGTGGGCGCGGTGACCTCTGTGCTCTCTGTGTGGGCATTGTGCCGGGTATTTGGCCTGGACGCGGCTCTGACGGCTTCACTGCTGCCCAAATCCGTCACCACCCCCATTGCTTCCGCCATTGCGGAGAGCCACGGCGGCATCGTGTCCATCACAGCGGTGGCGGTGATTTTCACCGGCATTGTGGGCAATCTCTGCGCGCCGCTGATGATCCGGCTGCTCCGGGTGAAGGATCCTGTGGAGGCGGGGCTTGGTATCGGGGCATGCAGCCATGCCTTGGGCACTGCCAAGGCGCTGGAGATGGGAGAGACCGAGGGTGCCATGAGCGGCATCGCCATCGGCTTGTGCGGCATTGTCACCACAGCGCTGGCGTTGTTTTTTGGGGTCCTGCTGTAAAATAAGTTAGGTGGAAACACCCCCGGTCAAAGGGACCGGGGGTGTTTCCGCACTGTGAAAAAAGAAAAGAAAGAGGGGAACAATGGGGAAGTCACACGAAAAGGGTGACCGTTCCCGATGTTTATAAAAAAACGAGTGCAATGAAGATGTGGGAGGGGAACCACACGCTCCATTGCGCTCGTTTTTTCAAAAGGGAGAATAAAATGGGTTATCCGGTCAGTCTCTTACACGGAGAACAGCAGATCAGAATATACGGGGAAGGGCCAGTATTCCTTGGCGGTGATGGCCTCCAGCTTGTCGGCAGCGGCACGGGCGTCGGTCATATCAGCCAGGATGGTGTCATGGCTGTATGCCATGGCGGCCTTGGCATCCTCAGGCTTGGCGGCGATGTCAGTCTCCAGCTTGTCGCAGGCGTCCAGCAGGGCGTCGGTCAACTCAGCCACATTCTTGGCGGTAACAGTCTCATACTTGCTGCTGACACCCAGGGCGCTCTTGCTGTCGGCCCGTTCGCACAGGTCGGTGGCGTAGGCGGAAACAGCGGGCAGGATGTCGTGACGGATCATATCCACCATGGTGTTGGCCTCGATGGCGATGACGGTGGAATAGTTCTCAATGTGGATCTCGGCACGGGCGTTGATCTCTTCCTCGGTGTAGATGCCGTGGTTGACGAACAGGTCCACGTTCTTCTTGGCGGTGTACATGGGCAGGGCGTCGGCGGTGGAGGTCAGGTTGCACAGGCCCCGCTTCTCCGCCTCGGCGATCCAGGAATCGTCATAGCCGTTGCCATTGAAGATGATGCGCTGATGCTCGGTAAACACCTTCTTGATGAGGGCGTGGAGGTCGGCCTGGAAGACGGAGGAACCCTCCAGCTGGTCGGCGAACTGCTTCAGCTCCTCGGCCATCATGGTGTTCAGGGCAATGTTGGGGCCGGAAATGGACTGGGAGGAGCCCAGCATACGGAACTCAAACTTGTTGCCGGTAAAGGCCATGGGAGAGGTGCGGTTGCGGTCGGTGTTGTCCTGAGGAATGGCAGGCAGCACATCCACGCCGATCTGCAGGTTGCGCTTGCCAGCCTCCTTGAACTCCGTGCCCTGGATGATGGACTTCACCACGCCGTTGAGCTCGTCGCCCAGGAAGATGGACAGGACCGCGGGAGGAGCCTCCTGGGCGCCCAGACGGTGGTCGTTGCCGGCGAAGGCAACGGTGGCCCGCAGGAAGTCCTGATACTCGTCAACGCCCTTGACAAAAGCGGCCAGGAACAGCAGGAACTGGGCGTTCTGGCTGGGGGTGGAGCCGGGCTTGAACAGGTTCTTGCCGGTATCGGTGCCCAGAGACCAGTTGTCGTGCTTGCCGGAGCCGTTGACGCCGGCGAAGGGCTTTTCATGGAGCAGGCAGACGAGGCCGTGCTTGTCGGCCACCTTCTTCATGACCTCCATGGCCAGCTGGTTGTGGTCGCAGGCGGTGTTGGCGTCGGAGAAGATGGGGGCCATCTCATGCTGAGAGGGGGCTACCTCGTTGTGCTTGGTCTTGGAGAGGACACCCAGGGACCACAATGTCTCGTCCAGCTCCTTCATGTAAGCGGCGACCCGGGGCTTGATGGCGCCGAAGTAATGGTCCTCCAGCTCCTGGCCGCGGGGAGGCTTGGCACCGAACAGCGTCCGGCCAGTCATGCGCAGGTCCTCGCGCTTGTTGTACAGTTCCTTGTCGATGAGGAAATACTCCTGCTCGGGGCCCACCTGGGCGGTGACCCGCTTGGTCTCAGTGTCGCCGAACAGCCGCAGGATGCGGATGGCCTGGCGGGAGACCTCATCCATGGAGCGCAGCAGGGGGGTCTTCTTATCCAGCGCGTGGCCGGAGTAAGAGCAGAAAATGGTGGGGATGCACAGGGAACCTTCCTTGATGAACGCGAAGGAGGTGGGGTCCCAGGCGGTGTAGCCCCGGGCCTCAAAGGTGGCGCGGAGGCCGCCGGAGGGGAAGGAGGAGGCGTCGGGCTCGCCCCGGACCAGCTCCTTGCCGGAGAACTCCATGATGATCTTGCCGCCGCCCACGGGAGAGATGAAGCTGTCGTGCTTCTCGGCGGTGACGCCGGTCATGGGCTGGAACCAATGGGTGAAATGGGTGGCGCCCTTTTCCACGGCCCACTGCTTCATGGCCTCGGCGATCTCATTAGCAGTGGAAATATCCAGAGAGGTGCCTTCTGTGACGCATTTTTTCCAGGACTTGTAAGATGCGGAAGAAAGGCGCTCCTTCATGGTCTCCTCGTTAAAGACCATGCTGCCGAACAGTTCGGGGAGTTTCAAGGTGGTACTCATACGTTTATCCTCCTATTTATCCTTAATAAGAATCCTATCATAAAATGAGAGAGATGCAATAGGTAATACCTATAAAAATGCGGGCGATTATTGGCCGCTGGCACCGTAGTTTGCCAAAACGCGGGCGGAGGGGTCGTTGACGTTGCAGCCTTCCCAGCTCTTGTTGGGCATCCAGAAGTCCTTGATCATGGGCGCCTGGCCGGGATAGTACTTCTCGAAGATCTCCCGGTACAGCAGACTCTCCTTGGTGAAGGGTGTGCAGTAATCGTATTTGCGGCGGAGGGTCTCAAACTCCTCGTCGGTGTACTTCTCCTCGGCGTAGGCTTTCAGGTCATCCACCATGGAGTGGCCCACAGCGTCGGAGAAGGCGGCCTTCTGGCGCCAGAGGATATCGTCGGGCAGCAGGTGGTCGTTTTCAAAGGCGTGGCGCAGCAGGTATTTGCCCATGTCGTAAGTGTTGAGCTTCAGCTTGGGGTCGATGCTCATGACGTACTTTACGAAATCCAGATCGCCGAAGGGGACCCGGGCCTCCAGAGAGTTGACGGAGATACAGCGGTCCGCCCGCAGCACATCGTACATGTACAGTTCATCCACACGCTTCTTGGCTTCCTCCTGGAAAGCCTGGGCGCTGGGGGCAAAGTCCGTGTACTTGTAGCCGAACAGTTCATCGGAGATCTCACCGGTCAGCAGCACCCGGATGTCGGTCTGCTCGTGGATGGCCTTGCAGCAAAGATACATGCCCATGCTGGCCCGGATGGTGGTGATGTCCCAGGTGCCCAGCATGGCGATGACCTCCTCCAGGGAGTCCAGCACCTGCTGGCGGGTCATGAAGACCTCTGTATGGTCGGCGCCGATGAAATCGGCGACCTCCCGGGCATATTTCAGGTCAATGGCGTCTTTGTCCATGCCGATTGCGAAGGTGCGGATCTTCTTGCCCAGAATGAGGGAGGAGATGGCGCATACCAGAGAGGAGTCCAGACCGCCGGAGAGCAGGAAGCCCAGAGGGGCGTCGGCGTCCAGCCGCTTATCCACACCGGCGATGAGCTTGTTGCGGATGTTGTGGCAGACGGTTTCCAAATCGTCGGTGGTGTACTTCTTCACGGTGGTCAGGTCCGCGTAGCGGATGAACTTGCCGTAAGCATAATAATGACCGGGAGGGAAGGGGCACACCTCGTCGCACAGGCCCACCAGGTTCTTGGCTTCGCTGGCGAACATGATGGCGCCGTCCTTGTCATAGCCGTAAAACAGGGGCCGGATGCCGATGGGGTCCCGGGCGGCCACCAGGGAATCGGTCATGGAATCGTAAATGATGAGGGCAAACTCGGCGTCCAGACGGGAGAACATGGACAGGCCGTATTCATGGAACAGGGGGAGCAGGATCTCACAGTCGCTGCCGCTCTTGAATTCGTACTTTTGGGACAACTGCCGCTTCAGGGGGCGGAAGCCGTAGATCTCGCCGTTGCAGACCACATAGTCACCGTCCAGCTCGAAGGGCTGCATACCGGCCTCCGTCAGGCCCATGATAGCCAGACGGTGGAAGCACAGGTAGCCGGAGGGGGTTTCGATGATGCGGCTCATGTCGGGGCCACGGGACTTTGTACGGTCAAAATAGGGCTGAATCTCTTCTTTGGTATAGGTCTTCTTGGAAAAACCCATGATGGAACACATAACAAGCACCTCCAGAATTTTGTGCCGCCGGCTGCCCGAAAGGACAAAAACGGCACATAACAAAAAACGCAGCTATCTCCTAAAAATTTTAGGACGAATAGCTGCTATCCGCGGTGCCACCTAATTTACCTTCCCTTTACAGGAACGGTCACCTTCAAGGCTCCAACAAGCCCGTGTGATGTAACGATCACAACTCGTCGCACTTACTAGCGGAAACCGCGTTCAGATTGCAGCTACGGAGTGTTCTTCGCGCAGACTCTTTGTACGGGATTTCCACTGTCTCCCGCTCACTGAAACGGAACTTCTGCGGTACTTTTCTCCATCAACGCCGTTGTCGATGTTTGAATTGATGTTTGGAGTTTACCACCGTGGACGGACAGTTGTCAACGTCAAAACAGACAAAATCGAAAGAATTTTACAGGGGCTTTTTTCGCGGGGACAGGATATTTTCTACAAAAAAGAGAGAAGCCACTTGTTTTCCCCACAAAAACAAGTGGCTCTGAGAGAAGGAGAACCGCCGGATTCAGGATTTCAGGACCTGGCGAATACCCACGATGATCAAAATGGCTCCCGCCAAAGAGGCCAGCGTCAGCGGCTCATGGAGGAAGAGCACACCGGAGAATGTGGAGCAGACCGTGGTAATGGTGCTGAAGGAGGAATAGGTCGCCACGGGCATATTGCCGGCGGCATAATTCACCAGAAGGTTCGCCGCCACAGAGCAGAATACGCTCAAAACAAGAATGGCCAGCAGGAAAAGCGGATGGGACAGGGGCTCCGTAAGGACCTGGGGCTGGTCACGGAACCGGACCAGAGCGATGACGAAAAAGACGACGGCGCCGGAGAGCATAATGAAATACGTGCGCTCAAAGGAGGTGTAGGATTGGGCGGACAGGCGGTTGAGCGTCCGCATGGACGCCGACACCAGGCAGGTGGCCGCCAGGAAAAAAGCGCCTTTGGGCGTTACGATGCCCAAAGAGCTGCCGGACAACGTGATGAGGATGACGCCGGTAATGGGCAGCAGGCAGAACAGCAGCTGCCGCTTGGAGGGGAATTCCCGCAGCAAAAGAGCGGCCAGAGCGATGGAGCCAATGGGTGATACTGCCAGCATCACGCCGGTAAAAGTGGAGTTGGTGTAAAGAACGGCGTAGCTCTCCGCCAGAAAGTACAGAGGCTCCGCGATGGCAAACAGCACCAGCGGCTTCAGGGGTTTTCCCTTCAGGGAGATCTTCTGGCGCCCCGTCAGAAGGGGAATGTTGATGAGCAGAAAGGCCAAGACGAACCGCATGGCCAGCATGACATCCGGCTGCGCATAGCGCAGGGCCACGCGGATAAACAGATAACTGAAGCCCCAGATGGTCTGACCGGCACAGGCGGCCAGGACCGGCAGGCTTGGACGGCGAAGCATGTGCGGCGTTCCTCCTCCTTGGAAGTAGTTCTGCCCCCAGTATATCCGGTGGGGCGGACCTTGTAAAATACGAAAAAAACTTGTATAATATTGAATAAATTCTATATTTTGGGAGAGAGGGACCGCTATGACAACGGAGGAGATCGAGGCCTTTGTGGCCATCTGTGAGGCGAAGAGCATTTCCAAAGCCGCGGAAAAGCTGTTTATCAGCCAGCCGTCCCTGAGCACGAAACTGAAGACACTGGAGCAGGAGACCAGCTGCACGCTGCTGGCGCGGGGAAAGGGACAGCGGGAGCTTTCCCTGACCGAGGCCGGGCGGCGGTTTTATGACCTGGCCCTGCAATACCGGAGCATTATCCGCCAGATGCGGGAGGTGGGGACTCAGGCGGTACCGGAAAAGCTGCGGGTGTCTTCCCTGAACAGTGTGGGCACTTACC
The DNA here is from genome assembly GCA_934590165.1 of uncultured Dysosmobacter sp. Taxonomy (GTDB): domain Bacteria; phylum Bacillota; class Clostridia; order Oscillospirales; family Oscillospiraceae; genus Oscillibacter. Next base: position 9,879 of record CAKTOO010000015.1, on the reverse strand, counting down.
TGATGACGCCTGTCTACGAGCGGTTCATGCAGCAAAACCGGGAGACCGTCTTGGAGGTCCAGGACCTGCCGACGCTGCCGGTTTGTGCCAGCCTGGAGCGGCGGGAGACAGATCTGGCCTTTGCCTTTTCACCGGAACTGCCCCGGGGCGTATTGAGCAGCCCTGTGTTTTCGGAGCCCATGGTGTTGGTGTGCACTGGGGCCGCGTCAGAGTCCCGCCGTATGTCCTTACAGGAGCTGGACCCCCGGCGTGAGATCTACACCGGATGGTTCAAGAGCTATAACCAGTGGCATGAAGCCGCTTTTGGGAAAAACAGCGTGCCGCAGGTCCGGGTGGAGATCATGAGCCAGATATTGTACTTTGTCCGCCGGGGCGGATGGTCCATCGTGCCTGCCAGCGTGGGCAGGGGATTGGCGGAGGATGGCGATGTGGTATGCCATTCCCTGGATATGGAGGTGCCACGGCGCGTGACCTGCTGCCTGTATACCGCGGACAGCATCCGCAGGCCCGCGTCGGTCCGGTTTCTGACCTGTCTGCGGAGCGTTTTGACAGAACTGCGGGAGCACGGTGACTGCATCGAACTGTATGAGGATTTTTTCCAACAGTTTGCCGGGGCGTAAAGCAAAAACACGTGCCGCTACGAAAGCGTGGCGGCACGTGTTTCTCTTTTACAGGTTGATCTCCGGCTTTTCCTCGCTGGCCTGGCTCAGCAGGGGCTGCACCTGGCGGAGGAAGGTGTCCACCTGCTCCGGGCAGCGGCCAATGTAGGCGCTGGGGGTCAGGATGGCTTCCATCTCCGCCTCGGTCATGCCGAAGGCGGGCTCCGCGGCCAGACGGCTGAGGAGGTCGCACTTCTCGCCCTCCTTCATCCGGGCGGTGGCGGCCATGGAGCAGGTGCGGATGATCTCATGGAGTTCCTGGCGGTTACCGCCCCGCTTCACAGCCTCCATCATCAGGTTTTCCGTGGCGATGAAGGGCAGATACTCCCGCACCGTGGCGTCCACGACTTTTTCGTTGACATGGAGGCCGTCGGTGACGTTCTGGGCCAGGCGCAAAATGGCGTCGGCGCACAGGAAGCCCTCCGGCATGGAGATGCGGCGGTTGGCGGAGTCATCCAATGTCCGCTCCAGCCACTGAACGGAGGCGGTCATGGGGGCGTTCATGGCGTCGGCCATGAGATAGCGGCTGAGGGAGCAGATGCGCTCGGACCGCATGGGGTTGCGCTTATAGGCCATGGCGGAGGAGCCAATCTGGTTCTTTTCAAAGGGCTCTTCCACCTGCCGGTCGTGCTGGAGCAGGCGGATGTCGTTGGCCATGCGGTAGCAGCTCTGGGCAATGGAGGAAAGGCAGTTCAGGATGCGGCTGTCCACCTTCCGGGGATAGGTCTGGCCGCAGACGGGGAAGCACTTGTCAAAGCCGAACTCGGCGCTGATCTGGCGGTTCATCTCGTCGATCTTTTCGCCGTCGCCCTCAAACAGGTCCATAAAGCTGGCCTCGGTGCCGGTGGTGCCCCGGCAGCCCAGGAATTTCATGTTATCCAGCACAAAGTCCAGCTCCTCCAGGTCGGCCAGCAGGTCCTGCATCCAGAGGGTGGCCCGCTTGCCTACCGTCACCAGCTGGGCGGGCTGATAGTGGGTGTAGCCCAGGGTGGGCGTGGCCTTGTAGGTGTCGGCGAACTTGGAGAGGTTGGCCAGCACCGCGATGAGCTCGCCCCGGAGATACCGCAGGCCCTCCCGGTAAATGATGAGGTCGGCGTTGTCGGTGACGTAGCAGCTGGTGGCGCCCAGGTGAATGATGCCGGCGGCGGAGGGAGCCGCTTTGCCGTAGGTGTATACATGGGCCATGACGTCGTGGCGGACTTCCTTTTCCCGTGCCGCGGCGCAGTCGTAGTCAATGTCGGTGATGTGGGCCTCCAGCTCCGCCACCTGCTGGCTGGTGACGGGGAGCCCCAGGTTGTGCTCCGCCCGGGCCAGGGCCACCCACAGCCGGCGCCAGGTCTGGATGCGCATGTCGGCGGAGAACAGATGCAGCATGAAGGGAGAGGCGTACCGGGACGCCAGTGGGGATTCATAACGGTCTTTGGACATATGAGGTCAACCTTTCTTCCTGTAAAAAGTTAGGAGGCATCCAAACCGGATGCCTCCTGCTTGTTTCCGTGGTTTTCGCCGGAGGCGAAGCAATGACTGCGGTCAGTCCTGCTCGTCCTTTCCCTTGCCGCGACGGCGGCGCACCAGCTGGATGCTGGAAAACACGAAGAAGAAAATGCCAAAAACAGCCATATCCCATGTTTCCAGGAAAATAAACAGAGCGGTGAGAATAATGGATACGATCCACAACAGAATCATAACACGGTCTCCTGTGTCCGCCGGTCAGCGGATGATGATGGAATCCCGCTCGGGCCCCACGGACACGTAGGTGATGCGGCAGCCGATCTGCTGCTCCACATACTCCACGTAGTTCCGGGCGGCCTCCGGCAGATCCTCCCACTTGCGGACGCCGGAGATGTCGCACTTCCAGCCGGGCATGGAGGTCATGACGGGCTTGGCGTCGGGCAAAACGGCGGGGAAGGGGAAATAGTCGATCTGCTCGCCGTTCAGCTCATAACGGGCGCAGATGGGGATCTTGTCCAGATAGCTCAGTACGTCCAGCTTCGTCAGGGCGATGTCCGTGGCACCCTGGCACTGGATGCCGTAGCGGGTGGCCACGATGTCGATGGGACCGACGCGGCGGGGCCGTCCGGTCTTGGCGCCGTACTCGCCGCCGGCCTTGCGGAGCTGCTCGGCCTCCTCGCCGAACCACTCGCAGGTAAAGGGCCCCTCACCCACGCAGGAGGAGTAAGCCTTCACCACGCCCACGATCTTGTCGATCTTGGCCTCGGGATAGCCGGAGCCCACGGGGGCGTAAGCGGCGATGGGGTTGGAGGAGGTGGTCATGGGATAAATGCCGTAGTCCAGGTCCCGGAGGGAACCCAGCTGGGCCTCGAACAGGATGTTCTTGCCGTCCTTGTTGGCCTGGCGCAGGAAAGCGCCGGCATCGCAGATGAAGGGCTTGATCTTCTCACCGTATTCAGCCACCCAGGCTCTCAGGTCATCCATGGTGTAGGGCTTGGCGCCGTAGACCTTCTCCAGCGTCAGGTTCTTCCACTCCAGAATGCCCTCCAGATGCTCCCACAGCTTGTCCGGATACAGCAGCTCACCGGCCATGACCGTCTTCTTCTGATATTTGTCAGAGTAGAAGGGGGCGATGCCCTGCTTGGTGGAGCCGTACTTCTTGTCGGCCAGACGGGCCTCCTCCAGGCCGTCCAAGTCCCGGTGCCAGGGCAGCAGCAGGGAAGCGCGGTCGCTGACCTTCAGGTTCTCGGGGGTGATGGCGACGCCGTGGCTGGTGACATCCTGAATCTCCGTCCACAGATTCTCGCAGTCCAGAGCCACGCCGTTGCCCAGAACGTTCACAACGCCCTTGCGGAAAATGCCGGAGGGCAGCAGATGCAGGGCGAACTTGCCCAGCTCGTTGACCACGGTGTGGCCGGCGTTGCCGCCGCCCTGATAACGGACGACCACGTCATAATCGCTGGTGAGCAGGTCCACCATGCGGCCCTTGCCCTCGTCGCCCCAGTTGATACCTACGATGGCGCAATTTGACATACTTGAAAAACCTCCCGGTTTTATTTTGCTTTTGACAGGTTGGACTATAATACCTCAACCTAAATTATTATATCGGGAGAGACTGTATAAGTAAAGAACAAAGTGATAATAATCAAGATAAATTTTCCTAATATACCGGCGCGCATACAGCAAAATTTGCAGCGGTGGGCCGGGACCGCTCTTCCCAAAACAGGAAAGTTATGATATACTTTCCTGCGGAAAAAACACGAAGAGGGGTCGTGCACATATGACAGCCATTGGATTTGACAATCAAAAATACCTGACTACCCAGTCGGAGCAGATCAAGCGCCGCATTGCCCAGTTCGGCGGGAAGCTGTACCTGGAATTCGGCGGCAAGCTGTTTGATGATTACCATGCCTCCCGGGTGCTGCCGGGCTTTGAGCCGGACAGCAAGATCCGGATGCTCCAGCAGTTGCAGGACGATGTGGAGATCGTCATTGCCATCAACGCGGCGGACATCGAAAAAAACAAGGTCCGGGGCGATCTGGGCATCACCTATGATGACGATGTGCTGCGGCTCATTGATATTTTCCGCGGGCTCGGCCTGTTTGTGGGCAGTGTGGTCATGACCCGGTACAGCGGCCAGTCCGCGGCGGACGCCTTTTTGAAGCGCCTCACGGCTCTGGGCATCCGCTGCTACCGCCACTACCCCATTGCCGGCTACCCTTCGGATGTGCCCCACATCGTCAGCGACGAGGGCCTGGGCAAAAACGACTATATCGAGACCAGCCGCTCTTTGGTAGTGGTGACGGCCCCCGGCCCCGGCAGCGGCAAAATGGCCACCTGCCTCAGCCAGCTGTACCACGACTACAAGCGGGGCATCACCGCCGGATACGCCAAGTTTGAGACCTTCCCCATCTGGAACCTGCCCTTGAAGCATCCGGTGAACCTGGCCTACGAGGCCGCCACGGCGGATCTGGACGATGTGAACATGATCGACCCCTTCCATCTGGAGGCCTACGGCAAGACCGCCGTCAACTATAACCGGGATGTGGAGATTTTCCCGGTGCTCAACGCTATTTTCAAAAAGATTCAGGGAAGCTCCCCCTACCAGTCCCCCACAGACATGGGTGTCAACATGGCGGGCTACTGCATCGTGGATGACGATGCCTGCTGCGCCGCCTCCCGGCAGGAGATCCTGCGCCGCTACTATACCGCCTGCGCGGAAAAGCTCCAGGGCAAGTGCGGCGACGGGCCGGTACGGAAGCTGGAGTTGGTCATGCAGCAGGCCGGCGTGACGCCGGACATCTGCCCGGCGGTGTCTGCCGCCCTGCTGAAGGCGGAGACCACCGGCGGCCCCGCCGGCGCCATGATCCTGCCGGATGGCCGGGTGGTCACCGGCAAGACTTCCGATACGCTGGGAGCCGCCTCGGCGCTGCTGCTGAACGCCCTGAAGGCCGTGGGCGGCATCGGCGACCAGTTTGAGCTCATCTCCGCCCAGGTGCTGGAGCCGGTGTGCGACCTGAAGACCAAATACCTGGGCCATAAAAACCCCCGCCTCCACACGGACGAGGTCCTCATGGCCCTGACCATCTCCGCCCTCACCAATCCCCTGGCGGAGCACGCCCAGCAGCAGCTGCCCAAGCTCCGGGGCTGCGACGCCCACTTCAGCGTTATTTTGAGTGAGGTGGACGAAAAGCTCCTGAAGCGACTGGGCATCAACGTCAGCTGTGAGCCGAGGTACGAAACGAAAAAGCTGTATCACAAGTGAGAAACGGGACAAAACGGCGGTAGGTTTCCGGCTGGAAAGCATACCGCCGTTTTCCCTGTGGGCGCCGCGGGCGGCTGGAAAGGAACGGTTATGGAACCTATCATTGAACAACTGGCAAAAGAACTGGACAAGCTCCCCCGGTATGTGGAAAACGTGGTGCGGCTGCTGGACGAAGGCAACACCATCCCCTTTATCGCCCGCTACCGCAAGGAGCTCCACGGTGCCATGGACGATACGTCCCTGCGGGCTCTGGAGGAGCGGCTCCAATATCTCCGGGGCCTTCAGGAGCGGCGGGAGACGGTGAAAAAAGCCATCGACCAGCAGGGCAAGCTGACGGAGGAGTTGTCTGCCGCCATTGACAAGGCCGCCACCCTGGCGGAAGTGGAAGACCTTTACAGGCCCTATAAGCAAAAGCGCCGCACCCGGGCTACCGTGGCAAGGGAAAAGGGCCTGGCGCCTCTGGCGGAGGTGCTGTTTGCCCAGGGGCCGGACTGCCCGGAGCCTCTGGCGGAGGCGGCGAAGTATGTGAACGCCGAAAAGGGCGTGGAGACGGCGGAGGATGCCCTGGCGGGCGCCGGCGATATCGTGGCCGAGCAGATCTCCGATGACGCGGAGCTGCGAAAGAAGCTCCGGGAGCTGCTGATGAAAAACGGCGTTCTATACAGCGCTGCCGCTACGGAAGAGGACTCCGTCTACCGCCTGTACTATGAGTTTTCCCAGGCTCTCTCCCGGCTCCAGGGCCACCAGGTCCTGGCCATTAACCGGGGCGAAAAAGAGGAAAAGCTGAAGGTGTCCGTGGAACTGGACCGGGACCTTGCCCTGCGGACCGTGCGGCGGGCGGTGGTGATCCCCGGCAGCGCCGCCATGGAATTTGTGAAAGCGGCGGCGGAGGATGCTTATGACCGTCTGATTTTCCCCGCCCTGGAGCGGGAGGCCCGCTCCGCTTTGACGGATGCGGCCAACGAGGGAGCCATCGGCCAGTTTGCCCTGAACCTGAAGCCCCTGCTCATGCAGCCGCCCGTGAAGGGAAAGGTCACTATGGGCCTGGACCCCGGCTACCGCATGGGCTGTAAAGTGGCGGTGGTGGACGGCACCGGAAAGGTGTTGGACACCGCGGTGGTCTATCCCACCTATGGCCAGCGGCAAAAGCAGGAAGCCATCAATTTGCTTGATAAAATGATCAAAAAGCACAATATAGAGCATATTGCTATTGGAAATGGCACCGCTAGCCGGGAGACAGAGCAGATGGCGGTGGAGTTGATCAGAAAGGAAAAGGAGGGGGGGCGGACCGTCAGCTATATGATCGTGTCCGAGGCGGGGGCCTCCGTGTACTCCGCAAGCCCGCTGGCGGCGGAGGAGTTTCCCCAGTATGATGTGAACCTCCGCTCCGCTGTGTCCATCGCCCGGCGGCTCCAGGACCCTCTGGCGGAGCTGGTGAAGATCGACCCAAAAGCAATTGGCGTGGGCCAGTACCAGCATGATATGCCCTCCAAGCGGCTGGACGAGGCCCTCTCCGGCGTGGTGGAGGACTGTGTCAACGCCGTGGGCGTGGATGTGAACACGGCGTCGCCGTCCCTTTTGCAGCGGGTGTCCGGCCTGAACAGCACCACGGCCAAAAACGTGGTGGCCTACCGGGAGGAGAATGGACCCTTTACCTCCCGGGCACAGCTGAAGAAGGTGCCCAAGCTGGGGCCCAAGGCGTTTCAGCAGTGCGCCGGCTTTTTGCGGGTGCCGGAGAGCAAAAGCGTGCTGGACAACACTGCCGTCCATCCGGAGAGCTATGACGCCGCCAAGCAGCTTTTGGACTTGACGGGCCACAGTATGGCGGATGTGAAGGCCGGAAAGCTGACAAACCTTGCCGCCCAGGTGAGGGCCTATGGCGAAGAACGGGCGGCGGAGGCCATCGGTGTGGGCGTGCCCACCTTGCGGGATGTGGTGGCGGAGCTCATGAAGCCCGGCCGGGATATCCGGGATGACCTGCCGGCTCCCATCCTCCGTACGGACGTGCTGGATATGAAGGACCTGAAGCCCGGCATGGTCCTCACGGGCACGGTGCGCAATGTCATCGACTTCGGCGTGTTCGTGGACATCGGCGTTCACCAGGATGGCCTGGTCCACATCTCCCAGGTGGCGGACAAATTCATCAAGCATCCCTCGGAGGTAGTCGCCGTGGGCGATGTGGTAAAAGTGGTGGTCCTGGAGGTGGACGAGAAGAAAAAGCGCATCTCACTGTCCATGCGCCAGGCGCAGAAATGAGGTGCCAATGGTATTATCCATCGACGAAGTGAACGCCCTGCTGGATACCATGGCGGAGGAGTTCCCGGAGGCGCTGTTCGACGGCCTTAACGGCGGGGTGAACCTGCTGGAGGGGGCGGTGCCGGACACGGAGTTTCCGGAAGGGGAGATGTATATCCTGGGGGAGTACTGCCAGGATATGCTGGGTAATTACATCAACCTGTACTACGGCTCCTTTGCCGCCCTGGCGGAAAAGGAAAGCTGGAGCCGCCAGGACTGGGAGGATGAGCTGTACACAACCTTTTCCCATGAGCTGACCCACCACATGGAAAGCCGCGGCGGCCTGCACGCCCTGGACGATAGGGACGCCGAGGAATTGGCCCGGTGGAGGGAAGAATACCAAACATCATAAAAAAGACAGCCGCCTGCCGGGCGGCTGTCTTTTTGTCAGGATTGTTTGCGGTCCTCCTGAATCAGGCGGCGCAGGGCTTCGATGGCGACCCGGATGGGCTTTTGGATGCTGTTGGTGGGATAGACATCCGCACTGTTCCGGCGGGAGACAGAGCCGTCAAAATTGGTGGCGGAGACCAGCACGGAGCCGGTGCGGACGCCCAAACTGGTGCCGGCCAGGAACAAAACGGATTCTTCCATGGAGGTGCATACGGCGCCCCCCCGAACATAGCTTTTCCAACGGCTGAGGAGCTCGTCGGACACTGGCTTGGTCTCCGGCTCCGTTTGGGTATAAAAGGAATCCTTGGTGATGCTGACGCCCACCGCGGTGTGATAGCCCAGGGCGGCGGAGCTTTCCTCCAGATACTTCAGAAGCTGGTAAGTAGGGACGGCGGGGTATTCCATGGGCAGGTAATGGAGGCCGGTGCCCTCCATGCGGACGCTGCCGTTGGGGACCACAATGTCGCCGCGCTGTACGTCCGCACAGGTGGAGGCGCAAGTCCCTACCCGAATGAACGTATCCGCGCCGCATTTGTGCAGCTCCTCAATGCAGATGGCGGTGGAGGGGCCGCCGATGCCGGTGGAGGTGACGGTGACTTTCTCACCGTCCAGAGTTCCTTCCCAGGTGGTGAATTCCCGCTTCCGGGTCACGAGGCGGGGGTTATCCAGGTGGGCGGCGATGCGCTCACAGCGGTCCGGGTCGCCGGGGACGATGGCGTAGCGGCCCACCTCGCCTCGGCTCAGGTTGACATGCAGCATTTTCTGGGTTTCGTCCATAATGATCAGTGCTCCTTCTCCTGATATTTCCTCTATGGTACGAAAGAAAAATGAGACTGTCAATCCCCTGAGAAAGACAAAACGCCTGCGCCTGACCGGAGCGTCAAATTATCAACTGTGCGAAAACGCTGGCAAGAAATGTTCAGCGCTTCCTTCAAAAACACGGTTTTCCCATTGAAACTGGCCATAACAAAACCTCCTCATTTTTCTGGAAATACGGCGGATGCCGTGACTTGAAAAATGAGGAGGTTTGTCAAATTTTCACTTTTTATCCCACAACTTTTCAATAGAAAATGAAAATTTTGAATGATTTTACAGTAAAATCAGAACAATTTTACTCCCACTCAAGTCTTGGGCTTTGATTTAGGGTTATAAAATGTACTTTAAATACGCTTTTTGCCCAGATAGTCCACGTATTTCACGCTGTGCACAGGTTCTTTACGAATTTTGTAGCCGTTTTGTAGCCAGCTATTTTATACGTACTAACCGTTCGCAACGACTTGATTTGAATAATCTGCGGTGGGTTTCAATATGATTCCCGCCAATCATCAGACAAAATTGACCACCTGATTCACCTAAAAAAACATCTTGGAGATATGACTATGAGTAAACTTATTTTCTGTCAATTCAACATCGACACAGCCAGCGTAGAACTGGTTTTTGACGATGGAAGCCGGATTTCCATTGACTTCACCGCCGTTGAAAACGAAGTTGCCGATAACCGCTTCCAGCGGTCAGAGCTGGATTATCTGATCTACAACGACCCGCTTGCTTATGCCGATCTGATTCTGAACAGCAAGCTGAACGTCCTGTTTGAATAAACCGACAGGAGCATAAACGACAGCGTCCCGGCTCATAATGATTGGGCCGCTGCTTATTATATCATTGTATTTTGCAAACTCATTCCTCGAACAGATACAGAAGATATCCGTAACCCTCTGCTTTCATCTTTGCGTAAGGCACAAAGCGCAGGGCCGCACTGTTGATGCAGTAGCGCACGCCATTGGGGGACTCCGGATCGCCGGTGAACACATGACCAAG
>CAKTOO010000014.1 GCA_934590165.1 uncultured Dysosmobacter sp. | reverse complement strand
AAATCATAACCACCACTGAAGTGGTGGTTTGCACAGACCCTAGAAGGGTCATTACTGGCTTCACCTCTAAAGGGGCATTGAACAGTTTGGCACCGCATTACACTTACAGGCCGCCGCTAAAGCGGCCTGTTTTTATGCCTTACTATTCTTGCTGCCCGTAAACGGGTCTGTGTATTCCTTCATCGTCATCTGATCCATTATCTCATCCTCTACTAGCTGGTTGCGGATATACTCCTCTATTGCTTTCTTGTTCTTTCCTACCGTATCTACATAGTAACCGCGACACCAGAAGCGCCGGCCCCATACTTGTATTTGAGATTCGCATGACGATCGAATATCATGAGCGTACTTTTTCCCTTGAGATATCCCATAAACTGTGCTACACTTAGATGCGGTGGGATACTTACGAGCATATGGATGTGATCGGCACATGCCTCCGCTTCGATGATTTCCACTTCCTTTTCTTCACACAGCTTCCGCAGTATTTGTCCGACATCCGCCTTTAATTCCCCATATATCACCTTCCTACGGAATTTCGGTGCGAATACGATGTGGTACTGACATCTCCATGTGGAATGCGCACTGTGATTTACCTCGTTTTTCTCCATATGAATAACCTCCTTTGATTCTTGGTAATGCGGTCGCCAAACCATTACCATCCTATCATCGGAGGTTATTTTTTCATATACTGAAGTTCTTTTTTCCCTGGTAGAACCGGGGGTTTATTTGGCTTCAAGCCGCCAAAAAAATATCAGCCGTGGAAAATCCCCGGCTGATATTTTAATAAGGTATGTTTTTACTGTGCATTAACCTCGTTAAAGATTTCCACGATTTCTTTCTCGGGTTCCGGCGTGAGCAGGCTGACCACAATGATGGCGACGGACGCCACGATGAACGCAGGCAACAGCTCGTAAACGTTCCACACGCCGCCGATTGGACGCACGCAGAACTTCCAAACAAACACCATAATGCCGCCCGCTACCAAGCCGGCCAGAATACCCTGCCGGTTGCTGCGCTTCCAGAACAGGGCAAAGAGGACCGCAGGGCCAAACGTCGCGCCGAAGCCAGCCCAGGCGAAGGACACGATTTGGAACACGCTGCTGTTGGGGTCCGTTGCCAAAAACGCGGCAATCACAGCAATGACGATGACGGTAAGGCGGGCCACCAGCATGGTCTGTTTGGCCGTCATTTTCACACCGAACACGTCTTGCAGCATATTCTCCGAAAACGCGGAGGCCGCGGAAAGCAGCTGGGAATCCGCCGTGGACATGGTGGCAGCCAGGATACCGGCCAAAATAAGTCCGGCAATAACAGCGGGAATCATGCCATAGGAGGAAAGCAGGTCCGCGATTTTGACGATCACGGTCTCAGAGGCGCTGCCCTCCAGAACGGGGATACGGCCAGCTTTGGACACGCCGTAGCCGATCATGCCGATGCAGATGGCAATGCCCATGGAGATGACCACCCACACAGAGGCAATACGACGGGAGAGCTTCAGCTCATTTTCGTCCCGAATGGCCATGAAGCGTACCAGGATGTGGGGCATTCCAAAATACCCCAGGCCCCAGGCCAAGGTGGAGACGATGGTCACCAGGCCATACGGCGCGGCAGCGCCGGTGGCGGCATCGTGGGTCTGTACAAAGCTCAGGTAGCCGGGCAGCTGCCGGACATTATCCATAACAGCACCCACTCCGCCGGCCTGGTAAATACCAAAGGCTGTGATGACAACGAGGGCACAGGTCATGATGATGGACTGGATCAAGTCCATGGTAGCCACAGCGCTAAAGCCGCCCACAGAGGTATAGCTGATGATGACCAGCGTGCCGATAGCCACAGCCAGCAGGTAGTTCCAGCCAAACAGGCTGTTGAACAGCTTGCCGATGGCGGCCAGGCCGGAGGCCACATAGGGCACAAAGAAGATCAGGATGATGAGGGATGCAATGCACATGATCACAGGCTTTTTCTCCCCATAGCGCTTGGAGATGAACGAGGGGATGGTGATGGCGTCCAGCCGCACGGAATACCGGCGGATTTTTTGGGCAACCAGCAGGAAGTTCAGGTAAGTACCCACAGCAAGGCCGATGGCCGTCCAGCCGGCATCCGCCACGCCGCTGAGGTAAGCAAGGCCGGGCAGGCCCATCAGAAGCCAAGAGCTCATGTCAGAGGCCTCGGCACTCATAGCCGTGACCAGGGGGCCCATGCCGCGGCCGCCCAGGTAAAAGCCCTCCGCGCTCTTTTTGGAACGGCGGCCGATCATCACGCCCGTGAAAATCACAAAGCACAGATACAGGATGATCGTCGCCATGATGCAGATTTGTGAACCAGTCATTTTTCTTCTCCTTTTCGGGAAGATTTCCTCCCTTTTGTAATCATGGGCCCTATCATACCACACTTATATATAGAATGAAATACAGAACGGAGTATAGAATATATTCTATACTCCGCTTAATAATTTCTCCGTTTTTTTATGATATTTCAGCATTTTAAAAATAGATAATTATATAAAACCATCTCCAGTCAAATTCTATGATATTTTTCAAGCTCCATAGCTTTGCAGGAACATGGGCGTCACACTGTCCGTGTACGCCACCAGGGAATACTCACCGCCGGAAAGGCACCAGTCGTACATCAGCGCCCGTTCCCACAGGGCGTAGGCCTTCACGATCTCATTGACGGTACGGTCCGCCCGCAGCTGGCCATCCTTCTGTCCCTGGGAGATGATCTGCCGCAGGAGCTTGAAATACGTGCGGTTCCGGTCCAGCAGGTGCTTTTCCCCCCTCGTCAGCAGCTGGGTGGACAGCAGTCGGGCCAAGAGGTCCATGGAAATGCCGCCGTCGATCATGGCAAACAGCTCGTGATTCAGGTAGATGAGTTTTTCCATGGCGGTCATGGACGGGTCCATGGTCTCCATCAGCTCCTCGTATTTCTCATCAAACACATAGGCCAGCGTCCCCAGCAGCGCGTCCTTTCCGTCGAAATAGTGGTAAAAGGAGCCCTTGGAGGTCTCGGATTCAAAGACGATATCCTCCACGGTTGTGTCTTCATAGCCCTGATCATAAAACAGTCTCCACGCGGCGGAAATGATGCGCCCTTTGGTATTTCTGGCGTTTTTTCTCGGCATATCCGTCAGCCCCCCTTTTCCGCTTCAGCATACCATATTTCAAAATATTCTGCAAATCAATCCAATCCGCCAATCTCTTTCGCACAATTTGCAAGTTTTTTAGCACATTATCCATTGTACTTTGCAATTGTGCACTGTTATAATACAGGAAATATATCCTTGGAGGTGGACGGCACTTGAAATTTTGGAAAATGAATGGCGCCGGCAATGATTTTGTGGTGCTGAACAACCTGGAGGAGCACCTGAACGTGGAAGACCTGCCCCAGGTGGCCCGCACCCTCTGTGAGCGGCACCTGTCCATCGGCGCCGACGGGCTGATGGTGGTGGACGCCCCCGACCAGGGCGGCGACTACAAAATGCGGTTTTACAACGCCGACGGCAGCATGGGTGAGATGTGCGGCAACGGCGCCCGCTGCATCTGCCGCTACGGCTACGAAAACGGCTTGGCCAGCGAGACCCAGACCATTGAGACTACGGCGGGCATCGTCACCGGACAGCGCATCAGTTCCCGCCTGTACAAGATCCGCCTCAACGACCCCACCACTGTTCGGCTGGACCATCCCGTGGAAGTGGACGGCGTCCGGTATGCCTGCTCCTATGTGGAGCTGGGCAATCCCGGCCTTCCGCACGCGGTGGTTCCGTATCACGATTTGAAAAACGCCGATGAAAACGAGCTGCGGGAACTGGGACGGAAGCTCCGCTGGCATCCCGCCTTCCCCAAGGGCGCCAATGTGAACTTCTATGAGCTCACCGGCGAGGACACCGTGTATGAGCGGACCTTTGAGCGGGGCGTGGAGGACTTTACCTACGCCTGCGGCACCGGAACCGGCTCTCTGGTCACGGTCCTGACTCTCCAGGGCAAGGTCAGCGGCCACGATGTGCAGGTGGATATGGCCGGGGGCCGCCTCATCATCGACACCGTCCGGGAAGGTTCCGCCATCCGGGACCTGTACCTGACAGGCCCCACCAACATCGTTTGTAAAGGCGAGGTCACAGACGAGGACCTTTTCCTTGCAAAATAACTCCCCTGTGTGTAAAAATTAGGAGGAATGTATATGGAAGCAAAATCTGTCGCGAAAAACTACCGCTTCATGGCCATTATGATCGGCGCCATGGTGCTGGGCGCCATCGTGGGCTGGTTCTGGCCTGTCACCGACGCCAGTGCCGGCGCCACCATCCTGAAGCCCCTGGGCACCGTGTTCATCAACATGATGTTCTGCATCGTAGTGCCTCTGGTGTTTGCCTCCATCTCCGGCGCCGTGGCCAATATGGAGAGCCGCAAGCGTGCCGGCAAGATCATGGGCGTCACCGTAGCCACTTTCGTGGTGACCGGTGCCATCGCCGCCGTCATCATGTTCGTGCTGGTGAAGATCTTCCCTCCCGTTCTGACCGCCTGGACTGAGCTGCCCTCCGAGGAGATGGGCGAGTACGCCTCCATGGCTGACATGATCGTCAACTTCTTCACCGCCAGCGATTTTGTGGGCCTGCTGACCCGCCGGGCCATGCTGCCCCTGATCGTGTTCTCCCTGCTGTTCGGCTTCGCCGTAAACCTGAACGGCGGCAAGGACTCCCTGGTGGGCAAATTCCTGGAGGACCTGACCAATGTCATGCTGAAGTTCGTGAAGATCGTCACCTACTATGCCCCCATCGCCTTCTTTGCCATTTTCGCCGACCTGGTCGCCACCTATGGTCCCCAGGTCACCGTGACCTACGGCCGCGCCCTGCTGCTGTACTATCCCCTGTGCTTCGTGTACATCTTCACCGCTTGGCCCCTGTTCGCCCGCTTTGGCGGTGGCAAGGGTGCCGTCAAGACCATGTTCCAGCACATCACCCGTCCCGCCGTGGTGTCCCTGGGCACCTGCTCCTCTGTGGCCACCATTCCCACCAACATGGAAGTGGCCGCCGAGACCGGCATCTCCAAGGACGTCAGCGACATGGTGCTGCCTCTGGGCGCCACCATGCACATGGACGGCTCCTGCTTCTCCTGCGTACTGAAGATTGCCTTCGTGCTGGGCGTGTTTGGTCAGCCTTTGGGCTTCGAAACGCTGATCCCCGTGGTTCTGGTGGCCGTACTGTCCTCCGTGGGCATGAGCGGCGTCCCCGGCGGCGGCTATATCGGCGAGTACATCATCTGCTCCATCTTCTTCCCCGAGCAGATCGAGGTGGCTTTCCCCATCCTGGTGGCCATCGGCAACCTGGTGGACCCCCCCGCCACCATGATCAACTCCGCCGGCGACTATGTGGTCTCCTACATCGTCTCCCGTTTCGTGGACGGCAAGGATTGGTTGCAGAAGGCTCTGGCCGCCAAGCAGTAATATTTCTAGCAGACATAAAAAGGACCGCCGTGAAACGGCGGTCCTTTTTATGTATCACAGCTCGCCCTTGAGCATTTTCTCCTTCACGGACTGGCCGAAGGGCGTCACGGCCAGACCGCCCAGAGCGGTCTCCCGGAACTCCACCGGCATACGCCGGCCCACATCGCCCATACAGTCAATGACCTGGTCCACGGGGATACGGCTGGTCACACCGGCCAGGGCCATGTCGGCACAGCTGATGGCGTTGACGGCACCCACCACGTTGCGCTTCACGCAGGGCACCTCCACCAGGCCCGCCACAGGGTCGCACACCAGGCCCATGAGGTTTTTCAGCGCCATGGCCACGGCGTTGCCGATCTGGTCCGCGTCACCGCCCCGGAGGGCCGTCAGCGCGCCCGCCGCCATGGCGGAGGCGGAGCCGATCTCCGCCTGGCAGCCGCCGGCGGCGCCGGCGATGCAGGCCCGGAAGGCAATGACCGCGCCGATGCCGGAGGCCACATACAGCGCCTTGAGGATGTCCTCCTCCTCGATATTGCCCTGCTTGTACAGGGGCACCAGCACTGCGGGCAGTACGCCGCAGGCGCCGGCGGTGGGAGCCGCCACGATCTTGCACATACAGGCGTTGGACTCGCCCACGCTGAGGGCGGTGGCAATGACCTCCGTCAGATACTCACCACTGAGGGTCTTCTCCTTGGCGGCATAGTCCCGCACCCGGGCACCGTCGCCGCCCACCAGGCCGCTGACGGACCGGCGTTCGCCCTGGTAGCTTTCTACAGAGTCCAGCATTGCCTGCCAGGTAAAGCGCATCCGCTCCATGGAAGCCGCCTCGGTCACTTCCCGCTCCTCCATATCCGTGGCCAGGACCACACGCCAGAATGGCTGGTTCGTTTTTTCAATCGCATCAAAGATCTCCTGCATGGATTCCAGTGCCATGATTACACGTCCTCCTTTTCATAATAGGTGACGTCGTGCACGGCATAGAGCGTACTGATCCGCTTCACCACGTCGGCTTGCAGCTTCTGATCCGTCTCAATGATGGTCAGCACATCGCCGCCCCTCCGGTTGCGGCAAAGGCTCATGTTGGCAATATTCACGCCGCCCACCGCCAGTTCGTTGGTAATGCGGGACAGCTCGCCGGCCACATCCTGGTGGCGGACTACCAGAGTATTATAGGCGCCGGTAAAGTTCACATCCACGCCATTGATCTTGTCCACGCGAATGCGTCCGCCGCCGATGGAAACGCCCTGGACTGTCATCTGCTTGCCATTGGCATCCTCCACCTGCAAAACGGCGGTGTTGGGATGGGCGTCCCGCAGCTGCACGGGGTGGATATGGAACTCCATGCCCTGTTCCGCGGCGATCTCAAAGCTGCGGGGAATATCCAGGTTGTCCGGCCGCATACCCAGCAGGCCCGCCACCAGAGCCTTGTCGGTGCCATGTCCTTGTCCGGTCTCCGCGAAGGAGCCATGGAGAGCGATATCCGCCTTCACCGGCTGGCTGCCCAGCAGAGCCCGTGCCATGTTTCCGATGCGGACGGCTCCCGCCGTGTGGGAACTGGAGGGCCCCACCATCACAGGCCCCAGAATGTCGAAAATATCCAGCATGTCTCTCATTTCCTTTCCTCCAGATTGTCCGCTTCCCGCAGACAATTCAGGTACAATTAGACCATATCACACTCTTTTCCATTTCGCAAGGCGTTTTCGGCAGGATATACAAAAAAGTTGACCCAGGTGTCCATCTATCGTATACTATTGTCTGAAAGGGGGAGCTTTCATGCGCTCTTTACTGGTAAAAAACCTGCAAAGCATCATCACCTGTGACCAGGAAGACCGGGTGCTGTCCGGAGTCGATCTCTATTGCGAGGACGGCTTCATCCGGGCGCTGGGGCCGGACCTGCCCCAGCGGGCCGACGCGGTGCTGGACGGCAGTCATTTCTGGTGCTATCCGGGTCTGGTCAACACCCATCACCACCTGTACCAGGTGTTTTCCAGAAATCTGCCCCAGGTGCAGAATATGGAGCTGTTCGACTGGCTCACCACCCTGTATGAAATTTGGAAGAGGTTGGATGAAACCATCATCCGCCTGTCCTCCCTGACAGGTATGGGCGAGCTGATGAAGCACGGCTGCACCACCTGCTTTGACCACCATTACGTCTTTCCCGCCCATGCCGGCGACCTCATCGGCGCCCAGCTGGCCGCGGCGGAGGAACTGGGCATCCGGATGTTCGCCTCCCGGGGCAGCATGGACCTCTCCAAAAAGGATGGCGGACTGCCGCCGGACAGCGTGGTCCAGACGGTGGACGAGATCATGCGGGATTCCGCCCGCATCATCGAGGCCTACCACGATCCCCGCCCCGGCTCCATGCGCCAAATCGCCCTGGCCCCCTGTTCTCCCTTCTCCGTCAGTGCCGAGCTGCTGCGGCAAAGCGCCCTTCTGGCCCGGCAGTACGGTGTCCGCCTGCACACCCACCTGTGCGAGACAAAGGACGAGGAAGCCTATATGCTGACCCACCACGGTGTCCGCCCCCTGGAGTTCATGGCCTCCCTGGGCTGGACCGGGCCGGATGTGTGGTATGCCCACGGCATCCACTTCAATGATGAAGAGCTGCGGGAACTGGCCCGTACCGGCACCGGCGTGGCCCACTGTCCCATCTCCAACATGAAGCTCTCTTCCGGCGTGGCCCGGATACCGGAGATGCTGGCCCTGGGAGTCCCCGTGGGCCTGGCGGTGGACGGCTCCGCCAGCAACGACGGTTCTTCCCTGCTGGAGGAGCTGCGGGTGTGCTACCTTCTCCACCGGCTCCACTCCAGCAAGGCGGCCCCCTCCGGCTACCAGGTGCTGAAAATGGCCACCCGGGGCAGCGCCCGACTGCTGGGCCGGGAGGACATCGGCTCCTTGGAGGTAGGCAAGTGCGCCGACTTCTTCCTGGTGGATTCCCGCCGGCTGGAGCTGGTGGGCGGCGAGTACAGTCCCGCCGATGTGCTGGCCACCGTTGGCCTCCGGGGCCCGGTGGATTACACCGTGGTGGCCGGAAAAATCACCGTGAAAGAGGGACATCTCGTCACCATCGACGAGGTTTCCACAGCGGAACAGGCCCGCCGGTGCTGCCGGGAATACCTGTCCAGATAAGCAAGCAGCCTGCGTTCCCATGGAACGCAGGCTGCTTTTTTGTTTCCTTCAGTCCAGCACCTGGACAGCGGCGCCCAGCACGCCGTCGCCGATGTAGACGCTGAGGGTGCCGTCGATCTCGCCCTCCCAGATGTGGTCGTAGTCCGGCAGAGCCTCCGTCAGCTTTTGGCGCACCAGCGCCATGCCCTCCGGGGCGCCACCGTTGGCGACCGCCAGATTGTACCGCTTGTGGCCGCCGCAGGCCTTCACCGTCAGGTCCACCAGCTTATCCGCCACCTGATTTCTCCCCCGGACCTTGGCCACGGAGGTCAGTTGACCATCCTCGGCAAAGGTGAGGAGTGGCTTGATCTGCAGCAGCATCCCCGCCGTGGCGGTAACTTTGCCGATGCGCCCGCCTTTTTGCAGATATTCCAGGGTATCCACGGAGAAAAAGGGATGGGTCCCGGCAATGAGCTGGGGCACCCGCCGCTCCGTCAATTCCTCCCAGTCCATACCGTTCCGGATGTCCTCCGCCAATTGCAACACCGTCATGCCCAGGCCCAGGGAGGCGCTGACGGAGTCAAAGGCCCGGACCTCCAGCTTGCCCCGGCACTCCTCCGCCACCAGCCGCAGCAGATTATAGGTGCCGGACAGGCCGCCGGAGAGCATGACAGCGATCACTCCATCATAGCCTTCCTCATGAATACGGGTCAGTAACTTCAAGATCTCCTCCGTTGCAGGCAGGGAGGTCTGGGGCAGTTCTCCCGCCCGCAGGCGCCGGTAAACATCCGCGCCCCGGATATTCACGCCGTCCAGGTATTCCCCGTCGGCACATAAAATGCGCAGAGGGACCACGAAAATATGGTTCTCCTCCGCCATCTGGGGAGACAGGTCGGCGCAGGAATCTGTCAGGATCGCGATCTTCCGTGGATACATAACTCATTCTTCCATTCTTTCACAGTATTTGAACATTGGAATGATTATCCCACAAAAATTTAGAAACCGCAAGGGCTATCAAGGAAAAAGCACAGTCCATGTCCAGCGGAAAGATGTGACCTTGCTTTTTCCCGAAATTGGGATATACTGGATTTTAAGGAGGCGATCTCATGAAACGGTTTGACATCATCGTGGGAGACATCACCCGCTCCGACGCGGAGGCCATCGTCAACGCCGCCAATACCTCGCTGCTGGGCGGCGCCGGCGTGGACGGTGCCATCCACCGGGCCGCCGGACGGTCGCTGCTGGAGGAATGCCGCACCCTGGGCGGCTGCGAGACCGGAAAGGCCAAGCTGACAAAAGGCTACAACCTGCCCGCCAAATACGTTATCCACACTCCCGGCCCTATCTGGCAGGGCGGCGGACTGGGCGAGCCCGCCCTCCTGGCCTCCTGTTACCGCAGCTGTCTGTCCCTGGCTGCCGCCAACAACATTAAAAGTGTGGATTTCCCCTCTATTTCCACAGGCATATACGGCTACCCCCTGCCCCAGGCCACCACAGTGGCCTTGCGGGCCATTATGGACTGGCTGTCGGAACACGAACTTCCCCGCCGGGTACGGATGGTGTGCCACACGGAGGCCGTCGCCGCCATCTACCGGCAGACCTGGAATCTCTGGTATGCCGAAGAAAAAGCTGACCGCATCTAACGGCACGAAAGAAGCCCTCCCAGCCGGAGGGCTTCTTTTCAATTTGTTTCCAACAGGATGCTGCCCTTATTCTGCTTGGCCCGGTACAAAATCGCGTCCGCCCGGTCCAGCAGCCATTCCGCCGACTCCTGCCGCCGGTATTCCGCCGCACCGATGCTGAGGGACACCTGCCGGCCGCCGCAGGCCGCGGCCGCCGCGGCATAGCGCCGCTGGATCTCCCGGCAAAGCTGTTCCACCCGCTCCGGTCTGCAGCCCCAAAATACCGTGCAAAACTCGTCGCCGCCGAAACGGAAGGATGCCGTCTCCCCTTTTGGCAGGTCCAGCAGCACCTGGCCCAGGGCCCGCAGATGCCGGTCTCCCTGGCTGTGACCGTAGGTGTCATTCAGGTTTTTGAAATCGTCCAGATCCATCATGGCCAGGAAATACCGCCGGCCGCTTTGGTCCGCTTCCATGGTCTGGAACATCTGCCGCAGGGCCTCCCGGTTGCCCACACGGGTCAGCTGGTCCCGCAGGGACTCCTCCCGCAGCCGCTGGCGCTCCTGCTCCAGCCGGATGGATGCCTCGTGCTTTTGCTGCTCCATCAGGATCATGCAGGCGCAGATCCCGTAAAACACCGCCAGTAACACCAGGGAAAGGCCAAAATCCACCAGGGTGTCCACGCTGTCCGTGACCTTGACCCGACTGGGGTCCCAGCACAAAAACAAGTCTG
Source organism: uncultured Dysosmobacter sp. (assembly GCA_934590165.1). Classification (GTDB taxonomy): domain Bacteria; phylum Bacillota; class Clostridia; order Oscillospirales; family Oscillospiraceae; genus Oscillibacter. The sequence continues at coordinate 63,347 of CAKTOO010000014.1, read as the reverse complement.
AGACCGCCTTGCCGCCCACACAGCAAACAGCGATATAGGCCGTCAGCCGTTGGTCGCCGTATACCACAGTCAGCAGCATGGGAATGATAAACAGGGAGGATAATACCGGAAACACCGCGTGGACCGTGTACATCACAGTGGCCATCACCGTCAGCAGTGTGGAGACCAGATAGCTCTTTTGTACTTCCGTCAGGCCGCTCCGCACTGTCAGCGCCGCGCCCAAAGTCAAAAGCATATTGACCGCGAACGGCGCCGCAAGATATTTCAGCAGATACATGGCTGGAGAAACCGTGGGGATCCGCAGCTCCTGCAGCAGGAAATACATGATGACCTCCGCCGCCGTGGCAAATACCGCCAAAGCGGCCATCAGCCGGTATTGCATCCACAGCCATTTTCCATCGATCCTGCGGTGCTCCTTTCGGATGGCCGCAATCCCGCTTTGCCAGTCAAATCTGGTGTCCAAGTCCTCCCTCCTTTCGTTTTTTAATGTAAACACTATTATTATACCAAATATTATAACAAAGGTCAGTGTCTCTGTCACCTGATATTTCCGCTCAGCCGTTCTGGGCGTCGATTTTTTCTTTCAGCTCCGTAAGATGGATCCAGCGCTCCGTTTTTTCCTCCAGCTTTGCTTCCAGCTCCGCCTGTTTGGCCTGAAGCTCCTGGAGCTTTATATAGTCGCTGCCGCAGCGGCCCTGGGCATCGGCACACTCAGCTACCTGCCGCTCCAGCTCCGCCAGCTCTCCATCGATGGTCTCGAATTCCAGCTGCTCCTTATAGGAAAATTTCAGTTTCCGCTCCCGGGGACGCTCCGCCGCCTTGGGCTTCTCCGCTTTCGCAGGCGATTCCTCTTCCCGGCGCTTGGCCTGCCAGTCGGACCAGTTGCCGGTGTAGCGCAGCACCTGGCCATCCCGGACCTCAAAAATGGATTCCGCCAGCTTGTCCAGCAGGAAGCGGTCGTGGGACACCACCAAAATCGGTCCCGGAAATCCCTGTAGATAATCCTCCAGAATGGAGAGGGTCGTCACATCCAAATCGTTGGTGGGCTCGTCCAGCAGCAGCACGTTGGGCGCCGACATCAGCACCGACAGCAGGTACAGCCGCCGCCGCTCCCCGCCGGAAAGGCGCCCGATGGGGACGGACTGAAGGTCACCGGGAAACAGGAACCGTTCCATCATCTGATTGGCGGTAAAGGTGCCCTCGTCTGTCCGCACCTCATCGGCAATGTCATGGATAAAATCGTAGACCCGCTGGTCCAGGTCCAGTTCCCGCCCCTCTTGGGAAAAGTGGCCGACCTTCACCGTGGTGCCCATGTCCACACTGCCGCTGTCCGGGACCAGTTCCCCGGCGATGAGGTGCAGCAGGGTGGATTTGCCCGCGCCGTTGCGGCCCACGATGCCAATGCGGTCGTTTCGCAGCAGGTTATAGGAGAAATGGTCCACCAGCGTCCTGCCGTCAAAGCCCTTGGTGACATCCTTCAGCTCAATGATCTTTTTCCCCAGGCGGCTGGAGGCCGCCGCCAGCTGGACCGTGTCATCTGTCTCCGGCGCGTCCTGGCCCAGCAGGGCCTCGTAGCGCTGGATACGCTCCTTGGACTTCGTGGTCCGGGCCTTACAGCCCCGCAGGATCCATTCCCGCTCCACCCGCAGAATGGACTGGCGCTTGCGCTCACTGGCCTCCGCCATTTCCGCCCGCTGGGCCTTCAGCTCCAGATATTTGGAGTAGTTGGCCTCGTAGTGGTACAGCTTACCCCGGCTCAGCTCCGTGATGTGATTCACCACTCGCTCCAAAAAGTAGCGGTCATGGGTCACCATGACAAGGCCGCCCTTGAACCTGCGGAGCCAGTCCTCCAGCCAGGCAGTCATCTCGGCGTCCAAGTGGTTGGTGGGCTCGTCCAGCACCAGCACATCCGCCGGGTGAAGCAGGGCCGCCGCCAGGGCCACCCGCTTGCGCTGGCCGCCGGAGAGATTGCCCACTTTCTGGTCAAAATCCGGCAGCCCCAGGCGGTTCAGCATGGACTTTGCCTCGTATTCGTTCAGGGCCCGGAACTCCGGGGAAAAATGCAGAAACACCTGCTCCAACACAGTGGCGTTATCATCCATCACCGGATTTTGGGGCAGAAAACTCACCTGCACGTTGGGATTGCGGGAAATGGTGCCGGCGTCCGGCTCCGTGATGCCCGCCAGCACCTTCAAAAATGTGGACTTGCCGGTGCCGTTGATGCCGATGATGCCGGTCTTGTCCCCTTCATTCAAGTAAAAATTCACATCCTCCAGCAGCTGCCGGCTGCCGAAATTGATGGAAATGCGTTCCGCGGATAACAGCATGGGGCGCCTCCTTGCGTTCATTTGCATAGATAGGTTATTATACCACACTTCTCTAGTTTTGGCTATGCAAAAGCAGCTTTTTATGCTATGGTAAAGGGCGAAAGGAGGGCACGCCTCTGGAAACCATCACAAAAACCATCACGGCGGAGGAGGACGGCTCCACCGTCCGCCATATTTTAAAGGCGGGGCTGCACTTTTCCACCCACGCCGTGGCCCGGCTGACCCGGGCGGAAAACGGCATTTTGGTAAACGGCCGCCACGCCCGCACCGTGGACATTCTGCACGCGGGAGATGTATTGCAGGTGGAGACCGGAGACCACCGCCCCCCCAAGGTCCTGCCCACCCCCGGCGACTGGCCGCTGCCCATCGTATGGGAGGACGGGCACCTGCTGGTGGTGGATAAACCCGCCGGCATGACGGCCCATGCCTCCAATTTCCTGCCGGATACCCCCACCGTGGCCGGGGCCCTGGCCTGGCAGCGGGGTACGGATTTCATTTTCCACTCCGTGAACCGGCTGGACAAGGGCACCACCGGCCTCATGGTGGTGGCAAAAAGCGGCTATGTCCACGACCGCCTGCGCCGCGCCCTCCACACAGAGGGCTTTTACCGGGAGTACCGGGCCGTGTGCCTGGGCTGTCCCCAGCCCCTTCGGGGCACCATCGACTCCCCCATCGGCCGGGATGAGACCTCGGCTGTGGCGCGGAAGATACGCCCCGACGGCCAGCGTGCTATCTCCCACTATGAGGTCCTGGTGCCGGGAGAGGCCCTCTCTCTGGTAAAGCTGGTGCCGGAGACCGGCCGCACCCACCAGCTGCGTGTTCACATGGCCTCCATTGGCCATCCCCTGGCGGGAGACTGGCTGTACGGCACGGAGGACCCTCTCCTCATCCCCCGTCCCGCGCTGCACTCCTATGCTCTGCGCCTCATTCACCCCGTCACCGGGGAAGTCCTGTCCCTGACCGCGCCCCTGCCGGCGGATATGCGCCGTCTGGTGCCGGAATCCTAAAAAAGGAGATATATGTTATGTTAACTTGGAACGTCACCTATCACTGCAAGCCCGGCCAGCGGGACGCCTTTTTCCAGGCCCTGTGCCAACTGGGCGTCCGGAACAACTCCATTCATGAGGAGGGCAACCTGAAATACGATTATTTCTTTGACGCCCAGGATACGGACGCGCTGCTGCTGGTGGAGTCCTGGACCTCCCCGGAGCTGCAGCAGGTCCACTGTGAAACGGATATCTTCGCAAAGCTCCAGGCCTTAAAGGCGCAATTCTGTGACAACATCCACATCGATAAATTCAACTACTGAGCAGACAGCGCCGGGAAGTCCCCGGCGCTGTTTTTACATTTGGATCACATGGGTGGCGATGTTTCGGCGAAAGGCCCCGTCGTGCTCCACGAACAGCATGGTGGGCCGGTACGCCAAAAGCAGCTCCTCCACCTGCATCCGGCTCCACACATCGATGTAGTTCAGCGGCTCGTCCCAGACGTACAGATGGGCGCTCTGGCACAGGCTCCGGGCCAGCAGCGCCTTTTTCCGCTGCCCGGCGGACCAGTCCGCCAGGTCCTTTCCAAACTGCACCCGGGAAAGGTCCAGCTTCCGCAGGATGGCCAGCAGCAGTGTTTCATCCACTTGGCTCTCCCGGGCAAAGTCCCGTAAAGAGCCTTTTAAAAAGGAGGTGTCCTGAAGCACCACGGACACTGTCAGCCCGGAGAGACGGGTCAATCCCCCGGCATGGCTCATGCCCTCCTCCCCACACAGGAATTTCAACAGTGTGGACTTGCCGCAGCCGTTGGCGCCGTCCAGCGCCACCCGGTCTCCCGGCTCCAACGCAAAGGTCAGCGGGCCGCACGCCGTCCGCGCTCCGTAGGAAAGGGTCACATTCTTCAGGTCCAACAGCCGTCCCCGGGCGGTGAGGGGATGGAGCTTCAGGGCATCCGCCCGCTCCAGGTCCTGTAAAAGCTCAGACTTTTCCGCAATGGCCCGCTCTGCCCGGTGGTCGATGTTTTTCCGCTGCTGCTGGCCTTTCCGGGATTTTTCTCTCAGATAGGGGCGCAATCCGTGCTTGACGATGCCCTGGGAAGAAATGCCGGTCTTGGCCCGCTCCACGGCGTCGGCCTTTCGCCGCCGTTCCTCCGCCGACTGCTCCAACCGCTTGATCTCGCCCTTGAGGCGGTCGTTTCTCGCCTGTTCAAAGGCGTCTTTTCGTGCCTTGTTCTCCCACCAGGAGGAGAAGGTGCCGCTCACCACCTCCACGCCGGTCTTATTGATGGCCATCATGTGGTCCACGCAGCCATCCAGGAAGTCCCGGTCGTGAGACACCAGCAAAAAGCCCCGTTTTTTCCGAAAATACTCCGCCGTCACCTGCCGGGCATGGGCATCCAGGTGGTTGGTGGGCTCGTCGATGAGGAGGTAGCGGTCCTCCCCGCAAAACAATGCCGCCAGCAGCATCTTGGTCCGCTCCCCATTGGAAAGCGTGGAGAAGGGCCTGTACAGCGCCTCCCCATCCACCTCCAGCAGCCCCGCCTCCCGCAGAAGCTCCCACTCCTCCGCCGCCGGGCAGGCCGCCTCCATGACCTCCAGGGTCAGGCGGCTGTCATCTGTCACCGGCGGCGGGAAATATCCGCAGGGAACCCCGCCGGTGATAGCGCCGCCATGGGGAAGCTCTCCCGTTAAAAGCCGCAAGAATGTGGTCTTGCCCCGGCCATTGCGGCCAGTGAAACCCAGCTTCCAGTTGGTGTCAAACTGAAAGCTGGCGTGTTCAAAAATATTGTCATAGCTGCCCGGATAGGCAAACGTCAGGTCCGTGACCCGAATCATAGACATACGCGGTCCCTCCATACGAAACAAAATGCGCCGCAGGAACTTCTCCTGTGGCGCACGGCATAACAGCATGGCTCCGTTTACACAAATGGGCCGCGTATGACATGGCGTGGGTGATCTGCGTTCCTGCTTTCGGCACCCGGGCATGGCAAAGCCCGGCCCCTTCCCGGAGCCACAGTGCCGTTATGACCTTTCAGCAGGAAGCAGAAATCATCCTTTCACCTCTCCAACTTATTTTTTTCATTATAGCAATTCCAATCTTACCCTGTCAAGTCATTAGCAAGCCTTATACTATCTTTACAAAAATATGAAGCCCACTTTTGAAAATCGCCCTTTTCTTTCGCCTGAATTCGTGGTATAGTTTTCAGGCGCGGATAAGTAATACCTTTTTTGGTTGTTGATTCATATTTTTTGGGAGGCTGTATATGAAGATTCTGTCTGACATTGAGATCGCTCAGTCCTGCACCCCGAAGCCCATCACGGAAATCGCCAGGACCGCCGGCGTGGACGAAAAATATCTGGAGCTGTACGGCAAGGTGAAGGCCAAGGTGGACTACGCCCTGCTGCGGGAGGTCCAGAAGCCCGACGGCAAGCTGGTGCTGGTGACCGCCATCAACCCCACCCCCGCCGGCGAGGGCAAGACCACCACCACCGTGGGTCTGGCCGACGGTCTGCGGAAGCTGGGCCAGAACGCCATGGTGGCCCTGCGGGAGCCCTCCATGGGCCCCGTGTTCGGTGTGAAGGGCGGTGCCGCCGGCGGCGGCTGGGCCCAGGTCATCCCCATGGAGGACATCAACCTCCACTTCACCGGCGACTTCCACGCCATCGGTGCCGCCAACAACCTGTTGGCCGCCATGCTGGACAACCACATCCAGCAAGGCAACGCCCTTGGCATCGACCCCAAGCGCATCACCTGGAAGCGGGCTGTGGACATGAACGACCGCCAGCTCCGCTTCATCGTGGACGGCCTGGGCGGCAAGGTCAACGGCTGCCCCCGGGAGGATGGCTTCGATATCACCGTGGCCAGTGAGGTCATGGCGGTGCTGTGCCTGTCCACGGACCTTATGGACCTGAAGGCCCGGCTGGCCCGCATTATCGTGGGCTATACCTATGATGGCCGTCCTGTCACCGCCCACGACCTGAAGGCCGAGGGTGCCATGACTGCCCTGCTGAAGGACGCCCTGAAGCCCAACCTGGTCCAGACTCTGGAGGGCACTCCCGCCTTCATCCACGGCGGCCCCTTTGCCAACATTGCCCATGGCTGCAACTCCATCATCGCCACTCGCATGGCCATGCGTCTGGCGGATTACGCCATCACCGAGGCGGGCTTCGGCGCCGACCTGGGTGCGGAGAAGTTCCTGGACATCAAGTGCCGCTTCGCCGGTCTGACTCCCTCCGCCGTTGTGGTGGTGGCCACGGTCCGGGCCCTGAAGAACCACGGCGGCGTTCCCAAAGCGGAGCTGAACGCCGAGAACTTGGAGGCTCTGGAAAAGGGCCTGCCCAACCTGCTCCAGCACGTGGAAAACATCACGAAGGTCTACGGCCTGCCCTGCGTGGTGGCCATCAACGCCTTCCCCACCGACACCCACGCCGAGCTGGCCCTGGTGGAGGAAAAGTGCAAGGCCCTGGGCGTCAACGTGGCCCTCAGTGAGGTATGGGCCAAGGGCGGCGAGGGCGGCATCGCCTTGGCGCAGGAGGTCATGCGCCTTTGCGAGCAGCCCGGCGATTTCCACTACTCCTATGAGCTGGACGGCACCATCGAGGATAAGCTGAACGCCATCGCCACCCGGATCTACCACGCCGACGGCGTGACATTGACCCCCGCCGCCAAAAAGCAGGCCGCAGAGCTGACGGCCCTGGGCTTCGACAAGCTGCCCATCTGCATGGCCAAGACCCAGTACTCCTTCTCCGATGACGCCACAAAGCTGGGCGCTCCCCGGGGCTTCCGGATCACCGTGCGGAACCTGAAGGTCTCCGCCGGTGCCGGCTTCCTGGTGGCTCTCATCGGCGACATCATGACCATGCCAGGCCTGCCCAAGGTCCCAGCCGCGGAAAAAATCGACGTGGACGAGTTCGGCAAGATCTCCGGATTGTTCTGATATTCATCAAAAAGAATGCCTGCCCCATCCGGGACAGGCATTCTTTTTTCTCTTTACAGCAGGGCTTCCACATCGGCTTTTAACTGTTTAGCCGCCTGGATCAGTAAAATGGAGTCCATGCCGCAGGCCACACAGTCAAAGCCCTGGCGGAAAAGCCGTGCGGAGCCGGCGGCGTCACCGGCGTAGATCATGCTGAGCTTGCCGTTGGCCTTGCAGGCCGCCAGCACCCGGGCGATGGCGGCCACCAGCTCCGGATTGTCCATCCGGGCAGGCTTGCCCAGAGCCACGGACAGGTCGTAAGGCCCCACGAAAATGCCGTCCACGCCCTCCATGGCGGCGATCTCCTCAATGTGCTCCAGGGCCTCCGCCGTCTCGCACTGGGGGATGAGCAGAGTCTCCCGATTGCAGAGGGCAAAGTATCCCTCCACATCCGCCGCCTCTTGGTCAAAGCCGTAACCGCTGGCCAGAGTGGGGGCAAAACCCCGGCGGCCCAGGGGATAGTACTTGGCGTACTCCACCAGGCGCCGCACCTCCTCCACAGACCGTACATCCGGCACAATGAGGCCCTTGGCGCCCACGTCCAGCATTTTCAGCACGGAGGGCCTCGTCACGTCCTTCACCCGCACCAGGGGTGCGCAGTCCCGTCGGGAGGCCGCTGTGATGGCCGTCAGGGCACTCTCCACATCATAGGGACCGTGCTCCGTGTCCACGATCATAAAGTCCAGTCCGGCAATGCCCAAGCATTCCGCTGCGGCAATGCCGCCCAGTTCATAAAAGGTGCCCAGTGCCGGGCGTCCTTGGGCGGCCAGCTCCAAAAGGTGGTTTTTCATGTTGCCTCGCCCTCCTTTTTCTCCCGGACATGGTTCCCCGCCCAGATACGGTAGGGCTGGTTGCCCCGCTGGGCCAGCTTTTCATCCAGCCAGGCCTTGATGGCCGTCACGCCCTCCTCCGTCCAGGGGAAAGTCTCCGTTTCCACATCCTGGGCCAGTTCAAAGCTGATGTTCTCATAGACCCACACCTGGATGGTGCCGTCGTTCATCCATCCGGTCCGCTGAAAGCGGTAACGAAAGGTGCCGATACTGCCGGGATATACCGCCGCCTTGGTGAAAAACTGTAAATTCAAAAAGTCAAATTTGCTCTCCACGGTACTGCCTCCTTGTTTCGCTCTTTAGGATAGCAAATTTGTCAAGCCCTTGCAAGGGTCAGGGCAGGTTTTCCCGCAGCGTTTCCAGATTCCCCTCCATCAGGGAAAGGTACGTGGCACCGCCCTCCAGCTCCCCTTTGGATACATTGTGGCAAGTCTGGAACATGGCCGTTTTCGTACCGGCGGCCTCGGCGATGCTGTCCGCTACCAGATGGTTGGAAAACTCGATATACCACACTGTGGAGATGTGCTCATTCTTTACCTTGTCCGTCAAAAAGGCGATGGTGGCCGCCGAGGGCTCCGTCTGGGTACTGCACCCGGGAAAGGCCGCGTAATAGTCCAGCCTGTATTCCTCCGCAAAGTACCGCAAGGGAAAGCGGTCGCCGAAAACGATGGTCCGGTCCGGCAGGGAATCGAAAAACACCTCGAATTCCCCGTCCAGCCGCCGCAGCGCATCTTCATAAGCGGCGGCGTTTTCCCGGTACACCGCGGCGTGCTCTCCGTCCAGCTCCGCCAGTTTCTCCCCCACGGCCAGAGTGATATCCGCCGCGTTGCGGGGAGAGGTCCAGACATGCTCGTCATATTCCGCCACCTGGCCCAGGCCATGGTCCTCATGCTCGCCGTGGTCGTCGTGGCCTTCATGCCCCTCGTGGTCATGGTCGTGCCCCGGCTGGGACTGCATTCCCTCCACATCTTCCTCTTCCAGCAGCTCCACACAGTCCACCATTTTCATCACGGCGCCGGCGGGCTCCACGGAGTCCAGGATGGTGTCCACCCAGGCGTCGGACTCGCCGCCCAGGTAAATGAACAGGTCGCAGTCCCGCACAGACAGGATGTCCGCCGGCGTAGGCTCGTAGGAATGGGACTCCGCGCCCGGCGGCAGCAGCAGCGTCACATCCGCCAGCTCTCCGGCCGCGGCCCGGGCAAAATCATAGGCAGGAAACACAGTGGTCACGATCTGCATCCGGTCCGGGTCCTTGGGCTGCGCCGTCTGGCCGCAGCCGCTCAGCAGCAAGCCGCACAGGATCAGAATGGTCAAGCGTTTTTTCACAGGGATGCTCCTTACAAATTGAGAATGATTTTCATTTGCTTAATATAGCATACTCTCCCGCAGATTGCAACCCGCCTTTTTCAGAAACAGGCGCGGAAAAGGACGGCGTGCCGAAGCACACCGTCCCTTTGTTTCACCGTTCAATTCACTTCTGTTTCTTCCGGCACATCATCGGTCATCCGGGAATCAGGGCCATCCCGCCCAGGGTTTTCAGGGTGCATTTCATGGGTGGAGTGATGGGATGCCTCAGACCGCTTCGTCCGCCAGAAGGAGGTATCGATGGGAGCACTCTCCTCAAACAGGTCGTAGTAATCCTCGTCCCGCAGGGTGGGCCGGCGGTGCTTCCAGATGGCTGTAATGGTGGGATAGAGCACAATGGCAATGAGGCCACCGGAAAAGCCGTTGTTATAGAGATTCAGTCCCGCCACAGGGCCGCCGGTCTGCAAAACCAGGGCGGAGTGGATGAAACCCGCCAGGATGCCGAAGGGCCAGCCGAAGTGGCCGGCAATAGGCGCCAGAGTGGTACCGAACAGACCTGCCAGTTGGAGAGAGGGATAATCCGGCGTATAGTGCATACCATAAGCGCCCAAAGCCACGCCAATCATCACCGGGATAATGTTGAAAGGATGCTTGCCGAATGCGGAAAATCCCATGATGGTAAAGATACCGCCCACGGTGGGGCCGTTCAGGTCGCCGCCGACGATGAGGACATACAAAATACCCAGAAAGCCGTTGATGCCAATGTTCATCATGACAGGGCCGGCACCGAACATACGCAGGTAATCGCTGGGTGCCCGGCCGGTGGTGGACAGCAAACGGCGATAGCCGGCCCACACCGCCCAGGGCGGCACCGGCGTGGCAAAGAGGCCCAGCAAAATCATGGTCACGCACATGATTCCCAGGGCAATGACGAAGGTTTTGTTATAGCCCTCCGCCCAGTAAAGCACGGAGTCCGGCTTGTCGCCGAAGGCCGTCAGGACCGGGACCACCATCATGGCGAACAAGCCGCAGGCAAACCCCATGTTGTAGAGGTTCATGCCGTTTTGGATCTTATATGTATAGGCGGACAGAGACGGCAGGATAAAGCCGATGACCAGTCCGGTCAGGATGCCCAGGGGGATGCTGGCATGGATGCTGCCCAAAGCCATGTAGCTGACCAAAGGTGCCAGCGAGGTTGCCAGCAGCGCCACGGAGGCGTATTTGGAAAACGGCTCCCGCTGGTAGCGGGCATACAGCCAGGTGCCCAGGATGATGGGCCAAATGTTGACAACGTTTTTTCCAAACAGGGAAAAACCCGCCATCAGTCCCATCTCCACAATGGTGAAGCCGTTGTACGGGTCTCCCGAAAAACGGATGATACAGATGGAAATGATCGTCACAAGGCCCGCATTCACCAGAGCCGCGCCGGGACCGGCGATATAAACATAGTCCGTGATGAGCAGGTCCTGCATGGTGATAATGTGGTAGAGGCCCACGGGGATCTGGGCGGGGTCATCCAGAATCACTCCCAGCAGCATCAGCCCGATGGAAAAGAAAATGGTTCCCGGAAAGATCTTGTCATATCGCTTTTGCAAGGATTTTCCCCCTTTTTGACAGTTTCATTTCATTATACATCCCGCCGACCATTCCGGCAACTGCCAATTGCAGCCATGGGAAAAGTTTGCGCGGCTCCGCCCCATCGCCATGCCATGCCCGCATAGCCAGACCGCAGTTTCAGCATTGTCAGTTTGCAACGAAGTGTTTTGAATTTTGGGGCCAATTTTATGGATACCTTGACATATATACGCGAATCACGTATAATCGGAAAGATGCTTGTTTGTGAGAGAGGGACTAGTAATTGTGCTTGCAAGCAGACCATTTCAAAAGGAGAGAAAGACGTGGAAGAAAAGAAATTCCGGCCGTTCGTTCCCGCAGACAAGATCGTGCCTGAGTTCACGGTGTTTTCCGTGATCCTGGGTGCCATTCTGGCTGTGGTGTTCGGCGGCGCCAACGCCTATTTGGGCCTGCGCGTTGGCATGACCGTTTCCGCATCCATTCCTGCGGCGGTCATTTCCATGGGCGTCATCCGCTTCATTTTCAAGCGAGATTCCATTCTGGAAAACAACATGGTCCAAACCATTGGCTCCGCCGGCGAATCCCTGGCCGCCGGTGCCATCTTCACCATGCCCGCCCTGTTCATGTGGGCGGCGGACGGCCTGTGCGACATGCCGTCTCTCATTGACATCGGCCTCATCGCCCTGTGCGGCGGTGTGCTTGGTGTTCTCATGATGATCCCCCTGCGCAGCGCCCTCATCGTCAAGGAGCACGGCACCCTGGGCTATCCCGAGGGCAAGGCCTGTGCCGAGGTCCTCATGGCCGGTGAGGAGGGCGGTGCCAAAGCCTCCACCGTGTTCTGGGGCCTGGGCATCGCCGCTGTTTACAAGTTCGTGGCCGACGGCCTGAAGCTGTTCCCCAGCGAAGTGGATTACACCATTGATGCCTACAAGGGCTCCGGCTTCGGTGTGGATGTGCTGCCCGCCCTGGCCGGCGTGGGCTACATCTGCGGCCCCCGCATCTCCTCCTACATGTTCGCGGGCAGCACCATTGCCTGGTTCGTGCTGATGCCCATGATTGCCCTGTTTGGAAGTGACCTGGTCATCTATCCCGCCGACGTGAGCGTGGCGGAGCTGTGGGCCACTGGCGGCACCTGGGGCCTGTGGAGCAAGTTCATCCGCTACATCGGTGCCGGCGCCCTGGCGGCCGGCGGCATCATCAGCCTCATTAAGTCTTTGCCCATGATCGTGCGGACCTTTGCCGCCGCCTTCAGGGACTATGGTAAGGGCGCGGAGGGCACCCTGCGGACGGAGCAGGACATCTCCATGAAAATCGTGGTGCTGGTGAGCCTGGGCATCGCCGTCTTTATGTGGCTGTTCCCCGGCATCCCCGTCAGCCTGATCGGTGCCCTCATCATCCTGGTGTTCGGCTTCTTCTTTGCCACCGTTTCCTCCCGGATGGTGGGCCTCATCGGTTCCTCCAATAACCCGGTGTCCGGCATGTCCATTGCCACGCTGCTCATCGCCACCATCATTCTGAAGGCCACCGGCTCCACCGGCGCCTCCGGCATGGTGGGTGCCATCGCCATCGGCTCCGTCATCTGCATCATCGCCGCCATCGCCGGCGATACCTCCCAGGACCTGAAGACCGGCTTCCTGCTGGGCTCCACGCCCCGGAAGCAGCAGTACGGCGAGCTCATCGGCGTGTGCGTTTCCGCCGTGGCCATCGGCGCCATTCTGTACCTGCTGAACGCCGCCTGGGGCTTTGGCTCCGAGGAGCTGGGCGCTCCCCAGGCCATGATGATGAAGATGGTCATCGAAGGCGTCATGGGCGGCAATCTGCCCTGGGCCTTGGTGTTCACCGGCGTTTTTATTGCCGTGGCTGTGGAGATCCTGGGCCTGCCTGTGCTGCCCGTGGCCATCGGCATCTACCTGCCCATCCACCTGAACGCGGGCATCATGGCCGGCGGTCTGGTGCGCCTGACTCTGGAGAAGCGCAAGTACACCTCTGAAAAGGCGAAGAACGACTGCATCCAGTCCGGTATCCTGTACACCTCCGGTATGATCGCCGGCGAGGGCGTGGTGGGTATCCTGCTGGCTGTGTTCGCCGTGCTGGGCATCACTCTGGACCTGTCCGGCTCCGTCAATCTGGGCAACATCGGCGGTCTGGTGCTGTTCGCCGGCCTGCTGGCCACCATTGTGCTCTTTGCCAACAAGGGTACGAAGGAATCCAGGTAAAATACGCCAAAGCCGGGCCGTATCATGGTATATGGCCCGGCTTGCTCAATGGGAGGAACCCGCCATGTCAAAGAAATCTCCGGAAAATTTTCTGGATTATATCCCGGTGGTCTCGGAGAAAAACAGCTGGGACGCGGATGAGAGCGGCAAAGCGACCATCCACATGGTCCACCGGGGCTTTTACGCCTGGATCGCCCAAAAATTTTTTCACCGGCCCCGGGTCAGCCACATCGACCTGGATGAAATGGGCAGCTTCATCTTTCAGCGCATCGATGGCCAGCGCACCGTGGGCCAGATCGCAGAGCTGGTGAAAGCGGAGTTTGGCCAGGAGGCGGAGCCTCTTTATGACCGCTTGGTGAAGTATATGCAGATCCTGCGGAACAACGGCTTCATCCGCTTCGCCGGAAAGGAGCGCAGATGACCACGGGACAGATCATTGTGGGCGTGCTCCTATTTGCCGCGGTCACAGCCGTCCTGTACGCCTGGGGGCTGAAAAAGTCCCTGGGGCAGCAGGCGGACATGACCCGGGCGCTTCTGAACGCCTGCGGCAGCCAGGTGCTGAAATACCTGAAAACGCATGACACCATCACAGTCCGGGAAGTGGAGCAGCAGATCGCCGGCGTGACGGTCCGGCAGTTCTGGTCCCGGAAGCGGCTGACGGTCCAGGACCCCGCCAAGGTCAGCGGCCAGGTCATTGACTTCCTGCTGGACCAGCAGTATCTCCAACCGGCAGGCAATGGCCGCTACAAGAGAAAACCGTAACAACAAGGACCTGTCCGAATACGGACAGGTCCTTGTTGTTTTCACAGCAGGGGCGCCACAGCCTTCAGCAGGAACCCCGCCAACTTCCGGGTCCACTTTTCCTTCCGGAGCGTTTCCATGGTCACAGTGCGGCACTGGGCCAGCGTGGACTGGAAGTCCGCCTCAATGTCCGGAATACAGCTGGTGCGGCAGAGATAGGCGGCACACTCAAAATGGTGGTACAGGCTGCGGTAGTCCAGATTGATGGTGCCCACCACCGCCTCGTGGCCGTCACTGACGAATACCTTGGCATGGATGAAACCAGGGGTATACTCATAGATGTTCACTCCAGAGGCCATCAGGGAGGCGTAGTGGGTCTTAGCCAGGGCATAGGGCGCCGCCTTGTCCGGAATGCCCGGCAGGATAAGGGAGACCTCCACGCCCCGCTCCGCGGCAAATTTCAGCGCTGTCTCCAGCTCGCCGTCCAAAATCAGGTACGGCGTCATGATATGCACATACCGGCGGGCCCGGTTCAGCAGGTCGATGTACACCATCTCTCCCACCTTGTCGTTGTCAAGGGGGCAGTCGCCGTAGGGCACCACAAAGCCGGGGGCGTCTCCCGCCGGATGGGTGGGAGCTTGCAGGTAACGGTCAAACTCCGGCTGCTTTTCGTCAATGCTCCACATCTGCAAAAACAGCAGAGTAAAGCTGCGGACCGCCTCGCCCCTCACCATGATGGCGGCATCCTTCCAGTGGCCGAACCGCACCGTATGGTTGATGTACTCATCCGCCAGGTTCACGCCGCCGGTAAAGGCGGTGTGCCCATCGATGACCAGGATCTTCCGGTGGTCCCGGTAATTGTAGTGGGTGGAAACGAAGGGGGAAATGGGGGCGAACACCTTGCACCGGATACCCAGGGCCCGCAGCCGCTTGGGATAGTCATGGGGCAGAGTGGAAAACTCGCAGGTGCCGTCGTACAGTACCCGCACATCCACACCCTGTGCTGCTTTTCGGGCCAGGATTTCCAGGATACGGCCCCACATGAGGCCCTCGTCCACGATGAAATACTCCAGGAAAATAAACTCCTTGGCCTTCTCCAGCTGCCGCAGGAGTTCTTCAAATTTTGCCTCCCCGGAGGGGAAGTACATAACGTCCGTCCGGTCATACACCGGGTAACAGCCGCTGCGGCGGATATACCGGGCCAAGGCGGCGGCGCCGGGCTCCTCCTTTTCAAAATTCTCCCGCACCTGTTCCTCCTGGGGGATGCTGTCCTTCGTCTGGCCGATAAGCTGGCTCAACCGATTCTTCAGTGCCCGGTGGCCGATGTCGCTCTGGGTATAGAGGTACAAAAGCGCGCCGAACACCGGCATCACCGCCATAACAATGAGCCAGGTGTTTTTGGCCGTGGGATCGGTGGAGCTGTTCAGCAGGATGCCCACCATGGTCGCTGTGAAGATCACGGTGCCGCCCAAAATGTGGGGCAGGAACTCTTCGAACCAGTAAAACACGCTGAACAAGAGCATGATCTGCACCAGCAGCAGCAAAACGATCAGACCCATGCGGCTGAAAATGGCATGGATGATCCCTTTTCGCCCCGTTTTCAACAGCCGCAGTCCCACGCTTTCCGTTTCTTTTTCTTCCATATGTGCCCCCTTTCTGCCTTAGTTCATGTGTCCAAAAGCTGAAATGCGTCCAGTTCCTCCTGAAGTTTTTGGAAAAACAGGCTGGTGTGGTAGCCGTCCGCCGCGGCGTGAGAGATGGTCACCGCCACCGGCAGGGTATACCGGCCCTCACGCTCTGTGTACTTTCCAAAATCGATGATGGGAAACAGCGCCGGCTCTCCCACAGAGTGGGTGGTGCAGCCGGTGAAATCCAGCCAGGGCAGGCAGCTGATGCAGAAGAAATTGGCCGGCTGCCCGGGACGGCCCTTGATGCCCCGGCGGTCTCCATAGGTCTCCACCACCCAGGTGAACTCCCGGTAAAACTCCTTAAATACCGGATGGTATTCCATCCAGAGGTCTGTGAAGGTCTCATCCTCCGGGTGAAACACGGTAAAGTTCAAATTCGAGGTCTCCCACACGCCGGCGCCGCCATCCGGCGGCACCATCATCCGCAAGGCATCCATGCTGTTGACCGCTTTGGCCGCCGCGTACAAAAAGCAGCCGTAAAAGCGTTTGTGTTCCCGCCGGGCCAGTTCCACCACTGCCGTCACATCCACGCGTGCCGTCAGGGAATAGCCGCACTTGATCACGTTGCGGTAATAGTGAAAATGTTCCCGCCGGGGCCAGGTTTTCATGTCGATCTTGCGGTATGCAGGCAACTGTTCCATACGTATCCCCCTGTGGTCTGCCGTTTCTTATTTTGAAAACGATTATAGCAGTTTCCGCAAAGAATGTCCACCTGTCCGCAAACAAGAAGCGCGCGGATGCTGCTCCGCGTTCCTTGGTGCTCATGCGGACGTAGCATGGAGTGGTGACTCTCCCTCAGCGGGCTGCTGGCTCTTTCGGGCCAGAATATTCGCAAACGGACGTCTGGCTTTAAATGCCAGACGTCCGTTCATGTACAGCGCATAACCACAAGAATTGATGTTCACAAGTATGCTGGGCGGTGCGCAGTGTGATCCGCAACCTGTTTGAAACATAGAAAGATGGATCGGCCCCGTATCACTACTTGCTCTGGCTCCAGCAGGATACTCCCACTCTAAACCAAGCAGCTGAGGCTTAAAGCGATTAACCCATGACTGTAATTCACCCTCAAAAAGCAAAATTCCATCGAAGTGAACTCTCAACCCGTATTGAGATAGCATGGTTTTTATGCGCTGTTTGCTTTGGCACTAGCCTCCCCTAACCGCTCCGGTGTTCAATATAGTTTCTATGCCAGCAGCCAAGCAATGAACTCCCGTACTGCACCGCTTCCACCTTTGCGGGTACACACATGGTCCGCGGCAGCCAGTACCTCTTCCACCGCATCCGCCGGACAAGCCGTCAGTCCGCAAAAATGGATGCAGTCCAAATCGTTTAAATCATCGCCAATATAGGCAATCTCTGCCGGTTCTGCCCGGTATTTCTCTGCCACGGTTTTCAGACAGGCCAGCTTGTCGCCCACACCCTGGTGCAGTTCTGTAATGGCAAGCTCCCTGGCCCGCTCCTCCACGATGGCCGACCGGCGGCCGGTGATGATGACAGGCACGATCCCCGCTGGAGGCAGCAGGTGGGCGATGGCATAGCCGTCCTTCACGTCAAAGGCCTTCATCAGCTCCCCCTGGGCGCCTATGTAGATGTGTCCGTCCGTCAACGTCCCGTCCACATCCATGACCAGCAGCTTGATAGGCATTTTTACTGTACTCTCCTTCGCTTTTGTATTTGTTCCTTTGCAATCACCCAACACAGCGCTATAAAAACAGTAAGGATCGTGACCAGGAACCAAAGAAGCAGCTTGGATTCAACACCCATCCATGCAAGGATACGCAGGATGAGAGGATGTAAACAATAAATCACCAGACTGCTTTTCCTGCATATACCGCCAAGCCAGAGGTTCCCGCTTGCTGTGATACTTAAAAGCATCTGCAATATAAAATACGTCATGACAGGCGTGCAGAAAAGGTACGAATACTTGCTGCTGTTCACGGTGCAAAAGTGCAGCAAAGAGGCTTCCGCGGCACATGCAAGTATTGAAAGAATGGTATATAGATAAATCTTTCCCGGCTGTTTTTCTTGGCCTTCCATGCACAATATGCCAATGCCAAGCAGTGGAACAGCCCGAAATACAGCATCAAAGACAGCGGAAAAGTGCCCTGTCAACCATGCCAATACCGCTATGCTGTCAATTCCAATCCAGCTATACGAATACAGCAGGCATTCCCCCACCCACAACAAAGGGATCACGACCCGTAAATGCCGTACGGAAACAAACGACAGTAACAGATACAGAAGGGGAAGCGCATAGATCAAGGCGAGCAGATACCAGAGATGGAAATAAGACCCGGCAAAAAGAAAACCGGCAGTAAAATCTTTTACGAGAGTTTTGCCCCACCAGCCAGTTTGATACCACTGTGGGAGTTGAAGCAACGTATAAACAACCGTCCATCCAATATAGATCAACGCGATCTTTTTCAGATACTTCCATAGCTTTATACGGTTTTATACGGTTCTCTGGACAGTTACAGATTTTTCCGTTCCGGTAACGCAGGCTGCTGAAAAATAGATACCCGGAAATTGCAAAGAAAAGCGGAACAGCGATCCGTACGGCCACATCACCCAAATAAAAATCAATTATGCCGGAGCACTCTGCAAAAGGCCTTGTATGGATGATGATAACCAAAAGGGCACAAATAAACTTTGCAATATCAAGAGAAAAGAAACACCTTTGGGATGTATGTTGTTCGACTGCACGCGGTGCGGCTTCCATTGAATAAGTTCTCCTATCGGCAAGCTTCCAGGCCCGATTTACCGCACGATCCCCGCCTTGAAAATATCCTGCATCAGAATCGTTCCAACTACTTTACGCTCCTCGTCCAGGACCGGCATTCCGGTGATCTTCAGATCGCTCATGACCTGGAGGGCGTTGACCGCCATCTCCCTGCTGTCGATCCACCGGGGCGTCTTTGTCATGACATGGTCAATGACCTCATGGTAGACGTCAGTGCCCCGCTCCAGCATCCGCCGCAGGTCACCGTCTGTAATGATGCCTTTCAGCTTGCCGGCCTCATCTACCACGGACACCATACTCAGTCCCTTGCTGCTCATTTCCACGATGGCCTCCCGCAAGGAGCTCTGCTCCCGGACCACCGCGTTTTCCTTCCCGGCGTGCATCAGATCGCTGACATGGACCAGCAGCTTTCTGCCCAACGCTCCGGCGGGATGGTACAGCCCGAACTCCTCCCGGGTGTAATTCTTCGCCCTGGACACCATAAGAGCCAGCGCATCTCCCAGCACCAGAAGGGCAGTGGTACTGCTGGTCGGCGCCAGGTGCATATAGCAGGCTTCTTCAAACTCCGGGAAAAAAAAGTGATACTGGCATTCCCGGGCCAGCGTGGATTTAGGCTTGCCTGTGATGGCCACCGTCTTGCACCCGATCTCGTGGAGCGTGGGCATCAGGCGGGTCACTTCCTCGCTCTCGCCGCTGTAACTCATCAGGATGACCACATCCTTCTCCTCCACCATGCCAAGGTCCCCATGCATGGCCTCCGCCGGATGCATGAAAAACGCAGGTGTCCCCAGGCTTGCCAGCGTCGCGGCGATCTTGGTGCCGATATGACCGGGCTTGCCCATGCCGGTGAGGACCACTTTCCCCCGGCAGTTCAAGACCAGGTCCACCATGTTGGAAAAATCCTCTCCCAAGGCGTCCCGGGTCCTGGTGAGTGCTTCTATTTCCTTGTCAAAGACGGCACGCGCCTCCGCAATGACGTCAAATTGCGCTTCCATAGCCTCACTCCCGCCTGTTACTGTACGGCTTCATATACCCGCTGCAGCTTTTCCAGCAGCTGGCGCATCTGCCCCAGAGGAACCATGTTGGGGCCGTCGGATCTGGCGCTGTCCGGGTCGGGATGAGTCTCCATGAACAGCCCGTCCACGCCCACGGCAATGGCCGCCTTGGCCAAGTACTCCACATATTCCCGGTTTCCGCCGGTGGAGGTACCGTTGCCGCCGGGCTTCTGTACGCTGTGGGTGGCATCGAAGATCACGGGGACGCCGAACTCCTTCATCACCCGCAGCCCCGTCATGTCCACCACCAGGGTGTTGTAGCCGAAGCTGGTACCCCGCTCGCAGAGCATCACGTTGCTGTTTCCGGACTCCCGGACCTTTTCCAGGCAGTTCTTCATATCCCAGGGCGCCAGGAACTGGGCCTTTTTGATGTTCACGCACTTTCCGGTTTTGGCAGCCGCCACCAGCAGGTCCGTCTGCCGGCAGAGGAAGGCTGGGATTTGTAAAATGTCCGCTACCTGGGCGGCAGGCTCCGCCTGCCAGGCCTCGTGGATGTCCGTGCAGATGGGCAGGCCATAGGTGTCCTTCACCTTCTGTAAAATACGCAGGCCCTCCTCCAGACCGGGGCCGCGAAAGCTGTGCAGCGAGGTCCGGTTCGCCTTGTCAAAGGAGGCCTTGAACGTGTACGGAATGCCCAGTTCATCGGTGATGCGCTTCATCTCAACGGCGATGGAAAGCACCATCTCCTCGGATTCGATGACGCAGGGACCCGCGATCAGTTGAAACATACTTTTCCCTCCTTACGCAAGCCCCAGCTTTTTCATGTACTCCTCCACCGCCACGCGGTCCTTGGGCGTGTCCACAGACAGCGTCTTGCAGTGGGCGTTGATGTAATAGCAGTCCTTCCGGTTTTCGATGAAGCGGAAGGAGTCGTTCTCCTCGATCTTCTCTACCGGGCCCCGGGGCGTATCGTGATAGTAATCCAGAGCTTTTCTGGTGAACGCGCCCACGCCCACGAACTTCTGGTAGGCGTAGTCCATGGCGCCCTTGGGGAACGGGATGGGCGCCCGGGAAATAAAGAGGCAAATGCCGTCTTTGTTGGTGACGATCTTCAAGTTGGTGGGGTCCACCACCTCCACGGGATTGGAGAAGTCCGTCATCAGGTTGGAGACGTAAAAGCCGTCCTCGGGGATGCGCTCCGGGATGCATTTGACGATGTCTTCCGCCAGCACCAGGGGCTCGTCCCCGTTCACCATGACATAGAGGTCTGCCTCCACCTTCTGCGCCACCTCATACAGCCGCTCCGTGGCGGTCTCGCAGTCCGGAGAGGTCATGATCACTTTCGCGCCGAAGCCCTCCGCTGTTTCCTTGATCTGCTCGTTGTCCGTGGCCACGTAGACTTCCTCAAAGCACTCCACTTCCTTGCTGTGCTTCCACACCCAGTAGAGCATGGGCTTGCCGCAGATGGGCGCCAGGGGCTTCATGTTGAACCGGGAAGAACCTCCCCGGGCAGGGATCATTCCGATGATTTTCATGATTAATTCCTCCAACATAAGTCTATATAATTCAACATTTAAATAGGCGTACGTCTGCCTGGTTTCAATGTTCTTTGAATCAGCTGCTTTTCATAACGATTCATCACAAACAACCAGTTCAATATACAGTAAACCACAGTGTACACGAAGATTCCTGTCAGCAACGCAAAAACATTATAAAAATTAATATATTTGGAAATCATCCACGCGGCAATGCTCATTGTAAAAGGAACAAAATAAATCGGTCCAAGCTGTTTCCAAAAGCGAATCATATCCAATCCCGTTTTGTTATGATAGTACCAATTCATCACAAATCCCTGCCCAAAGATCAAAGCACCCCCCGTCATCAAGGCAGCGCCAACGATTCCCATATACTGCATCAAAAACCAGGTTCCAATTACATTCAAAACCGCAATACCCAAATACATCAGTGCGCGGAATCGGTGCTTATTCTGAGCAACAACCACGTTCAAGCACACGCTCTGGACCAGTGGGATCATATTGGGGATCATCATCAGCACTGCGACCCAGTATGCCTCGGCGTATTCCGCGCCAACGTAAAAGTAAATAAAGGGCTGCCCAAACGCGATAAATCCCGAAATGATCAATACCATGATATAGCCTTGTATTCTGCCCACACGAACCGCAAGGTCCGTCAGTTCCGCATTGGATGTGCCTTGAAAAACCATACGGTTTGTCTTTGGCGAAAGTAAACTGGATACACCAATTGTCACACTGAACATAATTTGGTTAAATGTACCGCCCACATTATACACTGCAACTCCTGTTGTTGCCAACGCAGGAATCATGCCGATCATGACCGTATCGGTTGCATTATACAGTTGACCTACCACATTAGATACGAATATCCAAAATGAAAACCCCAGGATGTCTTTTATCATATGGGACGGTAATCCATGGTAGCAAGGCTTTATCCGCATATACTTGCGCACGTATACCAGATAGATTTCCCGGGACACAACAGACATGCCAAGAGACACTGACGCCATTCCGACAGATGCGGCTCCCACATACAAAACCAACAAGTTCAAAAGCGGAACAACGCAGGTAGAGAGGATATTCATACACTGAGAGAACAAGAAATTCTCATGTGCGGTGACTACAGAAAGGTACGGAGCTTGTGAAAAGCTCAACGCCATATTGATGACCATCAAAAATACCAGGATTTTCATACGGCTCAGCTCTGTGGCGGTCAATGAATTTCCATACCACCGGTGAAGATTCATCGTCAAAGCTATGCCAATTACCAGCGCAGCAGCCGCAATCATGTAGAAAATCACGCTGAAAAGCCCCAGCATTCTTTCCTCCGCCTCTTTACCCTCCTCTTCTCTGGCTTTGATAAGATACCGGGTAATAGCGGAACCAAGGCCCATGGAAATCAGGGACAAATAGCTGGTCATGCTGCTGGCGAGCTTATAAAGCCCGTATTCGCTCTGTCCCAGTAACGAAAGCATGATGGGGGTATAGAAAATTGGGATGAGGTTGCCCAACCCCATATTGATGTAATTTAATATAATACCTGCCCGGAGTTGGCCGTTTTCTTGTTTCATAGCAGAGAAATTCCTTTTAATCAAACAGGGAATCAAAATCCACGCGGGGAAACACTTCCAGCTTGCCGCCCCGGGTGGCATTGCATACCCGAATGCCCCGCTTTTCACAATGGATCTGCATAGCTGCATAGGTCAGCGTGCTCTTTTCCGTGTTGGGGATATACAGTTCCGCCTTGTCCTCGTTGTAGCGGTCGGTGAAGTAGTCCTTCACCGAATCATCCACCACAATCTCGCCCCGGTTGTTTTGGCTGACACGGAAGTGGTGGTCCACGCCGATCAGAAAAATCTCCCGGAAACCCATGTACGCCGCCAGCTGCGCCGCCGTGTACATGCCGGTACTGGAGTTGAACAGCTCGCGAGCTGCGTCATCACTGAAACGGAACTGGCCCGGGTCCTCTACATGCTGTTGGATAATATTAAAATACAATGCGTCGTGGATTTGGATGTCATGATACCACTTCAGCTGAATGGGGACCATCTTCACCGGCAGGTCCAGCTTGTCCACCGTTTCCGCGCAGCCGGAGAGCATTTTTTCATCCTGGGATATATAAAAGTCCGGCCGCCAGGGCGTATCGCCAAAAATATTGTAGATTCGATTGAACGCAAAGGTGACCTCACCGTGCCGGTGGAGCTGCGTCAAGTCCTCCGCCCGCAGGCTGGGGCCGTTACCGATGAAAAAGCACCGCCGGCCGGCGTATTTATTTTTGTACGCCGCCAATCGTTTTCCGTATAGGGTTTTTTCAAAATGTCCCTGCTGCCAGGGCTGCGTAAATCTTGCCTGCATACTGGCAGATGCCCGCTCGATCACATTCATGTGTTTCACTTCCGCAAAAAATTGATCAGTTTATGGCTGATGTTTATGATAAAAATAACTCCCCACGGAGCGCCGATGAACTGCGCGATCTGCCTGCTGGAATATCGAGAGGATAAATCGCAGGTAAATATATACCACATCCGCCAAACCTCATGCTTTGCCCAATGTAAAAACTCCGCCTTTTCCCGCAGCCATAAGCCATAGCCTTTGGGGTTGTTGAGAAAAACAGAGGTACCGGCTTTCGTCAACCCGTCACTTTTGTATTCATAAACCCAGATAATATCATTGTAAAACCGCATTTTATATCCGTCATTGGCCATACGGTTCCAGGCGACGGCTTCCGTCATGAAGTTCTCACCGGAAAATTCCGGATATTTATAATGCCTATGAAAATTGGTATAAAAAATAAATGCCCGTTCCCCATCAAAAACCCGATGTTCATTCTGTTCAAAGGTATATATATCTAAAAGTGACTTATCCAAATACGGTTCTTGAAACAAATAATTCTCTGTGTTCATCGGCGTATATCCCCGATTAGCAACGACTCCCTGAATGTTTTCTTCCGGATCAAGTTTTTCAAACCAATTTGCTACCTTTTCCAGCGCGTCATCTGTCAGGTAGTCATCAGAATCCACGGTAAAAAATAATTCTCCCTCTGCCAAGTCCAGGCCGCGGTTGATGGCACGGCATTTTCCCCCGTTTGGCTGCTTGTAATAACGGATGGGAAACCGGGTCTCCTCCCTGCTCCACTTGGCAAAGAGTGCCTCCGTTCCGTCCGACGAGCCGTCATCCACCACCAGCCACTCAAAGTCAGTAAAGGTCTGGCGCTGCAAAGAACGGTAGAGCGTTTCAATGATGTACGCCCGGTTGTAGGTCGGGGTAAAAACTGTAATTCTCACAACAAAATCATCCCATTCCAAACTCAGCTTTCACTTTTTGAGAAATCCATTTCAGTTGAAAAATATTGGATACTACGCAAAAAAGCAATTGGATGGAAGCGGTCTTTTCCGCCTCTCCGGTGCATCGCGTGATAGATCGCCGAAATATTGTCTCCGGTCCCCAGGAGATACACCGTAGAGCGAAACGGCAAAATGGTAAAAGGCTTGCCGGCCTCGGCATATCTTGAAACGACTATATTGTGGTCATAGCGGATGGGATACTGCGCATTCAGTTTTCCGGCGGTCTCTTTGTCATGGCAAAGCGCCTGGGGAGCGGGACACTCCTCCGGCAGGTCCTCGCGGTACATTTTGATGATGTTGCAGCTGCCGCAATAGGTATGCATCTGCGGATAAATCCTGAAAAAACGCTTCCCCTCCTGCCACACATAGCCGTCAGCAGAAATAAACCCGTTTTCGTCCGGGTGCTGCTCACAGTATTCCGCAATGCGGCAGTTGAGCAGATCATCCGCATCCACCGGCATCACATAAATACCTTTTTCAGGGTCAGGCTGTTCCTCCAGAATCTCCCGAATGCGAACGGCGATCACCGTCAGCTTCCAGAACTTGTCCCGCGCCATCTCCACCCACTCTTTTGGAACGGGGATGTCCAGAGGAATGAACTCCAAACGCTCGTCATATTCCCTGTCCAGTTCGGGGATCTCGTTACACGCCACAATGCACCGAAACGCACCGCTGGTCTGATGAAAGATCGAGTGGAGGGTTTGATGAAATCGCCTGACACATCCATCCCAGTCCTTTGAAGTTTCTCTAGCGCGCAGAGGAATCGCAAAAATGACCATATATTCTCCTCCAATTGCCTCACAACCCGATATGGAGCAAATTCCGCAGCCGGGCCGTGCCGCAAAGCGATATCCGGGCCAGTGTCAGCCAGGCCCGTTCTTTCCATGTGCGCGGCCTGACATCCTGAAGCTGGCACCAAACCTGATGAATTTTCGTAAGAGCAAGCTGCTTCTCAGAGCCTTGCAAGCACCGCAGCACCTTCTGCTCAGACCAGATGCAGAAAAAACATAAATCACATTTCGCGTCAGCCACCATACTTGGGTAGCGTTCCTGCACATACTGGATGCGCAGGAGCTTCGCCTCCAGGCTGTCCAGGCGTTTAATGGAATATTCCTCGCCCATGATGCTGCCGCTGCGCTGCGTGTAATGGTAGCACGGCGTATCAAAAACCGACACTTTCCGGGCATTTCCCACCGCCTGATAGGTCCAGAACACATCTTCATGGCATTTTCCCACAGGAAACGGAATATCCCGGACCAATTCTCTTTTATACAGCTTGTACCATACGGGAGCCTGTATCCAGGTCTCTGCAATAACCGCCCGCATAGCCTCCTCCTGGTCCAGCACGCAGCATCCGCGCTTCGTCAGCAGCCGGGGCGGCGTTCCGTCTTCCCATACCATTTCCACGCCGCAGGCGGAGACGTCGCTGCCATGCTCCGCCATATTTTCATAGAGCAGCCGGTACATATCCGGACTGATCCAGTCATCACTGTCCACAAAGCCGATGTACTCCCCCGCCGCCGCAGCCAGTCCAGCGTTTCTGGCGTCAGACAGGCCGCCGTTCTCCTTGTGGATGACCTTGACGCGGGAATCCTTTGCCGCCCAGGCGTCGCACATGGCGGGGCAATTGTCCGGGGAGCCGTCGTCCACCAGAATGATTTCCAGATTCTGATAGGTTTGGTCCACGATGGACTGGACACAGCGGTCCAGGTATGGCTCTACGCGATAGACGGGCACAATAATGCTGATCAGCTCCGAATATGCCATGTTCCCAACCCCCGTCTATTTTTCGTATATTTGATCCAGGCCGGTGATCTTTTCGTACAGGCGGTGCACAAGGGCATAGGACCCTGGAAACACGGCGGTCCATGCGCCCATGATCTTGAACTTCCATGAATAATCGCCGCTTCTCAAAATTCCGCCAAGCATCCTTCGCAGTTCTGCACGGGCCTGTACCCGGACGGGGCCCATCACCGCCGGGCTCCTGCGGATGTCCATTGTCGAAAAGGAAACCAACTGCCGCACCAGCTGATCGGCAGCCAGCGCGTGATGCACCGGACTGCCCTCCGTCTCCTTGAACAGGATCTTCTTCACTTTCAAAGGATCTTCCAGCTGATGAATGTTCACAGGCGCGTTGGCTGTGGAGGAGGCGCGGACGATATAATGATATGGGCAAAAATCTTCATAGACCGACCGCTTCGCCTCCCGAAACAAGTAGAAATTCATCAGCAAGTCTTCCATATTTTTGATAGAGGGATCAAACGTGACTGCCTCCAGGGCAGCATCCCAAATGTGACGGGCGTACAGCTTGTTCCATAGCGCCGGCTCCACGAAACAGCCCTCCAGCAGATCTTTCAGTCCCACGTCGGTATCCTGCACGGCAATTTTCCCGGTGTTGTAATAATAGCGGGTATTTCCGCTGGGCAATACCATCTCATAGCCACAATGGGAGATATCGGCGCTATACCGCAGCGCGTTGCTTAGGAGCCGCTCATACATCTCCGGCTCTATGGTATCGTCCCCGTCCACAAAGCCAATCCACGCACCTGTGGCCTCCCGCACTCCGCGGAGCCGGGCGCTGGTGACGCCTCCGTTTTCCTGACGGATGACCCTGACGCGATTGTCCCTGGCTGCGTATCGGCCGGCGACTTCCGCCGTCCCGTCGCCGGAGCCGTCGTCCACCACGATGACCTCCAGATCCCGATGGGTCTGCGCCAGAATGGAGTCCAGCGTCTTTGGCAGCAGAGTCTCCAGATTGTAAACAGGAACGATCACGGATATTTTTTCCTGTGCCATCAATTCATCTCCAAATCATATACGCGAAACCAGTTTATCTGCTGCGTGGGTAACTCTGCCGCACAAAGCCGTAACCAGTGTGCACCGCTCCAGCCTGCCCACCGTGTATTTCCGAATCGCATCCAGTACCAGGCAGACGGCAAAGATTCCCAGCACGCAGCCGGCCTGGATGGCCGGGAAGAACGCGGAGCCCATCTTCTCCGGCAGCGCCAGCGTCTCCCACAGCCACGGAGACACATTGGCGTGGGCGTGAATCAGATAGATACCCAGCGTCAGCGGCGCGGCGGCGCAGATGCAACGGGACACCTTTTCACTTCTGATGCGCACACTTAAAAACGCGGTGAACAGGCACAGTGTCATGAGAAAGACCGGAGCAGAATCATACCGGAACCAGTTTTTCAATACGGTCTGTAAAATGCCGATGCCCGTGAGCTCTGCGGCCATCTGCGCGGCCGCCATTAAAAGCGGGAGCAGGAAAAAGGCGGCAAATGCAAACGTCGGTCTTCCACTGGGGGTATAATACAGCCGGAACCAAGCCGCAGCCAGGTACAACACCACAAACCAAGCCAGTCCCCAGCCACCGCCTGAATTCATGCCGGCAATGGCGGGGTGAATGGAATTCCAGAGGGAGAACAGGCAGAACAAGCAGAAGTTCAGCAGAGTGTGCTGTCTGCGGTCCATGGCGCCCACCAGCAGGTTCAAAAACGGAAACACCAGGTACATCCCCACATAGATCGTAAGGAACCAGTATCTTCCGGTCAGGATTGGAAAAAAGCAGCCCACCAGCGACACCGGAGAGAATGGCACGGTCCCCAACGCCATAAAGAGTCCCTTGAACAACAGTGCGTAAAACACCGTTTCCATCCAAAGAGCCGCCAGCTTTTGCAGCTGGAACCTGGCGCACACCAGATAGTAGCCGCTGAGCAGCACGTAGCAGTTCACGCATACCTGGCACAAAGCATAGGTAAAACGGACATAGAAATACATTGCCTTCGGCGCCGCCTCCGCCGCCTCCAGAACACCGGAGTGGTCAATGGAATGGAGAAAGACAATCAGCAGCATGGAGACGATCCGCAGCAGATCCAGGTTGACATCTCGTTTTTTCGTAATTTTCGCAGCCGTCATTTCTTGTTTTCCAGCACCTTTCTCAGTCTGTAATACATGGGGGCCATCCGCTCCTTAAGCCGAATCAGTGCCATTTTCCATTTTCCCGTCTCCCGGATATGACTGCCGGCGGCATCATTGACGATGTCCACCATTTCAGCGGCCAGGGCGTAATAGACCGGTTTGATGTAGTGGTTAAAATGGTCGTAAAAGCTGCTCTGGTCCACGAGATACCGGTTCACATCCATAAGTCGGACATTTTCTGCCTCCGCCGCCCAGGCTCTGACGGCATCATTCATTTGCCGATGTACCAGATGGCGGTCCTCATATGCGGGGAACGTGTTCTTCTCATAGTACAGTTCTCCGCCCAACATAATCACAAGAACGCAATCCCGGGAAAGATGCGTACGGATGTATTTCAGATTTTCAACGACCTGCTCTGGGGTATTCCTCCCCAGAAACTCATACTTCTCTGAAAATTGCTCAAGAACTTCTCTGGTGAAGTGATAGCCGGACGTATGATACGCGCCGGAGAGCAATCCCGGCCAGCTGACGGGGTCCGTGATCGGGTGCAGATACTCCAGGAACGCCAGCCGCTCCCCGGTGTCCTTCCGCCCATAAACGCCCAAATTTGCGTCCTGAAGAATGCTGATAAACACCGCCCGATAGTTCCGGCGGTAAATGTTATCGCAGTACATACCCGCGTCTGTGAATGGGACCTCCGATAAAACGCGCCGCTTTTCCTTCTCCGACAGGCGCAGAGCTTCCACGATGTGGGTGGTATGGCCTGTGGATTCGATCACCAAGCCGCTGTCCGTGGTGTAGGTGAACTCCGTGTCGAACAGCTCCGTCCGTGCGATGTAGGGATAGATTTGAAACAGGTCGCAGGGGCCCTTCACCAGGACCGTATGGGGACGAAGGCCCCGGATGCTCATTTTTCCCGCGGCGGCACCTTCCCCGTCCCGATTGATCCATCCAGGAGCCTGTTCAGCGGAAAGGTCGCTGACCACCTCTCCCACCGCATGGAGCTCCGGCCTTCCCAGCAGGTGGTAAACATACTGCTCGACCCCCATGCCCAGGGTGCGGCAGGAGAACACAAAGTGCAGCAGATGCCCCTCCTTCAGGGCGTAAAAACCGACGATGCCATAGTCGCCAAACCTGTCCCGGACGGAAGCATAGCCGCAGGATACCCCTTTATCCGTGAAAAGCGCGCGCAGCTCCTCCGCCGTGCTGCGGACCTTTGTGAAATTCAGCTGGTTGGAGCGCAGGACCAGGTCGTGGATGCGGTCCAAGTGCTCCATGCAGTCGTGGCCGATTCGGACTTTGATATCACTTTGGTAGAGGAACTCCTCGTTGGAGGTGAAGGCTTCCCTGGCCTGGTGCTTTTCCTCCAGAACGCGGTACTGCGTCAGGCGTTGGTGGGCAGGGTCCTTCTTCTCCGCTGCCGCGGCGTCCTCCACCAGGCGGCTAAGCAACTCCGGGCCTCCCGTCATAACGCCGGGGCAAGCGTGCTCCGCTTCTCCAAGATTCGAGGGATTGTCATCCAGAAACAGAACATTTTCCGGCCGCAGCTGCATATCGGCGACCAGCTGCTTCAGGCGCTCCCCCTTGGGATACCAGCTGACAGACGGAAACACAAACCAGGATGCCAGCTGCTGCTCCTCCAGATAACGTGTGACCTGGGCGGCGTCGTTCTTGCTGCAAATGGAATTTACAATGCCGATATCCGTCAGGGTCTCCAAAAGCCCCCTGTTACGCTCCGGCACCTCCACAGTCCCCTCGGAGATAGTCCCCTCCCAAAACGTATCGTCCAGATCCCATACCACCAATTTGATTTTATCAAACTGATACATCTCTATTTCCGCCTTGCTCCGCTGCGCACGTACTTTGAAACCTCAAAGGGAGCTCCGTCCGCCTCGTTGAACCACCGGACAAAGTCAAAGCAGCGTTCGTACTCGTGCCCGTCATTCCAGTAAGATTTGGCCAGAATATTCCCAACCTCCCCATCGCGGCTGTATTTTCGGATCTGCACCGCATACGGGATGTCCGAATAGTCGTTTGCGGTAAAGACCACCAAGCCCCGGGCATGAATATCACCCAGGCGCTGGATTTCCTCTCTGGTCAGGCCGTCCCGTTCCATTAAAAACACAAACAGGTTCTCCCGGTCAATCCTCCCCGACCGCTCCTTCCACTTCTGCGCCGCTTCCTCCCGGGTGTGGTAATGGGTGAAATGGATCGTGATATCTCCCAGGTGGGCACAGGGGCACGTATACTCCGGGTGCTGGAAAAACACCAGTTCCCGGGCCAGGTACTGGTCCATATCCAGAACGAATTTCACAAAGTCGGTCTGGACCATCATCAGGTTCACCGTCGGTGAGCGGAACTGAAGTCCTAAATCATGGAACAAAATGCCGCCGATGCAGTTGGGGCAGAGGAATGTCGCGTCTGTATTGACGAGTCTGCCGCGCATCTGTTTCCTTCTGTAGGCAGCAATTGGGTTCTTTTCGGACAGAAGGCGTTTAATGGTCTCTTTTGTATTCATACGGCGTCACCTACCAATTGAATCAGCATTTCTTCCACGGCACAAACCGTTTCCCGGGTGCTGAATTCCCGTCCCCGCAGAGCGGCCATTTCCCGGTAGTGAGCCAGCAGCGCCGGGTCGTCCAGCAGCCGCCGGAGCCCCTCGTACAACGCGGTCTCCCCGTTTTCCGTGACGAGGCCATACTCGTTGTGCTCCCCCAGCAGTTCCTTCATGCCGGAGACCTCCACGGTGCAGACCGGCGTCCCCACAATCAGTGCCTCCGTGGCGGCGGTGGAAAAGCCCTCCGCATGACTGGCACAGACGAACAGGTCGCACTTTGCCACATATTTGTAGGGGTTCGTATCATATCCCAGCAGGGTGACGGCATCCCCCAGGGACGCCTCGGAGATATACCGCTCCATCTCCTGCCGGAGCGGACCGATACCCAGGACATACAGGTGGACCGGATAGCCCTCGTCCCGCAGGCGCTTCATGATCCGCAGCAGCCGGTCATAGCCCTTGGACGCCTTCAAGGTCCCCACTGCCGCCAGGCGGACCGCGCCGTCCTCCATCAGGCGAGGCGCCTCGACTTGTGCTTCCAGCAGGATCTTGTCGGACTCCACCGTGTTGTAGAGCACCCGGCAGGGCTTTTGGAAATTAAGGATGCGGCAGAAATCATCATGGACATACCGGGAGACGCAGACCGTCTGGTCAAAGCGGCCATAGCAGGCCCTGGTCTCCGCTTCGCTTCGGAAGGAACCCGCCAGCTTTTCCATGGTGTGCTGCTCCACGTGGATCCAGGATACCAGCTTCGTGCCCCTCTCCCGGCAGCCGCTGATGACCCGGGCGGAGGGTCCTTCCAGATAGGACACCTCGATGTCGTACCGCTCCTTGACGCAGAGGGCGTGGAGCCGCTCCGGCGTCAGCAGCTTCATGAGCCTGCTGTTGCCGGGGACCTCTCTGGGAAACACCGCGTGAAAGTGGATATCGGGCGCCAGGAACTGCTCATTCACACCGCCGCCGAACAGCACCGTCACGGAAATATCAAATTTTGACCGGTCCAGATGGTTGACCAGATTCACCAGCACCTTTTCGGCACCGCCCTGGCCAAGGTCGTGGATCAGGAACAGAATTTTATGCATAACTTACCACTGCCTGACTGATTTCTTGTGAAACTTCATATAGACGCTTTCGGGGATGATTCCTTTGACAAAATGCTTTAAAAAGTCGATGACCACATAGATGTACAGATACCATGGAAAGTGAAACAGGCGGAAACCCACATAGGTCACGTATACCCCGTTCATTCGTGATTTTAGGCTCCGCCGCCTGGTGGCCGCCAGGTCGTCCCGCATTTTATAGAGCGGCTCCGGTAGGTTATACCCCGCGTAGCCTTTGGCGTAGAGCTTGTACCACAGATTCACATCCTCAAAACGGAGCATCCGCTTGTCCTCCGTGTAGCCCCCCACCGCCAGATACGCCTCCCGGCGGATCATGCAGGGCGCATGACAGTGCACCGGGCTATGTTTAATGAAATCCTTTTTCACCGGCTTTTCAATGGAATAGCTCCGGCCCCAGTCGCCGTTTTCGTCAAAGAAAATCATGGGTGTACTGACGATGGCGTATTCCGGGTGCGCGTCCAAAAAGGCCGCTTCTTTTTCCAGCCGGGTGGGAAGCGAGAGATCGTCCCCGTCCATGCGGGCCACGTATTCCCCCGTGGCTGCTGCCAGGCAGCGGTTCAGGGTGTGGTTCAGTCCCATGTTGCGCTCGTTTTGAAGCAGGACGATCTTCTCCGGATACGCCGCCTGATACCGGGCTGCAACGGCATAGGTATCGTCCCGTGAGCCGTCATCACACAGCACCAGCTGCCAGTCGGTAAATGTCTGGGCCAGGATAGAGTCCACAGCCTCCGGCAGCGTGGGGGCACAGTTGTAAATGCCCATGATGATGGAAACCTTGGCCATGGCAGACAACCTCCTACGCGGCCATACGGGACCGCAGACGATTCATAAGCTCCAGCAGCAGCGCCAAAAGCAGGGACGCCCTGCGCCTGCAAAGCAGGAAAAACAGCTTCCATTTCAGCGGACAGGGAGAACTGTCCAACTGCCGGAAAGCCTGCACATACAAGGGCTTTTTCAGGATCATACGGAGCCGTTTCGCCTTTTTCCAAATGCTGGCCAGGCTGCTGATCTCGTTCAGCCCCAGACCGATCATGCCGCAGGCGACCCGGTTCAAAAAGGCTGGCTGGTACTCCGCCGTCCGCCCGGAGCCGTCGATGTACCCCTGAAAGATTTGGTACATCACATCCCACTTCTCCGCCAGGTCGGCTTTGTATTGGGTGGTGATGGACTGGGCATTGCTCTTGCGGTAGTGGTAGAAGCAGCGGTTGACGTAGCTGACCCGGCAGCCCTCCAGCGCATAGAGGTTGAATATCGTATCTTCGGAAGTGCCGACTACCCGCTCGCTGACGATGCGGCCCCTTCGGGCCACATCGGCCCGGTAGAGCTTCATGCAGACCGTGGACAGGTTGTCGATCTTCTCGGGATGGCGCAGCTCTCCGCCGAGCAGGCCCGCCAGACGGCGGTGAATCTTTGCCTCCGAAGTATCTTCATCATAGGAAAAATCCGCTTCAAACAGTGGATTTTCGATGCTTTTGTTGGGATATTCTTTGATATAGGAACCCAGCACACAATCTGCACTGTCTCTTTGCGCCGCTTCTACGCAGCACTCCACGGTGTCCAACTCAATCCAGTCATCACTGTCTACCACCAGAATATACTCTCCGGATGCCGCTGTAAAACCAGCTTCTCGGGCAGATGATAGTCCTCCGTTGCATTTATGGACCACCTTCACCCTGCAGTCCCGCCGCGCATACCCGTCACACAGAGCGGGACACCGGTCCGGAGAGCCGTCGTCCACCAAAATGACCTCAATCTTTTCATAAGTCTGTCCCAAAAGGCTTTGGACACATTGGTCCAGATACGCTTCTGTTTTGTAGACCGGAACAATGATGGAGACCAGCGGTTTTTTTTGATTGACGTCCATTGCTTTCCCTCACAGTGAAAAGAATCCCAGTGTAAATGCCTGTCCGTATGCGATGGCCACCTGGTAGTAGTTATATAGCAGGTAAAACCCCACCATGGCCCAGGTGATCACACGGGCGGAGCGCCTCGTGAAAATGTGGGTGATTTCCCAGGGCAGCAGGATATAGTTATAGAGCGAAAAATAGATGGGCAGGCGGCCGATCATGATGGCGCTGGTGAACATGGAAATCACATAGATGCCGGAGGAAATGACGGACATGTTGACCGCGAAATTGATAACCGGGTCATCCTCCTGCCGGATATACCGCAGGCCGAACACCGCCAGCAGCGTGGGGATCATATAAACCAGCACCCGCAGCGTATTCGTGCCGGAATCCATGGTCTCATAAAACTCATTCAGCACGGAATCGTATTGGGTGGACTGCATCAAATTGGCAATGATATCGTTCAGATACCCCGCCTTTGCCAGGACCAAGCCCACAAAAATCACGCCGAATGTGAACATCCAGGTCCGGCGGTTAAAAGCTTTCCCCTGCACAAAAAACAAGCAAGGCACAATAATCAGTACCGACATATGCAGCGACGCTGCAATGATAAATGGGACAACGGCTTTTCGGTACCGCCTATGAACCAAGTCATCAAGACAACCAAAAGCGATGCACGCCGCCATAAACTGCCGCATCCCGTTGAACAGCCATTGATAATAATCAAAGCCCGCCACAAACAGAAAAATGCTCATTACATACGAGCTGGAGTATTTCCGGTAGACCCAGACAATGATAATGGAACAAAACAGTGCGTTAAACGTCAGGAACAGCCGATAATTATTCCCGAATGCAGTTTTGAACACGATCTCCCAAAGCACATAGCCCTTGTCCCGGGAGGCATCCATAATGTACCCTGGTATTTGCGCAAGCACCGTCGGACATTCCTCAAACATTGCTTTATAGGTGCCTGTATCTCCCTCGTGGTATCCTCGCATAGATGCGCCGATGGCTACAGGCAAAAAAATCACGATGGACCAAAACAATGTTGTCCTATATTCTTTTTTTCCATCGACTAGTTCCCAGCGCTCTCTGTGGGCATAATTACACACCAGCGAAGCGACTCCGATCCAGATCAAAAAAGCCCAGTTGTTCTCCATGTGTTCTTCCTATCCCCTATGACTATATCTCCAGTGCCCGCAGCGTTTGGCTTACGACCATTTTCTTGTCAAACTCACGCTCCATCTTTTTTCGGCCCGCCTGACCCATGGCCGCCCGTGCCTCCGGCGGCAGCGCCAAAAAACGCCGCATGGTCCCGTACAGTTCTTCCCCGCTCCCGGCCCGGCACAAAAGGCCGGTCGCGCCGTCCTCCACCGCCTCCCGGCAACCGGAAATGTCCGTGGTGATAATGGGGCGCCCTGTGGCGGCGGCCTCCAGGTTCACGTTGCTCATGCCCTCGTGGTAACTGGGCATGACCACGCAGTCCGCAGTGGCGTAAAAGGGCCTCGGGTCCTGCTGGAAGCCGTGGAACGCGGCGATGCCCGCTGCTTCCAGCGCCTCCACCTGCTCCTTGTACGCGTCCTCGAAAAATCCAACCAGGTCCAGCGTGAAAGACGCTCCCTCGTCATGAAGGCGCTTCGCCGCGTAAAACAGCTCGTCCATGCCCTTTTCTTTCATGATCCGGCCCAGGTACAAAAAACGGGCAGTTGTATTTTGGGGATATGGAACGTACGGATATCTTTCTAAATTAATACCGGCACCGGGAAGAACTGTCTCTTTCTCAGTGGGAATAATTCCTCGGCGGCAGAATTCCTCCGCATTTGCTTTGTTTTCAAAGAATACTGTTTTTGCTTTTCCCAAAGCCAGCTTATAAAGCACCGTCACAAACTGCACAAGCCCCTTCCGCTGAAACGCAGTCCCCAGGCCCTGCACATTGGCACAGTATGGAATTCCCGCCATTGCGCAGGCAAGTCCACCATAAATATTGGGCTTGATGGAATATGTAATCACCAAATCGGGTTGTTCATTTCTCAGCAGATTTTGATATGTATGGAACAGCTTAAAATCTGTTGCAGGATTGATGCCGCGGCGGTCCACTTCCGTTTGGATGCAGCGAATACCCAGTTCCTGAAAGTCATCCTCATGCCCCACAAAAGGCATACTCAGCACCACTTCATGCTTTTTCATCAGCTCCTGGATCAGCTCCAGGCGGAAGCGGTAGAGCATATAGGAGTGATTGGTAATCATCAGGATTTTGCTCATTTCTGCGCAGACTCCTTTTCCTCATGGAGTACTCCGGTGCCGCCTTCTACAACGCCGTCATGCCTCAGCACTTTAAAAATGGTACCAAAAAAGCACTTACAGTCAAAGAGAAAGCTGATGTTTTGAACATATTCACCATCAAGACGAGCTTTTACAGGAATTTCAAGTTCATCTCGTCCGTTGATCTGAGCCCAGCCGGTCAGACCGGGGCGCACATCATTGGCACCGTATTTATCCCGTTCCGCGATCAGGTCATCCTGGTTCCATAATGCTGGCCGAGGGCCGATAATACTCATTTTACCTGTAAGAATGCAAAAAATCTGCGGTAACTCATCAATGGACAACTTTCGAAACCAATGACCTGAACGGGTGATCCACCGCTGGGGATCGGAGAGAAGATGTGTTGGCATGTTACTCGGTGCGCTGGTGTACATCGTCCTGAACTTGGGCATCATAAAGGTTTCTTTATGGATACCAACACGTTTCTGCCAAAACAAAACCGGCCCCGGAGAATCCAGTTTTACAATGAGGGCAAACACCAACAATGGAATTGCCAGAATGATCAATCCAGCAAGAGATAAAACAATATCCAGAAACCTTTTCACAAAACGCCGGTACATAACATATACTCCTCTATAACAGAACACTCCTGCTATGTATACTTATGCTTTGAGGTACACCTGCATTTTAAAAATGAAGGTTACGAGCACAAAAGTTATTATAAATTTTACTCTGCATTTAATGAGAAATCAATATGTGAAAGACTTTATTAGAAATATAAAATGCCATCTGGCACAGGTTAACGGGAATGGTTGCTGCTTATGGAAGCCATATGGCATTCGACAGCCGGAAAACTCGTAAATCTTATGATACAGCTTGTATTTTTGGGTTGCAGGAAATATTTTAAGGAACCTCTGAATAAATCGCCTTCATGCCCATGGCATAATGAAGCGATTGGGATTTTTTAGCAAATAAGTGAGGTTTGGACTGAAAACAGCCAGTATTCCTCTGCTATTTAAACACTTTTTCCGAAAAAGGGCAGACGAGCCCCATATCAGTCCGTGGAGAGTTTTCGCCCGGCGATGGCAAGAGAATACAGATTTGCGCAAGCGAACATGGCGTAGAGCCGGTTTTCGTTTTTCATCAGCCCGCGGTACACTGTTTTCTTGTAGCCAAATTGACATTTGATGATCCGGAATGCATGCTCCACTTTGCAGCGCACTGAGGACCTGCGATTTTCGATATACCGTTTCCAGTCAATTGCCTTATCAGAAACACGAGGCAACTTGCCGGGACGGCGGTTAATGCGGTAGTCAATTCTGGATCAGTGCTCATCGCTGGTTACTTCGGGGCGCCTCTGAATCCCGAGATAGCCGGAATCACCATATACCACTTCATCATCTTCACGAATCAATGCTGCGGCCTGCGTGATATCATGGGCATTCGCCGCCGTGACCGTAATGGTATGCACTAACCCACCGCCGGCGTCCACGCCGATGTGGCACTTCATCCCAAATCTCCACTCATTCCCCTTTTTCGTCTGGTGCATTTCCGGATCACGGGCTTTATCTGCATTCTTCGTGGAGCTGGGGGGCATTGATGATGGTCGCATCGACAATGGTGCCGCCCTTCATCATGTGGCCGGTTTGTACCATGACCCGGTTGATCGCGTCAAAAAACAGCTTGTTCAGGTCGTTAGCTTCCAGAAGATGGCGGAATTTGCACAGTGTTGTTTCATCCGGAACCCTTTCCGTCATGAAGTTAATACCAGTGAATTTACGCATGGCATAGCTGTCGTAAATGGCGTCCTCAGTAGCCGGGTCGGACAGGTTGAACCAAATCCGAAGAAGATACATCCGCAGCATCTTCTCGATACCCATGGGGGACAGCCACGTTTCCCCTTAGGGTAGTAGGGTTCAATAACACCAACCCATTCGTCCCAGGGGATGATCTCGTCCATAATCTCCAGAAATTCCTCCCGCTTCGTTTTCTTCTTGCGGAAGCTGTATTCCATGTCGGTAAAGATTTCCTATTGGCGCAAACTGTAACACACCAAGCCATAAAAGAATAGAAATCATTCCCGACTACGCTGATAATCGTAGCCGGGAATGATTCTGCCTGGGTGCCATATTCGAGTTCAGCTGCAGCAAGCCCACTTTAAAGGCAGTGAAGTCATATAAGGTTTGGTCCTCTGAATATAACGCATGTTGCCATTAGCCGCATAATGAGCGCCGACAAATTATTTTCACTGACACCCCCGGCTGTAAATTGAATCTTGCCAATCTTGATACCGGAAGGGATCAATTCCGCCTTGTAGTTTATCACAGTTTACCCAGAGAAAACTGTACACTTCTTTTTTCTTTATTCTTATGGAAGCGTCTGCATTTACAGCTCTACATGGCTGGCGTTAGTAAACACAGGATAGACCGCCGGAATATGGCACAGCCCCACCCGGACGCATAGCTCCGCATAGGCCATAGCTGCGAAAGCGGGATCAATGATCTTGACAGGCAGTTCCTGCTCCAACTGCTTACCGTAGCCCGCCATGCCCAGGCAGCCCAAGATGATGCCATCGGCATGATCCTCCTCCACCGCCTTTTTGCATGCAGCCCGGAGATATTCCTCCGTGGCCTTAGGATTCACCCGCAGCTCCCCGATGGGAATATCCAGTGTCCGCACGGACACCATTTTGTCCCGGGCCATGCCGTTGCGCATCAGGCGGCGGTAAGTCCGGGGAATATTGGAGCTCTCAGAGGTCAGCACGGTAAAGCGATTGCATAGCATATAGGCAGCGGCCAGACTCACCTCGCCAGGGCCGATTACCGGGATGCGGACGTTTTCCCGGATGGCGTCGATGCCTACGTCGCTGAAGCAGTAGATCACAATGGCGTCATAGCCCTCCTTTTCCGCTCGGATGCTCTCCTTTACCATTTCCGCGGCGGCAAAAGCCTCGTCCGTGTTGCAATCCAGCTCATCGGGGCCCCTTTTAATACAGTCCACAGATGCCTCCGCATCGGAGGACAGCGCGGCCTTCAGCATCCGCTCCCGGTCATCCATGACGGGGCGGGTCATAGCCTTGTCGGACATAATGACTTTGATTTTCATAAGTTATTCCTCTTCTTTTATTCCGGCAAAAAAAATCAGGCAAAGCCTCCGCAGGGCCGCGGGGCTTTGCCTGATTTCATAGTCAGTTTTTACTTCTGCGCCGCTTCACTCTCCAGCTCCGCGCTGAAATCGTAATTAGCGTACTTTTTCTCAGTCATCTTGTTTTGGACCAGGATTGCGGCAACTGCCACGATCACGCCGATGATCAGCGCCAGAGCCAGACTGTTGGTCAGGCCCTCCACCAGATAGGCCAGGAAGGTAGCTGTGCCGCAGGTCAAGGCGTAGGGCAACTGGCTGGAAACATGGGCGATATGATACTCAGCAGCCATAGACGCTTTGATGGTAGTATCGGAAATGGGAGAGCAGTGGTCACCGAAGAGGCCGCCGGCAATGGCAGAGGCGGCACCCAGGGCCACGCCCAGGCCATACTCATAGCAAATGGGTACAGAAACCGGCATCAGCAGAGCTGCGGTTCCCCAGGAACTTCCGGTGGCGAAGGAGAGGATCGCGCCCACCACGAAGATGATGGCAGGAATCAGAGCAGGCGGGAAACCTGTGTTGGCAATGATATTGCCAACAATGCCCTTCAGGTCCAAATCGGAAGAGATCTTGGAAAGGCCCCAGGCCAGCACCAGGATCATGACAATGCCCATGGCGTTGTTGCAGCCGTCCAGCCACTTCTGGAAGCCCTCGGAGACGGAGAACAGCTTCTCGCAAACGCCTACCACGATGCAGGCAAAGCCGGCAGTCACCAGGCCGCAGAGGATGGCCAGCGTCAAAGTGCAGTTCCGGAAGGCACCCAGGACGCCATTGGTCATCACGTCTCCCTGCCAGAACACGCAGCCGAACAGGGTGATCAGCATGACGAGCATAGGGATGACAAAGTTCCGAACAGGCCACTGCTTGGTCTCATCGGCATTGCCCTCGCCGTTGTCCACTACCAGAGGCACAACGCCAGGAGCCGTCAAGTGGCCGGTGACATTCGCCCGCTTTTCCGCTACCCACAGGGCACCGATATCCTTGCCGGTGATGCAGACAAAGTAAACGGCGGCAATGGCGATCAGGGAGTAGAAGTTGCGAATCCAGCAGCCGCCGTAGTAGGCCCAGCCGTCTTCACCCAGACCCAGAGCCGTCAGCTCAGCAGCGATGAGACCCACATAGTAGGGGCCGTAGCTGCAGACAGGGGAAAGAGCGGCCATGTTGCAGCCCAGGGAGTCGCAGATATAGGCCAGCTTGACCTTAGCCACTTTGTAGGCCTCGGTGATGGGCCGCATCACCACGCCCAGCAAAAAGCAGGGCTCGGTGCAAATAAAGGCGAAGCCGGCCACGGTGGTCAGCACCTCGGACCCCCGCTTGGTCTTGACACCCCTCTTGATGAGGTTCGCCATGGCGGGGCCGGCGCCGGTGACCTTCAGCATCTTGGCGAGGCCCTGAATGGCCACAATGATGATAAGCGTCCGGATGTTGCCCTCAGACGTCAGGGGCGGGATAATGTAATCCTTGAAAGCCACGGGGAAAGCCGTCAGCAGATTGCCGCTGTAAAGGATGACGGTGCCCACATAAATACCGATGCAAAGGGAAAAGTGCGTTTTTTTCGTGATCAGTGCCAGAACGATCACCAGCACTGCCGGAACGAACGCGATGATTTAACTGAATACGCTCATGTTGACCTCGTTTCCCCGGATGCTGCCGCACCCGGCTTTGTTTTCTCTCTCTTTTTTATCCGGCCACACACCGGCCGGGGGCTTATTTCATCATACCCGCCTGCTTGAGAACATAGCGGGCCACCTGCTCGTTGGTGGCAAACCATGCGCCGTTGTCCCGCATGTAATGCAGCAGCTCCCGGAAGGGCCGGATGTTGCCGGGACGCCCCATGAACTGCGGATGCATGACAAAGTTAATCATACGGCCCTCCGCCGCCAGAGCATCGAACTCGTCCTTCCATACCTGGCACATCTCCCGGCCTGCCCTGAGGGAAGCACGGGTGGGAACGCACTCCGTATACATATCGTAGGCGGTATCGTCAAAGACAGAGTCCTTGGGCAGCTCCACCAGTGGGATGGGCTTGCCGTTGATCTGGTGGATAAAGGGACCGTCGCTGTTTCGCCAGTTAGAGGAATAAATATAGCCCCGCTCCGCCCAGAGGCCCAAACTGTAATCGTAAATATCGCCCTCCGGAGCGCGGTGGCCTACCGGTTTGACGCCAATAAGGTTTTCGAAGATAGCGTCCGCCTTTTCCATCAGAGCCTTTTCCTCGGCGTAGGTCTCCTTGGTCTCGTGCATCCAGCCGTGGTAGCCGATCTCATGGCCCTGTTCATGGATGGCGCGAATCAGGTCCGGCTCTCTCTGCCACCCAGGCGGGGGTAAAGAAGGTTGCCTTGATGTTTTCCTCTTGCAGCAGCTTCAGGATACGGGGCACGCCCTGCCGGACGGAGTAGTGGCCGCGGGAAATGTTGGTGGGGTGCTTGGCATTTTCGTCATTGCGCAGCATCCACATCAGCTCCGCGTCAATGTCGAAAGCTACCATGATGGCGATGCGCTTGCCGTCGGGCCAGTTCACTTTCAGCATCTTTGCGCCTCCTTTCCGTTCGCCAGAACGTAGTCAGCCACATCCCGGCAGGTGGTAATCCACGCGCCGTGCTCTTCGGCATAGGTCAGGAAGCGGTCCAGGAGGACAGCCCGGCTGGCCCGTCCGATCAGCTGAGGATGGAGCTTCAGTACCATGATCTTATCCCCCTCATCGGCCAGCTCATCGAAGTTGTCCTTCCAGAAACTGAATACATAGTCAATGGGATAATTGGCACGGTGCTCCGGGGTGTTGAAGGTGAAGAAAAAGAACGTGTAATCGTCCAGACTCTGATCGGTGGGCAGCTCCACCAGAGGCGCGCCCTGGCCGGGGTAGAGATAGGCATAGTCGCAGTCCTTCATAACGGAGGAATCGCGATAGCCGCGTCTGCGCAGCAGGTCTGGAGTAAAATCGTGGGACACGTTAAAACAGCCGCGGGCACCCACCGGCCTTTGGCCGGTCAGCTCCTGAAATAGAGCCTCCGCCCGCTCCATGTTCGCAGTCTCCTCCGCTTCCGTCAGGTCCAGGCTGTCCTCATGCTCCCAACCGTGATAAGCCAGCTCATGGCCGTGGGCGGCGATCTCACGGACCTGGTCCGGGTGATCCCGCATCACCGCGCCGGGAACAAAGAAGGTGCTGTGCAGCCCGTGTGCTTCCAGGACCCGGAGACAGCGGGGCAGCCCCTCCTCAATGGCATATTCCCCCCGAGAGCGGTCCGCGAAGCTCAGAGGTCTGCGATGTTCCCGGGAAAGCGGAGCCATTCAGCGTCAAAGTCAAAAGTGGGTAGAAGGGCAATGCGCTTGCCGTCCGGCCACCGGATGCCGGGGCCGTTTTTGATTTCCAGATCGTCCATTTTCGTTCACCCGCCTTACAGCGTCTCGATCCAGGACCGCTCCTTGGCGATCTGGCGGCGGACCTCATCCGGCGCGGTGCCGCCGTAGGAGGCACGGGCGTTGACGCAGGCGGAGATACTGATGTCACCCAGCATGGCTTTGGAGATGCGGCTGTCAATGGCCTGAAGCTGCTCGTCTGTCAGGTCCTCAAAGTCGCAGCCCTCGTGCTCGCAGGTCTTGACCATCCGGCCCACAATGGAATGGGC
Source organism: uncultured Dysosmobacter sp. (assembly GCA_934590165.1). GTDB lineage: Bacteria > Bacillota > Clostridia > Oscillospirales > Oscillospiraceae > Oscillibacter. The sequence goes on along the minus strand of CAKTOO010000014.1, from coordinate 20,608 downwards.
CTCCCGGAAGGGAATCCCCTGCTTGGCAAAGTGCTCGGCAATGTCGGTGGCGTTCAGGAAGCCTTTTCCCATCTGCGCCCGGATCTGATCCACACGGAACTCGGTGTTCTCCAGCATTTTGGCGAAGATGGCAATGGTGGACTTCCAGGTGTCGATGGCGTCAAAGAGGCTCTCCTTATCCTCCTGGAAGTCTTTGTTATAGGCCATGGGAGTTCCTTTCATCACCGTGAGGAGCTGCATCAGGTCGCCGTACACCCGGCCCACCTTGCCGCGGATCAGCTCCGCCATATCGGGGTTCTTCTTCTGGGGCATAATGCTGCTGCCGGTGCAGAAGCCGTCGTCAATGACGATGTAGGAAAATTCAGAGGAGTTCCACCAGGCAAATTCCTCCGCCCAGCGGGACAGGTGCATCATGGAGATTGCCGCGTCGCTGAGGAATTCCAGGCTGTAATCCCGGTCGCTGACACTGTCCATAGCGTTCTCCGTGGGAGCGGTGAAGCCCAGGAGTTTGGCTGTCTCGTGGCGGTCGATAGGCAGGGTGGTGCCGGCCAGGGCACAGGCCCCCAGAGGGCAGTAGTTCATCCGCTCCAGCGTGTCCTGCAGACGCAGGATATCCCGCTTGAACATCTGGAAATAGGCCATGAACATAAAGCCCAGGGTCAGGGGCTGTGCGTGCTGCAAATGGGTAAAGCCGATGCTGATCTCATCGGCGTACTTTTCCGCCTTGCTGAGGATCACGGATTCCAGATACTTCAGGCACTCCAGGATCTCGCTGATCTCTTTGCGGACATACAGGCGGCCATCCACCTGGCACTGGTCGTTCCGGCTGCGGGCGGTATGGAGCTTTTTCCCCACCTCGCCGATGCGCTGGATCAGGCGGCTCTCGATGCCCATGTGGATGTCCTCGTCATCCACGTTGAAAATGATTTTCCCGTCGGCGATGTCTTTGCGGATGCCCTCCAGGCCGTCGATAATGGCCTTGGTCTCCTCCTCTGTGACGATGCCCTGCTTCCCCAGCATGGTCACATGGGCGATGCTGCCGTCAATGTCCTCGTTATACATACGCTGGTCAAAAAAGATAGAGGCATTGTAGGCCTTCACCATGCTGTCCATTTCTTTTTCAAATCTGCCGCCCCATAAACTGCTTGCCATATCTCAATCTCCGTTTTCTTTATTTTTTTGCAGAAGTCGTAAAGCTGACTGCCTGTTGCGAACCATACGCCCTCATGGGCGGTCATGTACTGGAAAAACTCTCTGACCAGGGCATTTCTGCCGGGGCTGCCGGAGGTCTGGGTATCCAACTGCAGCGTATAGCAGAGGTGATGGTTATAGTGGCCGGTAAACTCATCCTTCCAGTTGGAAAGCACGTTGCTGTAATTGGCCACACGGCCCTGACCAAAGGGGAAAGCGGGCCGGTAGTTGAAGGCTAAGTAAGGGAGGTCGAAATTGGCCCACTGCATGGGAATCTGCAAGATCTCGTCTCCGGCGTCATTAACCTTCATAAAGTAGGGCCTGTCATCGTCAAAAAGATCGCTGAAGTAGAGCATCCCATACTCCCGGGCGATGTCCAGCGTCTTGAGCATCAGGTCACCGATGGGGGCGCGGAAACCCACAGGCTCCTTTCCGCAGGCCTTTTCAATGGCCTCTACCGCCTTACCAATGCGCTCCTTCTGCTCCTCATAGCTCAGCAGGCCAAAGTTCTCATATTCATAGCCGTGGCAGGCAATCTCGTGGCCACGGTCCGCCACCTCCCTGATTGCGTCGGGATAGGTCTCCGCCGTCCGGCCGGGGACGAAGAAGGTTGCCTTGATCCCGACCTCTTCCAGCACCAGGTTCCGCCCCGGTGCCCCGGAGATCTGCGGATGCATCAAATACACGATGCACAGGCCCAGGTCATAATAGCGCCGGAACTCCCGGATATCGTTGTCCTGAACATTTCGGTAGCAGCTAATGCGGTCCAGTCCGGCCGGCTCCGGAGGATAGACGCTGTATGCCTGCGCCACATAGTCGTCCATCTCCCACTTGGAGGGAATCTCCACCAGGTCGGATTCCTTGCCATCCAGCATCGTGTAGTAGGGCTTGTCATCGCCCCGCAAGGAACTGGAGTAGGAGAAACCCATCTCGGAGAGGATATATGGGGTGCGTTCATGCCAGTCGCCGGAGGGGGTGCGGTAGCCCACAGGGGCCTTGCCGGTGAGGTCCTTGATAATTTTCTAGGTCTTTTCCAGGATCTCGCGCTGCTCCTCTACCGTCTTTTCCACAAAGCGTTCGTGGGTGTAGCCGTGATTGCCGATCTCATGGCCCGCACCAGCGATGCGGCGCACTACATCGGGATTGCACTCCGCCACAAAGCCCGGTACGAAAAAGGTCGCCTTCACGCCATACTGGTCCAGCAGGTCCAGGATCATGTCCACGCAGCGATTTGGGCCGTACTGTCCGATGGATCGGGCACGAATCAACTTCTCCGTATTAGGTTCATCGGAGGACATATTCCTCCAGATAACATCTCCGTCCAGATCAAAGGTAAACATTGCGGCGCTTTTTTTTACCTTCTGGCCACTGTATTTTTTCCATTCCGCATCCTCTTTCATTTTCGGGTTTTATCGGGTAATCCCGGTCGGAAATCCGGCGGGATATATCCGGGGTATATTTGCATGGAATATTATAAGCACTGCTCCCCGGCAGGTCAATGCGATTTATAAAAATTTTCCGCGTATTTGCTGTTTTTTATGAATATTTATTCATATCGTCAATGCACCCTTGGAGATGCCATAAGGCTGTACGTAAAAGTGCACGAAAGCATTGTTTCTCTCCAAACAAAAGTAACTGACAAATTCAATGGCGAATAGACTCTCATAGGAATCGTGTAGAAGGGAGATAGCCTCATTTCTCAGTCGTGTAACCAAGAGGAATTTTCCCTCGAGCCTCTCCCAGAGCCACACGTACCCCCTCCGTTCATATAGCTCCTACTACGCACAATCTACTTCTTTATTCTCGAAGATAACCGCTTTGAATTCACCAAAAGCAAGAAACTGATCCTTGCCAGACGGCATTAAAATTGTAAAAGTGCCGGACTTTCTGCTAAGCGATCCGTAAGGTGAAAAATCCGCCCCGAGAAATTCGGGGCGGATTTTTTGACATCTGCAATATTCTACGGTATTCTTGTTGTATCAAAACTGCATCATGGCTTTTTAAAACCTTCTGCCAGTGATTGAAAACTGTGGCAGCCCTGTTCGCCCTAACAAAAATCTCTGGCCAAGTTTTTATTGGCACAAAACTTGCTGTAAATTTTTATATCCATTAGGCAAACTTTTTGACCAGGAGGAACCAATATATGACTTACAATTTTGATGAGATCGTGGACCGCTCCCAAAACTATGCCGCCAAGTTTGAAGAATCCGTCCTGCACTACGGCACCAATGACGTGATCCCTTTGTGGATCGCGGATATGGATTTCCGCACCGCTCCCTGCATCGTGGAGGCCATCAAGCAGCGCGCCGACCAGGGCATCTTCGGCTACACCTGGCGGACCCCCAAGTATTTTGAGGCCATTGCCGCCTGGCAGGAGAAGCGCAACGGCTGGCGGCCGGAGACTGAGAAGATGGCCTTCGCCCCCGGCGTGGTGCCCGGCATGCGGATGATTTTGACCATGTTCACCCGGCCCGGCGACAAGGTCCTTATCCAGCAGCCTGTGTACCATCCCTTTGCCGACGTGGTGAACAACACCGGCCGGGAGCTGGTGGTCAGCCCCCTGAAGCAGGATGAGAACGGCTACTACGCCATGGACTACACCGATTTCGAGGAAAAGGCCAAGGACGTCAAATACTTCATTCTCTGCAACCCTCACAACCCCGTGGGCCGTGTCTGGACCCCTGAGGAGCTGAAGACCGTGGGCGACATCTGCGTCCGCCATGGTGTGGAGATCATCTCCGACGAGATCCACTCCGACCTGATGCTGGACGGCCACAAGCACACCTGCATGGCCTCTGTCTCTCCGGAGATCGCCGCCATCACCACCACCTGCATCGCCCCCAGCAAGACCTTCAACCTGGCGGGCCTCCAGTCCTCCACCATCGTGTTCAACACCGTGGAAAAGCAGGAGGCCTATGTGGCGGAGCTGAAGCGGATGGACATCGCCCGCAACAACTGCTTCTCCCTGGTTGCCACCATGGAGGCCTACGCCCACGGCGAGGAGTGGCTGGACCAGCTGCTGGTATACCTGAGTGACAACATGCGGTTTATCCGCGAGTTCTGCGCGGAGCATCTGCCGGAACTGAAGCCCAACACCCCCGAGGCCACGTATCTGTGCTGGATCGACGCCCGGGGACTGGGCATGGATGACGCAGCGCTGAAGAAATTCTGCGTGGAGAAAGCCGGTGTGGCCTTCGGTGAGGGCACCGACTTCGGCTTTGGCGGCAGCGGCTTCCTGCGTCTCAACGCCGCCTGCCCCCGCACCACCATTGAAAAGGCTCTGACTCAGATGGAACAGGCACTCAAAAACCGGTAAGTACAAAAGGACGGTAGGAGTGTCCTGCCGTCCTTTTTTTGTACAGGGCGACGAAAATATTGCCATCATTTTTCAGACAACACATGTCGGAGAATGGTATTCACAGGTTTTAACATCCCTGCTTACACTGGGACGGTTTCGGCATATTCTTGAGGAGAACGGCATTCAGCAGAAACTGTTTGCTCAGGTGGTCCAACGCCTTACGGAAAAGGGCCTTATGCTCAGGAAAGGCACGATCGTGGACTCAACGATCATAGAAGCCCCATCCTCTACCAAAAACAAAAAGAAAGAACGGGATCCTGATGCGCATCAGGTAAAGAAAGGCAATACATGGCATTTCGGATATAAGGCTCATATCGGCGTAGATCAGGACAGCGGCCTGGTTCACAGCGTTGAAGCGACCGGTGCCAACACACATGATGTCACAATAGTTCCGAAACTATTAACTGGTGAGGAAAATACCGTTTATGGAGACAGCGGATATCTTGGCGCTGAGAAGCAGGATGACGCCATCACCAGAAATACCAAGGGAAAAAAGATCAAATATAAAACCAACCGCAGGCCGTCCCAGAGCAAGAACAAGTCTGCCCGTTCCGAAGCTCAGATCAAGCGGCGCGAACACGAAAAGCCATCTGTCAGGGCAAAGGTAGAGCATGTATTCGGCGTAGTGAAGGGCCAACTTGGCTACCGAAAAACACGATACCGAGGTCTGCGGAAACAGACGGCAAAATTGAATATGCCGTTTGCACTGGCAAATCTGTTTCTGGCCGACAGGCCTTGCCTGGCAGTCTGATGAAGTGCCGCCTCACGCACACGGCAACAATCATACACAGACAAATTTCAAAATACGGCTTCATCCGTATAATGGCCTGCATTTACAAAGCCATTTGTGCGGTGTTGCCTTAGAAATGTAAGTTGTTTCGTGTTCAATCTGAGCACTGTCTGTGATTTCAGTTGCGCTCCCAGTGGTTTTCCTGTCGGCGCTAACATTAATTTAAAAATACGTTTAAAAATACGTATATCACAGGCCCAAATGTTTGCCTGATGGCTGTGTTGGTTTCCGCACGATGCTTCAGAAAAGCAAAATTGTCTTGACTATTTTCCATTCTTGCAGTAGTATACCAAAAAACTTCAGCGCTTTTAAGTATTAAATTATCAAAGCTTTTGAGGTTTCTAAAGAAAAAGGAGAGACTCCCATGAAAAAGATCATCGCAATCCTTCTGGCCGCTATGATGGTATGTTCGCTGGCAGCCTGCGGTTCCAGCGCTTCTTCCAGTGCCGCTCTCTCCAGTTCCGGTGCCTCCTCGGCGCAGCCGAGTGAAGCTGCCGCTTATCCCACCAAGAACATTCAGGGCTCCATTATGTGGAGTGCCGGCGGCATTTGCGACACGATCTCCCGTGCGGCCGGTCTGGTGGCACAGGAAGAATTGGGCCAGTCCATCGTATTCACTAACTGCGCCGGCTCCGGCGGCGGCGTTTCCACCGCCTATGTCAACGCCCAGGCGGCAGACGGCTACGAGCTGCTGTTCGGAGCGGAAACCCCCCAGATTGCCAAGGTCACGGGCACCAGTGAGCTGGATTATGATGACTTCTATCCCATCTGCCTGCTGAGCAACAGCTACGGCGGCATCTTTGTTGCCAAGGACTCCAAGTATCAGACCTTGGAGGAGCTGATCAACGACATGCTGGCTAACCCCGGCAAGGTCATCGCCGCCACTACCGGTGCTGGCGGTCTGCCGGAGACTGCCGCCACCATCATCCGCAGCATCAGCGGAACGGAGGCCAATATGGTCCCCTTCGACGGTGAGAATGAGTGCGCCATCGCCGTCATGGGCGGCAACGCCGATTTCGCGGTCTCCACCCTTGGCTCCATCGCCAGCTTTGCACTGCAGAGTCTTCAGTGCGGCCTCCATCGCGAAGTCGCTGAGGCAGCTCATGGTATGCTGGTTCAGGATCTGAATCATGTCCACGATCTCCCGGGGCGCACAGATATAGCCCAGACGCCAGCCTGTCATGGCCGCGGACTTGGAAAAGCCATTGACGGTGATCACGTGATCTGCCCCGCGGACAATGGACGCTGGGCTGATGTTCTCGGCCCCGTCATAGACGATGGTACTGTACACCTCGTCGGACAGGACGAGCAGGCCGTGATCCAAGGCAAAGTCCACCACGCATTCGGCCTCCTCCTGAGAGAGGACACAGCCGGTGGGGTTGTTGGGGTAGTTGATGATCAGCAGCCGGGTACGGGGAGAGACCGCCTTTTCCAGGGCTTCCCAGGTGATACGATACTTCTCTTCAAAGTTCAGCTCCACGCCCACAGGCACACCGCCCGCCGCCGACACAATGGGTGCGTAGGAGACCCAACCGGGGTTCAGGATCATGATCTCCTGCCCCTCACCGGGGTCGATGAGCGTGCGGACGGTCTCGTAGATGGCGCATTTGCCGCCGGGCGCCATCAGGATATGATCCGCGGTGCAGGCAATGCCCCGGTCCTCCCGCAGCATCCGGGCGATGCCCTCCCGCAGCGGACGGATGCCCCGAGATTCCGTATAGTGGGTGCGCCCCTCGGAGATGGCACGGATGCCGCCTTTTCGTGCACGGTCCGGCGTATCAAAGTCAGGTTCTCCAGCGGCCAGCGCGATGACATGCTTTCCGGCAGCCCGCATGGCCTTTGCCCGTTCATTAATCGCCATAGACGCGGACGGCGGTATAGCGCTGATGGCCTTATTAAATAAATACTGCATCGTCTTGATTCCATTCCGTATGTGATTCTTACTGCCTGTGATTTGGTCTCCGGATGGGATCTTTCCGGCTGATGCCCACGGCAGGATAACCTCTTGCACCCAAATGCGGTTTACGATCTCCTAAACCACGCTTGTGTTGATGCCGTTGTACAGAAACGGCATGGGCATGATACGTGCAGAGTCCTCGCCAATATGATTAATCGAGCAAAGCTTGACAAGCTGGCCATTCTGCTTGCCGGCAGGGGCTTTGAGTAATATAACGTCATAGCACATGTTTAGGAGAAGGGCTGGAAATGCCTCCATTCGAGCTGCCGAAGCAGTCCTCGTAATACAACCGTCAACAATACAGTGAGTCTTACATACAGAATAGCATAGTTTCTTGCCTGTGAACAGCTTATCCACAGCACATTTTGCAGTTCATGTTGCATATGGGCGTAAAAGAAAAAAGGACTGCCGCTGCGCGGCAGTCCTTTTCATAGCTTTTCAGCGGATCAGATTATTCGCCGACCTCGGTGACAGCGCCGGAACCAACGGTACGGCCGCCCTCGCGGATAGCGAAACGCAGGCCCTTCTCGATGGCGATGGGGGTGATCAGCTCAACGCTCATCTCGACGTTATCGCCGGGCATGCACATCTCAACGCCCTCGGGCAGAGTGATGACGCCGGTGACGTCGGTGGTGCGGAAATAGAACTGGGGACGATAGTTGTTGAAGAAGGGGGTGTGACGGCCGCCCTCGTCCTTGGACAGAACGTAAACCTGGCCCTTGAACTTGGTGTGGGGATGAATGGAGCCGGGCTTGGCCAGAACCTGACCACGCTCGATGCCCTGACGGTCAACACCACGCAGCAGAGCACCGATGTTGTCGCCGGCCTCAGCGAAGTCCAGCAGCTTGTGGAACATCTCGATGCCGGTAACGACGGTCTTCTTCTTCTCCTCGGTCAGACCAACGATCTCGACTTCCTCGCTGAGCTTCAGCATACCACGCTCCACACGGCCGGTAGCAACGGTACCACGGCCGGAGATGGTGAAGACGTCCTCGACGGGCATCAGGAAAGGCAGAGAGTCATCGCGGGGAGGAGTGGGGATATAGGTGTCAACAGCGTCCATCAGCTCCTTGATGCAGGCATACTCGGGAGCGTTGGGATCGGTGGACTCAGAGATCAGAGCGTTCAGAGCGGAGCCCTTGATCACGGGGATGTCATCGCCGGGGAACTCGTAGGTGCTCAGCAGCTCGCGGACTTCCATCTCCACCAGCTCCAGCAGCTCCTCATCGTCAACCTGATCGCACTTGTTCAGGAACACAACGATGGCGGGCACGCCCACCTGACGGGCCAGCAGGATGTGCTCACGGGTCTGAGCCATGGGGCCGTCGGTAGCAGCGATGACCAGGATAGCGCCGTCCATCTGGGCAGCACCGGTGATCATGTTCTTGATATAGTCAGCGTGGCCCGGGCAGTCAACGTGGGCATAGTGACGAGTCTCGGTCTCATACTCGACGTGAGCGGTGTTGATGGTGATGCCGCGCTCCTTCTCCTCGGGAGCCTTGTCGATGCTGTCATAAGCCTCGAACTGAGCCTTGCCCTGCAGAGACAGCCACTTGGTGATAGCGGCGGTCAGAGTGGTCTTGCCGTGGTCGACGTGACCAATGGTGCCAATGTTAACATGGGGCTTGGTTCTTTCAAATTTCTGCTTAGCCATTTGAAAATCCTCCTAACAATTTAGAAAATACCTTTTGTGCAACGCGAAAACATTCAGCATTGCTTATTTTACAGTATATTGCGTGGAAAATCAATACCCGAATTAGCCCTGAGCCTTGGTACGGGTCTCCACGATCTTGTCCCGCAGGTTCTTGGGCAGCTCGCAATAGCTGTGGGGCTCCATGGTGTACTGGCCACGGCCCTGGGTGGAAGAACGCAGGTCGGTGGCATAGCCAAACATGTTGGCCAGAGGCACCAGAGCGTCCACCTGCTGTGCACCGGGACGGGCCTCCTGGCCCAGGATCTGGCCGCGGCGAGCGGTCAGGTCGCCGATCACGGTGCCCAGGTAGTCATCGGGAACGATGACGGAAACCTTCATGATGGGCTCCAGCAGCACGGGATCCGCCTTGCGCATAGCCTCCTTGAAGGCCATGGAGCCGGCGATCTTAAATGCCATTTCAGAGGAGTCGACTTCATGATAGGAGCCGTCATACAGGGTGACCTTGACATCCACAACGGGGAAGCCAGCCACGACACCGGCGTTCAGAGCGCCGCGGATACCAGCGTCGACAGCGGGGATGAACTCCTTGGGAATGGAGCCGCCCACAACGGCGTTGATAAACTCGTAGCCCTTGCCGGACTCGTTGGGCTCCACCTTGATTTTGACATGGCCGTACTGGCCGGAACCGCCGCTCTGGCGCTTGTATTTGGTCTCCTGATCCACAGCCTTCTTAATGGTCTCCTTGTAGGCAACCTGGGGAGCGCCGACATTGGCCTCCACCTTGAACTCACGCAGCAGACGGTCAACGATGACCTCCAGATGCAACTCGCCCATACCGGCGATGATGGTCTGGCCAGTCTCCTCGTCGGTGTAGGTCTTGAAGGTGGGGTCCTCCTCGGCCAGCTTGATCAGGCCCATGGTCATCTTTTCCTGACCGGCCTTGGTCTTAGGCTCGATGGCCACGCGGATAACGGGCTCAGGGAACTCCATGGACTCCAGGATGATGGGGTGCTTCTCATCGCACAGGGTATCACCGGTGGTGGTGTTCTTCAGGCCGACAGCGGCTTCGATATCACCGGCGTAGACCTCTTCGATATCCTCCCGGTGGTTGGCGTGCATCTGCAGGATGCGGCCCATGCGCTCCTTCTGGTTCTTCACGCTGTTGAGCACGGTGGAACCAGTGGTCAGGTGACCGGAGTACACGCGGAAGAAGCTCAGACGGCCCACATAGGGGTCGGTCATGATCTTGAACGCCAGAGCAGAGAAAGGAGCGTTATCGTCAGAAGGACGCTCTTCCTCTTCATCGGTCTTGGGATTCACACCCTTAATGGGGGGGATATCCACGGGAGAGGGCATATAGTCAACGATGGCATCCAGCATCTTCTGCACGCCTTTGTTCTTGTAAGAGGTGCCGCAGACAACGGGGACCATTTCGTTGGCAATGGTGGCCTTGCGGATAGCGGCCCGGATCTTCTCCTGGGGCACTTCCTCGCCGCCCAGATACATCTCCATGATCTCGTCATCGAACATGGAGACAGCGTCCATCAGCTTCTCGTGGTACTCGTTGGCCAGATCCACCATATCCTCGGGGATAGGCTCAACACGCATATCGTTGCCCAAATCGTCATAATAGATGTCAGCATCCATTTCGATCAGGTCAACGATGCCGCGGAAGGTATCTTCAGCACCGATGGGCAACTGGATAGGCACTGCGTTGCACTTCAGACGGTCGTCGATCATCCGCAGAACGTTGAAGAAATCCGCGCCCATGATGTCCATCTTGTTGACATAAATCATGCGAGGGACCTTGTAGTTATCAGCCTGGCGCCACACAGTCTCAGACTGAGGCTCCACGCCGCCCTTGGCGCACAAAACGGTCACGCTGCCGTCCAGCACGCGCAGGGAACGCTGGACCTCAACGGTAAAGTCCACATGGCCCGGAGTATCAATGATGTTGATACGGGTCCTGGGGAACTTGCGGCCCTTGCCCTCAGGGAAGAACTTTGCGGAGCCTTCCCAGTAGCAAGTAGTAGCGGCAGAAGTGATCGTGATGCCACGCTCCTGCTCCTGGGCCATCCAGTCCATGGTAGCCGTACCATCATGGGTCTCACCGATCTTATAGTTCACGCCGGTGTAGTACAGAATACGCTCGGTAGTCGTCGTCTTACCAGCATCGATGTGAGCCATAATGCCGATATTTCTGGTATTTTCAAGAGGTGTTTTTCTCGGCATACTGTTTCTCCTAACTTACCAGCGGAAGTGTGCGAAAGCCTTGTTGGCCTCGGCAGCCTTGTGGACTTCCTCGCGCTTCTTGACAGCAGCGCCGGTGTTGTTGGCGGCGTCCATGATCTCGCCGGCCAGGCGCTCAGCCATGGTGCGCTCGCTGCGGGCGCGGGCATAGGCAGTCAGCCAGCGCAGACCCAGGGTCTGACGGCGGGCGGGACGAACCTCCATGGGGACCTGATAGTTGGCACCGCCGACACGACGAGCCTTGACTTCCAGGCTGGGCATGATGTTTTCCATAGCCTGGGTGAATACTTCGGTGGGATCCTTCTCGGTCTTCTCCTTGATCTGGTCAAAGGCCGCGTAGACCACCTTCTGGGCCACGCCCTTCTTACCGTCCAGCATGACGCTGTTGACCAGCTTGGTCACCAGCACAGAGCCGTATACGGGATCGGGCAGAACCTCTCTCTTGGGAACATTACCTCTTCTGGGCACTATGCTTCCCTCCTTCATAATTATTCTATGATCTCATAGGTACTCAAAAGGCGATATTTCAGCCTTCCGTAGAATGCCTGCCAAAGAGGTCTGTACCATCATATATATAAACCTATTCGGCAAAGCTTTCAGAATGCGGCAGAACTTACTTCTGCTTGGGCCGCTTGGCACCGTACTTGGAACGAGACTGCATACGGCCATTGACGCCCTGGGTATCCAGAGTGCCACGGATAATGTGGTAACGGACGCCGGGGAGGTCCTTGACACGGCCGCCGCGGATCATGACGACGGAGTGCTCCTGCAGGGAGTGACCCACGCCGGGAATGTAGGCGGTGACCTCATAGCCGTTGGTCAGACGCACACGGGCGATCTTACGCAGAGCGGAGTTGGGCTTCTTGGGAGTCGCGGTTCTCACGGCGGTGCAGACGCCTCTCTTCTGGGGAGAAGGCAGATCGGTGGTCTTGGTCTTCAGGGTGTTCAGACCGAACTGCAGAGCGGGAGAAGTGGACTTGAAGGTAACCTGTTCTCTTCCTTTACGGACCAGCTGGTTAAAAGTAGGCATTGATGTTCTCCTTTCTTTCATATTTTTGGCAGCCGCCTCAGGCGACAGCCTTTATTTTTTACGGAAAGCCCGAAAGCTATTCCGAAAAAACCATTTTTTCATTCCGCCAGAACAGCCACCACGGAAGCCCCCACCGTAATGCGGCAGGCCTTGCCCAACTGGGCCATGGTGTATTCCGTTTCTACCGGGATACCGGCGCTGGCGCAGCCATCGGCAACCGGATCGGTGATGGCGGGATCGGCGTCGCAGGCGAGATACACCTGGCGGACCCGGCCCTCCCGGATCGCCTTGCGGGACTGCTTCACGCCGATGACCTTCTCTTGAGAAGCAAGTTCCGTGATCACGGGGATTCCTCCTGAAATGCATGGCAAAATTCGCAGAATATGTCCGCGCAAGTTGGAATTATAACATGTCGGGGTCTAATCGTCAAGTACTTCCGAAAAATGGATTTTTATTTTTTCTCTTTCACAAATTTCGCGATTTTTATCCGACTTTTTTTCATCTTTTGATACATCTATTCGGTGAAAACTTTTTTTCGCCCTCCCGCGTCCATAGGATAGAACATAAAATAAAGGAGGAATTTTCATGAACCGCCTCGCCCCTCTGGCCGCCCTGCTGACCCTGCTGCTAGCTCTATCCGCCTGCGGTGCCGCTCCCAAGGAAGAAGCCGCTCCCCCTGAGGAAGCCGCCACACTGGAAGACCTTTACGGTGCCAGTTACCAGACCTACATCATCGATACCATCACCATGCAGATGGAAAACCGCATGGACAAGGACCCCCGATGTGGCCTACTTTCCCATCACAGATAACGCTCCCCTGACGGACTACACCGCCATTGACGAAACCACGGCTTTTCAAATCGACGCGGACGGCAACATCGTCATTCTCTTCCCCGCCGGCACCGTTACCGACGAAAGCCACGGGGAGCAATCCTTCCGCATCCCCAAGCCTTAACGAAAAAAGAGGACCGCATCTGCGGTCCTCTTTTTTATGCGTTCGGGAGAGCTCAGTCCTCCAGCACGGGGATCTCCTCGGCGGCGGTGTTCCGATCGGGCACCAGCTCCTCCGCGAAGGTGTGGTAAGCCTGGATGCCGGTACCGGCGGGGATGAGCTTGCCGATGATGACATTCTCCTTCAGGCCCACCAGCCGGTCGGCTTTGCCCTTGATGGCAGCCTCGGTCAGGACCTTGGTGGTCTCCTGGAAGGAGGCGGCGGACAGGAAGGAATCCGTGGCGAGAGACGCCTTGGTAATGCCCATCAGCAGCTGGGTGCCCACGGCCTTACGCAGAGGCTCGCCGTTCTCCTGCCGCTCGCCGGCGGCGTTGCGGCGGTCGATCTCCTCGTTGGCGTCATCCAGCTCCAGAACGTCCACCATAGAGCCGTCCAGCAGCTTGGTGTCGCCGGCATCCTCCAGACGGACCTTGCGCATCATCTGGCGGACGATGACCTCGATGTGCTTATCGTTGATGTCAACGCCCTGCTGGCGGTACACGCGCAGGACTTCTTGGATGAGGTAGTTGTACACGGCATCAGCGCCGCGGATACGCAGAACATCGTGGGGATTCAGAGCACCATAGGTCAGCTGGGTGCCGGCCTCGATGGTGTCGCCGTCCTTCACCTGCAATCCGGTGTGAGGCACCGCGTAGGTGCGGGTCTCACCGTCGTCGGCGGTGATGATGATGTTCAGGAGGCTGCCCTTGGTGGCCTCCTCGAAACGGACCTTGCCGCCGATCTCGGACAGAGTGGCCATCCGCTTGGGCTTACGGGCCTCGAACAGTTCCTCAACACGGGGAAGGCCCTGGGTGATGTCACCGCCGGCCAGGCCGCCGGTGTGGAACGTACGCATGGTCAGCTGGGTGCCGGGCTCGCCGATGGACTGGGCGGCGATGATGCCGACAGCCTCGCCGGGGCCAACGGGCTTGGAGGTGGCCAGGTTCATGCCGTAGCACTTGGCACACACGCCGCTGTGGGCCTTGCAGGTCAGAACGGTGCGGATCATGACGGTGGGATGCTCATCGCTGGCGGGGTCGAACTCGCAGCGGTCGCCCTCCCGGAAGTTCTCCTGGACCCAGTGGCGGGACTCCAGGATCTTGGCGTCACTCTCCTGCATCATGCGGTCGGAGGTCAGCAGCACCTCGCCGGTCTCGGCGTCCACCACGTTGCCCACCAGGAAGCGGCCGCGGATACGGTCGGAGAACTTCTCAATGACCTGGCCGTTCTCACTGATCTCGGAAACCTTGATGCCGTGGGTCACATGGCAATCCTCCTCCCGGATGATGACCTCCTGGGAAACATCCACCATGCGGCGGGTCAGGTAACCGGAGTCGGCGGTACGCAGAGCGGTATCGGCCAGGCCCTTACGGGCGCCGCGGCTGGAGATGAAGTACTCCAGGGCGGTCAGGCCTTCGCGGTAGTTTGCCTTGATGGGGATCTCGATGGTCTTACCGGCGGTATTGGCGATCAGGCCGCGCATACCAGCCAGCTGACGGATCTGCTTCATGGAGCCACGGGCGCCGGAGTCCGCCATCATGAAGATGGGGTTGTAACGGTCCAGGTTCTTCTGCAGGGCGTCGGAAACATCGTTGGTGGTCTTCTCCCAGACCTGCACCACCTGCTTGTAGCGCTCGTGGTCGGTCATGAAGCCCATCTTGTACTGGTTTTCGATATCCAGCACCGCCTGCTCGGAAGCGGCGACCATTTCGTACTTCTTGGGGGGAATGGTCATATCCGCGATGGAGACGGTGATGGCAGCGCGGGTGGAATACTTGTAGCCG
Organism: uncultured Dysosmobacter sp.; assembly: GCA_934590165.1. Taxonomy (GTDB): domain Bacteria; phylum Bacillota; class Clostridia; order Oscillospirales; family Oscillospiraceae; genus Oscillibacter. The sequence goes on along the minus strand of CAKTOO010000014.1, from coordinate 5,603 downwards.
GTGGCCTTGATGGCGTCCAGCACCTCGGCGGCCATGGTGAAGCCGTGCTTCTTGATGGTGCGGTCCACGATCTGGCCCAGCTGCTTCTTACCGCAGGTGAAGGTAATCTCATAGTCGAAGACCTTCTCCGGGTCGCTGCGGTCCACAAAGCCCAGATCCTGGGGCAGGTTGTGGTTGAAGATGATGCGGCCGGGGGTGACCTCCACCACCTTGGACTGCTCCACGCCGTCGATGGTCTTGGTGACCCGGACGCCGATGGGGCAGTGGGGGCCGATGACGCCCTCGTTATAGGCCATAAGAGCCTCGTCCTCGCTGGCATAGAAATGGAGCGGCTTGTAGGTGGCGGGGCGTTTGCCCTCCGCCTTGGCCTGCTCGTTGGCCGCCAGGAACTCCTCGGCGTCTACAATGGACTGGGCCGTCAAACCGGTATCACCGGCGTCCTCGCACCAAATGGTCTCGGCGCCCTTTTCCGCCTTGCCCATGCGGTCCATGGTCAGGTAGTAAGAGCCCAGCACCATATCCTGCGTGGGAACGGTGACGGGACCGCCGTCCTGGGGACGCAGCAGGTTGTTGGCGGAGAGCATGAGGATCCGGGCCTCGGCCTGGGCCTCGGCGGACAGGGGCACGTGAATAGCCATCTGGTCGCCGTCAAAGTCGGCGTTGAAGGCGGTGCAGTTCAGGGGGTGCAGCTTCAGGGCGCGGCCGTCCACCAGCACGGGCTCGAAGGCCTGGATGCCCAGGCGGTGCAGGGTCGGAGCACGGTTGAGCATGACGGGGTGGTCCTTGATGATGACATCCAGGGCATCCCACACCTCGGTGACGCCCTTGTCCACCATCTTCTTGGCGGACTTGATGTTGTTGGCGGTGCCGTCCTCCACCAACTTCTTCATGATGAAGGGACGGAACAGCTCCACAGCCATCTCCTTAGGCACGCCGCACTGGTAGATCTTCAGCTCGGGGCCAACGACGATAACGCTTCGGCCGGAGTAGTCCACGCGCTTGCCCAGCAGGTTCTGGCGGAAACGGCCCTGCTTGCCCTTCAGCAGGTCGGACAAGGACTTCAGCGCCCGGTTGTTGGCGCCGGTGACGGCACGGCCGCGGCGGCCGTTGTCGATCAAAGCGTCCACGGCCTCCTGGAGCATCCGCTTCTCATTGCGGACAATGATGTCGGGAGCGTTCAGCTGAATGAGGCGCTTGAGGCGGTTGTTGCGGTTGATGACCCGGCGGTACAGGTCGTTCAGATCAGAAGTAGCAAAGCGGCCGCCGTCCAGCTGTACCATGGGGCGCAGCTCGGGGGGGATGACGGGCAGCACATCAATGACCATCCACTCGGGCTTGTTGCCGGAGATGCGGAAGGCATCCACCACCTCCAGGCGCTTGACGATACGGGCCTTCTTCTGGCCGGAGGCCTCCTTCAGCTCGGCGTGAAGCTGGGCGGACAGGATGTCCAGGCCATGGAAGGTCTCCAGTTCCGCCTCCACGGCGTCCAGCTTCTCCTGGTCAGCGTCAGACAGAGCACCGCCCCGCTCCTCAGCGGCGCAGCGCTTGGCCACCAGCTCATCCCTCTGCTCCATCAGCTGGATCTTGCGGGCGCTGTCCTCAGGGCTCAGGCCCACGGTGGCCAGCAGCTTTTTCACGGCCTCGGCGCCCATGCTGGCCTGGAAGTCATCCTCGTACTTCTCCCGGTAGTCCCGGTACTCCTTCTCGGAGAGGATCTGGTTTTTCACCAGGGGGGTCTCACCGGCGTCGGTGACGATATAGTTTGCAAAGTACAGCACCTTCTCCAAGATGCGGGGGCTGATGTCCAGCAGCAGGCCCATCCGGGAGGGAATGCCCTTGAAATACCAGATGTGGGAAACAGGGGTGGCCAGCTCGATGTGGCCCATGCGCTCGCGGCGGACCTTGGCACGGGTGACCTCCACGCCGCAGCGGTCGCAGATCTTGCCCTTGTAGCGGATCTTCTTATACTTGCCACAGTGGCACTCCCAGTCCTTGGTGGGTCCAAAGATGCGCTCGCAGAACAGGCCGTCCCGCTCGGGCTTCAGTGTGCGGTAGTTGATGGTCTCGGGCTTTTTGACCTCGCCGTAGGACCAGGCGCGGATCTGCTCCGGGGAAGCCATGCCGATTTTGATCGCGTCAAAGGCAATGTTGTTGCCGGTATTGTTATCCATCATATTGCGATATCCTCCTTCAATGATCCAGAATGTTCAGTGTGACGAATGGCTTCTGGATCATTCGTCGTCGAAGTCGGCGTCCATGTCAGCGCCGGCATCCTCCGGGGCGTCCTCGATATCAAAGCCGGAATCCTGGAACTCGGCATCCTCGGCAAAGGCGCGGTGACGGTCGTCATCGGCGTCCATGCGGGCCAGGTTGAAGGTATCCATGGCATCCTCGTCTTCCTTCAGCTCGATGGTGTTGCCGTCGGCGTCCAGCACCTGAATGTCCAGGCACAGGGACTGCAGCTCCTTCACCAGGACCTTGAAGGACTCGGGCACGCCGGGCTGCGGCACGTTGTGGCCCTTGACGATGGCCTCGTAGGTGCGGACACGGCCCGTCACGTCGTCGGACTTGACCGTCAGGATCTCCTGCAGGGTGTATGCCGCGCCATAAGCCTCCAGGGCCCACACTTCCATCTCGCCGAAGCGCTGGCCGCCGAACTGGGCCTTGCCGCCCAGAGGCTGCTGGGTGACCAGGGAGTAGGGGCCGGTGGAACGGGCATGGATCTTATCATCGACCAGGTGGTGCAGCTTGAGGAAGTAGACGTAGCCAACAGTGACCTTGTTATCGAAGGGCTCGCCGGTACGGCCGTCGTACAGGACGCTCTTGCCCTCGGGGTCCAGGCCGGCTTCCTTCAGCAAGTCCTGAATGTCGCTGTAAGTGGCGCCGTCGAAAATGGGAGTGGCCACCTTGTAGCCCAGCTTCTGGGCGGCATAGCCCAGATGGACCTCCAGCACCTGGCCGATGTTCATACGGGAAGGAACGCCCAGGGGGTTCAGCACGATGTCCAGAGGCGTACCGTCGGGCAGGAAGGGCATATCCTCCTGGGGCAGCACCCGGGAGACAACGCCCTTGTTGCCGTGGCGGCCTGCCATCTTGTCGCCCACCTGGATCTTGCGGCGCTGGGCAATATACACGCGGACCACCATGTTCACGCCGGGGCCCAGCTCATCGCCGTTCTCGCGGGTGAACACCTTGGTGTCCAGCACGATGCCGGCCTCGCCGTGGGGAACCTTCAACGAGGTGTCACGGACCTCCCGGGCCTTCTCACCAAAGATGGCACGCAGCAGGCGCTCCTCGGCGGTCAGGTCGGTCTCGCCCTTGGGCGTGACCTTGCCCACCAGGATGTCGCCGGACTTGACCTCGGCGCCCACGCGGATGATGCCGTTCTCGTCCAGGTCCTTCAGGGCGTCCTCGCCCACGTTGGGGATGTCCCGGGTGATCTCCTCGGGTCCCAGCTTGGTGTCGCGGGCGTCGATCTCATACTCCTCAATGTGGATAGAGGTGTACAGGTCCTCCCGCACCAGGCGCTCGTTCAGCAGAACGGCGTCCTCGTAGTTGTAGCCTTCCCAGGTCATGAAGCCCACCAGGATGTTCTGGCCCAGGGCGATCTCGCCCTGATCGGTGGCGGGGCCGTCCGCCAAGACGGTGGGATCGTCGCCGCCGTGGACCCGCTCGCCCACATCCACGATGGGGCGCTGGTTGATGCAGGTGGTGTGGTTGGAGCGCAGGTACTTGGTCAGCTTATAGTCCTTGGTCTCGCCGTTATCATACTTGACGGTGACATGACGGGCATCCACGGAGGTGACCACACCGTCGCCCTCGGCCAGGACCACGATCTCGGAGTCGATGCAGATCTTGTGCTCCATGCCGGTGCCGACGATGGGCGCGTGGGGACGCAGCAGAGGCACGGCCTGACGCTGCATGTTGGCGCCCATCAGGGCACGGTTGGCGTCATCGTTGGGCAGGAAGGGGATCATGGCGGTGGCGATGGAGACCATCATGCGGGGAGAGACGTCGATATAGTCCACGACCTCCCGGTCCACTTCCACGATCTCGTCCCGGTGGCGGCAGGTGATACGGGCATTGACCAGGCAGCCGTTTTCATCCACAGGCTCAACGGCCTGGCCGACGGTGTAGTTGTCCTCCTCGTCGGCGGTCATATAGGTGATCTCATCGGACACGTGGCCGGTGGCCTTGTCCACGGCCCGGTAGGGGGCTTCGATGAAGCCGTACTCGTTGATGCGGGCGTAGGTGGCAAGGTAAGAGATCAGGCCGATGTTGGGACCTTCGGGGGTCTCAATGGGGCACATGCGGCCGTAGTGGCTGTAATGAACGTCACGGACTTCCATGTTGGCGCGCTCACGGCTCAGGCCGCCGGGGCCCAGGGCGGACAGGCGGCGCTTGTGGGTCAGCTCGGCCAGGGGGTTGGTCTGGTCCATGAACTGGCTCAGGGGGCTGGAGCCGAAGAACTCCTTGATGGCGGCGGTGACGGGACGGATGTTGATGAGGCTCTGGGGCGTGACCACATCCAGGTCCTGGATGGTCATACGCTCCCGGATGACCCGCTCCATCCGGCTGAAGCCAATGCGGAACTGGTTTTGCAGCAGCTCGCCAACACAGCGCAGACGGCGGTTGCCCAGGTGGTCGATATCGTCCTTGACGGAGATGCCCCGGGCCAGGCCGTTCATATAGTTGATGGAGGTGAGGATATCGTCAATGATGATGTGCTTGGGCACCAGGTCATCCTTATGCAGGCGCAGCTGGTCCTTCAGCTCCTCGCCGGAGTACTGGCCCAGCAGCTCCTGGAGCACTTCGAAGCGGACCCGCTCCTTGATGCCGCACTCGGCCAGAGGATCGAAGTCCACATAGTGCTTCAGATCGCACATGCGGTTGCTCATGACCTTCAGAGGCGTGCCCTCCACGTCGATGGTGACCTCGCCGACACCCACGGTGTCCAGCAGGCGGGCATCCTCTTTGCTCAGCAGGTGGCCCTCCTCAAAAAGGATCTCGCCGGTGGCAGGGTCTGCCACCGGGTACACCAGCTTATAGCCGGCCACACGGTGCCACAGGGACAGCTTCTTATTGAACTTGTAGCGGCCCACGATGGACAGATCGTAGCGCCGGGGGTCGAAGAACAGGTTGTGGATCAGGGTCTCCGCAGCCTCCACCGTGGGGGGCTCGCCGGGACGCAGCTTACGGTAGATCTCCAGCATAGCGTCCTCGTAGTTCTTGCAGGGGTCCTTTTCCAGGGTGACGACGATGCGGGGATCGTCGCCGAACATATCCAGGATCTCCGCGTCGGTCTTCAGGCCCAGGGCGCGGATAAGACAGGTGATGGGGAGCTTGCGGTTTTTGTCGATGCGGACCCAGAACACCTCGTTGGCGTCAGTCTCATACTCCAGCCAGGCGCCCCGGTAGGGAATGACGGTGGAGGTGAGGATGGGCAGGTCGGTCTTGATGTCGATCTCCTTGCCGTAGTACACGCCGGGAGAGCGGACGATCTGGGAGACCACCACGCGCTCGGCGCCGTTGATGACGAAGGTGCCGGAGTGGGTCATCAGGGGGAAATCGCCCATGAAGATCTCCTGCTCCTTGATCTCCTC
>CAKTOO010000013.1 GCA_934590165.1 uncultured Dysosmobacter sp. | reverse complement strand
CCTGCGCTACACGGCCTCCGTTGCCGCCACCACCGCCCGGCCTGTCACCGCGCCTCCGGCGGGGGAGACGGTCATCGACACCCGTGAGGTAGATGATTCCTTTGAAAACAGCAACTACCAACCAGAGATGCTTGCGTGATGCTGAAGACGGGTGACGCTTTCAGCAAAACCGAAAACAAGGCATCTGGCGCCGCAATGGGGTCCCTGGCAGGCCCAGTAACCGCCGCCATCGGCGCTGCTATCGGTGGAGGTGTGGGCCTTCTGAATGGAGGAAACCAGGTCTTCCAAAAGCAGGACTCGGCCTTCAAGTCCTATGTGCAGGACGCCTATGATACCGTCACACAGGAACAGTCGAGCAGCCTGACTACCGGCAGCGCAATCGCCGCCGGATGTGAGACTGACCGCATCTCCCTTGCCACCCTGTTTGGCGATGCGGGTATCGCGGACACTTATCTTGCCAACTTGGTGGAAATGTCCAACAATACCCCGTTCCTTTATGATGATCTGACGGTCATGAGCAAGACCCTGGCCACGTACAAATACGGAGCCGACGAGATCCTGCCCGTCCTACAGACCATCGGTGACGCCGGCGCTGCCCTGAGGCAGTCCACCAGCGACATGACCATGGTGGCCACGGCGTTGGGCCGAATGAAGTCCAGCAATAAGACCTCCCTGGAGTATCTGAACATTCTCAATGACCATGGAATCGGCGCCGTCGGGATGCTGGCTGATGCATACGGTGTCAACCAGGGCAAAATGTACGACATGATATCCAAGGGAAAGATCAAGGGCACCAAGGCCGCGGAAATCATCCTACAGGCCATGACGGACAGTTTCGCGGGCTCCATGGAGAACCAGGCAAAGACATTCTCCGGCCTCACCTCCACTGTGGAAGGCCTGACGCAGGAGCTGGACAACGCCATGGGCGAGGGCTACAACGAGGGCCGTATGGCCGGCCTGCAGGCGCAGCGGGATTGGCTGTCCGGTGAGAGCGGCAAGGCCCAACAAGGCTATTGGAGCTTGGAAAGCCGAGCTGGAAAACAGCAAGGAGCAGTATATCCGGGACGCCATGGACGCTATGATGGCCTCCGACGAGTACCAGACGGCAAAAGCCAGCGGTGACGCCGCCGAGATGGGCCGACTCATCATGGAGGCAAAGGTCCGTGGAATGAACGAATACAACGCCAGCGACGGGGCCAAGCTCGCTCTGGAGTCTGAAAAGACACTGGTGGATGCCATCCGGAACGATACCAGTCTGAATCAGGACTACTGGGACGCCGGCTACGAAAAAGGGCAGGAGTTCTCAAAGGGCCTGGCGGCTGGCATGGCCATCGGTAAGGATATGCTAAGCGCCTGGAACAGGAAAAACCGGTTCTGGACGCTCTATTGGTATGGGCAAATGAGACGATCTCCAAAACGGCACCGAAATCTGCTCCTGGAAAGGCACTGCATTACCTGCTGGAGCAGTGGACATACCTGGTACGTTATCTGGAAGACGGCAGACTGGAACTGAGCAATAACCGTGCTGAGCGCAGCATAAAGCCGTTTGTTATGGGCCGGAAGAACTGGCTCTTTGTCAATACTCCGGCAGGCGCTCAATCCAGCGCGGTGATCTACAGCTTGATTGAAACCGCAAAGGAGAACAAACTTGACCCGCACAGATACCTGCTTTGGGTTCTGCAGAGTGCGCCGGTGCTGAGCCAGGCTGACAAATTCTGGGCTGAAAAACTCCTGCCAGCCAACGCCCCACAAGAATGCCATGTCCCTCAAAAATGATTGATCTCCACCTCAGCGCATTTGCGCCAAGGTGGAGACTTTTATACGCTGTTAGAATCTTTTTTCATTTTCTCTCTCCTGATTCTGGTATTGGTCCACTTATCTCCGATAGATCCAGAATTTCCGGATGATAAAATTCCAAGCGAACACAAGAATCGTGGCAATGATTTTTCCCATCATCTTTGCCAGTCCCGCCTTCTGCACGAACAGGTACATCAGCAGCAGATTGAGCAGCAGACCGATGACGCTGACCGCGTATATTTTCCCAAGCTCCTGCAAAATGGGCTGCTTTTCCGCGTCCCGGAACGTCAGGAGCCGTCCTGCCAGCCAGTTGGCGGCGGTGGAGATCGCAAAGGCCAGCGTGGTAGCCAGCAGATAGTGGATGTGTGCCTGATAGGAAAAAATGTAAAAGCAGACCCACTCCACAATCGTTGCGATCCCGCCCACGATCAGGTAGGAGAACAGCTGGCGAAATCCCTGGCTGTTCAGCAGTTTTTTCAAATTCATCATGTACCCATCTCTCCGTTACAGTTCACTGTTGGTTTATAAAATACGGATCACCCCGTAGGTCACCGCCGTCATGATGGCCGATGCGATGCACACGCCGAGGAAAATGGTGGGAACTGCGTCTTTCAGCCGCATATCCAGTACCGCCGCCACCAGAGCGCCGGTCCAGGCGCCTGTGCCCGGCAGCGGGATCGCTACCAGAATGCAAAGGCCAAGAGTCCTGTACTTGCGGACCAACCGCCCCTTGAGGTGTGCTTTTCTTTCCAGCGCTTCTATTCTTTCATGCCACCACGGACTTTGCTTCCGGAGCCAATGGAATATATGCCGGATATACAGGATGATCAATGGGACCGGGACCATGTTTCCAAGGACAGCAGCTGCTAAAGCCAGCGGATAATCAAGGCCCAATGCGATCCCGTACGGCAGGCCGCCGCGCAGCTCAATAACCGGGACCATGGAAAGCAGGAATGTCCTGGTCAGCTTTCCAACTGTAGTTGCTGTTAAATTTTCAAGCATTTCTTCTTTCCTTGCAGGTAATTTCTTTATCTGTTTTTCTATGATACCGGGTTGAAACTCTTCTTTCAAAGAATAAGTATACGCCAGTAGAAAAACAGGTTTGCACATGTTCAGAAAGACCAGTTTCCGGAAATTCCAAACAGATAGATTCCGTACGTATTCATACTGGTGGCACATAGGCCCGCACACAGAGGGATCGTCTTTGGGATCAAAATCGCCAAAATAATTGCGAACACTTCGTACAGATATCCGTATCGTTCGTGCATGGATGGCAAAAATAATACGCACATATACACCAGCAGGAACGCCATCATGTACAGGTTCTTCCCCGTTGGCGCGCAAGCCTTTCTGATTCACCAAACCATCAGCATTGCCAAAACAAATACCGCCACAATAATGGCAGCATTTTTCAGATGTACATATTGTGTTTGTTCCCACGCCTGGCACAATAGCAGCCACGGGGAAGGGTAACTCACTGACATCGCCTGATATGTACCGGTTTGATCGAAGTAAATTTTCACCACCTCAGTCAAACTTCTCCCCCACAGGACGATTGGCGATGACAAAATCGCCATGGTACAGGGAACAAGCAAAAACCGGGCGGCAGAAAACTTCCGCTCCGTGAAATACACAAACAAGAAAAGCGGCAGTACAAATACAGCCTGCAGCTTAAATGCAAAACTGACCCCCAAAAAACACAATTTAATATGTTCTTTCACTGATGATGTATCTGGGTCTGTGCTTACTTTCCAGGTATATCTTTCCGATGTATTCACCCATCACACCCATGCAGATCAGCTGAACGCCGGAGACAAAGCAAATGATGCAGGTCATGCTTCCCCAGCCGCTGACAGCATTCCCCCGCAGTACGGAGAGCAGCGCCCAGACAACGCCGGCAAAGCTGATGGCAGCCACCAGCACGCCAAAGGCAGTGATGATCCGCAGCGGCTTGATTGAAAGGCTTGTGATTCCATCGATTGCCAATGCCAGCATCTTTGACAATGGATAATGACTCTCTCCTGCGATACGCTCATGCCGTTCATAAGGAACAGTCGTACTTCTGAAGCCCACAAGGGGGATCATGCCGCGGAGAAACAGGTTCACTTCACCGAATTCTGCAAATTCCTGTAAAACACGGGCACTCAGCAGACGGTAATCCGCATGGTTGAACACGACCTCGGCGCCCATCGCATTCAGAAGCTTATAGAAACTCTCCGCAGTGAAACGCTTGAAAAATGTATCTGTCTCCCGCTTGCTGCGGACCCCGTAAACGACCTCATAGCCCTCCAGATACCGATCTACCATTTCATCCATGGCGTTGATATCATCCTGGCCATCACAGTCGATGGAGATCGTCATATCGCAAACATCCTTCGCCTCCATCAGGCCAGCCAGAACGGCATTCTGATGCCCGCGGTTGCGGCTCTGGCTGATACCGATATAATGGGGATCCTGACGGGCAAGGCCGCAGATAATCTCCCACGTCTTATCACGGGAACCGTCATTGACGAAAAGGATCCGGCTATCCGGACTGATCTTGCCGCAGGCAGCCAGCTGTTCGATCTTCTCCAAAAACATGGGTGCCGTCACAGGAAGTACCTGTTCTTCATTGTAACAGGGGATAATGATATATAATTTCTTCATAGTAAGCTCTCCAATTTCAAAAAACGCACCACTTAGCAGGCACTGTGTTCCGCACAGCGCTTATTTTTGTATGGCGCCCTTTTTTGCCGCAGTTCATCGCTGATCTTTTTCAGATCATAAGCCGTCAAAAAAATCATACAGGGCAGGACGGCATACATATATCGCAGATTCCGTTCCAAAACGACCAGCATCAGTACCGTTCCGATCATTGCGATCCGGCAGACATTGGTCAAAAACCATTGGGTCGGCTCTGTTTCTCTTCTCTTGGCAGAGAGTGCGTATATCGCACTGTGCAAGCTCAGGACCAGCATGAACAAATATCCGCATTGGATCCATACTGAAGTAAATTCTTGAAATTTTGTCTCATAAACGACTGTCCAGTTCTGGATACGGACCGCCTGGAGCGAATCATTCAGAAGGGCCCCGCGCCATTCACGCCCTGACGTAAAAGTTCCGTTTCCCGCTCCATGAGCCAGCTTACCATCGATATGTCTCAGCAATCCAAGCAGGCCCATATCCTTTAACCTGGCCGAGATCTTGCTGCGGCAAAGCTCCATCTTGGCTTCATGCCCCACCGTGCTTTTCATATCGACAACATCGTCTTCGCTGTATGCTCCGTTTGTTTCAGGATTCAGCCCCATGGCCACAAAATGGATGGCTGGCATCTCATTTTGTTCCACATACTCTTTTCCTATCAAATCGACCGCCGCATTTGTAATAGCAGACAGGCCCAGCAGCACGATCAGAAAGCAGCCAATCAGCAGCGCCCCGCGCTTTCCCACCAGCTTTCTCTGCTCCTTACCCGGCTCACCCATCCATTCAAGGATCAGCATAATACCGACTGCGATGGTCACAATCAGACTCTGCGGTTTAATCCAAGAGCCTATCGCCAATAAGGCTCCCGCAGCCCCAATGTATCGCTTTTCCCCCATTCTGCCGTGCGTGATCGCATACAGTGCGGCAGGTGTGGTCCACAACACCATTATGTCCGAATAAAGGATGGTGCTTGGCTCGCTCAGGGAGATCGACGCGATGGCCAGGGCCATTGCCACGATGGCCGCCATTTCATTGACCACGGTCTTAACGAGCTTGAAAATAAACAGAAGTGCAATATCCGACAGTACAGCCGCCATCACACTCAGGAGCAGCCACGCCTGCTCCAGCGTATCAGGCATCCACACAGTAAAGACCGCGGTGAGGACGGCTGTGGCCGGTATGTTATTTGTATATACCGCCAGGTACTCCCTCCAAAAACCCTCCAGTGCTGCAAGATCTCCCTGCGCAAAATGGTACGCTATGTAGGTGATAACGTAAGCATCCGAATCTACCTGCGAGTAAACAGCCCATACATATATGGCTTGCAGGGCAAATGCCACAAGCAAGAGCCGCCTTTTATAGTCCTTTCCCCGTAAGAGTTTTCTCCACAAGAAAACACAGCAGCCAACTAGGATGATCCACAGGAAGCATATAGTGATATACCGTCCGACACTTCCAGGAATAATGTGCTGTGTATTCCAGGTAACTCTCACAACGACAAATGCGAAAAGCGCGGCAAAGATCAGGTCTGCACATTTTAAGAGTACACCCGATACACGGCAGAGCATATCTTCTCTCTTCATATCAAACCTCCAGTTTCAAAAGGTCCCTGACTGATCATCCTACTTTTGAGGCCCGTCTAAAAGCCGCTCATCAGAATTCGTTGGGATGATCTCCCCGGCCGAAATGCCACAAAATGGCGTCGGCGATGCGCTCGCAGGCGTGGCCGTCGCCGTAGGGATTCACGGCGTGGGCCATCTTCTCATAGGCCGCCTTGTCGCAGATCAGGCGGCCTGCCATGGTGACGATATCGTCCTGCACCACCCCCGCCAGCTTCACCGTGCCGGCGGCCACGGCCTCCGGCCGCTCCGTCTCCCGCCGCAGCACCAGCACCGGCTTGCCCAGGGCGGGGGCCTCCTCCTGCAAGCCGCCGGAGTCCGTCAGCACCAGATAGCACCGGGCCATGAGATTGTGCATCTCGTCGGCGGGCAGCGGGTCGATGAGGTGGACCCGGGGCGCGCCCCGCAGGTGCTTGTCCACCGCCTCCCGGACCACCGGAGACAGGTGGACCGGGTACACCAGCTCCACGTCCTCATGCTCCTCGGCGATCTGCCGCAGGGCCAGCATGATGTTCTTCATGGGCTCGCCGTAGTTCTCCCGCCGGTGGCAGGTGACGAGGATGATCTTCTTCTCCCCGTAGGGCAGGCGGTTCAGCTCCTCCGTGGAGAACACATAGTCCTCCCGGACGGTGGTTTTCAGGGCGTCGATAACGGTGTTGCCGGTGACGAACAGTCCGTCGGTGATGCCCTCTTTCAGGAGGTTATTTTTGTTGTTCACCGTGGGGCAGAAGTACAGGTCCGCGATGGCGGACACCAGCTTCCGGTTCATCTCCTCCGGGAAGGGGGAATACTTGTCGTAGGTCCGCAGGCCCGCCTCCACATGGCCCACCGGCACCTGATGGTAAAAGGCGGACAGGGCGCCGGCGAAGGTGGTGGAGGTGTCGCCGTGGACCAGGATCATGTCTGGCTTCAGGGCCTCAATGGCCTCGTCCATGCCGGTGAGGCATTTGCTGGTGATGGTGGACAGGGTCTGGCGGGGGGTCATGATGTCCAGGTCCCAGTCGGGCTTCAGCTGGAAGACCTCCAGCACGCTGTCCAGCATCTGGCGGTGCTGGGCGGTGACGCAGCACAGGCTCTCGATCTCCGGCCGGGCGGCCAGCTCCTGCACCAGGGGACACATTTTGATGGCTTCCGGCCGGGTGCCGAAAACACTCAGGATACGCAGCTTTTCCATGTTCTGTTCCCTCTCATATATTTGAGATATTGGTGGCCACGTCCGGACGGTAGTGATGCATTTTCCATTTCACATTCCACTTGTTTTCAAAGTAACTGCGGTTCGCGTCAAAGATTTTCCTGTACTCCGCATTTTCAAGTTTCTTAAAAGAAACACTTCCAAAGTGATGGATAAATACATCCTCCACCAGAAGGTTCTCATATCCCGCTCTCTGAGCCGCGATAGAATAATCGTCGTCTTCAAACATTCCAATCCCGTAATGCTCATCCAACAGGCCGATCTCATCAGTCAGTTTTCTGGGGAACATCACACAGAACATCGCAAGAACTCCGTCATGGGGATAGGTCATTCCCATGTGGCCTGCTGTATAGGCATATGCGGCGGCAGGCATATTTTCAAGGCCGGTGTAGCCCACCCGGACCATAGCCTCGTTTCCGATAGAATTGGTAACAGGCCCTACGATACCAATCTTCTTTTCACCTGCTAAAAACCGCTTGACCATACCAGTGAGCCAACCGCGCGTTACCACGGTATCATTATTGAGCAGCACGATATACTCGCCGGTAGAAGCACGGATACCGTCGTTATTTCCTCCTGCGAATCCGCGGTTGGTCGTGTTCAATACGACCTTAATGTTTTCATGCAACGCTTCGATCTCTTTCAGATATCCCGCTGTTTCATCAACGGAAGCGTTGTCTACCAGCACAAGCTCATAATTGGGATAGGCTGTTTGTTTCAAAATGCTCTGGACGCACTTCTTCGTGTAATCCAATTGGTTGTAGCACAGAACGACGATACTGATCTTCGGGAACTGCCGCTCTGCGGCAAGGCTAAATTGGGATACCCGTACAGACCAGTCGTTCTCTTTTGCAAATTCCATGCAGGCCTGAGGATCCGCCAGAGCATCTTCACCCTTCAGACACGCTTCCACATAGTCTCCAAAGGTTCTGTTGTCATTTGCCAGATAGACATACCGGTCCTTGAAAGGCTCAAGTTCCGGGATCTCTGTTGCCACCACCTTTTTTCCTGCAGAAAGGTATTCATAGAATTTGACCGGATTTGTCGCTTGGATCAGGCTGGTCGAAGCGTCAAACGGAATCAGGCAGACATCGAATCCTCCCAGGTATTGCGGCAACTCAGAATACGGTTTTTCCCCCAGCAGACGCACATTTTTCAGCTTTTTCAGCCGTGCTTCTCCGTCTGTAACGGAACCGATCAGTACGATATCGGTCTCAGGGAAGCGTTCGGAAAGATATTCGATCTTTTCAAAATCGAACCAGTGAGCGATGGCACCGTAATAGCCGATCGTCTTTTTCTCGCTACTGCCCTCTCCATACGCCTGATAGAAGTGCGCAAACTCGGTTCCGTTGCGAATGATCTCCACGTTTGCGTTATACTTTTTCGCGATCTCTCCGAGATAGTTGGAACTTGCCGCTACCATATCGCTTTCGCGCAGCAGCTTCACACAGGCTTCCTCTATGAAGCGTTCCTCTGCGTTGTCAAACCCGCTGTAATCATCCATGTAATCTGTGACCAGAGTAAAGCCATACCGCTTTTTCAGATAAAGCATTCCACTTACCCAGTTGGGATAATCGGCAATCAGCAATGCGTCTCGGATCCCATTCTCAAAGACGATTTGATCCAAGAGCGCATTGATGTCCGCGCCGGCATCCTCAAAATTGGTGGAATACACTGCTCCGTGCAGGCTGTTTGGCAAGACTACCTGCCAAAGGCCGTCCTTGATCTCTGAGATGACTGGCTTGCCGCTTGGACTGAAGTTGGCATTGATGTAGAACACCCGATGGTCTTCTCTGGCAAAATGATCTGCGATCTGCTGAGGCCGCTGGTAACGGAAATGATAATCGATGACCGAGAAGACGATCACATCGTATTTGACATAATCATCATCGATGCACGCGCACACCTGTTCGGGCAGCTTGACCTGCTCATTCTGACGCTCAGGCTCGGCTAACATATCCGATACATCCTGTCCATCGAGGACTTCATTCTGCCCGGTGAGCAGAGATATCACAGAGAACAGCGGGTTGTACCGGTGGTCCATATCAGGGATATGCCGGAACCGGCCCATGATCCATTTCCGGAACTTCCTGCGCTCCGCCTTATCCTTGTGGAAGCCCTGATGCAGAATGCGGTTGAACAGATGGACCAGTTTGAAAAGTCTGGAGCGGGTCATGTCGTTCAACTGCCACAGAGCGTCGGCGTTCCTCTTTTCGCTCTCCGTCAACTTTTTCTGTAAGGCCTGCTTTTCACTGTCTGTCCGGAACAATTTTTCCTCACGGGCCTCCAGATCTTCCTGCACAGCCTTCATCTGCTCACAGTTCTCCGTCAGCTGCTGCCGGAGGGCTGCCGTCTGCTCGTTCTGCTCAGTCAGCTGCCGCTGCAGGACCGCCATCTGCTCGTCCTTCTCCGTCAGCTGCCGCTGCAGAACTGCCGCCTGCCCGTCCTTCTCTGTCAGCTGTCGCTTCAGGGCTGCCGTCTGCTCGTCCTGCTCTGTCAGCTGATGCTCCAGGTGGCTGACGGCGTCTCTGCCACTCTTTGCCATCTCATCCAGCGTCTTCCGGTACGCATTTCGCTCCGACTCAGCCGCCGCGGCCTGCTGCTCCAACTTCTTCTGCAATTCTGCCAATGCCGCAGCTTTTTCCTGCTTCAGTGTACGATATTCAGAATCATCAAACAGATCTGACAGGCGGCGATCCTCCGGCAATACGCTTTCTCTGGAATAGACCACCAGGATCTGCTCTCCCGGCCAATAGGGAGAATTCCTCCTCCCACAGTCAATGATCTTAAAATGGGAGAGTACGTGATCGCCGATCCGCAGCGGGAAAAATTCCTCGTCAAACACATGAAAATGCTCATCCAGCGCCAGCGTATCATGCAGCGGATGGATCAAAATCGCATGGCACTTCGCCATCCCTACTAGGGAGCGCATATTCTCTGCGGGAGACTGCAGGTGTTCCAGCACATTGGAAACAAATATGACATCCACGGGCTCTTTCTGTGTGTAAACGTCTCCCTGGAGGAACTGGCAGAAGGGATATTTTTTCCCGGCCCGTTTTACGGCCGTCTCTGACACGTCAATTCCAACGGTATGACAGGACGGAAAACGGCGAGCCAGCGCCGCTGTTCCGCCGCCCTCCGCGCATCCAACGTCAAAAACCGTCCACTCATGACGCGCCAGTTCCTGATCCAGCCAAGCCGGGAAGGCATCCAGGGCGATCTGGGAGAAAAAGGCCGATTGCAGGTCTCCGTCATAATGGTCCCAGTCACCAGAAACGAACCGCTCCTCCCAGTACTCTTTTGAATTCACTTTCTCCATTTGATGTTACTCTCCTCTCAGGGATCGATCCTGTCCAATTTATTCAGTACCTCCGTGATGACGGCCATTCTGGAATCCCAGCAATTCTCCTCCACAAAGCGCGATTGCTGCTCCTGGCAGGCAAATGGGGCGGGAAGGTCCCGGCCCGCAAGCTCCCGAAGCTGCTCCTCCGTGCGGTATGGGAAAATCAGGGACCCGAACTTGTTCATCTCCAGACTGTCCGCAGCCAGAACCGGTTTGTTCTGCGCCAGATATTCGTAGATCTTCACCGGATCGATGGTGTCGATCAGCGGCGTTCTTTGGAACGGATACAGGCAGACATCGAAACCACGGATCCATCCATTCACTTCTTCCTTGGGGACCCTTCCAGTACAGACCAGGCGCGGGTGGACCGGGAGTTCGATCTCGCTGGGGCCTACCAGCACCACCCGGTTGCGGGGGTCCGCGTCTAGAATCGTGCGGACCGCGTCCACATCGAACCAGTGGCTGATCATCCCCACATAGCCGAACACCCGGCCAGGCAGTTTTTCCGGCGTTCCGCCGGTCAGGCGAGCCATGACGCTCCGATCCACCGCGTTTGGCACCACATGCGGGTATTTCCCCTTTGCGCGACATTCATCGTGAAACTTCTGTGCAGTCACGAACAGAAGGTCCGCCCGCTCCACCAGCAGCGGTTCCACCTTCCGGATCAGTTTTTTCAGCAGCCCGTTTTTCGTGATCTGGATATCATCGTCCATCTTGTCATAGACGACAGTCCCCCGGTATCCCTTCAGCAGCGAATACCAGGGGCAGTATCCGATCCAGATCAGGTCCGCCTCCCGCAGGTATGTTCTCAACTGAAGCCGCTCCGGAAAAGCGACCCAGCCGCCCAATGCCTCCAGCGAGCGGTGGACGGAGAAGGCGCCGCTTAGCCGCACGACCTGCAGGTGTTCGTTGACCCGGTAGGTGTATCCACCCGGCTTTTCCCCGCCCTTCAGCAGAAATTTCATCATGCTGACAGTCGGGTCCACATAGGTGACCTCGTGTTCCCTGGCCAGTCCCTCGGCGATATACTGGGGACGCTGCTTCAGGCCCTGATATTCAATGGGTGAAAAGTAAAGGATCTTCACGCCTGTCCCTCTTCATAAGCACGGCACACATCCGCGGCTGGACCGATCATCTTCATTTTTCCCTTCTCCAACCAGATGGCCCGGCTACACATCTCCGTGATCTGTTCGGCAGAATGGGATACCAGCAGCACCGTCGTGCCGCCGCTCATCAGCTCCATCATCCGGTTTTTGCTCTTCTTCTGGAACGCCGCGTCTCCCACAGACAGGATCTCGTCCACGATCAGGATGTCCGGCTTCACCACCGTGGCAATGGAAAAGGCCAAACGGGTGATCATACCGGAGGAGTAATTTCTCAGCGGCATCTCGATAAACTCACCAAGCTCGGAAAAATCCACGATCTCCTGATACTTTTCCTTCAGAAAATCCTCGGAATAGCCCAGAATGGCACCGTTGAGAAACACATTCTCCCGTCCGGTCAGTTCCAGGTCGAATCCGCTGCCCAGCTCCAGCATGGGGACAATGTTCCCGTGGACCGTCACAGTGCCCTTTGTGGGCTTCAAAATGCCGGAGATGACCTTCAGCATCGTGCTTTTCCCGGCTCCATTGGCACCCACCAGACCCAGCACTTCGCCCTTCTCAATAGAAAAATCCACATCCTGCAGCGCCCAGAATTCCTTATATTGCAATTTCCCCTGCAATGCCTGTACCAGGAACTCCTTCATTCCGGAAACGCGTTCGGCAGGCATCCGGTAACACAGGGAAACATGGTTGACTTCAATCATGGCACTACCTCACAGATACAGGACAAAGCGGTCCTGGGCCTTTTTGAATACCAGCGCACCCAGGATCAGCGGGATCAGGGATGCCGCCGCGCACAGCAGGTATGCTTTCGGTTCGGGAGAAACGCCGTTGATCAGCAGGATCCGCATGATCCGGATGATATGATAGAGCGGATTCATCTTGTACAGCGTCATATACTGAGCGGGAATGATCTCCGCGTCATAGAAGATGGGGGTCAGATACATCCACAGCATACTGATGACGCCCCAGAGGAACTGGGTGTCCCGGAAGAATACCATCATGGAAGCCAGCAGCAGCCCCATGCCAAAAGCAAACAGAAACAGGCAGATGATGGGGAATGGCAGCAGAAGGATCCTGACCGACAAGCGCGAGCCCGTCAGCAGCATCACGATGCCCAGCGGGATCAGGGACAGCCCCAGATTCACCGTGGAGGAAATGGCGCGGGAGAGCGGGTACATATACTTCGGAACGTAGACCTTGGTGATCAGGGCGGTATTGCCGGTGATGGAGGTCAGGCAGGAGCCGGTGACCTCACTGAAGAAATTCCAGCAGACGATGCCGGTCAGCAGATACACCGGGAAATTCACGATGTTGGACTTGAAGAGCGTGGAAAACACGATATACATGACCATCATTGTCAGCAGCGGATTCATAAAGCTCCACAGCACGCCCAGGAAGCTACGCTTGTACTTAGTCTTGAAATCCCGCTGCACCAGCTGCTTGAGCAGGAAACGGTACCGCGCAGCGGCAGACAGCAGCCGAAGGACCAGATTGGGCCTGCCCCGCCTGTCGCATTCGATCATCCACCAGCAGAACAGCAGCAGCAACGCCAGAAAAGCGGCCATTGTGTGCCAATAATACTGGGCCAGCGGATACCGGTTTTCTCCGCTGACAGACAGGCACAGCTGGCCTGACAAGGTGTTTCCATTGACGGACAGGGGATGCTCCACGGGAATGTCCAGCTCATATTTCCCGGCGCTGACGGTGTCGCCGTAGAACAGGGAAACGGCGCTTCCGGCGCTTCCGGCGGCAGAGGTCACCCGCAAAGTCAGCGTCTCGCCCCGGTGTCCGCCGGTGGAGTTCTCCACGGGGATGCTCCAGTGGGAGCTGTCCGGCAGGCCCGCCGTATAAAGAGCGGCGGACGCCACCGTCTGACCGCCTCCGTCTAGGACCACCAGCCGCAGCTCATCGTCAACGGTTCTCCCGTAATTCGTCCCCAAAAGGGTGATCTCGGTGATCCGGTCGCATTCAGAGACAAACGTCTGCTCCAGCACGGTATCCGTCAGGATCTCCGCCGTGACTGCTTTTTCCTGGATCATCCGGCTGGTGACAGTCCCGTACTCAAAGCCCTCTCCGGCAATCAGACGGAAAGCAACCGCCAGGATCAAAAACGCCGTCACGGCATAGGCGCATATTTTTTTGACGTTCATGGTCACTCAGCTTTCCAAATAGTGTTTCAGCGCGTTTTGCCACGAGGGGAGCCGGCAAAATCCGCTGCTCTGCAGGCATTGCTTGCTCAGTCTGGAGTTCAGAGGCCGCTTCGCCTTCGCGGGATACGCGCTGCTGGGGATCGGATGCACCGCAACGTCCTTCCCGCTCAGCCGGAAGACCTCCTGCGCGAACTCCGCCCACGAGCAGATACCCTCATTGGTGGCATGGTAGATGCCGTACCGGTCCGTCTGTATCATATCGCACAGCAGCGGCGCCAGATCCGCTGTATAGGTGGGAGAACCGATCTGGTCACAGACAACGTTCAACTCCGACCGCGTCTCCGCCAGGCGGAGCATGGTCTTCACAAAGTTATTCCCATTTTTCCCGAAAACCCAGGAAATACGGACGATGAAATAATTCGTCAGCATACTCTGCACAGCCAGTTCTCCCGCCAGCTTGCTTCTGCCGTACACATTTGCCGGGCCGACCGGGTCCGCCGGCTCGTAAAACCGGTCACCGCTCCCCGGGAACACATAGTCCGTGGAAATATACAGCATCCTGCTTCCCAGCTTCCGGCAGGCCTCCGCGATGTTCCGGGTCCCGTCCGCATTGACCGCCCAACACTTCTCCGGCTCGTCCTCCGCCAGATCCACCTTGGTATAGGCCGCGCAGTGGATCACCGCGTCCGGGCGGGTCTCCTCCATATAACGCAGCACCGCTTCCCGGTCTGTGATATCCAGCTCTTTTGAAGCAGGAGCGCAGAATTGAATCGTTCTCCTCTCCAGCTCCAGACAAACATCATGACCCAGCTGACCGCTGGCTCCTGTGACGAAAACTTTCACAAAGATCTCCTTAAGAACATTTTGACGATTGCATCCGGCAGAAAACACATCGCGATCTCGAATACCGCCTCATAGGGGCTGAACCTTCTGTATCGCCAGATATTCCGAATGCACGTTTGCTCTCTGGCCTCTATGAACGCAGCCATTTCACGGCTCGGCTCCGCCAGCCGCCGGTATGCCGCCAGCCGTTCCTTCAGCGGCTCGATCCGCCTCTGCCGGTAAGTTGCCTTACTATCCACTCCCGTGAGGATCCCGGTCTGGTTGTTCCCATGCTGCCGGTAGCCCAGCAGCGGCTCCTTCACGAACCGGATCGTCCCTGCAAGTGCGGCAGCGATGGCGATCCATTGATCGCATACCGTCTGCCGTGGGAATGGAACGGCCTTCCTTGCCGCCTCCGCCCGCACCAGCATGGAGCACCCTGCCGTGCAATTCCGGAAAAAGTAGGCTTCCGCCAGATTCTCTCCCTGCACATAGTGCAGCCTCGGGCGGATCTTCTTCAGGGAACCGGCGATCCTTTTGCCGTCTCCGTCGATGACCGTCATGTCGCAATAGGCCATCTGTGCGTTTTCATCCATGGCCGCTTCCAGACAGGAGAGCTTCTCCGGCAGCCACACATCGTCCTGGTCACAGTAGGCGAAGTATTCCCCCTCCGCCTCCCGTGCCAAAAGCTCAAAGGTCCCATTGGAACCCAGGTTCTTCTCATTGCGCCTGATCTCATAGGGAAACGCACGGATACAGTCCTGCAAGCAGGACTGTATCTCCTCAAACGGCACCGTAGGAGAGCAGTCATCCCGAATATAAAGCATCAGATTCGGATAGGTCTGGGCGTTCAGGCTCAGCAGCTGCTCCCGCAGCCAGTCCATCCGGGGCTCATACACCGCCATCAGAATGGCGATCCGGGGCTTACCGGTTTCCGTACATCCGCTCATAATAATTCTGATACTCTCCGTTGATGATGTTCTCCCACCACTCCCGGTTGTCCAGATACCACCGGATGGTCTTTTTGATGCCGTCGGCGAACTTCGTCTCCGGCAGCCAGCCCAGCTCGTTGTGGATCTTGGTGGGATCGATGGCATAGCGCATATCGTGGCCCTTCCGGTCCGTCACATGGGTGATCAAGCTCTCCGGCTTGCCCAGCTCCTTGCAGATCAGCTTCACGATGTCGATATTCCGCATCTCATTGTGGCCGCCCACGTTGTAGACCTCGCCAACACGGCCTTTCCGGACGATCAGGTCAATGGCCCGGCAGTGATCCTCCACATACAGCCAGTCTCGGACATTCAATCCTTCGCCGTACACCGGCAGGGGCTTGTCCGCCAGGGCGTTGGCGATCATCAGCGGGATCAGCTTCTCCGGGAAGTGATAGGGGCCGTAGTTGTTGGAGCAGCGGGAGATGGTCACCGGCAGGCCGTAGGTCCGGTGATAGGCCAGCACCAGCAAGTCGGCGCCAGCTTTGGAGGAGGAATAGGGGCTGCTGGTGTGGATGGGCGTCTCCTCGGTGAAGAACAGGTCCGGACGATCCAGGGGCAGATCGCCGTAGACCTCGTCGGTGGAGACCTGGTGATACCGATGGATGCCGTATTTCCGGCAGGCGTCCATCATCACGGCAGTGCCCAGAATATTGGTCTGGAGGAACACCTCCGGGTTCTCAATGGACCGGTCCACATGGCTCTCCGCCGCAAAATTAATGGCCACATCGGGGTGCTCTTCCTCAAAGAGGCCGTATACCGCCTCCCGGTCGCAGATGTTGATCTTACAGAACCGGAAGTTGGGATGCTCCATGGCCTCTTTCAGCGTGGACAGATTGCCCGCGTAGGTCAGGCAGTCCACGCAAACCACCCGGTCCTCCGGGTGGTTTTTCAGCATGTAGTAAATAAAGTTGCCGCCGATAAAGCCGGCGCCGCCGGTCACGATCACAGTCATCGTTGGACCCTCCTTAAAAGCCGGTCACGGCATCTTTCAGCCAAGGGGAATTCTGATCTTTCTGGCTGAGGATGGGATTCTCCACGCCCCAGTCGATGGACAATTCGGGGTCATTCCAGCGGATGCCGCCGTCAGCCTCCGGCGCATAGTAGTTATCCGCCTTGTACAGAAACTCCACATGGTCCGTCAGCGTCACAAAGCCGTGGCCGAAAC
Organism: uncultured Dysosmobacter sp.; assembly: GCA_934590165.1. Lineage (GTDB taxonomy): Bacteria > Bacillota > Clostridia > Oscillospirales > Oscillospiraceae > Oscillibacter. The sequence goes on along the minus strand of CAKTOO010000013.1, from coordinate 57,820 downwards.
CCCGGGGGATCAGCAGCTGCCGCTTGTTTTCTTCAGACAGCTCCACCGCTACCCACTGCTTGTATGTGGGGCTGGCAGGCCGCAGGTCTACCGCCACATCCAGAACGGCCCCCCGGGCACACCGCACCAGCTTGGCCTGGGCCTTATCCCCCTTCTGGAAGTGGATACCCCGGAGGGTCCCTTTTACTGTAGAGGAGGAGTGATTGTCCTGCACGAAATCGTAGAACAGCCCCGCCTTTTCAAACTCCCGCTTGGAGTAACTCTCCATAAAGAAACCGCGGTGATCACCGAACACCTTGGGTTCTGCAATGACCACACCGTCAATTTTCGTCTTGATAAATTCCATGATGTACCTCAGTAGATGTATTTGCCGTTTGCCACGTTATGCAGATGCTTACCATAGGGAGACTTGCCGTACAGGGTGGCGGACTCCTCCAGCTTTTCCTTGGTGATCCAGCCGTTCCGATAGGCGATCTCCTCGATGGCGGAGATCTGGATGCCCTCCCGGGACTCAATGACCCGGACGAACTCTGCCGCCTCCGCCAGAGAGTCCACCGTGCCGGTGTCCAGCCACGCATAGCCCCGGCCCAAGGTGATGACGTTCAGAGTCCCTTCTTCCAGATAGATCCGGTTCAGGTCCGTGATCTCCAACTCTCCCCGGGCGGAGGGTTTCAGGGCCTTGGCCCGCTCACACACCTTTTTGTCGTAAAAATATAAGCCGGTAATGGCATAATTTGATTTGGGATTTGCAGGCTTCTCTTCCACTGAAATTGCCTTGCCGTCCTCATCGAACTCCACCACGCCGAACCGCTCCGGGTCCTCTACATAGTAGCCGAACACCGTGGCGCCGGTCTCCTGCGCCACCGCCTGACGGAGCAGCTTTGTCAGCCCGGCGCCGTAGAAGATGTTGTCCCCCAGAATCATGGCGCAGCGGTCATCTCCGATGAACTCCTCCCCCAGGATGAACGCCTGGGCCAGGCCGTCCGGAGAGGGCTGCACCTTGTAGGAGAGGTGAATGCCGAACTGGCTGCCGTCCCCCAGCAGCCGCTCAAAGTTGGGCAGGTCGTGGGGCGTGGAGATGATGAGGATATCCCGGATGCCTGCCAGCATCAGTGTGGACAGCGGGTAATAGATCATGGGCTTGTCATAAATGGGCAGCAACTGCTTCGATGTGACCATGGTCAGCGGGTACAGCCGCGTTCCGCTGCCGCCTGCCAGGATGATCCCTTTCATACATATCCCTCTCTTTCTGTTTCATCGAAGGAAAAAATTGTTTATTCCCACCCCACGCTGAGCTGCTCGGTCTCCAACTGCCGCTCGTAGGCCTGGCGGACCAACAGGTCAAAGTTGGCCTCGATCCCGGAGATCGTCGTCTTATACAGCTGCCGCAGGGCGCGGATGTTGCCCTTTTCCGCAGGCACCTGCGCCGCCTGGGCCAGCTTCTGGATATACAGGCTCACCTGCGTCCGCTCAATGGGGGTCCCGTTCTTCTTGGTAAAGATCATACCGGTGGTGCGGCCATTGTCAGCCGCGTACCGCAGCAGGTCCTCCTGCAGGCTGGCCGGGAACCGGATGATCTCCGTCTTTTTGCCGGACCGGATGGGCAGCTGCCCCGACCACACCGCCTCCGCTGTCACGGACGGGATGTCCAGGACCGCGATGCCGGTGGTGGCAAACAGCTTCGTCAGCACATAGCCCCGCTCGTCTTCCAGGGACCGCGCCGTCTGGAGCATCCGGACGTACTCCCGCCGGGTCAACTCCGGGGCCTCAAACTCCTCTGGGAGAAGCTGGCGAGTCACCTGAAAGTCCCGGCAGCCCATGCTCTCCAGCAGGGCGTTCACCATGGAGACCTTGCTGTTCACAGAGCGAATGGCGTAGTTTTCCGACAGCAGCTGCTCCCGCCAGGCCGGCAGGCTGTTTTTGGTGACGGCCTTGTCCGCAGGGAGCGCGTCGTAAAACTGGCGCAGGACCTTCTCGCAGTTCCGCACGCCGTCCTCCCGCCGTCCCTGCTGCCGCATCCGGGCGCCGTAATCCGCCAGAATGTCAGGCGTCAGCTCCGCGGCGTCAGGCGTCCGGTGGAGCAGCGCCGGTGAAATTTTGATCGCCTCTGTTTTCAGCCGCCCCATGGTTCCTCCCTGTTCCGTTAGGACATAATTATTGTTTAGCGGTATGATGGATAAATTCTTTCAAAAATACACAATAAAGATAACACTTCCCCATAAAAAAGGCAAGTGTTATAGGCCATCTCCGGATGCGCGATCAGGGTCGATCTCGTTGATTTGAAACCGACCCAAGTTTGTTTTGCAACTTTTCGCTCTGCAAGTTTCTTGCAGAGCTTATTTTATTGCTAAATTAGGCACGATCAGCAGAGAAAAGATACAAAACAATAATTATGCCGTTACTGTACCAATCCTAATTTGTCCAGCTGCCGGATGTACTCTTTTCCCGTGGACAGGAGATAGATTCGTGTTGTCTCGATACTGCTGTAGCCCAGCACGTCCGCCAGCCGCACCACGTCGTGACAGACACTGTAAAACGACCGGGCAACCAGGCTGCGCAGGTTATGGGGATATACTTTCCCCCGCTCCACGCCTGCCGGTCTGCACGGCTTTTTCATTTCGGCCCAGATCTCTTTCCGGTCCATTCCCATACCGCTTTGGGTGATGAAGATCTCACCCGAGGCGATTTTTTGTTGTCTGGCATATTTCTGCAGCTTGCGGCACAGGCGGTTGGGCAGCAGGATGGTACGGTTCTTCCCCTTCAGCGCGATCTCTGCCGCCCCGGAACGGACCGCCTCCACCGTGATGTATTTCACCTCGCTGACCCGGATACCGGTGGCGCAGATGGTCTCCAGCAGCAGCTCCAGACGCAGGCCCCCCCTCTCATGTGCCGCCTGGACCAGGCGCAGATACTCCGCTTTTGTCAGCTCCCGCTCCGGTTTCCGGAACATCCGGCGCTGAAGTTTCAGGTACTTGACTTTACAGTCCTCCCGTCCCATGCAGGCGAAGAATTTGTTCACCGCCGCCAGCATGGCATTCACCGACACCGGGCAGTAGCCAGCTTCCACCAGCTCCGCTTTCCACGCCGCCGCCAGCTCTTTGGTGACCGCCCGGCCATCCGCCCATTCCGCGAACTTCCGCAAAGAGCGCAGGTACGCCTCAATGGTGGCCGGTTCCCGCTCATCGTGCCGAAGATAGGCTTCAAACTTCTTCATTTCCCGCCGGGTCAACTGCATCTTTTTTCTCATGGTGCGTCTCCCAAATTCGTGTTCCTTCCATTGTACCAACAACATCCAGAAAACGCTCAAAAATCTGGACGCAACCCTATCTCGGCAGAAATGCTGTATTGCACGGAAAATTTATAGATACAAAACGGGTATTATGAAAATTATATTAACCCATATCAGGTAAATTATCAAGTAGCAGGGAGAGATTTTCCTATTGATGCGGCGCAGGATACTCAGAAAATAAACTGCTGCCCGAAAAACCGGGATGGAGGAGCAGAATGCTGTCTTTAACAGAGTTGATAATCACTGCGGAAAAATGTATAATTGAGAAAATGAGGAAGGGTGGAACATGCGATGGAGACATTAATTGAGCTGTATGATGAACGTGCCATTGAAAATATTCTGGCTCCAGATATGTTCCATCCCCAACGTATTATCTACCTCTGCCCCGGCGAAATTGCGCAGGATCGAAAGCGGCAGGAGAAACTAAAAGCCTTTTTCCGCCGCCGCGGCTGGACGCCTGAACTCGTCTTTATGGAGACAAGCTTATTTAAGGCAGACCGCATCCTTCGCCAGCTGCTTGCCATTGGTGAGAAATACCCGGACTGCGCGCTGGATGTCACCGGTGGCAGCGATGCCGCGCTGTTTGCCGCGGGTATGTTCACTGCTCAGACAGGCGCCCCTGCATTCACCTACTCCCGAAAAAAGAATCGTTTCTACGACATTTCGGGCGCCGGTTTTGCCGATGACCTGTACTGTGACCTCTCCTATTCCGTAGAGGACTTTTTCTTAATGGCAGGCGGAACACTGCTCCCCGGACGTGTGGATAATGGGGTCCTCTCCAAGTATCTGAATGATTTTGATCCCCTCTTTTCGTGCTTTCTGCGCTTCCGGCGTGATTGGACGGATATTATTTCCTATATCCAAAGAATATCTCCTTCAGAATACGGTCAGATACCCCCACTGTTCGTCCAAGGGAATTACACCGTAAAAGGCGATCGCGGTGCCAGAAATTCCGCCAATGAAGCTGCTCTGCAGGAGCTTGCACGGATCCACTTTATCCAGGACCTCACGATCGTGCGGGATGAGTCGGTCTCCTTCCGCTTCCGGGATCAGAATACCAGAGCATGGCTTCGTGATGTCGGCAGCGTTTTGGAGCTGTACGCTTACAAGGCCTGCATCGATACCGGTATCTTCAACGATGTGATCAGCAGCGCAGTTGTACGTTGGGATGACACGGTAGGACACGGCAGCGTTTCCAATGAGATCGATGTCATGGCCGTACGCGGTGTCATCCCTCTGTTTCTCAGCTGCAAGGCCTGCGATATCAAGACCGAGGCCCTCAATGAACTTGCGATCCTTCGGGATCGATTCGGAGGCAAGGGCGCGAAAGCTGCGATCATCAGCACGGAACCCTGTAATGCCGCCGCCCGGCACCGCGCCGCTCAGCTTGGTATTGCTGTCATCGATCTTGAGGAACTAAAAAGCGGCCAGATCGTACACCGATTGAAGGTCATTATGAAAGCGCAGAAATCTGAATCCTGATAAGCACCTTTGACGCGTTCATGAAATAGCACATTTCTTTTCAAACTGTACCTTTCTATAATTGTGCCTGCCTCTTATGAAGATTTCATCCATACTGCCAATTGGCAGACACACTGGACTTCGTTCCTACTATATGAAAGAGTTTGGCACAGTTCCTGAGCAGCACGATAGTAGATGGCAGCTACACCTTCCTCTGTTTCCCTGATAGCTAATACTCTCACAACACGGAGCTAATACGCATAGAAGTTCTATACGCCAATAATACGATCTTAATACGCATTACTATGAAAACGCAAGTTAAGGGGAAGTTTTGCAATATATTCTGAAGGCAACTTGAATAATCGAAACAACGCTAAATATAGATATTTTATATTGACACATACAATATATTGTGTTATAAAGAGACTGTAATTGATTCTATGTGCGTACTCCGCTGAGATTGCGGGGGCAGGTTTTCCTGTGAGCGAGGAAATACTCGCATTGCACACTTGTTGCCTGGATTGTACGTGAGTGCTGTCGATGCGCGGTTCTGAGTTAGGGAATCGTGCGTCCGGTCGCTATGGTGATCATTGCAACTCTGAAAATCTGGCAAGCAAGCTATATAAATGTTGAAGGCTGTGGTCGCTGTGGGCGGTCACGGCCTTTTTGTATATCTCTCCCTTGCGGCAACCGCAAGTTTACAGGACCCAAGCCGGATGGTAAAATAAAGCTGTATTTAGGGCGAAGTATCTTAGGGCGGAGTATTTTAGGGAGGATGGAAAGTGACAAGGGGGTAGTCTGCCCATCTCCGTGTCCGCGGGTATGTCAGCAACCGCCTACGTTATGCGTAAAAACTACACTTCCGTGCAGAAACTCGAGTAGATTTAGGTGTCGTATACACCTTGCTTCCGGCATGGTAAACTGACACTGTATTTATTAGATGAACTTCCCCGGAATGGGCCTTGTTAAGTAGTGAGCTACGGATGCAGAGCATCTGGGCAGATTGAATGAAGCATTTTTTGCCAGGAAAGCAGATTTAGGTATAGATGCGTTCCTCTGACGGTCGCAGTATGATCATACTGGATTTATTAGAGATGGTTTTCCCTCCTATGGGACTTACTAAGTTGTGAGCCGAGTTCTTCGGTATGCTGAATGTGGACAAAGGGATTGCTATACCCATTTGTGCCACACAAAGTTTCTTTAGGCTGAATAACCTGTGAGAATTGAATAACCGAGAATTTTGAAAGACACGAAAAGGATGACTGCACGCATCAAGCGCAGCCTCTTTCCGTGTCTTTTCACGTCCGAAAAAGCTGTGGTGTTTGCCAGCCACGACCCGGCAGGAATGCCGGTGAGAAAATGACTTGTCGATCAAATTTATGAAGAAGCATGGAGAGCCGTTGAAGCGGTACGGCAGGAAAACCGCCCAGGGAGTATGGCAGCCTCCCGACCTGTGCGCCATGGTGGACGGAAATGGCGGAGCACGATACTCCTCTATTGGCACGCACATTCAGCACGGTGTCGCAGGCGCATACTATGCCAAGCAGGCGGGGCTCAGTGAAGAGTGGCTGCAGCTTATCATCAGCCACACGCCGCAGTCCAACAACCGGCCCTGCCGAAAAGAGGGATTCATGTTTGGCTTGATCGATCTTGCTGACGCGGATCAGATTGCCATGGCCTACGACAAGGATTTCCCGCTCTTCTACGATAAGCTGTAAAAAGCGGCGCGGCGGGCGGCGGAACGAGGAAGGACAGCTATGAAAATTTTAAAAACAGCAGCAAACTTAGCGGAAAAACTATGCGTGGGCCTGTGCATCCTCCTTACGATCATGATTACTGTTTCGGCATTTGCACAGGTGTTTACACGTTTCCTGCTGGGCGGCGCTTGGAAATGGACAGACGAGGCGTGCAGATATTGCCTGGTTTGGCTTGCAATGATGGGTGCCGCGCTTGGCGTGAAGCGCCATGCGCATCTGGCGATAGACGTCATCGTGAACAGGCTCCCGCGGGCGCTTCAGCAAGCGATCAGCTGCATCAGCTTCCTTGCGGCGGCGGCATTTGGCTGCGCTTTGGCATACACAGGGATCACCTTAAGCAAAACGGTGATGCAGCAAAAATCCGCTGTTATGGGCCTTCCCATGGGAATTGTTTACCTGGCGATCCCTGTGTTCGGCGCGTTTCTGGCACTGTTCTCTTTTACGGATTTCTGGGAAAATGTGCTGACAATACTGGGGAGACCGGAAAAGGGGGGGGGAGAAGTAATGCCTGCTTACTTTATTGCTTTGTTTGCCGTCTTTTTCGCCCTGCTGCTGTTGGGCTTTCCAATCGCATGGTCTATTGGTATTTCCTCCCTGGTGTCGATCCTAATAAAAGGAAATCTGGCGCTTGTCTTGATTCCGCAGCGGCTGTTCGTCGCAACCGACTCCTTTACGCTGCTGGCGATCCCGTTTTTTATCCTTGCGGGAGACTTGATGCTGCAGGGCGGAATTTCCAAAAGACTGATCAATCTGGCGCTGTCGCTTCTGGGCTGGATGAAGTACAGCATGGCCTATGTTACGATCGTGGCCTCCGCCTTTTTCGGAGCAATTTCCGGCTCTGCGCCGGCCACGGCGGCTGCCATCGGCAGCGTGATGCAGGAAGAAATGGAAAAAGACCACTATGATCCTGATTTTGCGGCATTCCTCGGCGCCATTTCAGGAACGCTGGGCATTATCATTCCACCCAGCATTGCCCTGGTCATATTTGGCACAGGCACAGGGACCTCTGTCACAAAGCTGTTTATTGCCAGCGGCGTGGGAGGCGTCATCATCGCGCTGGTCTATTGTCTGACGGCCAAGCTCTCTCTCCGCAAAGAAGAAAGCATCAAGCCCCATTTTTCGAAGATTGATTGGAAAGAGGCGGGCACGGCGCTGAAGGATTCCTTTGCCGGTATTTTTTCTCCGATCATCATTCTGGGCGGAATTTACTCCGGCGTTTTTACCCCTACGGAGGCTGCCGTCATTGCGGTAGTATATTCACTGATCGTTGGCTTCTTTATTTACAAAGAACTGACGGTCAAAAAGACGATCACCTGCATAGTCAATTCAGCGGTCACATCCGGCATGGTGCTGATCCTGGTGGCAACGGCGTCTTTGTTCAGCTGGATCATGACCGCGGCCGGGACCGGCAATATGCTCCAGCAGCTGGTCCTGTCCAGCAATTTGAACAAAGTCACATTTTTCCTGATCACCAACGTGATCTATTTAGTGCTGGGTATGATCATGGAAACAATCCCCATTATTTTGCTGACCAGCCCCATCTTCCTTCCCATTGCCGTCATGCTTGGGATTGACCCCATCCATTTTGGCGTGGTGACCGTGTTTAACCTGGCCTTTGGCATCGTCACACCTCCTTTCGGCATGAATCTCTTTGTCGCCTCGGGGTATTCCAAACGGAACCTGGTGGATATGGTCCAGCGGGGAAAATATTATTATGCCATCGGATTTGCCTTGATTATCGTACTGTCACTTTGCCCGGAGCTGATCATGTGGGCTGTTTGAAAAAGAGAGAAATCTGCAAATACAAATTGTGGTCATGCCTGCCGGCGTGACCACAATTTATAGGTAAGAATACGGAAACATTATAAGGAGGAATCAACATGAACACGAACAAGGTCGTGATGGCCGGCGCGGGCGTCATGGGCGCGTCATTGGCCCAGGTATACGCCCTGGCCGGCTACGAGACGTATGTGTACGACATTTTTGAAGCGGGCATTGAGAAGGGCAAGCACCTCATCGCCATCAACCAGGAGATGATGGTGAAGGAGGGCCTCATCACCGCTGGGGAGTCCAAGGCCGCGATGGACCGCATGGTCTTTACCATGGACAAGGAGTGCTTCCGGGACTGCTGCCTGGTGGTGGAGTCCACCGTGGAGCGCATGGACATCAAGCAGGGCTTCTTCGCGGAGATCTCTGAGATCGCCCCCAAGGAGGCACTGCTGGCTACCAACACCTCCGGCCTGCATATCACCGAGATCGCCAAGGCCTGCAAGTATCCTGAGCGCTTCATGGGCCAGCACTGGCTGAACCCGCCCCACCTGCTGCCCCTGTGCGAGATCATCGCCGGTGAGGAGACCAGCCAGGAGAACCTGCAGAAGATGCGGGCCCTGGTGCTGGGCCTCGGCAAGCAGCCGGTCATCGTCAAGGACATCAACGGCTTCATCATCAACCGCATCCAGTTCGCGGTGCTGCGGGAGGCCCTGCACATCGTGGACATGGGCGCCGCCACCATCGAGGACGTGGACACCGTGCTGAAGGCCGGCATGGGCCTGCGGTACGCGGCCCTGGGCCCCTTCGGCGTGGCGGACTTCGGCGGATTGGACACCTTCGACCACATCAACAGCTACCTCAACGCCGAGCTGTGCGACTCCAAGGTGGGCAACGAGCGCCTGCACAAGATGGTGGAGGAGGGGAAGCTGGGCCTCAAGACGGGCCAGGGCTTCTACGACTACTCCGGCGACAAGGCGGACGAGGCCATCCGGGAGCGGGACCGCATGTACATCGAGCTTGCCAAGGTCCTGTATTTCAACGACAAGAAGTAAGGAGAGCAGTATGCGCAGCGATTTGATGAAAAGTGGCATCGACCGCATCGCCCACCGGGCGCTGTTCCGTGCCCTGGGCCTGACGGACGAGGAGCTGGCCCGTCCCATCATCGGCGTGGTCAGCGCCAAGAACGAGATCATCCCCGGCCACATGCACCTGGACAAGATCGCGGAGGCGGTGAAGGCCGGCATCCGCATGGCCGGCGGCACCCCCATCGAGTTCCCGGCCATCGGCGTGTGCGACGGCATCGCCATGAACCACGAGGGCATGTTCTTCTCCCTGCCCTCCCGGGAGCATATCGCGGACTCCGTGGAGATCATGGCCAACGCCCATCCCTTTGACGGCCTGGTGTTCATCCCCAACTGCGACAAGATCGTGCCCGGCATGATCATGGCGGCCCTGCGGGTGAACATCCCCTCCATCTTCTGCTCCGGCGGACCCATGATGCCCGGCCATGCCAATGGTAAGCAGGTGGCTCTGACGGACGCCTTCGAAGCCCCCGGCGCCGTCCGGGCCGGCAAGATGACGGAGGCGGAGGCCCAGGACATCGTGGAGCACTCCTGCCCCGGCTGCGGCTCCTGCGCGGGCATGTTCACGGCCAACTCCATGAACTGCATGACGGAGCTGCTGGGCCTGGGACTGCCCGGCAACGGCACCATCCCGGCGGTGGAGAGCCAGCGGATTTTGCTTGCCAAGCACGCGGGCATGAAGATCATGGTCCTGGTGCGGGAGGATGTGCGTCCCCGTGACATCGTGACGGAGAAGTCCATCAAGAACGGCCTGGCGGCGGACATGGCCCTGGGCTGCTCCACCAACACCATGCTGCACCTGCCGGCCATCGCCCACGAGGCGGGGCTGGAGTTCGACCTGCGGGGCGTCAACGCCGTTTCCGACGCGGTACCCCATCTGGTGAAGCTGAATCCGGCGGGCGTCCACTGCCTGGTGGACCTGAACAACGCCGGCGGCCTCAGCGCCGTGATGAAGCGGCTGGACAGCATGGGTCTCATCGACCCCACCGCCCGGACCGTGGACGGCACCTGGGCGGACCGCATCGCCAAGGCGGAGATCATGGACGAGAACGTCATTCGGGACCGGGAGCACGCCTACTCCCAGACCGGCGGCCTGGCGGTGCTGTACGGCAACCTGGCCCCCGACGGCGCAGTGGTGAAGAAGGGCGCGGTGCTGCCGGAGATGCTGGTGCACACGGGCCCCGCCAAGTGCTTTGACAGCGAGGAGGCCTGCTGCGAGGGCCTGTACGCCGGCAAGGTGGTAGCGGGCGACGTGGTGGTGGTCCGGTACGAGGGCCCCAAGGGCGGCCCCAGCATGCGGGAGATGCTGAGCCCCACGGCGACCCTGGCCGGTATGGGCCTGGACTCCACCTGCGCGCTGGTGACGGACGGCCGGTTCTCCGGCGTCAGCCGCGGCGCGTCCATCGGCCACGTGTCCCCGGAGGCGGCTGCCGGCGGCCTCATGGCCTACGTGCAGGACGGCGACCTCATCGCCATCGACATCCCCGGCCACAAGATCGACCTGCTGGTATCCGAAGAGGAGATCGCGGCCCGGAAGGCCAGGACCGTTCCCCGGCCGCCCAAACAGGTGTCCGGCTACCTCAAGCGCTACCGCGCCATGGTCACCTCCGCCAACCGCGGCGCCATTTTGGATGACAGCGAGTTTTAATTGACACTCCTCTTCCCTCATATCACAACGACACCTCTCTCGGCTAAGCCCGTGGCATATCAATCAAACTTGTATATCTCAAAAATTCCCCGGCTCATGATGAATGCGGCACAAGGCATACGTCCCTTGTGCACAATTGAGTATGACAAAAGCGGTTGGTGCAAAACCAACCGCTTTTGTTACTTTAGGAAATCAAATATTTCTTTGCACCCCGATACCAACACACTCTATCCCCAAAGCCAGGCCATTCCATGATTTCCTGTGAGATCATTTTCAGATATTTTCGCCTGTAGGCGTCGAAATTCGCCACAGGCAGCACAGTAAGTTTCCGGCAAAGGCTTCTCTACATATGCCCGCATCATGGCACAGTCATTGTCAGCATGTGAGCCGTCTGAAATCCTGCCGCGTCGCCTTTCTTTTCATTCTATCATATGAAAACAACTGTTTCCAAAACGGAAATCGTTCAGCAAAGAGGCTCCAACTGATTTCCTCGCAATATACGTGGCCGCCCAGTCCGCCAAATGTCTTTTCCCCGCGCAAAAAGCTCCCGATTCCAATGGTGAATCGGGAGCTTTTTTTTATACCTCTTTTTCAGCCGCAGTTTCTCTGCCGTCCAGGCGGCGCCACAGGGTCGTGCGGCCGATGCCCAATTGTCTCGCGGCCATAGAGTGGTTATTTTTATGCTTTTTCAGCACCGCCAGGATATACTGCGACTCCGCCTCCTCCATTGCCTCTTTCAGCGGGAGATTTGTATCCAGCGTAAGCACGGTGGAGCCGGATTCCGTGTCGCGATACTGGGCAAAAACAGTCTTTAAATACCGCTGGACCTTCTCGTTTTTTCCGACGGTCTGCAGCAGGGCGATCCTGGTGCAAAAGCTGTTCAACTCCCGGATATTGCCGCGCCAGCTGTAATCCTCCAGATAATAGCCCCACTCGTTGACCAGGCTCTGAAAAAACTCAGAGTTTTGCGGAACGCCCATCGTGGAGAGGAAATGTTCGCACAAATACGAAATATCCTCCTGGCGCTCTCTCAGCGGTGGGACTTTGATAGAGAAACTGTTGAGCCGGTAATACAGGTCCTCCCGGAAGTTCCCCTCCGCAACCAGCGCCGCCAGGTTTTTGTTGGTCGCGCTGATGATGCGGCAGTTGATGGAGATGATCTTGTTGTCTCCGAGACGCATGATCTCTTTTTCCTGTAATGCGCGAAGCAGTCTGGACTGCAGGTATTTTGGCATCTCGCCGATCTCATCCAGAAATAGCGTCCCGTTCAAGGCCAGTTCAAACAGGCCTTGCTTACCCTCCCGTCTGGCCCCTGTGAACGCGCCGGGCGCATAGCCGAACAGCTCGCTTTCCAGCAGCTGCTCGGGGATCGCCGCGCAGTTGATGGTGACAAAGGGGCCCAGGGCGTAAGGGCTGGCATTATGAATGCTGTGGGCAAACAGCTCCTTGCCGGTGCCGGATTCCCCCTCAATCAAAATGGCGGCATCCGTCTGCGCATAGAGCTTCGCCACAGCCTTCAGCATTTCCACATCCGGCGTACAGGTCAAAATGTCCTGGAACGTATATTTTGCCCGGAAGCCCTTTTTGCTGAGCTGCTGACGGATCTGCCCCTCAAGCCGCTGGATCTTGGTGACATCCTGGAAGGTACTGACCATACCGATAAAGTTATTCTGCACATAGATGGGCAGATGGCTTGTGGCCAGGGTGGTATTCCACACGGATTCCAGCTGGTTGTGGATAAATTTATGGTTGGCAAAGGCATCCACCGTCAAGCTTCCTGGGGAGATGTCCCGGATATTTTTCCCCACGACCGAGGAATCCTCCAGCCGGAAAATCCGGGTCGCCGCCGGATTAAAAACAGATATGTCACCATTTTCATTGGCAATACAGATTCCCTCGGCCAGGGCATCAAAGGCGGCCTTCAGCCGGACTGCCTGCTTTTGCTCCTCCCGTTTCACCCGGATCAGCTCGATGGCCTCAGTTAGAGCCTGGAAAATAGCTTCCTGGCCGGACTCGATCTCCTGGGTCCGCAGGCCCAGCTCCTTCGCGTAGGCAATGCCCAGCGCGCCTCCGATCACAATGTCGCAGCGATCGGTCTTGGCCTGGGCCGCCACCCGCTTCAAGTCCTCCTGATTGATGAATTGGTATTGAAAGATCTTTTTCCCGAACAGTTTTTCAATTTTATCTACGCCGTAAATTGGTCTCTGAAAGTTGATAAACCCCACTCGCTTGACCTCTTCCGGCAGAGTGGCCACCGAAACGGACAGGTCAAAGGGCGTGATCGGCACGGAGATCACAGGGATGGACATTGCCTGCTTGATCATGTGCCCTGTTCCGCCTCTGGTCAGAATGATGTCCACGTCGTTTTCAATTTTCTTCGCGGCGGCCACAGCCTCATCAAAGGAGGCGTGAATATTGAGCAGCTTGATATTTGTCCCCTCGATCATTTTCGACAGGTTTTTCGCCATCTCAGGATATGTGGCAACGAGGGCGACTGTCATTTTCTCCGTTTCCAAAAGCCTTGACTCCATACGCATCCCCCTTAAAGTGTTCCATTTTATTTTATATTGGAACACTTTTTTCTGCAAGCGGCAATTTCTTTTTTCCCGCGCACATCATCTTACCACAGATTTGTCGCCATTTCTTTTGCAGCGATTTCTCCATATTTTTTGAAAGAAATTTTACTTTTTCGACAATTTGCCTGTAAATTTTCAGCAAGACGCTGCCGTTTTTTCGATATTTTTTGCGCAATTCAGAAGTCAATGTCAAAACTTGCATTTATGCCTCCTGTTTTGGCACACTTTTTGCTTGATTTGGTCGGCAGAGGCACCTGTCCATTTGATTTTCATAGGAGGAGTGAATGTAGATGCATGCACAGATGACGCCCTATAAAGTCGTGATCCACCGAGGCGGCACCAGCAAGGGCATTTTCATCAAGGAAAATGAACTGCCGAAAGAACCGGAGGCCCGGAGCCGGGTCATCCGGGGGATCTTCGGAACGCCGGACACCCGCGAGATCGACGGTCTCGGCGGCGCGGATGTCCTGACCAGCAAGCTGGCCATCATCGGACCGCCCACCCGTCCTGACGCGGACGTGGATTATACGTTCGCACAGGTCAGCTTTGACACGGACCTTGTGGACTACGGCGGCAACTGCGGCAACATCTCCGCAGCCGTCGGCCCCTTTGCCATTGACGAGGGGCTGGTCCTGGCGGTGGAGCCCGTGACCCGTGTGCGCATCCACCAGGTCAACACAAACTGCATTCTCGTGGCCGATGTTCCGGTAAAGGACGGAAAGGCCTGCGTGGAAGGGGACTGCAGGATCGACGGCGTTCCCGGCGCCGGCGCGCGCATCATGCTGGACTTCAGCGACACCGCCGGCTCCACCACAGGAAAGCTGCTGCCCACAGGCAATCCTGTGGACACGGTCCATGTGGAAGGATACGGCGACTTTGAGGTCTCTATCGTGGACGCCGGCAACGTTCTGGTGTTCATTGAAGCGGAGAGCCTGGGGCTGAAGGGAACAGAGTCCTGTGCCGAGATCGAGGCTGACAAGGCCCTCACTGATAAAATCGAAGCCATCCGCGCCACCTGCACCGTGAAGATCGGCATGGCGGATACCATCCAGGAGGCCACGGAAAAAAGCGCCTACGTCCCCTTCTTTGCCATCGTCAGCAAGCCCGCCGACTACACCGTGGCCATCGACGGCCACCAGGTGAAGGCGGAGAATGTGGATCTGGTCAGCCGTCTGAGCTTCATGCTCCATATGCACAAGACGTATCCCGGGACCGGCACCGTCTGCACCGGCGCCGCCGCCCGGATTCCCGGAACGCTGGTGTACCGGCAGCTCTCTGAAGCGGCGCGCCAGTCCAACCTGCTGCGCATCGGCCATCCCGGCGGCGTCATCCTGGTAGACGCCCAATCGAACGATCCCGCAGGGACCTCCTTTGCCCGTCTGGCCTATGAGCGGACTGCCAGGCGCATCATGGAGGGCACCTGCTATGTAAAGAACGACCGCCTATAAAAAAGGAGGAATGAAAACATGGCAAAAACCGTAAAATGTCGCGCCATCAGTAAAGGCGTCGGCGAGGGTGAGGCACTGCTTTGCCACCATCCCATCGGCTTCAACTTCGGCGTGGACGTGCCCACCGGCACCATCATTGAGCACAACCACGAATTAGAGGGGAAGTCGTTTAAAGACAAGGTCCTGATTTTTCCCCACGGCAAGGGAAGCACCGGCGGCTCTTACGTGGTCTACCAGGTTGCCTGTGAAGGGACCGCCCCGGCCGCAATCATCAATTTGAACACGGAGACCATCATTGCCGTCGGCGCCATCATGGGCAAGATCCCCGTGGTGGACCACATGGAGGAAAACCCCTACGACCTGATTGAAGACGGAGATTGGGTCAAGGTAGACGCTATCAGCGGCACTGTAACGATTACAAAGAAGGGAGCGCAATAATATGTTTTTGACCGATGAACAAAAGCGCATGCGGGACGGCGAGCGCGGCGAACCCGTTCAGGTGGCCATGGAGATGCTGTGTGCCCTGGGCGAAATCTACGGTGCCGAAAAGCTTATCCCCATCAAAAGCGCGCACTGCGCAGGTCTTTCTTTGAAGTCCCACGGCATCGCCGGCATGAAGTGGGTGGAGGATATGGCCGCCAAGGGGGCCAAGGTCGTGGTCCCCACCACCATGAACGTCATCGGTGTGGACCGCAGCCGGGACCTGGGCCTGCCCGCCGACTGGGTGGAGCCGCAGCTGCGCATTGAAAAGGGCTACGAGGCCATGGGCTGCTTTGGCACTTCCTCCTGTGTTCCTTATTATTACAGCTTCCTGCCGAAGTTTGGCGAGCATATCGCCTGGGCGGAATCCTCCGCGGTGGTGTTCACCAACTCCGTGATCGGCGCCCGGGATAACCGGGAGGGCGGGCCCAGCGCCTGGGCCGCCGGCATTACCGGCTTTACCCCGTATTACGGCCTGCACCTGGACGAAAACCGCACAGGCGACATTCTCTTCAAGGTAACCACAGAGCTTCACGGCATCGCCGATTACGGCGCTTTGGGCAACTACGTGGGCAAGACCGTGGGAGAGAAGATCCCCGTCTTTGAAAACCTCGGTCATCCCACCACGGAAGAGCTGGTGTACTTCGGTGCCGCCATGGCATCCGCCGGCGGTGTTGCCCTGTTCCACGCCATCGGCCTGACGCCCGAGGCGCCTGACAAGGAGACGGTCTTCAAGGGCAAGAAATACGAGACCGTGGAACTGGGCAAAAAGGAACTGGAGCAGGGATACGCCAACCTCACCTCCGGCAAGAGCCGGGACGTGGACTTCGTGGCGCTGGGCTGCCCCCACTGCAACCTGACGCAGGTGGCCCAGATTGCCAAGCTTCTGGAGGGCAAAAAGGTCAAGGACGGCGTGACCATGTGGGTCCACACCAACATGGCCGTGAAAGCCATGGCAAAGGAACTCGGTTATATGAAGATGATCGAGGATGCCGGCGCGGTGCTGACGCAGGACCTGTGCGTCGTACTGGGCAATCCGGAGGTGTTGGGTTTCAAGACGCTGGCAACACATTCGCCCAAGATGGCATTCTACGCTCCCGGCGGCAACGGTCTGGATGTCTGGTACGGCAGCGAGGAAAAATGCGTCAAGGCGGCACTGACCGGTCGTTGGGAAGACTGAGTTCCTGTTTGCGCGTGGTGCGCATATGTTAAATATCTCCCAGCTGTAACTATCGCGGATACACCAATCAAATTCAAAATGGAGGATCATTATGAAAAAGTTTCTGAGCCTTATCCTGGTTTTGAGCTTCGCGCTGTCTCTGACTGCTTGCGGCGGGAAAAAGGAAGCAGCTCCTGCACAGTCCGGCACTCCCGCCGTCTCTACATCTGAATCCGAAATCACAGGTGCCCTGGACGAGTATACCCGCTTGACGCTTTGCTCCGCGTCCATCGGCGGCGCGCTGTATAACTGGGGCGCCAACATGGGCGCTATCCTAACGGAAAATGTCAACAACCTGGAGCTGACCAACGAGGCCAGCAACGGCCCCGCCGCAAACCTGGGCCTGGTGTGCAGCGGTCAGACGGACATCGGTGTCGTGACGGACAGCGTGGCCTATGAGGCGTATACCGGCACCGGCGACTATGACGGCCAGGCTGACAAGTATTCCAATATGCGCGCCATGTATGTTGCCTATCCCTCCGGCCTGCAGATCTTCACTATTAAGGGCACCGGCATCACGAAGCTGGAGGACCTGAACGGTGCGCGCATCGGCTTCGGCCCCTCCGGTAGCTCCGGCGACCTGATCGGCCATAAGATCCTGGAGGTCCTGGGCATCAAGGCCGGCGAGGAAACTTACCTGGGCTGGACCGACACCATTTCCAACCTGAAAGACGGCCTGATCGATGTCTGCGTGGACGTCGGCGGCTACCCCCATTCCTCCCGCCAGGAGCTGGAAGCCACCAACGAAGTTATTTACATCGAGCTGACAGATGAGCAGCTGCAGCAGGTCAACGATGTCTATTCCTACTACAAGCTTGGCGTGATCCCCCAGGAAACCTATAAGTATCTGACTGAGGATTACGACACCCTGCTGATGTGGTACGACGTCATCTGCTCCAGTGACCTGGACGCCAACACCGTCTACACCATCACCAAGGCCTCTTATGAAAACGTGGACAATCTGGCCACTGTCTCCAGCCTGGCCCAGTTCCTGTATCCCGAAAACCTGGAATACTGCTCCATTCCCCTGCACGTGGGTGCCATCCAGTACTTTGAGGAGGCCGGGGTGGAGATCCCCGAGGAGCTGTATCCCCCCGAGTACAGCAAGTAAGCACCGCGAATCCGGTCGAACAGGCCGCCGCGCTAAGGAGGTCTCGCAATGAGTGAGCTTGAAGCAAAAAAAAGCAATACCGTGACCCAAAAAATCGTATGGGTCATCGCGATCATCATGTCCGCAGCAACCATCTATAACCTGGGCTTTGCCCCCATGGAGACCTGGACATACCGGATCATGTATGTCAGTTTCTGTGTGATCATCATCTCGCTGACCAAGGGTCTCGGAACGAAATATCAAAAGCTGAATACCGTCGTCAACTGGCTGGTCGTCTTTTTGATGATCGGGACCAGCCTGTATCTGGTCCTCAATTTGAACCGCCTGATCCAAGAGATCCAGTTTGCGGCAACGCAGACTGACGTGATCATCTGCTGCATCGGAATCATTCTGGTCCTGCTGGCCACCTATGAAACCAACGGCCTGGTCATGCCGCTTCTGGCGACCATCTTTCTGACGTATTGCTGGTGGGGCCGTTATATTCCCGGCGCGCTGGGCATCAAGGGCTATTCCTTCAACCGCGTGATGGCCACTTGCTATTCCACGGACGGCGTGTTCGGCACCTCCATCGGCGTCAGCTCTACGTACGTCATCCTCTTCTGCGTTTTCGGCGCGTTTTTGGAGGGCACCGGCGGCGTCAAGCTGTTTATTGACATCTCCTCCGCCCTCATGGGCAAATTCCGCGGCGGCGCGGCAAAGGTATCCATCATCGCGTCCGCCCTCATGGGCATGATCAACGGCAGCGCGGCCGCCAACACGGTGACCACCGGCGCCTTCACCATCCCGCTGATGAAAAAGAGCAACTATGAGTCCACATACGCGGCGGCTGTCTGCGCGGTGGCGTCCACCGGCGGTCAGATCATGCCTCCCATCATGGGCGCGGCTGCCTTTATCATGGCGGAAAACGTAGGCATGCCCTATGGTGAGATCGCCCTTGCCGCCATGATCCCCGCCCTGCTGTATTACATGTCCCTCTTCCTGTCCGTGGACCACGAGTCCGTCCGCTTGAATATGAAGGGCATGCGCAGGGAAGAGCTCCCCCGTGTCAAGGCCGTCATGCAGGAGGTCGGGCATCTAAGCCTTTCTCTGATCGTCCTCATCGTGATGCTGGTCGTGTTCAAAACCTCCGCCATCAAAGCGGGCCTGTATGCTTCCTATACCGCTTTGATCGTGGCTCTGCTGCGGAAGAATACCCGCTATGGCTGGAAGACCTTTTTAAACATGCTGGCAAACGGCGGAAAATCCGTGGTGGGCGTCGCCTCTGCCTGCGCCTGTGCCGGCGTGATCACCGGCGTGCTGTCTCTGACGGGCCTTGGCGGCAAAATTGCCAACGTCATTTTGGCTGTGGCGCAGGGAAAGCTGCTCCTGGCCATGATCATGGTCATGGTGGTGTGTGTCATTCTGGGCATGGGCCTGCCCACCACCGCCTCTTACATCATCGCCTCCTCCGTCACGGCCGGGCCTCTGATCCAGCTGGGTCTGGACCCCCTGGTGGCGAAT
This sequence comes from uncultured Dysosmobacter sp., assembly GCA_934590165.1. Taxonomy (GTDB): domain Bacteria; phylum Bacillota; class Clostridia; order Oscillospirales; family Oscillospiraceae; genus Oscillibacter. Next base: position 38,479 of record CAKTOO010000013.1, on the reverse strand, counting down.
ATGTTCATTTTTTACTACGCCTGTCTCTCTGCTATCACGCCGCCTGTTGCCATCGCCGCATACGGCGCCGCCGGTATCGCGGACTGCAACGCCTCCCGGGCCGGCTTCAAGGCCTGGTGGCTGGGCCTTGTGGCGTTTATCGTGCCGTACATGTTCGCATACAGCCCGGAGCTGCTGCTGATCTCCCAGCGGGGCCCCCTGTATATCCTGTACTGCATCGTCACCGCCTGCATCGGCATCTGGGTGTTCAGTTACTTTATCTGCGGCTTCTTCATGGGCAAAAAGATTGCCCTTCCCATCCGCGCACTCATGCTGGTGGGCTCTTTGTGCATGGTGGCCGCCGGTCTTGTGACCGACGTCGCCGGCGTCGCCTTGATCGCCGCCTGCATCGTTTACCAAAAGTTTGTGGAAAAGCGCCCGGCTGATGTGGCTGCTTCCGCTGAATGAACTAAACCAGCACTTGTCCGCTGCTTTTCTTTCCAACTCTTCCTCGGGCAGCGGCTTGCATCTCCTCCCAGCCGCATAAGGACGGCAAATCCCTGACTGTGGACTTTGCCTGCAGTCAGGGGCTTTTTTCTCCCGGTTTACGATTTGCGAAAAATAGGAGCGTGTATCTATGGAAGTTACAAGAGAACTCGAGTCTATGTGTACGGTCCGCCCATGTCATGCCCATGGGATGTCCCCCATCCCCCAGGAGGGCTCCTTTGACGAAGTCATCCATGTGGAGCAGGTCTCCGGCTTCAGCCACAGCGTGGGCACCTGTGCCATGAAGCAGGGTGCCTGCAAGCTGACGCTGAATGTGAAAAACGGCATCATTCAGGAGGCGCTGGTGGAGACCATCGGCTGCTCCGGCATGACCCACTCCGCATCCATGGCCAGTGAGATCCTTCCGGGAAAAACCATCCTGGAGGCGATCAACACGGACCTTGTCTGTGACGCCATCAATGTGGCCATGCGGGAAATGTTTTTAAACCTCTGCTACGGGCGTTCACAGTCCGCGTTCACCAAGGGCGGCCTGGCGGTGGGCGCAGGGCTGGAGGACCTGGGCGCCGGCACCAGAAGCCAGGTGGGCACCGCCTACGGCACCGTGGCGCGGGGACCCCGGTATCTGGAGCTGACGGAGGGCTACGTCCAAAAGCTCGCGCTGGACGAGGAGGACCGCATCATCGGATACCAGTTCGTTCATATCGGAAAGATGATGCGCCTGCTGGCGTCCGGCCTGTCCGCCAACGAAGCGCTGAAGCAGGCGACAGGCTGTTACGGGCGGTTTGACGAGGCCGCTAAAGTGATCGATCCCAGATCGGAGTAAGGGGGCAGTCCATGAGTATCACATTTGAAAACTTTGAGATGCGCAAAGACGGCGTCTTTTCGTTTTTACAGTCCAACCGCATCGCCTCTTTGGAAGAGGCAGAAGACATCTGCAAAAGCGCCGGCTTGGACATCTATCAGACCGTCAAGGGCATCCAGCGCATCTGCTTTGAGGATGCGCCCTGGGCCTACATTGTCGGTGCCGCCGCGGCCATCCGCCGCGGAAACTCCAACGCCGCAGACATCGCCAATACCCTGGGCATGGGCCTGCAGTCCTTTTGCCTGCCGGAGAGCGTTGCGCAGCAGCGACAAATCGGCATCGGCCACGGACAGCTGGCAGCCAGAGTGCTGGACGACCAGACAAAGTGCTTTTGCTTTTTGGCCGGCCACGAAAGCTTTGCCGCTGCGGAAGGCGCCATCGGTATTGCCATGAACGCCAACAAGGTGCGCAAAACGCCTCTGCGGGTCATTTTAAACGGCCTTGGGAAAGATGCAGCAGAGATCATCAGCCGCATCAACGGCTTCACCTATGTGGGAACTACGTATAACTTCGAAACGGACGAACTGACGATCGTGGAGGAGACCCGCTTTTCCAAGGGACTGCGGGGCGAGATCCGCTGCTACGGCGCCAATGAGATGCGGGAAGGCGTCGCCATCATGGTCCACGAGGGCGTGGATGTCTCCATCACCGGCAACGCCACCAATATGATTAAATTCCAGCACCCGGTCTCCGGCACCTATAAAAAGTATGCCAACGACCACGACCGCAGCTACTTTGCCTGCGCCTCCGGCGGTGGAATCGGCCGTACATTAAATGTGGACGATATTTCCGCCGGGCCTGCCAGCTACGGCTACACGGATATGCTGAGCCGCATGTACGCGGACGCCACCTTCGCCGGCTCCTCCAGCGTCCCAGCACATGTAGAAATGATGGGCTTTATCGGAATGGGCAATAACCCGATGGTGGGCGCCACGGTGGCCATTTCCGTGGCCATCTCGGAGTACCTGCGCTCCATTTCTTGACTATTTCCAGCAAAGGAGAATTGTATATGGGAAAAACCATGGCGGAAAAGATTCTGGCGCGGGCCTCCGGATCTGCTTCCGTTTCCGCCGGTGACATCGTCACCGCCAAAGTAGACTGCGCCATGATGGACGACATCCTGGGCCCCCGCGTCGTGGATGACGCTCTTCGGGATTTCCCCAGAAAGCTGACTGTGTGGGATACGTCCAAGACCGTCGTTATCTGCGACCACTATGCCCCCGCCGGGACCATCCACCAGGCGGACATCGTTGCCTATACCCGCAGATGGGCCCGGGAGCACCACATCACAGACAACTATTTTGAGGGGGTCGGCCCCTGCCACCAGATTCTGGCGGAGCATGGCTTCTCCCTGCCGGGCACCCTGCAGGTGGGAACGGATTCCCACACCTGCACCGCCGGCGCTTTCGGCTGCCTGGGTACGGGCATCGGTTCCACGGAAATGGCCGGCGTGCTGTTTACGGGGCACATCTGGCTGCGCGTGCCGGAGAGCATCCTGCTGCGCTGGAACGGCACACTGCAGCCCGGCGTCATGGCAAAGGACCTGATTCTAAAGACGATCGGCGACATCGGCCATGCGGGCGCCACCTATCAGTCCATGGAATTTTCCGGGACGGCGATCCAGGCCCTCTCCATGGATGAGCGCATGTGCATCTCCAATATGTGCGTGGAAGCCGGTGCGAAATGCGGCCTGATCCCTCCGGATGAAAAGACGGACGCATATTTGAAAGTCCACGGCTGCGAAAAGCAGTACGAGGCCCTCACCGCCGACGCCGACGCCGTCTATGTCCGCACATTGGATTATGACGCCGGCGCGCTGGTTCCCCAGGTGGCCTGTCCCCACAACGTGGACAACGTGCATCCCATCACCGAGGTGAAAGGGACCCGCCTGGACCGGGCCTATATCGGCAGCTGCACCGGCGGCCGGTTGAGTGACCTGAAAACCGCCGCCCGGATCTTAAAGGGCAAAAAGGTCAGCCCTCAGACGCAGCTGCTGGTCTCCCCCGCCTCCCAGAAAATCTGGAAAGAAGCCGCAAAGCTGGGCGTTTTGAGCGACCTGGCCGATGCCGGCGCCACCATCCTGGCGCCTACCTGCGGCGCATGCCTCGGTGTGCACAGCGGGATCATCGGCGGCGGCGAGACCTGCGTTTCGGCCAGTAACCGGAATTTCAAGGGCAGAATGGGCAGCAAGGACAGCTTTGTATATCTGGCTTCTCCCGCGACGATTGCCGCTTCCGCCATTGCCGGCGAGCTGGCGGATGTGCGCGAATTTTTATAAGGGGGCGTGAATATGATCTGCTGCAGAGTCCATAAATTTGGCGACAACATCAATACAGACCTCATCTCGCCCGCCCAGTACATGGAGCTGGACAACGCCGGCATCGCGGCCCACGCCATGGAGGGAGCCGACCCGGACTTTCCGAAAAAGATGAAGCCGGGAGACTGTATCGTGGCCGGGAAAAACTTCGGCTCCGGCTCAAGCCGGGAGACTGCCCCCATCGCGCTGAAGGGCTGCGGCGTCTCCGTGGTGATCGCGGAATTTTACGCCCGCATTTTCTACCGCAACTGCATCAATATCGGCCTGCCGGTAATGATCTGCGAGCAGGCAGGTGAGCTCCGGGACGGAGACCTTTTGGAGGTGGAGCCGCTGACAGGTGAAATACGGAATTTGACTTCCGGAAAGAAATACCACTGCAAGCCGCTGCCGGAAAACATCATGACCATCATTGAACACGGCGGTCTGCTGGGCGACCTGGATCACCAGCTGTCCCATCCCCGGGGATAACACAGGCCGCGCAGTACACCTTTGGGGAGGACGCAAGCATATGAACATCCGTACAAAAGCCACCGCAGGCACCCAGGAAAAGGGCGACATTTTGCTCTCGGTCGCCCCCCTGTGCCCAAGGCATCCACATCGCGCTGACTTCTTCCACCGGGTCCAAATTCAAAGCGCAGATCCTCCGTACCATTGAGGCCACACTGGCGCAGCATGGCGTCGCTGCCGCGGAAGTCGCGGCCGAGGACCGGGGCGCCTTCGATTTTGTGATCCGCGCCCGGTTGGAGACCGCCCTGCGGCGCGCCGCGGAAAGCGAGGCGGTATCATAATGCGTAGAAGCATGCTGTTTCTTCCCGGAAACAGTCCAAAAATGATCGTGAACGGCCTGTATCTGCATCCCGACAGCATCATTCTCGACCTGGAGGACGCTGTCTCTCCGGACGAGAAGGACGCCGCCCGCGATCTGGTCCGCCACGCTCTTTCCGACCTGGATTTCGGGGGCCGGGAACTCATCGTACGGATCAATGCCCTGGATACGCCCTATTGGGAGGCGGACCTGGAGACCGTTATCCCCCGAAAGCCAGATATGATCATGCCCACCAAGGTGAGCGGCGGCGCATATATCCGCACACTGGACGAAAAAATTACGCAGTTAGAGCAAAAGGCTGGTCTTCCCATAGGAAATATCCGAATCATCGCCCTGCTGGAGACCGCCGCCGACATTGAGCACGCCTATGAAATTGCCTGTGCATCCCCCCGTATGGAAGCACTGTACCTGGGCGCCGAGGACCTCTCGGCAGACCTCCGCTGTCCCCGGACAAAGGAGGGCACAGAGATCCTGTACGCCCGCGGGCGGCTTGTGTGCGCGGCCCGGGCAGCCGACATCAAGGTCGATGACACGCCGTTCACCGATGTTGAAGACCTGGCGGGCCTGGAAGCGGATACACGCTTGGCAAAAAGCCTGGGATTCAGCGGAAAGGCAGTCATCTCTCCCCGCCACATTGAAGCGGTGAACCGGCTTTTCAGCCCCTCGGCAGATGAAGTCCGCTATGCGCACGCTGTGCTGGCTGCCATTGAGGAGGCAAAACGGCAAGGCAAGGGCGCCGCTTCCCTAAACGGCAAAATGATTGACGCACCCATTGTCCTACGCGCCAAACAGGTCCTGGAGGCAGCGGAGCTGATTTCACAGCAAGGAGGCGGTATCGGTGAATAAAGTCATTTCCAGCCTTCGCGAAGCCATCACCCTGTCCGGCCTGCGGGACGGCATGACGGTCTCTTTCCATCACCACCTGCGCAGCGGCGACTATGTGCTGAATATGGTCATGGCCGAGATCGCGGCAATGGGACTGAAAAATATTACAATCAACGCCAGCTCCCTGCATGACGGCCACGCGCCCTTGACCGAACACATCCGCAGCGGCGTCGTCACCGGCATTGAGACCAGCTACATCGGTGCGAAGATCGGCCAAACGATCTCCGCCGGAGCCCTGCAGACCCCGGTCATTTTCCAGACCCACGGCGGGCGGGCATCCGCATTGCGCCGGGGTACCTCTCATGTGGACGTGGCTTTCATTGCCGCGCCCACAGCGGACGGAATGGGAAACTGCACCGGAAAGCTCGGCAAGTCCGCCTGCGGCGCGCTGGGCTATGCTTTCTCTGACGCCCAATACGCCGACAAGGTCATCGTCATCACCGACCACTTGGTTCCGTATCCCTTGACGTGCCGCTCCATCAGCGAGGTCTGGGTGGACTACGTGGTGGAAGTGGACTCCATCGGTGACCCCGCCGGCATCGTCTCCGGCACGACCCGCCTCCCCCGGGACCCTGTTTCCCTAATGATCGCGGATATGGCGGCCGCCGCCATTGCGGCCTCCGGCTATCTGAAAGAGGGCTTTTCTTTCCAGACCGGTGCCGGCGGCGCCTCGCTGGCCACCGCCGCCAGCCTGCACAAAATCATCAAGCGGCAGGGAATCCGCGGAAGCTATGCGTACGGCGGCGTCACCGGATATCTGGTGGACATGCTCAACGACAGGTGCTTCCAGAGCATCCAGGACGTGCAGTGCTTTGACCTCCAGGCGGTGGAGTCCTTGCGCAGTGATCCTCGGCACGTGGAAATCAGCGCCGTGGAATACGCAGACCCCTTTGCAAAAAGCTGCGGTGCGTCAAACCTGGACATCGCCGTTTTGGGAGCCACCGAGATCGACCTGGACTTCAATGTGAATGTCCACACGGACTCCTATGGCCGTATTATGGGTGGCTCGGGAGGACACAGCGACGTGGCGGAAAGCGCAAAGCTGACCGTGATCGTCGCCCCTCTCCACCGAACCCGAATACCCACCATTTTAGATCGGGTGACCTGTATCTCCACCCCAGGCACGTCGGTGAATCTATTTGTCTCGCAGGCAGGCGCCGCGGTAAATCCCAGGCGGCCCCAGATGAAAGAACGCCTCCTGGCCGCCGGCGTCCCTCTTGCGGGCATGGGTGCTTTGAAAAGCCGGGTAGAAGCACTGACCGGCGTTCCCCAGCCTCTGCCCCGCGGCGAACGGATTGTGGCCGAGGTGCTCACCCGGCGGGGCGAGCCGCTGGACCGCATCTATCAGACGCTTACATAACTTTTCCGGTACTTCTGTCCTTGATACATGCGCAAAAAAGGAGCAGGCGGTTTTGAACTGCACCCCATTTGTTAGACAGTATGATATACTATCTAACAAGTGGGGTGTTTTGTTATGCCAAAAGGAGTGCCAAACAAGAAATACACACCAGAATTCAAGAAGCTGGTGGTAGAAACTAAGCTGAAAGAAAAACTTGGGTATAGTGAAACGGCAGAGAAATCTGTAAAGGAAGAAATTACAGCAATCTATCACGAAAACAAAGGTCGATATGGCTACCGCCGTATTACAGTACAACTGCGCAGCCGTAATATTCCCTTGAACCACAAGACTGTCCAGCGGCTCATGAAAGAACTGGGCTTAATTTGCCACGTCAGAATAAAGAAGTATCGTTCCTACAAGGGTGAAGTCGGTAAAATTGCGCCAAACCTGTTAAACCGGGACTTCCATGCTGAAAAGCCGAACCAGAAGTGGGTTACTGACGTAACGGAATTCAGCCTTTTGGGAAAGAAGCTCTATCTCTCGCCCATTCTTGATTTGTGCAGCCGTGATCTGGTCAGCTATACGATCTCAGATCGACCTGTGCTGAGCATGGTAACTGACATGCTGGACAAGGCTTTTGAGAAGATACCGGATGGAACCAACTTGATCCTTCATTCCGACCAAGGCTGGCAATACCAACACAAGCAGTACCAGCAGATGCTCCTGGACAAAGGCATTCAGCAGAGCATGAGCCGGAAAGGGAACTGTCTGGACAATGCTGTGATGGAGAATTTCTTTCGGTTGCTTGAACAATTTTTACTTTCAAATATTGTCTAACTTTTCGGGGTCACTTCAATGCTTTTCGGGCTGCGCTGCTCTTTTTTCTCACATCAATTCAAGTCATGCCTTCATCCTGGCAAAACGTTTTTGTACTTCTGCGGCAATCGTTGAACACGTTGTTGCCTTGCATATTTGTTCAACTATGATTCTTTCAACCAGTCAACATACTCTTCCAAGGATATCTTGCCGCTGTCACACTCGGCCTTCTTTTCTCTGGCGCGTTCACCCCAGGCGTATAGTTCCTCCGGCAGAATTTTCTCGGACTTTGTCCAGGCAAACCGCTTTTTGTATTCCCGACGGTATGCCTTGAAGACATCGTCCGTATCTTTTTCCCGTGTCCACTTCGCTATGGCGCCGACATCCTTGCAGGTACGTCCCTTCGAATCAAACACGCGGTCACAGTATTCGGCATTGGTTCGCCCGGTGATTGCAAAATACTTCCCGCAATTTTTGCAGACCCGCATCTTCTGTTCCCGCCTGACCCACTCCCGCAGATAGTAATCGATCAAGTCATAGATGCTCTTTGGATAAAGGATTTCCGCATAGGTGCTTCGGTCGATCATCTCAAAAGATACTGTTAGGGGGTGGAATTCAAAAGGACGAGGGTCTACGTGATAAGGGTCCTTGTAATAATCATAGAGCCTGCTGGCAACAGAACGCTTGCTGGCATCCATGTCCAACACACGCTCCAGCAGATCCTTGATCTGCTTCTGCGCGTAATCAATATTGCTGGGGATATGCGCAATGGCCTTGTGGGGCAGCATGTCAGATGCGTGAGCGAAATTATCCTTCTCTGCCTCGTTCAGCCTCTTGGACCAATCCAGGAACAGCAGCTTAAAGAATATATGCACATCGGATAAGCTCTGCAAAGTAAAGAATACATCTTCGGTGTATCTGGCGTCGCGGGTCCTGTACAACTCTAAAAGCGCACAGTCGATCTTCTTGATCTGGGGTTCCCGTTTCCAGATGTCCAGGTCGAGCAGGGAAAAGAGGCTTTCCGAAAACGGAAAGTCTATTTTTTGTGTGAAGCGGTCGCCAGAAACGTCATCGCTGTAAATAAAATACTCTCTTCCGTTAGCGATATAGGTCTTAAACATATACTCAGACATAAAAAACTCTCCCTTGAATTAGACTTACTATTTAAGAGCGAAACGATAGGTCTTGACAAGGGGCGACCTATCGTGTTAGACTCAAAATACGGCGACCAATAAAACTGCGATAATAAAAATAAGTCTAAAATATACGTGACCAAATGTCAAGCAGATTCTATTGGCCGTTCGATGCACCTCGACAACTGAATACCCATCGCCAAGGTTCATACTCACCGGGAGAAGTACTGCCAGGACTATATCGTGACCGTATCACGATGTACGAGCGTACCAATGGGGACGAAAACGCCGTGGAGATCAGAAGAGATCACGGGGCAGGAAGGTGTATGGCGTGTGGCTGACGAATTTTTATGAATGGTGGTGATATTCATCGGCAATCAGACTAAGAAAAATCTCAGCGTCCCTATCCAAAAGGAAAGCCGCCGAAACTGCTGCAACAGTCCGGCGGCGCGCCGCGTTCCGAAAAACGCAGACTCCATCTGCAAACAGTCTAACAGAGAGGCACCCGGAACGCAAGAAAAAATATCTCTGAATTTCAAAATGAGGAGGTTCCGTATGCCTGTTCTCGGTGAACGATTTTATCAAATGAGCAACGCTATTTTCTGCTATGACCTGAAACCTATCCCGCTGGCCGTGTACAGTTACCTGGTCTGCTGCGCGGGGCAGAAGGACGTGTGCTGGCCCAGCATGAAGACCATCGCCCTCCACTGTGGCTGCTCTGAAAACGCAGCGCGGGACGCGGTCAGTCTGTTGGTTGACCGTGGGTTCATCAGCAAGGTGAAGACCTCACGGTGTGTGAAAAGCGGCAAGTGGCTCCAGGGGAACAACCACTACTACATTCTGCCGCTGCCTGATCTTCCCTCCGCAGGCCACAGTGCATGAAGGGAAAGCCCCTCAACAGATGGTGGGGAAGTGTATGAACAAGACGAAGAGTAACAAGAAAAAACCTGCCGCCAGGTTAGCACCCTCGAAAGCGAGAACTGGATGAGACACGCAACTCCCGCCCTGTTTGGCCCTGTGAGCCGATGTGTGCGCTTCTTTGGGGCTGGGTGGAGTCCCAGGCCCTGCAAGGGTTTTTGAGGCGGTTTTCGGGAGCTTTTTACGGCTCTTCGGAGGACAATATAGGGCTCCCGCCGAAGCCCAGCGAAGCGGGTTCGGTGGGAAAAGGAGGAGCAGCGAAATGAGCGAGTTTTCGCCCATTTGGGGCGGAAACGAGGGATATGGAGCTGGCGACGACGTGAAGCGGGATAAAGAACAGGCGTCAAGTGTGGCGCTCTGTTCAGTCACTTCTGCCCGCAGTGCGGGCAGTTACGGAGGTTTTCGGGGAGTTCCAAAGTGGGGTCAAAATCGAAGGGGTGCTATCACTTCTGCGGTCGTCATCCCCGAAAGCCTACACCCACAAGAAAAAAGTAGGGGTCATACCCCGGAAAGGAGCCATTTTGAGCAAGAAAGAAAAATTTGCCCTCTATCTCACGCCTGAGAAAAAGGCAATTCTGGAGAAGCGGTATCAGGAAGACGGCAGCCGCAGCATCACCGGATTCATTGAGCGGGCCATCGATTTCTACCTGGACTATCTCAGCACCAACGATGCCGGACTGTTCCTCCCGACCTCCATCCAGTCCTATCTGGACGGTCGAGTGGGTCAGATGGAAAGCCACTTGGCGTCGCTGGCCTACAAACAGGCAGTGGAATTGGATATGCTCTCTGGGATCATCGCGGACAGCTTTCAGTTCAGTGAGGCGGACTTGTGGCGGCGTCGCGCGGAGAGCGTCCGAAATGTGAAGCAGACCAATGGGCGCATCTCGTTCGAAAAACGGGTGCGGGAACCCGTGAAGGATGATGACGGATGGCAAGGCTGATCGTCAAAAGTCCGTACATCAAGTGTGGAGGCGGTAACTCGGCAGGCGGATACATGCGATACATCGCCACCCGAGAGCGAGTAGAGTTGATTCAGGATGACCGTCCTCCCACTCGAAAGCAGGAGCAGCTTATCGCCAAACTGGTGAAAGACTTCCCTGATGCAAGGAATCTGGATGAGTACGGTGACTACCAGGAGCATCCCACCAAGGCCAATGCCTCTGCGTTCATCTCTCGGGCGTTGGAGGAAAACTGGAGTGATGTTCAGAAATCGGATGGCTACATGAAGTACATCGCAACGCGGCCGAGAGCGGAGCGGCTGGGCTCCCATGGTCTCTTCGGTGACAAAGATGGTGTGGAATTGGACAAGGCCATGGCGGAGCTGGAGAACTACACGGGAAATGTGTGGACGCACATCATCCCCCTTAAGCGGGAGGATGCGGAGCGGTTGGGCTACGACAATGCCAGGGCGTGGAGAAATCTTCTCCGCGCCCACCGCAACGATATTGCCGCCGCCATGAACATTCCGCTCCAGGACTTCCGCTGGTACGCGGCTTTCCATGATGAGGGCAACCATCCCCATGTTCACATGATGGCGTGGTCCGTAAAACCGGGGCAGGCGTATCTGTCTCAGGACGGCATCCGGCAAATCAAATCCAAGCTCACCAACGACATCTTCCAACAGGAAATGCTTCACCTCTATGAGCAGAAAACCGTTTCCCGTGACCAGCTGGTACGGGAAGCGAGGCAGGCTATGCGGGAGTTGGTCCAGCAGATGCGTAACAGGATCTGCGACCACCCGGAGGCGGAGCGGCTCATGCAGGAGCTGGCACTCCAACTGGAGACGGTCAAGGGGAAGAAGTCCTATGGCTATCTTCCGAAAAAACAAAAGGCGCTGGTAGATGAGATTGTGGACCAGATGGAGCAGCTCCCAACCGTGGCCGAGTGCTATAAAAAGTGGTGGGAGCTGCAAAGTCAGGTGGAGAATTTCTATTCCGAGAAGGAGCGCCACCGCCCGCCGCTGTCCCGGCAGAAGGAATTCCGCCAAATCAAGAATGCGGTCATCCAGGAAGCGGAGACGATCCGGCTGGGAGAAATCACCTTCGAGGATGATGCCCTGGACCTGCACCAGAGCGATGAGGTGGACAAAGATGAAGATGTGTCCTGGGACTTCTGGACGCTGCGGATAGACGTTCAGGATGAAGACTCATCACTGGCAGAGCGGGATGACGCCGTGGAGAGCATGCGGGAGCTGGCAGAGAGTGGCGATGTCCATGCGCAGTACTTCATGGGGAAGCTGTATCTGGACAGCAGCCTTGTGATACCGGACAGCGAAGCGGCCATGAACTGGTTCCACAAGGCATCTACCAGCGGTTATGCTCCCGCCCAGTATGCCCTTGGAAAGCTGCTGCTCTCTGATGATGCCAGCGTCCATGATCCCGAGCTTGGCATCCAGTGGCTGGAGTACGCTGCCTACAACGGAAACTACTATGCATCCTACCGTCTGGGCAAGGAATATCTGAAGGGCGAATCGGTAAGAAGAAATACCCGCAAGGCCATGGACCACATCTACACCTCCGCCCAGGCTGGCAACCCCCATGCGCAGTATCTACTGGGAAAGTTGTTGCTTCAAGGGAAAGCAGTTGAGCGTGACAAGGATGAGGGCATCCAATGGCTGACCCTGGCGGCAGAGCATGGACACAGCTACGCGCAGTGCCTTCTGGAAAGGCAAAGTGCTTCGACAGCGCCGGAGGTATTCCTTGCGGTGACGAGACTGCTCCATCACATGGCAAATATCTTTCAGGACAACTCCCTGCCGCAAAGCGGCACAGGACTCATCCATGCCGACCATAAACTCCGTGAACAACTGCGAGAGAAGCGCCTCGCCCACGGCCACAAGGAGAATGATCATGAGGAACAGCAGTACGGCGGCTGGAATATGACCATGAAATAGTGAATAGCAAAATGGGTAGCACAGTAGCTCCCAGCATAGCGAAAGCACCCCGCCAAATTGTCGGCGTGGTACGGAAATATCACAGCATGAAAAAGCCGAGGCCCTTGCGCTTCGGAGCATCGCTGTCGGTCAACTCCATAGACCGTGTCCAGGTCTTCACCGTCTGCTCTTCGAAGAATTCGGTCAACAGATCCAAGTCCTCCTGCTCGTCATAAGCCTGCAAGGCATTGTAGTAGGCGCGGCGGTCTTCCTCGTAGATGATCATGGGCGGATAGTCGTTGATCATCAGCCAGTAGTTCAGAAGCGTCCGGCCAACACGCCCATTACCATCAGCAAAGGGATGGATATTCTCAAAGCGGGCGTGAAAATATGCCCCAGCTTTCAGGGGAGCCTTCTGCCCGATGGTGTTGATTTCGTCGATCAGCTCGGCAAGGTCATCTTCGACCTCATCGGGCGGAGAGCCCACCTCGTTTCTGCCGGTGACATAGTCATGCCTTTTGAAGTCACCGGGGCGCTCACCGTTCACGATGTAGCGGCGCTCGTCGTAGGTCCCTTCTGTCAGAGCGCGGTGAACGGTGCGAATCAGGTCAATGGAGAGCGGTTCTCTCGAAATGATCTTGTCCTGCAAAAGCTCGTAACAGGTCTTCTGGTTCTGCTGTTCAAACAGTGTACGGGTGCTTCCAGTGTAGCCGACGACCTTCCCGTTCTCGAAAATCTCGCGGGTATCGTGATAATTGATCTCGTCGTTCTCAATTTTGCCGGAGTTGTAGGCAAATAGAATGCGGAAGCTGTCCAGCCGCAGGTCCAGGTCTGCCGTGGTACGGATTTCCCACTCCTGCCACTTTTTCACAGCGTCATCGTATCGGCTCACAGAAACACCTCCGTCATTGTGCTGGACCAATTATACCATAAGATTCCGCGAAACAGGAAAAATCTTTTGGAAATTCAGAAAAGATATTTTTTTGAGATACTACGTGAATTGACCGCAGCTCCTGCGGATACTCCCCTCCACCAGATGATGGGGAAGTAAATCAACAAGACGAAGAATAACAAATAAAAGGCCCCTCCACTGCGAGGAGGAGAAAGGATAGCTATGAAAAAAGTAACGTTCAGATCCTATGAGGAACTACCGCTGACGCTCTCGGTCCCGGAAATGGCAGCCGCATTGGGTATCTCCCGTGCCGGAGCTTACGAACTGGCCCGCACCGAGGGCTTCCCGGCATTGAAGATCGGTACCCGCATTGTGATCCCCAAGGACAAGCTCAAGGAATGGGTGGATAAGAATGTTGGGGAGAATTGATGGTTTTGCGACTGTCGTTGAACTCTAAAACTCTCGCCCGGAGGTAATGCCTACGTTTTATCACAGACCACTTTCGCAAAATCATATAGCTTTTGGTCTCTGGTTGTGATATTGCTGTGTGTTACAAAAAGGAAAGGAGCATCGACATGAAGCACAACAAGCAAAATATCACAGCCATGGTGACGGGCATGGTTATTGGTGCGGCTCTGGTGAGCGAAGCTGCCGCGGGAATCGTGGCGGAACCTACTTGGCAGAAAATATATGTGGATGGCCGTCAGGTCTCCATGACAGCCTACAACATTGCAGGGAGTAATTTCGTGCGGCTCAGGGATATCGGTCGGCAGGTGGGATTCAATGTGTATTGGGAGGACGGCGTACAGATCGACACAGACGCACCGTATACCGGAATTGCCCCAGCACAGGAAGTCAGCTCTCAGCTGACAGATGTGGAGATTCGCGAGGAGATGATTCGGCGTATCAACGAAGTGCGGAAGAAGCACGGCGTCCCTGAACTGACAGTCAATCAGGCTCTCATGGATGCGGCGCAGGAATGTTCCGCCTACCTCTACACTCATCATAATAACCGGGTTGAATGTGAAACGGTGCTGAAGGCGGGGTATCCCCATGGCTTCGGTTCCAATCTGACGGTGTTCACCGCTACAGCTCCCGAAAGGATTTCCGAAAAGGCTGTGGCGAACTGGGAGAACTCCCCCGGCCATCTGGCAACGATGATTGACCCGAATTGTGACACCATCGGTGTGGGAGTCACCCTCGACAGCGGCAGAGCGTTCTGCTATATGTTCGTGGGGAACCCAACTGCGTATAATCCCTACGCATAAGAACGCCATAGATGGGCCGCATCCAAAATCGGATGCGGCCCATTGCAGTTCGCTCTGAAATTGATAATAAATTGATAACTCCGCCCGGTTGGGATGGCTATTAAGGTCAGAGGGTGGTATTGTGTGTTGCTGACAGGAGGTGGCACACGATGCACGATTATATGAAAGCCCTCTACCACAGGTTCGAAAACCCATCCAGGAGGGCGGAATATCTGGATAGGAAAATCAAGAGGACACACAGCCAGCTTGCTCGGCTACTGGATAAACCAGGACGGAAACTGCTCCTGCGGATAGCGGACATGGAAGATGAACTGCGGGACGAAGCCTGCCTGAACAGCTTCATGTCCGGCTATCGGTTGGCACAAGGCATCCAACAGGAGCTGCTGGCAGACCAGCCGCCCTACAGCTTCGAGGCGGAAGACGAGCGGCAGGCTTGCGAAAGCTGGGAAAGAAGAGGTGAAGCATAATGGCAAAGAAACGTGCCAATGGCGAGGGCAGTATCCGCAAACGGAAAGACGGCCGGTGGGAGGGCTTCTACACGGCGTCCTACGACCCGGAGACTGGAAAGCAGAAGCTCAAGAACGTGCTGGGCAAGACCCAGGCAGAGGTCAAGGAGAAGCTGAAAAAGGCCATCGCGGACAGCCAGCGGCTGGACATGAACCGCAGCGGCACCCACACGGTAAAAAGCTGGGTGAAGATGTGGTATGAGGTCTACGCAGAGCCAAGGCTCCGGGAGAAAACCAAGGACTACTACCTGAACTACATCGACAAGCACATCATCCCCGAGCTGGGCGACATCAAACTGGATAAGCTGACTACCATTCAAATCCAGCAATTTTACAATAACCTCCAGAAGAATGGCCGGGTGCAGAGGTACAAGCACATCGAACTGAAAAACAAGGGGCTCAGTGTGCGGGTAGTCCACGGCATCCACACCCTGCTAAATAACTGCCTGGAACAGGCGGTGGCGGAGCGGCTGATTCTGGTGAACCCCGCAAGGGGCTGCAAGCTGCCAAAGATGGAGAAGCGGGAGATGAAGGTCCTGCCGGAAGATAAGATCAAACCCTACCTGATGGAAGCGGACAAGCGTGGCCTGCTGGCCCCCTTCTATCTGGAACTGACCACCGGCCTGCGGCGGGGAGAACTCCTCGCCCTCCTCTGGACGGACCTGGACGTGGAGAACCGAACCATCTCCATCACGAAGCAGGTGAACCGCATCAAGGGAGAACTGGTGGTGAGCCTGCCGAAAACACAGAACTCCGTCCGTATCCTGCCCGTCTCACAGCAGGCAGTGGACCTGATGGTGGAGGAGCACAAGAAGCATCCGGGAAATCCGTATATGTTCCCGTCACCCAAGACAGGCGGGATGTTCGACCCGGATTCCTTCCGGCATACCCATGAGAAAATCCTCAAGACCATCGGTGCGGAGCACATTCGGTTCCATGACCTCAGACACACATTTGCAACGTTGTCTCTGAAGAACGGCGTGGATGTAAAGACCCTGTCCAGCACCCTTGGGCACTATTCGGCGGGCTTCACCCTGAGCACCTATACACACGCCACGCCGGAGATGATGCGGGAGGCGGCAGATACGATGGGGGATGTAATTGGGAAAGTAATATAAAATATAGATAGGCGCATCATTTCAGATGTCTGCGATGATGCGCCTTTAAGGCCAAGGGACCTAACGGATTAACTTTTAATTTTGATATTTCGGATAATATTTTTTTGCTTTTCCGGGATAGAAAAGGGATGGATTCCAACTTCACGCCCTTTTTCAGGAAAAATCATGGCAAACATACGGCCATCGTTTTCTCCATAATCTGTAATTGCGGCTCCAGCAAAAATTTCTTGAGTATTGACGTTTTCGAGTATAAAAAAATCGGGGTTTCGTTTCCTCATACTCCATTGTAATTGTCCCAAAATTGTAAGCGAACAAATTTGGTGAAGACCATCTGGGAACTTCAAATATACAGCATCCGCATTGACATCCATTGTATGCGCATGATTTATTGCTGGGCCTTTAGCATATTCTATAGCTGAGTCTTTGGAAAACACCAAATGCTCTGCTCCTTTTAATATGGGACCAATTGTACAAAGTATTTCTGCGGAGTGTCGGACAATGTAATCAACATATTGTTTCATATTGGCATATTTGTTGTGACTTTTTCCGGCAGAAGAAAATAGGGGAGTATCATCATACCAACGAAAAGATTCTGGTCCCCCCGGAACAGTCAAATGTACATTATACTGAATCCAACGCAAGATACATGCATCAACACGGCTCAAAAATTCGGACGGGGTACCAACTCCTTTGAAATCTGGAAAATTATCTTCTATCCGCTGTTGCCAAGGTTTTAATGTATATAATTCGACAGAGTAGTGTTTCGCTTTTTTCTTTGCCGCTTCGGTATATCCTGATGTTGAAAAGATTGAACGATGAGTTATTTGGGGCATATCTATGAATTTTAAACAGAGCTGTTCGATAGTTGCTACATCCAGGGGTTGAGATTCTTTTTTGACTTCTGCAGCTTTAAATGCCGTAACTTCGTTGCCGTCTTTAAAAGTAATAGTAATATCTACATCTCGATCCTTTTCGGCTACATGATCATAGACCATATCACCAAGAGTAATTTCAACGGCATCTGAATCGTGTCTAAGACAACAAAGGCCAACCAAATACTGTATCATCATGGGCGTAAGCATAAGTACCTCCTCAAGGTTCAATTATTATTTACCTGGGAAGAACAAGAAAATCATAGCTATTTATTAAAAAAGAAAAAAGATTTCTTTATAAAATTATATCGTAAGACTACGAAATGGACAACGTAAACTTTTAGAATGATATTTTGTGCTGTTACAGTCTAACGCCGTATTGGTCAGTGTATTAGTCAGGCTTGACCAATACGGTGACCAATATACAAATTTTAAGCAAAAGTGAAGAAAAGTTCCTGATTTCTTGCGAAATCAGGAACTTTTTGGTGGAGACTACTGGACTCGAACCAGTGACCTCCTGCGTGTGAAGCAGGCGCTCTAACCAGCTGAGCTAAGCCTCCATACGGATATTCGGTTTTGAAACCCACAAGACGCCGCGATGCCACAGCGTCTTATGGGATGGTGACCCGTACGGGATTCGAACCCATGTTACAGCCGTGAAAGGGCCGTGTCTTAACCACTTGACCAACGGGCCATTGGGGGGGAATTCCATAAAGCGCCTGATGGCGCTTTATGGAATTTGGTAGCGGCACCTGGATTTGAACCGGGGACACTGCGGGTATGAACCGCATGCTCTAGCCAACTGAGCTATGCCGCCAAATCAACGCCACAACGGGCACAAATTAATATATCAGATGTGTCTGGCTTTGTCAATAATCTTTGCGAAAAAAATGAAAAGTTTTTAAAAGACCTTTCTGAGACCGTACTGCCGCCCAAAATGGAGATTGAAACGCTTCGCGGAAAGTGCCGAGGCGCGGGATGCCTGGGAGAGCGTCCCGCGCCGCTGCTCATACGTCACTTTCCCGGTTGCACTGGATCATCCGGTAGCCCACCCCAATATGGGCCTGGTAGTTTATACTCAATGGGCGTCAAATGCAGCTCCTGACCGTCCCGGTAGGCGCATCCAGCAGCGTAGTCGATGACCAAGCCGCCGTTTTGGTACCGGGTCGATGCCTCGTAGGTCTTCTGGCTGTTATACCGCACCCGCCGCAAAGCTACCCGCAGCCGGGCCAACAGCTCGTCCACGGAGAACGGCTTTGTGAGGTAATCGTCCGCCCCAGCGTCCAAAGCCGTCACCTTGTCCGGGTCGTCGGACCGGGCGGACACCACGATAATGGGCATATTGCTCCAGGAGCGGACTTTTTTGATGAGTTCAATACCGTCCATATCCGGCAGTCCCAGGTCCAGCAGCATCACGCCCGGGCGGCAGGACAGCGCGTCCAGGATTGCCTGCTGGCCGTTTTTCGCCCGGTGAAACTGGTAGGGAACCTCTGATTTAAGCCGCACTACTACAAAGGCTCCGAATATGGTATCATGACATCATCAAATCGATGGTGGTGCGTAGCAATGAAGCAGGAAACCCTTACCGACATGGAATACAGCTTCCGCAAGAAGAAAACGAAGCGGGAGGAATTTCTGGAGATTATGGACGAGATCATTCCCTGGGACGAATGGGTTGGTGTTATTGAACCCTACTATGAAGTTGCTGCTGCGGTGGCGGCAGACGGCATCTCCGGAGTCCATACGGAAGGCATCATGAACTTCCTGCTGAATGAAGCCAAGCGTCAGGGCATCGGCACGATTCTTACCCGTGACACCTCACGGATTAGCCGGGACACTTCCTCTTTCGTGAGGTTTGAGCGAAAGTTCAGAGAGAATGGCATACGGTTCGAGTATCTGTCCAAGCCTGACAACGAGCTTCCGGTCACTCCGATGATGGAGGCATTTGCGGCAGCGTATAAGAAGCGTCGCACAAAGAACGGCACAAGAGCATAGAGAAAGCGCAAGCCGTTCACGGGTGGTTGTCCACCTATGAACGGCTTGTAAATTCTCAATATTTTTTTAGTCCCTACTTGACACAAGAAGACCTCAGCCGCCTGGGACGCAATCAGCTGCATGCCGGGCTTTACATTGAGGAACGCTTTCCCATGTTCGGCGTCCGCTACATTGCCATCAACGACAATGTGGACACTGACAGCGCCGAGAGCAACGACCTGATGCCCTTCAAGAATCTGTTCAATGAGTGGTTCGTGCGGGATACCAGCCGCAAGATCCGGGCCGTCAACAAGGCAAAGGCCGAGCGTGGGGAACGGCTGGGGACCAGAGCGCCTTACGGCTACCGGAAGGACCCGGAGACGAAAAAGCTGGTAGTGGATGAAGAAGCCGCAGCCATCGTCCGCAGGATCTTCGCTATGTGCGCCGCAGGAAACGGCCCCAGTCAGATCGCCAGAATTCTGAAGGAAGAACGGGTGCTGTGTCCGAGCTATTATACATACCAGACGCTCTTTATCCTGGGAAGCAACCGGGACGCTCAGCGGTTTTGAAGCTGTAAGCGAAGAAGCGCATAAAAAGACCGGCTTCCGCATACTGCGGAAGCCGGTCTTTTTATGGCTATAAACAGCACAAAACGAGCCGGTCACAGGCCTTTGGTCATTTTAAATGCGTCTCGTATGTATGCAGGGTCCCCTCTGTCAAAAGGGACAGCTTGTGGAGCCGCTCGTTCACCATGTCCCACATGCACATGGGCAGATGGTCCCGGTGGCCACGGTGGAGCGTCACGCACTCAAAGCAGTTGCCATGGTGGGGGCAGGCCTCCTGACAGGGACAGTGGTCGCCGGATTGACGTACCTGCTCCAGAAATTCCCGCTTGAGGGCCATGGCCTCCTTGTGGCGGCCCTCCCGGTCCAGGTCGTTTTGGCGGATGGCAAGTTCATTGCCGTCAATTTTCATGGATATGCTCCTTTCAAAAGGTAAAATACTCTCCCTCCCGGGAGATGGGGACGATAAGACCGGCTTTTGCCGGATACTCCCGGCAGAACCGCTCTGTCAGGGCGAAGTCGCCCCATTGGTGCATGGGCAGGACCCGGCGGGGCCTTGCCAGCTTTAAAAAGTAATCCAGGCCCCAGCCATAGGCACCCTCCAGCCGGGGGTCCAGGGGCACCATGGCAAGGTCTATCCGCCGGTCCCGGAGGGGTTCCAGATACCGCTTGAAGTTTGTCTCCATGTTCCGGTTCCAGGCCTTGTCCTCCCCCTCCCAGTGCCACCAGTGGAGGTCGCCGGCATGGTAGATGGTCTGGCCGCCGGCGGTGACCAGGAAGGCCACCCCCTCGTCGGTGGAGGGGAAGGTCTCCACCCGGACGCCGGGCAGCGGCGTCGCGGTTTCATTTCCCGCCAGAGAGAAGCAATGTCCGGCGGTCTCCCCCGAAAGGCCCCAGTTGGCCCGGTTCCGCTCCGTCAGGCGGATGTCCTTGCCCAGCAGAAAGCGGACGGGACGGGAACCGTCATCCAGCGCGAAGATCTCCGGCTTGAAGTGGTCTTCGTGGCGGTGGCTGGCGAATACCAGCAGCGGCTTTTCCGGTGGCAGAGGGGGCGGGATCCCCGTCCACCAGTCAAAGAGGAGGCAAAGCTCCTCCAGCTCCACCCAAAAACCGCTGTGGGCCAGAAATGTCACCCGCATCACAGAAATTTCACCGCCGTGCCGTAGGCCACCACCTCGGCGGCCCCCTGCATTACGGAGGAGGAGGCGTACCGGGCACCCACGATGGCGTCGGCGCCCAGGGCCTCCGCCGCGTCCACCATGCGCTTGGTGGCGATCTGGCGGGCCTCGTTGAGCAACTCCGTGTAGCCCACGATCTCGCCGCCCACCAGGCCCTTCATGCCCGCCATGAAATCCCGGCCGAGGTTTTTGCTGTATACCACAGTCCCCTTTACGATGTCCAAAGCTTCATAGCTTTGGCCGGGGATGGTCTCAATCGTCAGGATCTTCATCGTCATCGTCCTCCTCGTCGTTATGTTCCGTTTCTTCCCAGCGCTTTTCCCAAGCCTCCTGCTCATCGATCCGCCGCAGCTTCGTCCGCAGGCTGATAGCCAGGGCCGGCAGAAGCAGAACGTACAGCAGGGCCATGTAGGGCATCATCCGGGCCAGCACCCCCTCCGGGAAAAAGGCCCGTTGGACCCAAATGGTCACGATAGCTGCCACCACCAGCACCACGGCGCAGGTGACGGTGGTCTTAACAGCGGCCCGGCGCCGCTGTTCTTTGTGGTCAGTATTGTTTTGCATCATCTTCTTCTCCTTTTTTGATCTCCCGGATCCGCTGGACCAGGGCGATGATCACACCAAAAGCCACGGCAGCGGGGATGGCAATGAACAGCGCCAGCAGCGGCAGCGGCGGCGCGCTGGCGGGGTCTGTCTCAAAGGCCCAGAGAAACAGCCAGATGAGTCCGGCCATCAGCAGTGCCATCAAAACTGTGACGATCACCGGCGCCGCGTAGCGCCTGCGCTTCATGTCCTGTTTTTGCTTGTCCATAAACGTGGTTCCCTCCTGTTCCAGCCGTTCCATCTGCTCCAGCAGAACCTGGGCGTCCAGGCTCTCCAGTTTTTCCCGGCAGTCCGTGAGACCGGAGCAGAGGCGGATGGCCTCCTGAATGTTGTTCTGGTCCCGCTCCAGCGTCACCAGGTGGCGGCGCATGCCGTCTCCCACCGTGTGGACACCGTCTAGCATCTGGCGGATCTCCTCCAGCGGCACGCCCAGCTTCCGCATGAGCTTGATGCGCCGCAGGACCTCCACCTCCGCCTCGCCGTAGTCCCGGTAGCCGTTTTCGCTGTTCCGCCGGGGGCAGAGCAGGCCCTCCGCCTCATAAAAGCGGATGTTCTTTTTCGTGATGCCCACCAGGGCCTCCACTTCGTTGATCTTCAAGGGACTCACCTCCCTTTTCGGGAACATGGTATACCTTCCAGAAAGAGGAAGGTCAAGAGGTTTTTGAAAAAAATAAAAGGAGGGGTGGGAACCGCCCCCGCCTTATGGTATAATCATACCATGAAACAACAAGAGCTGACAATGGAAAATATATTTGCCCGGCTGCCGGCGGCGCTTTTACCCTGGTACCGGGCCAATGCCAGGGATCTGCCTTGGCGGAAGACGGAGGACCCCTACCGCATCTGGGTGTCGGAGATCATGCTCCAGCAGACCCGTGTGGCGGCGGTCCTTGGTTACTATGCCCGCTTTTTGGCAGCCTTCCCCACTGTGGAAGCTTTGGCGGAGGCACCGGAGGACCGCCTCCTGAAGCTGTGGGAGGGCCTGGGCTATTACAGCCGGGCCCGGAACCTTCAAAAGGCGGCCAGGCGCGTTGTGGAATTGGGAGGGTTCCCAGATACCTACGAGGGCCTGCTGGCCCTGCCGGGCATCGGGGACTATACCGCCAGCGCCATCGCCTCGGCGGCCTTTGGCGTACGGGAGGCGGCGGTGGACGGCAACGTGCTGCGGGTCGCCGCCCGGCTGACGGACTGCCATGCGGATATCGCGGACCCGAAAACGAAAAAGGCCGTCCGGGCCCGGGTCCAGGGAGCCATGCCCCGGGAGGCGGCGGACATTCGGGTGTTCAACCAAGCCATGATGGAGCTGGGGGCCACCGTGTGCGCCCCCAATGGTCCGCCCAAGTGCGATGGGTGCCCGGTGGCGGCGCTGTGTCTGGGGCGGGCCCGGGGCACGGCGGAAACGCTGCCGGTAAAGGCGGCAAAAAAGGCACGGCGGGCGGAGGAAAAGACGGTGTTTTTGCTCTTGCGGGACGGGAGAGCCGCCCTGCGCCGCCGCCCCGGCACGGGCCTTTTGGCGGGGCTGTGGGAGTTTCCCAACGTGGAGGGCGCTCTGGAGGAAGGTTCCGCTCCAGCGGCGGTGGCCGCCTGGGGACTGGAGGCGAAAAACTGGAAGAACAAGCTGTCGGCGAAGCATATTTTCACCCATGTGGAATGGCACATGACCGGATACACGCTGGAAGTGGCCGGGGAAGGCCCGGCGGACTTTGTATGGGTGGACGGGGCTGGTCTGGCGGCCCACGCGGTGCCTTCGGCCTTCGCCAAATATTACGCGGAGGCACAGCGGCAGCTGGAGAGCCTGGAGCAATGAAAGGAGAACAACATGGGACTGCTGGTGGGACTGCCTTTGAGGCTGTTTCACATCGTATTCGTGCTGCTGCGGTTTTTGTGGCCGCTGGTGGTGCTGTGGCTGGCGCGGCGGCTGCTGCTGGCGGTGCGCCGTCGCCGGGAGGAGGGCCCCGCCATGCATCAGGCTCCCAAGGAGCCGGAATTCGACGGCCCGGTGTACACCGTGGACTACGAGGACGTAAAGGACGAGGAGCCGCCCGGGGAGAAGGAATGATATGGAACTTTTGAACCTGCTTTTGGTAGCGGTGCTTCTGCTTTTGCTGCGGAAGCTGGTGTGGTGCCTCCGGTGGCTGTGGTGCTGGCGTCATGGCCGGGAGACCCCGGCACCGATTTCCTTCCTTCCGGGACGCACCGGGGAGACCTTTGAGGAGCACATCTGGCAGGCCCGGAATGACGAGGAGGACTGACCATGGCATTCTGGAAGAAAAGCGAGGACCCCTGGGATATGAGGCCCAAGCCCGTGGGGACGGTAAGCCCGGCAGACCCGGACCAGGATGAGGAGCCGGAGAACCTGGTGGCTTCCCTGAAAGCCTGGAACGAGGCCCGGAAAGAGGAGAAGGCCCGGAAGGAGCAGCCTCTGCCGCCCATGACCTGCCCCTGGTGCGGGAAGGAGATGGAAACGGGGTATCTCATGGGCAACCGGGGCATCTGGTGGGCGCCGGGACGTCCCGATGCCTGGGCCAAGTGGGTCAGCGCTGCCGCCGCGGAGGGTGCCGTTCAGGTGGACACCGAAGGCGCCCTGTTCACCTATCAGACCGCCTGGGCCTGCCAAGGCTGCCGCAAGCTGGTGGCAGACCTTCCGGAGCCGTCTCCTAGCCTGACGGAGGAGGAACAGCGGGAGACCGAGGAAAATACACAGATCCGCCGGCAGGCGGAACAGGCGAAGTAAGGATTAAAGAGAGAGGGAGAAGACTGACCAATGGCACAGCTTTATTTTAAATACGGAGCCATGGGCTCCAGCAAAACGGCCAACGCCCTGATGACCCGCTTCAACTATGAGGAGCGGGGACAGCAGACGCTGCTGGTGAAGCCCCGTCTGGACACCCGGGACGGAGACCACATGGTGGTCTCCCGCATCGGGCTGAAATACCCCTGCATTTATTTTGACGAGCTGCAAGCGCTCACCATCATGGAGTTGCAGCAGAATGCCTGCATCATCGTGGACGAGGCCCAGTTTTTGACCAAGGAGGAGGTCATGTACCTGGTGTACATCGTGGACGACCTGGGCATCCCCGTCATCTGCTACGGCCTGCGGGCGGACTTCAAGGGGGACCTGTTCCCCGGCAGCGAGGCCCTTCTCGTCATGGCGGACAAGCTGGAGGAGGTCAAGACCATCTGCTGGTGCGGCAAAAAGGCCATTTTCAACGCCCGGTTCGACGCCAGCGGCAAGGTCCTCAAGGAGGGCGCCCAGGTGGTGCTGGGGGCCAACGACCAGTACATCGGCCTTTGCCGCAAGCACTGGCGGGCCGGCGACCTGGGCCCGGACTTTGATGTGAACAGCCTATGATCTGTACACTTTGTCCCCGGAACTGCCAGGCGGAGCGGACGGAAACGGCAGCCGGCGGCTTCTGCCGGGAGCCTTCCGTCCCCGTGGCGGCCCGGGCCATGCTCCACCGGTGGGAGGAGCCCTGCCTTGTGGGGGAGAGGGGCGCCGGCACCGTGTTTTTCACCGGCTGCAATCTCCGCTGCTGCTTCTGCCAGAACCTCCCCATCTCCCAGCAGGGCCTGGGCCGGCCCATCACGGCGGCGCGGCTGCGGGACATTTTTCGGGAGCTTATCGCCCAAGGCGCCGCCTGCATCGACCTGGTGACACCCACCCATTTCACCCCCGTCATCCTGGAGGCCCTGGGGAACGAGGCGTGGCCGGTGCCGGTGGTGTGGAACAGCGGGGGATACGAAAAGCCTGAAACGCTGCGGCTGCTGGAGGGAAAGGTCCAGGTGTATCTGCCGGACCTGAAATATGCCCTGCCGGGTCCTGCGAAAAAATATTCAGCGGCGGAGGACTACTTTGACTGGGCGGCGCCGTCCATTTTGGAGATGTTCCGCCAGACGGGGCCGTACCAAATGGAAAACGGCCGCCTGACGCGGGGCGTCCTCATCCGGCACCTGCTGCTGCCGGGAGAGCTGGAAAACACGAAGGCGGTCATCGACTGGGTGGCCGGCACCTTCCGCCCCGGCGATGTGCTGTTTTCCCTCATGAGCCAGTACACCCCCCAGCCCGGCGCCGTGGGGAACCTGGCCCGCCACGTGACGAAGGCGGAGTACCGGGCCGCGGTGGAGTACATGGAAAACTGCGGCGTCACCAACGGCTACACCCAGGAGCGGACCTCGGCCAGAGAGGAGTATACGCCAGATTTCAATTTGAGGGGAGTGTGAAGTGTGGGGAGGCGAAAGAAGGCGGTGCTCCTGGCGGCAGTGGCGGTGTTTGCCGCCTGGATGCTGTGGCCCCGCTCCCTGGCGAAGGCCTTTGACGCGGAGCAGGGCCTGGCGGCCAGCGTGGTTGTCTCCGGCGTCCGGAACGGGAGACCCTGGATGGACAGCAGCGAGCAGTATGATATGGAGGAGGGCTGTGCCGCCCTTTGGGAAGTGCTGGAGGGCTATTCCTATCACCTGTGCTGGGACACCCTGACCGGGGAAAACACCATCGACGGCAAGGGCGGTACGGACCATACCGTACACCTATATAATATCAGCGCCCAGAGCCTCGTCTCCAACGGCACCGCCCGCATTTTTGCAGACGGCCGGGTGTACCGAGTGGGGTATCTGGGCTCCCGGCGGGGCACCGCTTTGAACCGGGACATCCTGGCTGCCCTGCGGGGCGAATGATTGCTCTTGCAAACGGCGAAAAATGGCATATAATGAGGGAGCCGCCTTGGGAGGGCGGCTCCGATTTTTTTTGTGTGTGAGGCGTTTTGGGATATGAAACTGGAAAATGACCTGGGCCGGGACCCAATCGGACGGCTGGTGTGGCGCATTGCCCTGCCCAGCATGCTGGCCCAGTTCGTCAGTGTGCTGTACAGCATCGTGGACCGCATTTACATCAGCAATCTGCCCGGCATCGGCGATGTGGCCCTGGCGGGCGTGGGAGTCTGCGGCCCGGTGGTCACCATGATCGGCGCCTTTGCCTCCCTGGTGGGCATCGGCGGCGCGCCGCTGATGAGCATCCGCATGGGGGCGGGCAGGACAGAGGAAGCCCGCCACATCCTGGCGGACAGCTTTTTGCTGCTGTGTGTCTCCGCCGCCGGACTGATGGCGGCGGCCTTTGCCCTGCGGCGGCCTATGCTGCTGGCCTTCGGCGCCAGCGAGGTGACGCTTCCCTACGCCATCGCCTATTTTACCGTCTACCTGTGGGGGACGGTGTTCAATCTGCTGTCCCTGGGGCTGAACCAATTTATCATCTGCCAGGGCTTTGCCCAAAAGGGCATGGTGTCCGTAGTGCTGGGGGCGGCCATTAATATTGCGCTGGACCCGGTGTTCATGTTTGCCCTGGACATGGGTGTGGTGGGAGCGGCCCTGGCCACGGTGCTGTCTCAGTTGGCCAGCTGCCTGTATGTGCTGAGGACACTGTTTGGCAGCCGGGTGCCCATCCCCATCACCTTCGGCGGCTATTCCATCAAGCGCATGGGCCGTATCCTGGCCACCGGCCTGACGCCCTTCCTCATCATCGCCGTGGACAACGTGATGATCATCGCCATGAACGCGGTGCTTCAGCGCTACGGTGGGGTGGAGCTGGGGGACCGGCTCATCACCTGCGCCACCATTGCCCAGAGCTTCATGCTGGTGGTGACCATGCCCCTGGGCGGCATCTCCGGCGGCACCCAGACCATTCTGGCCTTCAATTTCGGCGCCCGCCGCCGGGACCGCATCCTCCAGGCACAGAAGTACATCACGCTGCTGTGCGTGATCTATACGGCGGCGCTGTTCGTCCTGGCCCGAGTGGCGGGACCGCTGTTTGTGAGGCTGTTCACCCGCTCACCGGAGCTGGCGGCGGAGGCGGTGGAGGCCATTCGTGTGTGCACCCTGGCCATCATTCCCCTGGGCGTCCAGTATGAACTGGTGGACGGCTTCACAGGTATGGGGCAGGTGCAGCTGGCGCTGCCCCTGTCCACTTTCCGGAAGATCGTGTATTTCGCGGCGCTGTTCTCCCTGCCGGCGGCCTTCGGCGCAAGAGCGGTGTTTTACGCAGAGCCCATCTCCGATGTGCTGGGCCCGATCCTCAGCGCTCTGGTGTATGCCGTGGCTATCCGAAAAATTTTGAAATTCCCCGAACCGGCCGTGAAAACGGCGTGAAGCTGAAAAAGGACTGCGGCACATGCACCGCAGTCCTTTTTTGACGGTTAATCCCCCAGTTTCCGTAAAGTCTCCAGCACTTCGGCCAGCTCTGCCCGCACACGGGCGGAGGGGTTGGCCCGCAGAATGCGCAGGGAGCGGTGGTAGACCCGGGTGCCCCGGGCTTGAATGGAGCTTTCCCAACGGTGGAGCCGCGCAATGGCCTCGTCCAGCTCCGCTCGGGTCTGGGCGCTCAGCTCCTTGCTCTGATCCCGGGCGTCCTCCAGGTGGTCCCGGGCGTCCTCCAGCACTTCGGCGATGTTTTGCAGGGCCTCCAGCTTGGCGGCGGTGCGGCGGCGCAGGGCGTTGTCCGCCACCTCCCGGCGGTGGAGCTTCCGGTCCTGCCGGGCCTTCCTCTGCTCCTCCAGTTCTTCTTCAATCCGCTTCTGCAGCAGCAGCTTATCCACCTCGGTGCGCTCCCGGAATTTGCGCAGGTCATCCTCGGCAAAGGCCGCGGCCACCTCGGCCCGCTTGGCCAGCCGCCGCAGGTCCTCGTTCTCCTCCGCCACCCGGGTGAGGATCTCCTTGAGGTCCAGAGCATCCTGGACGGAGCGGACCACATCGGCGGAGAAGACGGCGGTGAGCACGATGGCCGCCGGGTCCACCAGCCAGGCGGGTACATCCGCCAGCAGCCGCCCCACCGGCGGGTGCAGGAACCGCACCAGGAAAATGGAGAAAAAGCCCCAGGCAATGGAGCTGGACAGACAGATATGGCCGTTCAGGTTAAACTTTTGCTTGGAATAGTCCCAATAGCGCACCTGAAACAGCCGCTCCATAACGGCGCCGGTGACGTATTCCAGCACCGTGGCGGCCAGCATTCCAAAAAGCCACACCAGCCGCAGGTCATTTTCCACCGGCAGCGTGACGAACAGGATAATGATGGCACCGGAGCCGTAAATGGGCAGCACCGGGCCGTGAAGAAAGCCACGGTTCACCCAGCGGCGCTGCCGGAGGGAGACGTAGCAGCTCTCCCATACCCAGCCGCAGAAGCAGTAAAAGAAAAACAGCAGGACCCACTGGCCCGTGGTGTATACGTGCATAGGGAAGCTCCTTTCAAAAAAAACAAACCCATTATAGCAGCATCTTCCCGGCGGAACAACGGTCAAAAGGTGAAATCTGTCGAAAAAACTGCCTGCCGCAAGCCTCGTGGCAGCATATTCCAAACCGCCGGGGAACATGCCGCGAAAAACGTCCCCGGCGCGGTATGCGCCGGGGACGTTCCACGGGGTCACAGCAGGTTGTAGAGGATCTTGGCCATCTGGCCCCGGGTGATATTGTTTCCGGGGCGGAAGGTACCGTCGGCATAGCCGCCAATAATACCCTGAGCCGCCATGGTCTGGATGTAATAGGCGGCGTAGGAGGGGATGCTGGTACTATCAGAGAAGGTGAGCGCCGCGGCGGCGTAGCCCTTCTCCTGGGTGCGGCCGATCATGGTGGCCGCCTGGGCCCGGGTCAGGCTGGCACCAGGGTTGAAGTACAGCCGCCCGTCCTTGCCGGTGGAGCCGTTGATGATGCCCTCGGTGTACAACGCCCGGATGGCGGGCAGAGCGTAGTCGGGAATGCTCTTGAGGTCCGCAAAGGGCAGCGTCACATCGGCGTACTTGCTCTCGTCCAGACCCAGATAGCGGTACAGCATGACGGAGAACTGGGCCCGGGTGATGTTGTCATTGGGACGGAAAGTGCCGTCGGCGTAGCCGGTGGTGATGCCGGCGCTGTACAAGAAGTCCGCGTAGGTGGCGCCCCAGTAGCCGTCCACATCCGTAAAGGCGTGGGTGACGCCTTGGGAGGAGGCGGCCTCCACATCCACGGAGGCGCGGCCAATGTTGCCGGAGGCGTCCCGGGCGGTGACGGTAATGCGCATGGCGCCGTGTTCCCCGGCGCTCTCCGGCAGGGCGACGGTAAATTTGCCGGTGGAGGTGTTGTAGGTGAAGTCCTTCGCAGTGCCCTTGCTGGCGCCGCCGCTGTACGTGACGGTGACGGCGCTCTTGGCCAGGATGCCGTCCACAGCGTCGCTGACGGTGCCGGTGACCGTCCAGCTGCCACTGTCCAGGGAGGCGGTGACGGTGGGGACCTCGCTGTCCATGATGCCGTTGTAGGAGGCCACGATCTGGTCAATATAAACGGAGCCGGCCCGGGCGGTATTGGGATACTCCGCGATAATGGTACCGAAGCCATCGTCATAGGTGACCGGCTCGCCGGCACTGACCCGGAAGCCCCGGAGGGCAAAAGACTCGCCTTGGGTGGAGACGGAGACCTGCTTCCAGCCGGTAAAGTCCAGGGTGGTGATGGTCCTGGTGAGATAGTCTTCGAAGCTGTCGCTGTATACCAGCTCCAGCTGGTTGCCGGAGCCATCGCCATAGACCCACATGGTCAGGCTGGTGTAGAGCTGGTTGTTGATAGATGCCAGTTCATCGGCATACCATTCCGCCGCGTAGCCATTGCTGAGGTCCAGCGTGTAATCCAGCCTGCCCGCGGCGCGGCCGTACTTCACGGCGTCGGCGGCGGTGGTCCGGCTGAAGGTGAGGCCGCCGGCGGAATGGCCGTCAAAAATGGTCCGGGCGGATTCAAAGTCCTCCACCACGTTCAGTGCCAGCTTGGACACGGTGACGGGAATGGAGACCCGCTGCCCGCCGGCGGAGACGGTGATGGTGCCGGCGCCGGGGGTGGCGGTAAAGCGGCCGTCGGCGGTGATGGTGCCGATGCCGCCGTCCACAGACCAGCGGAAGGCATCCTGGTCCGCCGTCAGGGGCAGGTGCTGGTAAGCGGCGGTGGCCCGCAGCTGTACGGTGGAGCCGGGGGCGGCGGTGAGGGAGGTGAGGATGGAATTGTCGCTGCCCCGGATGGCGACATCATCGGGAGTCTCGATGACGTGGACCACGGTGGAGCCGGTCTTGCCCCAGCGGTCGGCAGTCACGGTGATGTCACAGCCGTAGTCCGGCGTCAGCAGCACGTTTCCGTCCAGCTCGCCGTCATCGGCCTCCAGGGAGAACCGCTCGTCCTCCATGGGGATGAAATTGGTGTCCACGGCGGCGGCGGAGATGTTCACCTTGCTACCCGCCAGGACATACTGGCTGTCGGCCTTCACATAGAAGTGGCTCAGCTTGCCGGAGGGCTCGCTGTCCGCCACCAGGAAGATCTGGTTGCTGACGGACCGCTCGCTGCCGCCGGAGGGGGTGTTGATGGTCTGGGCAGCGGTGTCGTCCGGCTCCGTCACGGTGAGGGTGGTGGAGCCGCCGCCGTCCAGGCACAGCGCCGTCTCGCAGCCCAGCTCAATGAGCCGCTGGGCCACCTGCTGCATGGTGGCGCCGATGGAGTGGCCGGACTTTCGGCCGTCAATGGTGTAAAACACCAAGGAGCCATCCCGCTTCTGGCCCACGGCGGTGCGGGGGTCGGCGCCGCTGGGCAGACCGGACACCACGGCGCCGTTCTCCACCAGGGAGTACAGGGCGCCCAGGGCGTAGCGCACCTCGTTCCACCGCTCATCGGCGGTCTCCGCCGTCACGGTGATGGTGGAGCCTGTCGGCAGGTTCCGCAGGGCGTCGATATAGTAGCTGTTGGACTGGAGATTCACGGACAGTACCACCTGGCCCGGGGCGATGGCGGTGGCGGCGGTGGCCTCCACCACCTGCTCCACGGTGAGGGCCAGCTCTCCGCCAATGGACAGCTCCCCGTCCTCGACGGTGCAGATTACGTCCACGCCGGGCTCCGTATTGCCGGTGGTGTGCTTGGCATTGAAGTCGTAGGTATACAGGTAGATGCCGCCGGAGGAGACCCGGGCCTTGTTGACACCGGACAACTGGCGGACGACCCTTGTCAAAGTGCCGTAGCCGTCATCCACCTCGTAGCCCAGGTCCGCGGTGACCTTCAGGCCGGGCTTGCCCAGGACGGCGGAGCCGTCCTCCAGAAAACCGATGGCGTAGTAACCGCCGTCGCTGCTGCGCAGCTGGCCGTCCGTTACCACCAGGCCGATGGGAAGGCCTGTGCCGAAGTTAAAAAAGTCGCCGTTAATGCCGGCAACCACCCGGTAGCCCTCGTTCTCCAGCCGCTTGGCGGCGGTGGAGAGGGTGGAGCAGGCGGTGAGGGTGTCGCCGTAGGTGACGATGGGAGTCACATCGTCATTGGGCGCATATGTAATGAGATTTTCCGTCCGGAGGTCCGAATAGGCGGTGCTCCAGAACACGTTGGTGGAGAGCTGGGTCTCCTGGTTCAAAAGGGCCTCCTGACTGGTGAGGTCTTCCCCCAGTGCCTCCGATGCGGCGGCGGTCACCGCCAGGGAGGACACCAGGCTCAAGCTCAGCAGGAGCGACAGGGTGCGGCGCAGGAATTTTTTCATAGGTTGCCTCCAAAGAAACCGTGGGTGGTCTACATAACGTCTTAAACGTCTTATCAGAATAACACAAAGCGGGGACAAAGTAAATGTCAAAGCGGAAACAAAAATCTGGACCGGCAGGAAATTTCCACCCTTCAAAAGACGGCGCTGGCGGGAAAAAGGTTCCCCGGCGCCGCCTTGCGCTTTTAAAGAGGTTATATTATAATGAGAAAAAACTGAGGAGGGGAGCCTATGCGAGTATCCGTGGATGGCAGCCGCTGTATCGGCTGCGGCATGTGCCAGGCGGCGGTGCCCGGCGTGTTCCGGGTGGTGGAGAAGGTGTCCACCGTGTATGCCCAGCCAGAAAAGGCTCAGGAGAGCCGGACCTTCGACGCGGCCAACGGCTGCCCGGTGAACGCCATCCAAATCGTCCGGTAAGAAAGCAGGTGCGTGCTGGTTTGCACGCGCCTGTTTTTTATGAAGAAAGCGGTGTTCAGGGAAGCTCCACCCGGAAGTCGCCCCGGGCGGCGGCCTCCGCCCGGCGGCGCTTGTCCTCCGCCAGGGCGTCCAGCATGCCGCCGATGATCTGGTTGGATACCAAAAAGCCCCGGGGCGTCAGATGCCAGCGGCCACCCTCCTCCACGGCGTAGCCCGCCTGGACGCACTGGCTCAGGAAAGGCAGAAAACAGTCGAAGCGGCGGCGGAAGCGGCGCTGGAACTCCTGGGGCTCCAGACCCTGTACGGTCCGAAGCCCCAACATCACCCACTCTGTGTCCCGGTCCAGGTCCGGGATGCGGTCGTTTTCCGACAGCATGGGCGTGTGGTCCCGGACACCCCGGATATAGCCCTCCAGGTCTTTTTCGTAGGCGTAGCGGACGCCGCCGAAGTCCGAGTGGGCACCGGGGCCGAAGCCGGCGTATTCTCCCAGGGTCCAGTATTTCAGATTGTGGCGGGATTCCCGGCCCGTCCGGGCAAAGTTGGAGATCTCGTACTGCCTGTAGCCGTGGCGCAGCAGATAGTCCACGGTGTCCAGATACATGTCCGCCTGGGCCTCGTCATCGGGAAGGTCCGCGGTGTCCCGGCGGGCATAAAGGGGGGTGCCCTCCTCCACCTTCAGGCCATAGCAGCTTAGGTGCTCCGGCGCCAGGTCCACGGCGGCGGCCAGATTTTCCATCCAGCGCTGGCGGGTCTGGCCGGGCAGACCGTAGATGAGGTCCAGGGAGAGGTTGTCAAACTTGGCCTTTCGGGCGGCCTCCACCGCCTGGCGCACCTGGGCCATGGTGTGGACCCGGCCAATGCTTTGAAGCTCCTCGTCGCAGGCGGACTGCATTCCCAGGGAGATGCGGTTGAAGCCCGCCTTCCGCAGGGCTTTCAGGGCCTTCCGGTCTCCAGCGGAGTCGGGGTTGGCCTCCAGGGTGATCTCCGCGCCCCGGGACACCTGGTAGCGCTTCGCAATGGTTTTCAAAATTTTCACCAGCCGCTTTTCCCCCAGGTAACTGGGAGTGCCGCCGCCGAAATAGACAGTGTCCACCAGGTGCCCGGCGGCGAAGGGGGCTGTTTCAGTGAGGTGGGCGCATAGGGCGTCCACGTAATCGTCCATGCGGCTTTCGCTGCGGGGCAGGGAGTAAAAGTCGCAGTAGACGCATTTTTGTTTGCAGAAGGGGATGTGGATATACAGGCCCAGGGGCTTCAGCGGGGCTTTCATGGCAGGTCCTCCCTTGTATGAACATCCTTACCAGTGTACCCCGGCGGAGGCGCCTTTGCAAGAGCGTATGATTTGCCTTTTTCGGGAAATCCTACTGGCAGGAAGCGAGGGATGCGGAATGGATATGTCACCCAAGGAATATCAGGCCTATGTGCAGAGCAAGGCGAAAAAGTCTCCCATCGTCAAGGACACGGTCCTGGCCTTCATCATCGGCGGCGCTATCTGCGTGCTGGGCCAGGCTATTCAGGACGGCTGGGCCGGCGCGGGGCTGGACAAGGAGGCGGCGGGCACCGCGACCTCCTGTACGCTGGTGCTTTTGTCGGCCCTGCTGACGGGACTGAACGTCTACAACAAGCTGGCTCGCTTCGGCGGCGCCGGCACCCTGGTGCCCATCACGGGCTTTGCCAACGCTGTGGTGTCTCCGGCCATCGACTTCAAAAGCGAGGGCTTCATCACCGGCATGGCCGCCAAAATGTTCACGGTCGCGGGGCCGGTCATCGTGTTCGGCACGCTGGCGTCAGTGATCTATGGCGTGATCTTGATGTTCATGGGATAGGCAGCGAAAAAACGCGGCGCCCGAAGGCGGGCGCCGCGTTTTTGCCTGAAGTGAAAGCAGTATATTTTTTTCGTGAAAACGAGTTAACATAACGGCGTGGAAAACCTTGTGGAAAATGTGAAAAACCCTGTGATATGAACAAATTATGAAGGTGCGGATGGATTATGGAAAAAATTACGCAACAACATTTTGCGCGAAATCCATGGAACGGGGCCGCAAGGTGGCGCATTCTGCCAGACGCTGTGAATGAATGGCTTTATTATGCGAAAAGTTTTGACAAAAACAGAGCGGGGTGTACCCCTTTCCCGGAAACTGTCCGCCCAGTGCCCCGGTCCTACATAATGATAACAGATGGCGCGTTTTTCGGACACTTGAACCTGGGGGAGGGGTGTGATACAATATGAAGACATATTGAAATCATGGCAGTTTCTGCCTTTTCGGAGGAACTATGGCAACAAAGAAGCAAGATTACGGCAACGACAGCATCTCGTCCTTGAAGGGGGCGGACCGGGTCC
Organism: uncultured Dysosmobacter sp.; assembly: GCA_934590165.1. Classification (GTDB taxonomy): domain Bacteria; phylum Bacillota; class Clostridia; order Oscillospirales; family Oscillospiraceae; genus Oscillibacter. The sequence goes on along the minus strand of CAKTOO010000013.1, from coordinate 3,795 downwards.
GGAAACGGCCCGGCGTCATTTTCGGCTCCGACGGTTTGGACGGCTGCGAGCATGCGGTGTTTGAGATCCTGTCCAACTCCATCGATGAGGCCCGGGAGGGCCATGGCCGGGTGATCACCGTTACCCGCTACGCCGACCGCTCCATTGAGGTGGAGGATGCCGGCCGCGGCTGCCCCGTGGACTGGAACGAGAAGGAGCAGCGCTACAACTGGGAGCTGGTGTACTGCGAGCTGTATGCCGGCGGCAAGTACGACAACGTCTCCGGCGACAACTACGAGTATTCCCTGGGCCTCAACGGCCTGGGCGCCTGTGCCACCCAGTATGCCTCCCGGTACATGGATGTCACCGTCTGGCGGGACGGCCAGGAGTACAGCCTTCACTTTGAGCGGGGCGAGATCGTGGGCCAACTAGAGAAAAAGCCCCTGCCCAAGAGCCAGAGCAAAAAGACCGGCACCCGCACCCGCTGGCTGCCGGACCTGGACGTATTTACCGACATCGCCATCCCGGCAGACTACTTCACTGATGTGATGAAGCGCCAGGCAGTGGTGAACGCCGGCATCACCTTCCGCTTCCGCAACGAGGCGGAGCCGGGAACGTTCGAGGAAACGGAGTTTTTGTACGAGCACGGCATCGAGGACTATGTGGCGGAGCTGGCCGGAGAGGGCAGTCTCACCGCCCCGGTGTTCTGGCAGGCGGAAAAGCGGGGCCGGGACCGGGCGGACAAGCCGGAATACAAGGTGAAGCTCAGCGTTGCCTGCTGTTTTTCCAACAAGGTGAACGTCATCGAGCACTACCACAACTCCAGCTGGCTGGAGCACGGAGGCAGCCCGGAAAAGGCCACCAAGTCTGCTTTTGTCTCCGCCATCGACAAGTATCTCCGGGAACAGGGCAAGTACCAAAAGAGCGAGAGCAAGGTCACCTGGGCGGATATCGAGGACTGCATCGTGCTGGTGAGCAACAATTTCTCCACTCAGACCTCCTACGAGAACCAGACGAAAAAGGCTATTACCAACAAATTTGTCCAGGAGGCCATGACGGAATTCCTGCGGTCCAACCTGGAGATCTATTTCATTGAGAACCCCTTCGACGCGGAGAAGATCGGCGAGCAGGTCCTCATCAACAAGCGCAGCCGGGAGACGGCGGAAAAGGCCCGGCTGAACATCAAGAAAAAGCTCTCCGGCAGCATCGACATTGCCAACCGGGTCCAGAAATTCGTGGACTGCCGGTCCAAGGACCCGGACAAGCGGGAGATCTACATCGTGGAGGGCGACTCCGCCCTGGGCAGCGTCAAGCTGAGCCGGGACGCGGAATACCAAGGCATCATGCCCGTCCGGGGCAAAATCCTGAACTGCCTGAAGGCGGACTACGCCCGTATTTTCAAAAGCGAGATCATCACGGACCTCATCAAGGTCCTGGGCTGCGGCGTGGAGGTCCAGAACAAGCATGTCAAGGACATGGCCGCCTTCGACCTGGGGAACCTGCGGTGGAACAAGGTGGTCATCTGCACCGACGGCGACGTGGATGGCTTCCAGATCCGCACCCTCATTTTGACCATGCTGTACCGCCTGACCCCCACCCTCATCCGGGAGGGCTACGTCTACATCGCGGAGACCCCGCTTTTTGAGATCAACTGCGGGGAAAAAACCTGGTTTGCCTACTCCGATAAGGAGAAAAACGACATCGTCCGGGAGTTGGAGGGGAAGAAGTACAAGATCGACCGCTCCAAGGGCCTGGGCGAGAACGACCCGGACATGATGTGGCTGACCACCATGAACCCGGCCACCCGCCGCCTCATCCGGGTCATGCCGGAGGATGTGGAGCGCACCTCCCAGGTTTTTGACCTGCTGTTGGGAGACAACCTCCAGGGACGCAAGGACCATATCGCGGAAAACGGGTACAAGTACTTGGAGATGGCGGATATCTCGTAACCCCTGCTCCCGGCGCGGCGATTGCGGCAACGCGGGAATGATGAATCTTTCACAAATGCACATATAAAATTGAATGAGACACAAGGGAGGATGCAACGATGAAACGACGGATTTCCCTGGCACTTTCTCTGTTAATGCTCCTGACCCTGGTCCCCGCCGCCCTGGCGGCGGAGACGGCGCCGACACCGCCTGTTTGGGTGAAGGCGGAGGAATACGCGGTATTCGAAGGGGACAGCACCTATACCGGCGAAACGTGGGAGACGGTGCTGCGGCTGCGGGACCACGCGGCGGCGGGCAATTTGGCGCCCCAGTCGGGAGACCTTTACACGGACTGGAACATCGGTGAAAAGACCGACGCCCCGGCGTCACTGCAGTTTGAGCTGGGTCTCATCGGCATGAAGTATGCGGAAAATTCCGGTAGTCAGCGCCAGGCGAGCCGGACCCGCCGCTACTTTGGATTGGCTAAAGACAGTTGGCTGGACGAGGGCGGCAGCCGGACGGACAAGACGTATTATCTCTTTACCCTGTGGTATCAGCGGGCAAGGCTGCTGGAGTGCCGGCCCGGCACCAGCCAGGTCTTTTCCGGCCTGGAACTGGAGGAGTTCTTAAAAGCCTCCGGCTACACCATGGACCAGTTCCGGGACTGCTCCGCCCTAAAGGTGGTGACGGAGGCGGAATGGGCCGCCATCGACACCCGTACCGCCCAGGAGCGGGCGGAGGCGGAAATCGCCAAGACCCGGGCCAACGTGACGCTGGACGGCAACTGGGTGAATACGGAGAATCTGGCCCGGGTGGTCAATGGCCGGACCATGATCCCCGTCCGGTGCCTAGCGGAGCAGTTGGGCGCCGACGTGTCCTATGACAAAGACCTCAAGGCCGCCCGTATCGTCCGGGCGGGGGTGGAGATCGTCATGCCCATCGGCAGCAAGACCTGCACTGTCAACGGACAGCCTTTTACCATGGACATCGCCCCCTACATTGAAAATGGGCGGACCATGATCCCCGCCCGGTACGTGTCGGAGCTGTTCGGCCAGAGCATCCAATGGGTGGCGGAGAGCCGTACCGCCGCTGTCACGGAGAACAAGGCCCTGGCGGGAGACACCAACCTGGAGCCCTGGGCCATGGCCATGGGCGCTTACCTCAACGCCGTCAACAACGGCGGCAGGCCCACGGTGTTCGGCGGCAAGGGCCGGGGCCTCTCCTACGGCATGGACGCCATCGGAAAGCCCTCCGCCGTGGGGACCGTCTACACCTATGAGTGGGCCCGGTACATCCTGGAGGACAGCTGGGACGTCACCGACCGGGAGAGCCTCATTCAAACGGTGTGCAGCATGACCGATTCCGGACACAACGCTGACTTCCAGTCCTATGTGGCGATGATCGAGGGGATGTCGGCGGCGGAGTACCGGGAAATGCTGAAAAACGCGGAGGGCATGGACGCCTATATGTTCCCCTATACCAAGCAGCTGGGGCAGAAGTGGGGAGAGCGGGGTATCCTCTGTTGGGATCTGTTCCGCATGAGCAATCTGGTCCAGTGGGGCTACGCGGCGGGCTATCTCACCTACCCCGAGGCCCTGGCCCTGCTGGAGCCGGCGGCCACACTGCTGCGGGAGAACTTCAAAAGCTGGGACGAGGCATTTGAGAACTACCTGGACGGCTACAACTGGTGGGCCAGGGAAGATGTGGGGACCAAGGACCCGTGGATCGTCACCCGGGGCCCCTATGTGAAAAAACTGATGCAGAATTACAGCGAGCTGTTTGATGACGCCATGTTCAAAAAATCTATCACCGGCGTCCCCGGTGTGACGGCGGAGAGCCTGCTGGCCTCCGTGCAATGAAAAATATGTAAGAAAGCAGGTGCCCTATG
>CAKTOO010000012.1 GCA_934590165.1 uncultured Dysosmobacter sp. | reverse complement strand
GCGTTATGGACGGCGACCTGGATGGCTTCTTAAATGCGTATCTGACGCAGCTGGCCACCGGCGAGCTGAAAAAGTAAGTCGATGTGGAGGGTCTCCGCCGCAAGAGCGGTGCACAAGCGTTTTGCGGAGCAAAACCTTGAAATGGGCGGGCTCTGCCCGGCCATTTGAGTTCCATGCGGGGTCCCCGCGCGTCGAAGGCGCGAGGGGTGCGCCAGCAACATCGACGGCGTTATGGACGGCGACCTGGATGGCTTCTTAAATGCGTATCTGACGCAGCTGGCCACCGGCGAGCTGAAAAAGTAAAAGCACCTGCAAAAAGGCGCGGCTGCAAGAGCCGCGTCCTTTTTCTGCCAAGCGAATCATATCGTGAAAGGAACATCGGAAATGAACGATCAGACCCCCGCCGCAGGCGCGGCACCCCAGGAAAACAAGATGGGCGTTCTGCCCGTGGGCCGGCTGCTGGCCAGCATGGCTATTCCCATGATGATCTCCATGCTGGTCCAGGCCATGTACAATGTGGTGGACAGCGTGTTCGTCTCCCGCATCAGCGAAAACGCCCTCAATGCCGTGAGCCTGGCCTTTCCCCTTCAAAACCTGATGATCGCCGTGGGCGCCGGTACCGCCGTGGGCATCAACGCTCTGCTGTCCCGGTCACTGGGCGAGAAGCGCCAGGACATGGCCGACCGGGCCGCCGGCACCGGCATCTTTTTGTCGCTGTGCAACGCCGTGGTGTTTGCCTGCATCGGCATCTTCCTCTCCCGGGCCTTTTTTATGGCCCAGGCCAAAAGCGTGCTGGAGATCGTGGAGATGGGCACCGCCTATACCCGCATCTGCCTGGGACTGTCCGTGGGCCTGTTCAGCCAGTTCTGCTTTGAGCGCCTGCTCCAGTCCACGGGGCGGACCGTCCTGGCCATGGCCACACAGTTGGTGGGCGCCCTCATCAACATCGTACTGGACCCCGTCTTCATCTTCGGCCTGTTCGGTATGCCCCGTCTGGAGGTAGCCGGCGCGGCGGTGGCCACGGTGCTGGGCCAGATCGTGGCGGCACTGCTGGCCATCCTCCTGAACCTGAAGAAAAACCCCGATATCCATATCCGGCCCAAGCTCATCCGTTGGGACAAGACGGTGGCCCGGGAGATCTACCGGGTGGGCGTTCCCTCTATCGTCATGCAGTCCATCGGCTCCGTCATGACCTTCGGCATGAACAAGATCCTCTTTGTGTTCACCCCCACCGCCACGGCGGTGTTCGGCGCCTACTTCAAGATCCAGAGCTTTATCTTTATGCCTGTGTTCGGCCTGAACAACGGCATGGTGCCCATCATTTCCTATAACTACGGCGCCGCCCGGCCGGAGCGGGTGTGGAAGACCGTGCGGCTGACCATTTTTACCGCCGTGAGCATCATGTGCCTGGGCTTTTTGGCCTTCCAGACCATCCCCGGCCTGCTACTGTCCCTGTTTGACGCCTCCCCGGAGATGACGGCCATCGGCGTCCCCGCCCTGCGGATCATCAGCATCTCCTTCCTGCTGGCGGGCTTCTGTATTATCGCCGGGTCCGTATGCCAAGCCGTGGGCAATCCCCTGTACAGCATGGTGGTCTCCGTGTGCCGCCAGCTGGTGGTGCTGCTGCCGGCGGCGTGGCTCCTGTCCCGGACGGGGCGGTTGGAGCTGGTGTGGTGGTCCTTCCCCATTGCCGAGGTTGCCTCTGTCACCCTCAGTGCCATTTTCCTGCGGCGCACCGTCCGCAGCGCCAACGCCCGGATGAAGGGCGCGTCTGCCAGAAGCAAACTGTTATAAAGAAGCGCCCCGGAATGAGAGTTCCGGGGCGTTTTGCCGCTTATTTGTTCAGATATTCCTTCGGGTCCACCGCATCACCGTCCTTGGTGACGGAAAAATGCAGATGGGGCCCCTGGGCGCTCTCCGCCGCGGCAGTGGTGCCCACGGCGCCGATGACCTGCCCGGCGGTGACGGTGTCCCCCTGCTCCACGGCGGGGGTGGCCTGGAGGCAGGCGTAGGTGGTCTGGTAGCCGCCGCTGTGGCGCAGGGTCACGGTGGTGCCCATGAGGGCGTCATCCTCCACGGCCAGGACCGTGCCGGCGCTGGCGGCCAGGACCTTCGTACCTGCCTGGGCGGAGATGTCGATACCGTCATGGGTCCGCCAGTCCCCCATGGTCTCGCTGTACACCAGCTGGTCCACGGAGAAGGCGGTCACCACCTTCCCACTGAGGGGCGACACCACCAGCTGGGGCGCTTCCGCCGCCACCGGCACCTCCGGCTCCGGCACGCTTACCTCCGGCATGGCGGCGGCAGGCACCTCGGCTGCCGGCGCCGGTTCAGACGGCGCTGCCGGCACCTCCGGCTCCGCCGGCACCTCCGGCTCCGCCGGAGCTTCGGAGATCTCCGCCGGCACCTCCGCTGGGGCGGCAGCCTCCACGGGAGGCGTCTCCGTCTCCCCGGTGCCGCCGCTGTCGTCCAGCAGCAAAAACCAGCCGGCTACCGCCGCTGTCACCAGGCAGATGCTCAGCGCGGCGTAAAACCCGGCACCGGACAAAACGCCCTTGAGTTTGTTTGCCATGATCTTCCCTCCCTAGAATGAAGTCTGAGGAAAGTATGGACAAAATTTCCTGATTTCATACAAAAATAAAAAACGGCGCCTTGCTCAGGCGCCGTTTTTGCGGTTCCGGTGTGAATTTATTTCACGATGAGGGTCTTGCCATCCATTTCTGCGGGGCAGGCCAGACCCATCACATCCAAAATGGTAGGGGCGATGTCCGCCAGGCGGCCGTCGCTGCGCAGCTCTGTGCCGGCACCGCAGAGGATGAAAGGCACGGGGTTGGTGGTGTGGGCAGTCATGGGGGAGCCGTCAGGCTCCACCATCTGCTCGGCGTTGCCGTGGTCGGCGGTGATCATGGCGATGCCGCCCATTTTCAAGGTGGCGTCCACCACACGGCCCACACAGGTGTCCACGGTCTCCACGGCCCGCACGGCGGCGTCAAACACGCCGGTGTGGCCCACCATGTCGCAGTTGGCGTAGTTGAGGATGATGACGTCATAAGCGCCGGACTCAATGCGCTCCACACACTTGTCGCACACCTCATAGGCGCTCATCTCCGGCTGGAGGTCATAGGTAGCCACCTTGGGAGAGGCCACCAGCACCCGGTCCTCGCCGGGGAACACAGTCTCGCTGCCGCCGTTGAAGAAGAAGGTCACATGGGCGTACTTCTCCGTCTCGGCGATGCGCAGCTGGGTCATGCCCATCTGGCTGAGATACTCGCCCAGGCCGTTGCGGACGGTGTTCCGGGGGAACGCCACCTCCACATTGGGCATGGTGGCGTCATACTCCGTGTTGCACACGAAGGTGACGGGGAAGTACTGGCGGGTGAAGCCGTCAAAAGCGGGGTCCACCAAGGTCCGGGTGATCTCCCGGGCCCGGTCGGGCCGGAAGTTGAAGAAAATGACGCTGTCGTTATCGGAGATGGTGCCCTTGGTATCGCACACCACAGGCTCCACGAACTCGTCGGTGACGCCGGCGGCGTAAGAGTCCTTCACGGCGGCCACGGGCACGGGGTTGAAGTGGGCGCTCTCGCCGTAGACCATGGCATCATAGGCCTGCTCCACCCGGTCCCAGCGCTTGTCGCGGTCCATGGCGTAATACCGGCCCATGACCGTGGCGATCTTGCCCACGCCGATGGCCCGGCAGGCCTCTACGGTCCGGGCCACGAAGTCGGCGCCGGAGGTGGGAGATACGTCCCGTCCATCCAGGAAGGCGTGGATATAGACCTTTTCCAGGCCCCTCTCCTTGGCCATCTTCAAAAGAGCGAACAGGTGGTCCAGGTGGGAGTGGACGCCGCCGTCGGACAAAAGGCCCATCAGGTGCAGGGAAGTTCCCTTGGCCTTGCAGGCGTCCATGGCGTGTATATAGGCGGGGTTCCGGAAGAAATCGCCGTCCGCGATGGACTTGGTGATGCGGGGCAGGTCCTGGAACACCACCCGGCCGGCGCCGATGTTGGTGTGGCCCACCTCGCTGTTGCCCATCTGCCCGTCGGGCAGGCCCACATCCAGGCCGGAAGCCTTCAGGGTGGTGTTGGCGAATCCCTGGAAAAACTGGTCCAGCCGGGGCGTCCGGGCGGCGCGGACCGCGTTGCCGGTGACGCCGCTAGTCAGGCCGAAGCCGTCCATAATAATGAGAGTAGTCGGTGTTTTATTCATAGAATATAAGTTCCTCATTTCGCTGGCATTTGCCAGACCGATCGACCCATGGGAAAAGAGGTCGGGAGGGGCCGGCAGGCCCCTCCTGCAAGGCTTACTCCTGGTTCGCGGCGTTGATGATGTCCACGAACTGCTCGGGCTTCAGGGCGGCACCGCCGATGAGGCCACCGTCGATGTCGGGCTGGGCCAGCAGCTCGGCGGCGTTCTTGGGATTCATGGAGCCGCCGTACTGGATGGTGACAGCGCGGGCGACCCGGGCGCCGTACAGGGCGCGGATGGTGGCGCGGATGTTGGAGCAGACCTCACCGGCCTGCTCGGCGGTGGCGGTCTTGCCGGTGCCGATGGCCCAGATGGGCTCATAAGCGATGATGCAGCGGCGCAGCTTGTCGGCGGGCACGCCGTACAGGGCGCTCTTCACCTGGAGGGCGATCCACTCGTTGGTGATGCCGGTCTCCCGCTGCTCCAGGCTCTCGCCCACGCAGATGATGGGATTCATACCGGCGTTCAGCACGGCGTGGACCTTCTTGTTGACGGTGGCGTCGGTCTCGCAGAAGTACTGGCGGCGCTCGCTGTGGCCGACGATGACGTACTTCACGCCCAGGTCCTTCAGCATGTCGGCGGACACCTCGCCGGTGTAGGCGCCCTTCTCCTCAAAGTAGACGTTCTCGGCGCCCACGGAGATGCGCAGGTCCTTGAAGGCCTTGGCGGCGGTCTGAATGTTGCAGGCGGGGACGCAGATCAGGGTCTCGCACCACTTGGCGCGGGGCATGATCTTCTTGATGTCTTCAGCGAATTTCTTGGTCTCGGTGGCGGTCATGTTCATCTTCCAGTTACCGGCGATGACGGTCTTGCGATATCTGCGATTCATGTTCTTCTGTCTCCTTTATGTCTGTATCGTATGGTCAAACGGCGCGGGATATTTTCGTTCAGAGGGGCGCGGCGGGAGAAAAACGCCCTCATCCGGCCCTCTGTGATGCGCAAACTACTATTTTATACAAAAAACAGGAACATTTGTCAACCCTTTCAAGGGGGGGAGAAGAAAATTTTTCCGTTTTTCCGGCGCGGGACCCTGTCAGGCGTCCGGCAGGCTCGTCGGAGCAAGCTCCATATCCCTCGCTTCTGCCTTCCGGCAAAAGCTCGCTCATTTCGCTGCTCCTCCGGGACCCCCGCCGGACGGCGGGGGTCCCGGAGGAATCGGGCCTGAAAGGCTTTTAGGCGTCCAGCAGGCAGGCGACACCGGGGAGCTCCTTGCCCTCCAGGAATTCCAGAGAGGCGCCGCCGCCGGTGGAGATGTGGGTCATCTTGTCGGCATAGCCCAGCTGCTCCACGGCCGCCGCGCTGTCGCCGCCGCCGATGATGGTGATGGCGCTGGTCTTGCTCAAGGCCTCGGCCACAGCCTCGGTGCCCTTGGCGAAGGCGGGGAATTCAAACACGCCCATGGGGCCGTTCCAGATGACGGTGCCGGCATCGGCCACGGCGTCGCAGTACAGCTTTACAGTCTCGGGGCCAATGTCCAGGCCTTCCCAGCCGTCGGGGATCTCGCCGGCCTTGACCACCTGGCTGCGGGCTGTGGCGGCGAAGGCGTCGGCGCAGACGGTGTCCACGGGCAGCAGCAGCTTCACGCCCTTGGCCTTGGCCTTCTCGATCATATCCTTGGAATAGTCCATCCAGTCGGCCTCCAGCAGGCTGTTGCCCACCTTGCCGCCCATGGCGGCGGAGAAGGTATAGGCCATGCCGCCGCCGATGATAATGGTGTCGGCGATCTCCAGCAGGTTATTGATGACGCCGATCTTGGAGCTGACCTTGCTGCCGCCCAGAATGGCTACCAGGGGGCGCTTGGGATTGGCGATGGCACCGCCCAGGAACTCCAGCTCCTTCTGAATGAGGAAGCCGGACACGGCGGGCAGATAAGCGGCCACGCCGGCGGTGGAGGCGTGGGCCCGGTGCACGGCGCCGAAGGCGTCGGACACGTACAGGTCCGCCATGGAAGCCATGGCCTTTGCCAGTTCGGGGTCGTTCTTGGTCTCGCCCTTTTCAAAGCGGGTGTTCTCCAGCAGCAGGATCTGGCCGGGCTTCAAAGCGGCGGCCTTGGCCTTGGCGTCCTCGCCTACAACATCATGGGCGAAGATGACCTCCTGGCCCAACAGCTCGCTCAGGCGCTGGGCCACGGGAGCCAAAGTCAGCTTCTTCAGGGACTTCTCCCAGTCCTCTTTCTTGACGGAAGATGCGTCCTTACCCTTTTCCACCTGCTTTTTTACATAGGACTCAAAGGTGGCCACGGGCTTGCCCAGGTGGGAGCAGGCGATAACGGCAGCACCGTTATCCAGCAGGTAGCGGATGGTGGGCAGAGCAGCCACAATGCGCTTGTCACTGGTGATGGCGCCGGTCTCCTTGTCCTGGGGTACATTGAAATCGCAGCGCAGCAGGACCTTTTTGCCGGCCACGTCCACGTCGCGGACTGTCTTTTTGTTGTAGTTCATAAAAGAATACCTCCGTTGGTAAATAGTATTCGGCGGGCTGCGCCGAGGGTTTGCATCGTTTATAGCATGCCCTTATTTTTCCGCCATCTCGCCGGTGCCCCGCAGGCCGGGAAAGCCATTCTGACGCAGGGCCTCGTAGACACAGACGGCCACGGTGTTGCTGAGGTTGAGGCTGCGGGCCTCCGAGATCATGGGCAGGCGGACACACCGGTCCCGGAACCGCTCCCGGAAAGCCAGGGGCAGCCCCGCGGTCTCCTTGCCGAAAAAAAACCAGCTGTCGGGGGTGAAGCGGGCCTCCTCATAGGAGCGGGGGGCCTTGGTGGTGGTGAGCCAGGCGTCCCGGGCGGCCTCGGGGTGGCGGCGGAACAGGTCCTCCAGGTTTTCGTAGTCAAAGACCTCCACCAGATGCCAGTAATCCAGGCCGGCCCGCTTTACCGCCCGGTCCGAAATGTCGAAGCCCAAGGGCCGGACCAGGTGCAGGCGGCTGCCGGTGGCCGCGCAGGTTTGGGCGATATTGCCGCAATTTTGCGGGATTTCCGGTTCCACTAATACAATATTGAGCATAAATTCGGTCAAATCGCCCCTTTCTATGCAAGCGAACACCATTGTAATCCTTTACGTGCACAAATTCAACTATAATGTGAAAAATATTCTGGATTTTCAGAAGAAATCACGACAAATAATCCGGAAATTTTGCAAAACGACGAAAAAATGAAAAAAGTAGCCGCTGAAAAAGAGGAAAACCGTTGCCTATTACAAAAAAACGACAAAAACCGGGGAAGATTTCGGAGAAATTTCCTGAATAAATTCGCCGGAAACACTGGATTTCCCATAAAAGTTTGATATAATAGACCCGCGAAAGCAAGCGATTACCGTTTGAGATTACTTTTTGTGAGGGAGGAGATTGACCATGGTTCGCCCCCAGAGTGCTGTTTTCTTTTTTGAAGAAGACTCCTCCGTCCCGGAGCACTCCAAGCCGCTGATGCTGGAAGCCGTGTTGTTCTGCCCGATCCTGCAATGGATGAGTGACAAGTTGCTGGCCGATGGCGTGCAGCGTTTTTTTGTTGTCTGCGGCCCCCGCTTTGCGGAGACGGCCCGGGCCTGTTTCCCGGCGGAGGCGGATGTGACCGTGTCCGAGCAGCACAGCGAGCTGCTGGCGTTTTTGAACAGCCCGGACCCGGTACTGGTGCTGCCCCGGGCAGCCATGCCTGTGGAGGAGGCCGGCGCGGGCTTTGCCTATGCCGCCCCGGGCTATGAGCTGCAGGAAGTCTGGAAGACGAAGATGACCAACGCGGTCAGCGCCGCGGAGCTGGTCCCCGGCTGGCTGCCCATCTACGGGCCGGACACCATCGCTGAACTGGAGGGACTGCTGCGGCAGCGCATCGTAAAGGCTCATATCCGCAGCGGTGTCCGCGTTCTGGACCCCGCCGCCGTTTATATCGACCCCCGGGTGACCATCGGGGAGGGTACTGTGCTGCTGCCGGGCACCATTTTGCAGGGCGCGTGCCGCATCGGCCGCCGGTGCACCATCGGCCCCAACGCCCTGGTGAACAGCTGCGTGCTGGGCGACGATGTGGCCGTCAATGCCTCCCAGGTCAATGAGAGCACCCTGGGCGACGGCTGCGATGTGGGTCCCTATGCCCACATCCGCCCCAACTGCACCGTGGGCGCCAAGTGCCATGTGGGCGCGTTCGTCCAACTGAAAAACTGCGTGCTGGGCGAGGGCACCAAGATGAGCCACCTGACTTATGTGGGCGATGCCGACGTGGGCAGCGGCGTCAACTTCGGCTGCGGCACCGTCACCACCAACTACGACGGCTTTAAAAAGCACCGCTGCACCATTGGCGACAATGCCTTCATCGGCTGCAACACCAACCTGGTGGCGCCGGTGACGGTGGGCGAGGGCGCCTATATCGCCGCGGGAGCCACCATTACCCGGGACGTCCCCCCGGATGCCCTGGCTGTGGCCCGGGCCCGGCAGGAGAATAAAGAGGGCTGGGCGGCCCGCCGGCGGCGGATGCACGGAAAGGCATAATAAAAAGTTTGAAATAAACAAAAAATTCAGGATAGAGAAAGAGGGCGTTGAACATGATTTCTCATGGCAAGGATATCAAAGTATTTTCCGGTAACGCAAACCCCAAGCTGGCGGAGGAGATCTGCAAACTCATGGGCACCAAGCTGGGTGAGTCTGAAGTGGGCACCTTTTCCGACGGTGAGATCTTCGTCTCCCTGTACGAGACCGTCCGCGGCAGCGACGTGTTCGTGGTCCAGTCCACCTGCACCCCCGTCAACAACAATCTGATGGAGCTGCTCATTATGATCGACGCGCTGAAGCGTGCCTCCGCCGGCCGCATCACCGCCGTCATTCCCTACTTTGGTTATGCCCGCCAGGACCGCAAGGCCAAGGCCCGCGACCCCATCACCGCCAAGCTGGTGGCCAACATGATCGCCGCCGCCGGTGCGGACCGGGTGCTGACCATGGACCTGCACGCCGCCCAGATCCAGGGCTTCTTCGACATCCCCGTGGACAATCTGGCCGGCAACCCCATTTTTGTGGACTACTACGCCAAGAAGTTCGGCTCTGACTGCGAGAACATGGTGGTGGTCTCTCCCGACGTGGGCTCCGTGGCCCGCGCCCGCGCCTTCGCCCAGAAGCTGCACATGAACCTGGCCATTGTGGACAAGCGCCGCCAGAAGGCCAACCAGTGCGAGGTCATGAACGTGATCGGCGATGTGGAGGGCAAGGACTGCATCCTGTTCGACGACCTGGTGGATACCGCCGGTTCCCTGTGCAACGCCGCCCAGGCCCTGATGGAAGTGGGCCACGCCAAGAGCGTCCACGCCTGCGCTTCTCACGGCGTGCTGTCCGGCCCCGCCATCGAGCGCCTCAACAACAGCTCTATCGCGGAGCTGGCCCTGCTGGATACCATCCCCGCCATCGATCCCGCCAAGAGCGAGAAGATCAAGTACCTGCCCGTGGCGCCCATGTTCGCTGAGGCCATTGAGCGCATCTATCAGGAGGTCTCCATCTCCAAGCTGTTCCGCTGATTCCGGCGGACGCCATACTGAATTTTGACGCGCAAGGCGGGGAAGGTCTCTTCCCCGCCCTTGCGGCGTTGTCCATTGAAGGAGAAGCATATGCTGTTTGGAAACAAATCCGCCGCCGTGGATTGGCTGGTGGTGGGCCTGGGCAATCCCGGCCAGAAATATGCCAACACCCGCCACAACATGGGGTTCCTCACCGTGGACCTGCTGGCGGAGAAGGCCGGCGTGAAGCTGAACAAGGTGAAGTTCAAGTCCGCCTACAACATCATCCCCTTCGCCGGGTGCAAGTGCCTGGTCATGAAGCCCCAGACCTATATGAACCTCTCCGGTGAGGCGGTCCGGGAGGCGGTGCAATTCTATAAGCTCCCCGCCGACCACGTGCTGGTGATCTATGACGACGTGTCGCTGCCCGTGGGCAAGCTGCGGGTGCGGCCCACCGGCTCCGCCGGCGGCCACAATGGCATCAAAAACATCATCGCCCACCTGGGTACCCAGGACTTCCCCCGGGTGAAGATCGGCACCGGCGCCCCCGCCGGCGGCGGAGCCGACATGATCGACTGGGTCATCGGCGAACCCTCCAAGGCGGAGAAAAAGGTGTTGCTGGAGAGCTTTGAAAAAGCCATCGACGCGGCGGCGTGCATCATTGAGCACGGCTGCCAGAAGGCCATGAACGACTTCAACTGAGTTCCTTGCCCGTCATGACAGGCAGGGAAAAAGAATAGAATACAGCGGGCGATACCCCTCCCGCCTGTTGGCGGAGAGGGGCCGTCCCACGTTAAAATTTCCAAATTTTTACAAGGAATTGAGCTATGGAACAGTTTCTGCAAAAACTGAATACCATCCCGGAGGTGGCGGAGCTCATCCGCCGGGTGGAGGAGGGCGGCTGCCCGGCGGCGGTGAACGGCCTGCAGCCGGTGCAGCGGGCCTGTGTGGGTGCCGCCGTGGCCCGGGCCTTGGGCCGCCCGGCGGTGTTCGTGTGCGGCGACGAGCGGGAGGCCCAGGTGCTTGCCGGGGACCTGAAGACGCTGCTGGACCGGGACCCGGTGACGCTGATGGGGCGGGAGTGGCAGCTGCATCCTGGCGCCGTCAGCTCCCGGGCCTGGGAGCAAAGCCGTCTGGCGGCCCTGTATGCCATGGCTCGGGGCCAGGCACCGGTCGTTGTGGCCACCGCAGACGCCCTGGCGGCCCGGACCCTGCCGCCGCAGCGGCTGCTGTCCCTGTCCCGGACGCTGGCTGTGGGAGAGCGGGCGGACCTGAAGGCGCTGGCGGAGCAGTTGGTCTGTGCCGGCTACACCCGCTGCCAGCAGGTGGAGGGCGTGGGCCAGTTCGCCCTGCGGGGCGGCATCCTGGACGTGTTCTCTCCGCTGATGGAGCAGCCGGTGCGGTGCGAGTTTTTTGACGATGAGATCGACTCCATGGGCACCTTTGACCCCGGGACCCAGCGGCGGGTCAAAAACGTCAAGTCCGCCCTGGTGCTGCCGGCGGCAGAGGTACTGCCCCACGCGGCGCCCGGCGGCGCCGCGGGATTGGCGGATACCCTGGACGCCCTGGCGGAGAAGCTGGCAAAAAAGCAGAAGACGGAGCGGACGGTCCGGACCCTGCGGGAGGACGCGGAACGGCTGCGCAGCGGGGCTGCCTTGGGCGGCGCGGACCGCTATCTGGCCGCTGTCTACCCGGAGGTGACGGCGGGCGTTCATTACCTGCCGCCGGAGAGCGTGGTGTTTTTGTGTGAGAGCGGCCGGGTGGAGGACCGGGTGAAAAGCGCCCTCCTCCAGCACAAGCAGGACACGGAGGCCTTGCTGGAGGCCGGAACGCTGGCGGGAGACTGGGCAAAGCTGATGCTGTCCGCCGAGGAGCTGTACGGCGCTTTGGAGGAATTTCCCGCCATCATGGAAAACTCCCTGCCCACCTCCCGGTATCCCCTGCGGCCCCGGGGACTTTTGAGCGTGAACGCCAAGCAGCTCTCCTCTTACGGCGGCAGTCTGGAGACCGCCGTGGGCGACATGGCCCACTACCGCGCCAGCGGCAGCGCCGTGTTGGTGCTGTGCGGCAGCGAGACCCGGGCCAGGAACCTCCAGCGGCTGCTGGAGGAGCGGGACATCCCGGCGGCACTGGACCTTCAGAACACCGCCATGCCCGCCCCCGGCGAGGTGCGGGTGGCCCTGGGGGCCCTGTCCGCCGGCAGCGAATGGCCTCAGCTGAAGCTGGCGGTGCTGACGGAGGGCCAGCTGACCGCCGCGCCCCACAAGCGCCAAAAGCTGAAAAACAGTTCCAACCGCCAGAAGCTCCAGTCCTACACGGACCTGAGCCCCGGTGACCTGGTGGTCCATGTCCATCACGGCGTGGGCCGGTTCGTGGGCATCCAGAAAATGCCGGTGGACGGCGTGGAGAAGGACTATATCAAGATCGACTACGCCGGCGGCGACTGCCTGTACGTCCCCGTCACCCAGCTGGACCAGGTGTCCAAGTACATCGGCGGCGGAGAGGACCAGGAACGCACAAAGCTCAACAAGCTGGGCGGCACCGAGTGGGCCAAGCAGAAGACCAAGGCAAAAAAGGCCGCCAAGGACCTGGCCAAGGGGCTCATTGCCCTGTATGCCCAGCGGCAGCGGCAGCCGGGCTTTGCCTTCTCCCCGGACTCCACGTGGCAGCGGGAATTTGAGGAGGCCTTCGACTACGCGGAGACCGACGACCAACTGCGCTGTATTGCGGAGATCAAGGCCGACATGGAAAAGCCCCGGCCCATGGACCGGCTGCTGTGCGGCGACGTGGGCTACGGCAAGACGGAGGTGGCCCTGCGGGCCGTCATGAAGTGTATTCTGGACGGAAAGCAGGCCGCCATTCTGGTGCCCACCACCGTTCTGGCCCAGCAGCATTACGCCACCGCCGTGGGCCGCTTCCGGAATTTCCCCGTCCACATCGAGGCCCTCTCCCGCTTCACCCCCGCCAAGGAGCAAAAGCGCATCCTGGATGCCGCCAAGCGGGGAGCGGTGGACCTGCTCATCGGCACCCACAAGCTGCTGCAAAAAAGTGTGGAGTTCCATGACCTGGGCCTGCTCATCATCGACGAGGAGCAGCGCTTCGGCGTTACTCACAAGGAGCGGCTCAAGGAGATGAGCCGCCAGGTGGATGTGCTGACCTTGTCCGCCACCCCCATCCCCCGGACGCTGAACATGGCCCTGTCGGGCCTGCGGGATATGTCCACCCTGGAGGAGCCGCCCCAGGACCGCCAGCCGGTGCAGACCTATGTGCTGGAGCACGACTGGGCCGTCATTGAGGATGCCATGCGCAAAGAGCTGGGCCGGGGCGGGCAGGTGTACTATCTCCACAACCGGGTGGAGAGTATCGACCTCACCGCCTCCCGTATCCAAAAGCTGCTGGGGCCGGAGGTGCGCATCGTCACCGGCCACGGCAAAATGAGCGAGCAGGAGCTTTCCAGCGCCATGCAGGCCATGGTGGACGGCGAGGCGGATGTATTCGTTTGCACCACCATCATTGAAACCGGAATCGACATTCCCAACGTTAACACCCTCATCATTGAGGACGCCGACAAAATGGGCCTGGCCCAACTGCACCAGATCCGGGGCCGCATTGGCCGCAGCGCCCGCCGGGCCTACGCCTACCTCACCTACCGCCGGGGCAAGGTGCTTCAGGAGACTGCCGCCAAAAGGCTCGCGGCCATCCGGGAGTACGTGGAGTTCGGCTCCGGCTTCAAAATCGCCATGCGGGACCTGGAGATCCGGGGCGCCGGCAACCTGCTGGGGCCGGAGCAGTCCGGCTATCTCATGAGCGTTGGCTATGACCTCTATTTAAAACTGCTGGAGGAAGCGGTCCTGGAGGAAAAGGGCGAGGAGAAGAAGATCGAAACGGAGTGCTCCGCCGACCTGACGGTGAACGCCAACATCCCCGACCGCTACGTGCCCTCGGCGGAGCAGCGGATGGACCTGTACCGCCGCATTGCCGCCATCCGCACGGATGACGACGCCTCTGACCTGCTGGACGAAATGCTGGACCGCTACGGCGAGGCGCCCAAGAGCGTGCTGGCCCTGCTGGACGTGGCGCTGCTGCGGGCGGCGGCGGCCAAGGCCGGCGTCAGCGACATCTCCCAGAAGGGCAGCCTTTTGAAGCTGCAGCTGGCCGTGTTCCGGCCGGAGGCACTGGTGTCGGTGTGCGGCCTGCCCAAATACCGCCAGCGGCTGACCCTGGCCGCGGGAGAAACGCCGGCCATCACCCTGAAGCTCAAACCCGGCGCCGATGTGCTGGAATCCGCCACGGAGCTGGTGGAGGACCTGAAGCTGGCGTCGGAGGAGACATAAAATCCGGCTGGGCCGCATAGGATGGGACATCCCGTGAAGGAGCCTGAATGCCATGAGACGAACCATCCTGCCCCTGCTGCTCATCTGTCTGCTGCTGAGCGCCTGTGGAAAGAAAGAGGCGCAGACACCGCCGGAGAGCGGCCGCTTGGCGTCTGCCGCCGGACTGGAGGCGGACGCCGTTGTGGCCGCCGTGGACGGCCGGGAGGTCACCGCCGGACAGTACCAGTACTGGCTGACGGTGGTCTGTGACGAGATCCAGGACTATTACCGGTCCGCCGGTATCGCCCTGAACTGGTCGGCGCCGCTGGAGAACGGCACCCTGGGGGACTACGCCAAGTCCCAGGCCCTCCGCAGCGCTGCCCTGTACGCCACGGTGGAGTCCTGGGCGGAGCGGTACGGCTGCGTTTTGACAGAGGAGGACCGCTCCGCCATGGAGGCCGACTGGGCGGAAAAGGCCGCTGCCGCCGGCGGTGAGGAGGCGTATCTCGCCCGGCTGGCGGAGCAGGGGCTGGACCGCTCCGCGGCGGAAAGAATCGCGGAGGACCACTATTTGTACCTGCACCTGTGTGCCCTGGCGGCGGATGAGGACAGCGGCCTGCGGGCCGGGGAGGCGGAGCTGACATCGTTTTTTCGCCAGCAGGGCTATGTCACGGCGGACCTTTTGACCTTTTCCGGTGAAAACGGGGAAGCCCTGGCGGCGGAGGCCTTTGCGAAGCTGAACGGCAGCCAGAGCCTTGCGGCGGACTTTGCCGCCCTGCGCACCGCAGCCGGGGGACCGGAAGGCTACCCCAAGACCCTGCTGCCAACGGACGGAATGCTGTCGGAGGGGCTGGCGGCAGCAGTAGCCGCCCTGGCGGAGGGGCAGCTCAGCGGCATTGTGGAGACAGAGACCGGATGGGCCATTTTGCTACGCCTGCCGGATGACACGGAGGCGGTGCGGCAGGACCTGCTGGACCAGCAGCTGCAAACGGCGGCGGACGAGGCCCCGCTTCAGACCACGGAGACTTATGAAACGCTGAATATAGCCGCCTTCCGCACCGGTTTGGGACAGAAACAAACAGCGCCGGAAAGCGGAGAAAGCTGATACAAGGCTGGTTTTCGTCAACTTGACGAAAACCAGCCTTGTTTTGTCAAAGATTTAACAAAAATTCAAATCTGCCACAGTTTCCCATTGACGGAGGAAGAGAAACTCACTATAATCAAAATTGCGGTGGTTAGGTATCTACTGATTTGTCAAAAATTTAGCAATCCTGTTTAAAGTTTGACAAACCTTTCTTCCGCGAGAATCACCGGTTAGCAATTGCGGCGGCCGCCGGCAGGCGCCCGCACCGCTTCCAAAACAAAATTTTTAAAAAACGGAGGACTATCATGAAAGAGCTCTATGTCGTGAATTGCTGCAGAACCGCGATCGGTTCCTTTGGCGGCTCTCTGAAGAACACCCCCGCTCCCGAGCTGGGTGCCATCGTCGTCAAGGAGGCCCTGAACCGCGCCGGCGTAAAGCCTGAGCAGGTGGATGAGGTCATGTTCGGCTGCATCCTGACCGCTGGCCTGGGCCAGAATGTTGCCCGCCAGGTCTCCATCAAGGCCGGCATCCCCTATTCCGTGCCCGCCTACACCGTCGGCATGGTCTGCGGCTCTGGCATGAAGTCCGTCATCGAGGGTGCCCGCTCCATCCTGGCCGGCGACGCCGATGTGGTCGTCTGCGGCGGCACTGAGAATATGAGCGCTGCGCCCTTCACCGCTCCCGACGCCCGCTGGGGCGCCCGCATGGGTGACAAGAAGCTGGTGGACGAGATGATCAAGGACGGCCTGTGGGATGCGTTCAACAACTATCACATGGGCACCACCGCCGAGAACATCAACGACATCTGGGGCATCACCCGCAAGGAGCAGGACGAGTTCGCCGCCGCTTCCCAGCAGAAGACCGAGGCTGCTCAGGCCGCCGGCAAGTTCGACGATGAGATCGTCCCCGTGCCCGTGAAGGTCAAGAAGGAGATCGTGGAGTTCAAGAAGGACGAGTTCCCCAAGGCCGGCGTCACCGCCGAGGGCATTGCCAAGCTGCGCGGCGCCTTCCCCGTGGGTCCCGAGTCTCCCAACCCCCAGGTCGTGCACACCTTTGAGGTCACCGGCGATCAGGACGCCGAGGACAAGGGCACCCAGCGCGTCACTGCCGCCAACGCCTCCGGCATCAACGACGGCGCTGCCGCCATCGTGCTGGCTTCCGGCGAGGCTGTGGAGAAGTACGGCCTGAAGCCCATGGCCAAGCTGATCGGCTGGGGCCAGGGCGGCGTCGATCCCAAGATCATGGGCGTCGGCCCCGTGCCCGCTTCCCGCGCCGCTATGAAGAAGGCCGGCGTCACCATCGAGGACATTGACCTGGTGGAGGCCAATGAGGCGTTCGCCGCTCAGTCCATTGCCGTGGCCCGTGAGCTGCACTTCGATATGAGCAAGGTCAACGTCAACGGCGGCGCCATCTCTCTGGGCCACCCCGTCGGCGCTTCCGGTGCCCGTATCATCGTCACCCTGCTGCACGAGATGCAGAAGCGTCCCGAGGCCAAGAAGGGCCTGGCCACTCTGTGCATCGGCGGCGGCATGGGCGTTGCCACCGTCTTCGAGAAGTGCTGATCTGTTCAGCCGCATAAGCACATAAAAAACCGCGGGGCACCAACCGGTGTCCCGCGGTTTTGCGCGGAAAGAAGAAAGCCGCCTGTCCCAGCGGGACAGGCGGCTTCACTTGTTTACAGGTTCTTCTCCAGAACGGAGGTAAAGGCGTCCGGGGGCATGACGCCCACCTTCCGGTCGAATTCCCGGCCGTTTTTCAAAAACACCACCGTGGGAATGCTCATGACGCCGAACTGGGCGGCCAGGGCCGGCTCCTCGTCCACGTTGACCTTGCCCACCAGGACTTTGCCGTCGAACTGTTCGCCGATGGCCTCAATGACCGGGGAGAGCATTTTGCAGGGACCGCACCAGGAGGCCCAGAAATCCACCATTGCCAGGGGAGCCGCGTCCACGGCGGCGACAAATTCCTCCGTTTTCAAATGTTTGACTGCCATTGTGATATCTCCTTTACATATCTTGAATTTTAAAGTTGTTCACGCTTGTTTTTGTTCCGCCGCGGTCAAAAACGCGGCGGCGCTTTGGCCGGCGATGAGGCCCTCCCCTACCGCCTTGGCCACTTGAAGGGGACCGCCGGTGCAGTCTCCCGCGGCGAACAGGCCCGGCAGGTTGGTGGACATGCGGCGGTCCACCGTCACATAGCCGTTTTCCGCCGCCAGCCCCTGAAACAGGTCCGTGGGCGCCATGGTGGGCCGCAGCAGGAATACCGCGTCCACGGCGGCGCTTTGCCCATCGCAGGTAATGGACTCCACCGTCTGACCGCCCTGAATGACACAGCGCTTCGGCCGGTCAAAGTAGGTGACGGCGCAGCCGATGCTTCGCAGAAAGTCCGCCTCCCGCCGGGCGGAGTCGGAAAAGCCCACCACCGCCACCGGCCGGTCCCGGTACAGCATCCCGTCGCAGGTGGCGCAGTAGCTGACGCCCCGGCCCAGGAACTCCGCCTCACCGGGGAACTTTTTCCCCCGGGCCACGCCGGTGGCCAGCACCACGGCCCTGGCGTTGTACATCTCCTGGCCCACGCTGACGAACCAGCTGCCCATCATGGGAAGGGCGCTGAGGACCCGGCCGGTGACAAATTCCACGCCGGCCTCCTCTGCCTGGCGGCGCATGGCCGAGAGCATAGCCCTGCCGGAGATGCCGGGAAGCCCTGGGTAGTTGTCCACCCGCCCCGCCTTCCACAGGGGGTTTTCCTCCGGCGGGTTGGAGACCACCAGAGCGCTCCGGCCCCGGGCGTGGGCGTTCAGGGCCGCGGAAAGGCCCGCGGGTCCGCCGCCGATCACCAGGATCTCAAAGGACATAGTTGCCCGCCTCCTCTCCGAATAAAGAGGCCACCAGCGCTGCCACCTCCAGGGAGGCGGCGGAATAATAAACTTCGTTGCCGCTGCGGCGGGCGGTCACCACGCCGGCGGCGCGCAGCTTTTGCAGGTGCTGGGAGATGCAGGACTGGGACATACCGATGTTTTGCTCCATACAGGAGACGTTGTGACAGCCGCTGCGCAGCAGGCTGTGGACGATCTGAAGGCGCACGGGATTGGACAGGGCCTTCAGCAGCGATGCCTTCGCGGTATAGTCTATCCGGTTTTCCACGGGTCTCACCGTCCTCTTTTAAATTTCAATATTAGAATATCATGATATTTTAATGATGCAAGTGGCATTTGCAACAAAATAAAAATAATTTCCGGAAGGAGGGCGGTTGCTTTTGAAACGGGAGTTTGGTACACTAATGGCAATCAAATGGGAGCCGGCGGGCGGACCTACCGGCTCCCTATTAAAAAAAGCGGCGGCGCCCCGGCCCGGGGGCGGACGCTGCGGGGAACAGGGGGAACGCCCAGCCGCTTGCGCCATCCTATGCGGGGGCGGCGGCCGCCGCCACTTCCGCCTGTTTGCCGCAAGAGTCCTGTTTGCGCCGCACTGACAGAAAAGAGGAGCTTTTTATGGTCAAAATCGCACCGTCTATCCTCTCCGCTGATTTTGCGAATCTGGAGCGGGATATCCATCGCATCGCCGACGCCGACTACGTCCATGTGGACGTGATGGACGGCGTGTTCGTGCCCAACATCTCTATCGGCATCCCTGTGGTCCAGTCCATCCGGAAGGTGACGGACATGTTTTTGGACGTGCACCTGATGATCGTGGAGCCGGTGCGGTATGTGGAGCAGTTCTGTGACGCCGGCGCCGATCTGGTGACGGTGCATCTGGAATCCGACACGGCGGAGAACATCCACGCCGCCATCGACAAGATCCATGCCAAGGGCAAGAAGGCCGGCGTGGTCCTGAAGCCCGGCACCCCCGCCGAGGCGGTGCTGCCCTATGTGGAAAAGGTGGAGCTTATCTTGGTCATGACTGTGGAGCCCGGCTTTGGCGGCCAGAAATTCATGGCGGACATGATGCCCAAGGTGACCGCCATCCGGGGCTACATCGACGAGAAGAATCCCGCCTGCGAGCTGGAAGTGGACGGCGGCGTGGCTCCGGACACCTGCCGCACCTGCATTGACGCCGGCGCCAACGTGCTGGTGGCGGGCAGCGCTGTGTACAAGGCGGCGGACATCCCCGCCCGCATTGCGGAGCTGAGGGGGTGAACCGGATGCGGGAAAAGTTACATCTGGGCGTGTACCCCACGCCGCTTTATAAGCTGGAGAACATCAGCGCCAAATACGGCCGCGACATCTGGGTGAAGCGGGACGACCTGTGCGGCGTGGCCCTGGGCGGCAATAAGGTCCGCAAGCTGGAGTACCTGCTGGCGGAGGCCCGGGCCCGGGGCTGCGACACGGTGTTTACCACCGGCGGCGCCCAGTCCAACCACGCCATGCTCACCGCCGCCTGCGCGGCGAGACTGGGTATGCAGTGCGTGCTGCTGCTGAAAAAGCGGGGCGTCACGGAGCATAAGGGCAACCTGGTTCTGAACGACATCTACGGCGCTCAGGTGCGCTTTGTGGATACTGACAGCTATGAGGATATTTACGCCGAGATGGACCGCCTCAGTGAGGAGCTGGAACAGGAAGGCCGTAAGGCCTTCCACATCCCCGTGGGCGGCTCCACGCCCCTGGGCGCTCTGGGCTACGCGGACTGTGTCCGGGAGATGGCGGAGCAGCTGCCGGATTATGGTGCCGGCCTGGGCCATATCGTCTCCGCCACCGGCTCCGGCGGCACCACCGCCGGACTGCTGCTGGGTATCAGACGGTATCTGCCCCATGTGCAGCTCACGGGCATTGGCGTGGACACGGACCCCTTTGAGGACATCGTTCCCCAGCTGGCATCCGGCGCGGCGGACCTGATGGGCTGCGGCTTGGAGCGGGTCCCCGGCGACTTCCGGATGGTCTACCACGTGGGGCAGGGCTATGCCATTCCCAACCCGGAGGACACCCCGTACATCGAGGAGTTGGCCCGGCTGGAGGGCATTTTGCTGGACCCTGTCTACACCGGCAAGGCCTGGAGCGGAATGCTGAAGCTGCTGCAAGAGGGCGGCCTCGGCGGCCGGGGCGACATTTTGTTCGTCCACACCGGCGGCGCGGCGGCCCTGTTCGCCATGGATCTAGCTTAAAGAGGGGACCTTGTCCCCTCTTTAGATTCCCCCCACCAGTGACATCGGTCACTGGTGAACGCCGCCCAGGGCGGCTGAGTCAAAGTATTTTTGACAGGCGCATGTCCTGCCAAAAATCATTGAAATTCAATTGCCTGCCGGAGGCGGCAATTAAAGGAGCAACGAAGCATGGAGTACTTTCCCGCACCGCTGGAAAAGCTGGTGGAGCAGTTCGCCCGGCTGCCGGGCATCGGCGGCAAGTCCGCCCAGCGCCTGGCCTTTTACGTGCTGGGCCTTCCCGAGGAGGAGGCCCGGGAGTTTGCCGACGCCATCCTGGACGCCAAGCACAGCGTCACCTGCTGCCCGGTGTGCCAGAACTTCACCGCCGGAGGCCTGTGTCCTATCTGCGCCTCCCCCAAGCGGGACGGCTCCACCATCTGTGTGGTGGCGGACCCCCGGGATGTGGCGGCCATTGAGCGCAGCCGGGAGTACAACGGCCGCTACCACGTGCTCCACGGCGTCATCTCCCCCATGAACCACGTGGGGCCCGATGACCTGGCCATCAAGTCTCTGGTGGAGCGGGTGGCCAAGGGCGGCGTGCAGGAGGTCATCATGGCCACCAACCCGGACACGGAGGGCGAGGCCACCGCTATGTACATCGCCCGGCTGCTGAAGCCCTTTGATGTGCGGGTGACCCGGCTGGCCTACGGCATCCCCGTGGGAGGACACCTGGAGTTTGCCGATGACGCCACCCTCATGCGGGCCCTGGAGGGCCGCCGGGACATTTGAACCCATAAAAAAGGAGGCATAGCCTTAGGCGGGTGTTCGTAAAACAGTTAATCCGACCTATGGTCACGATCATAGGTCGGATTTTTTGTAAAAGGTATCGATTTAGGAAAGGCTCCCTTGTGTAAAGGGAGCTGTCAGCCGTTAGGCTGACTGAGGGATTGTTCCCTTGCCGGCGACGACCGGTTTACGCCGTGCCACCTCCTTTTGCACAAGGGAGGCTTTGGTATGGTCAAAACCACGCACTGCACGATACACCGAAGTGTGTATAGAAGTGCGCCCTTGACCTGTTCAATAAATTGAAATTGTTTATCAGTATTCAATCACAATTCTCGAACACATTCTGCAAAGATATGCTGTGGGATATTCAGGAAAAAACTCAGTCATATGCGGTCGCAAATACACTGCATTGTGTTTCTTCATTTCATGTTCGGTATATAGTTTTGGGCTTTTCTCGCCATCTGGAAGAAAATACACACCGCCTCTGCTCCTAAGCTTTCCTTTTTCCATTTCGGTATTGCAATAAGAACACTTCATGCTATACACCTCCTCGTCAACTTCCCATTTGTCAGCCCGATATATCTGTCATTTTCTTTATGGTACTAAAACATTGGACTATACGCAAGAAAACAATCTATGAACAAAAAAGAGGGCAGCCGTTGGCTGCCCTCAAAAACCGTTTTATGACCACCGCCCGTTTGGCTATGCCTCCTTTTTTATGCGAAGACCTCCGATAAAAGGGCCATGGCCTCCGGCAGCTTTTCCGCGTCCAGTCCGGCGTAGTTTACCACCAGCGTGTGGGCGTGGGCCGGGTCCGGCACGGCGGCGTACTCTGACAAAAAGCCCAGGCGGACGCCGCGCTCCTCCGCCCGCCGGCGCAGGTCTTCGTCGGACAGGGGCGTTTTCAGCCGCAGCAGGAAGTGGAGTCCGGCGCCCTGCTCAGAAATGGTGACGCGCTTGGCAAAGGGACTGGCCCGGAAGGCCTCCAGTACCCGGCCCCGGCGGAGGCGGTACTCCTTGCGCATCCGGGACAGGTGCTGCTCATAGTAGCCCTGCTCCAGAAAGCGGGCCAGTACATGCTGCTCCAGGGCGGGAACGGTGCAGGCGTAGAAATCCAGCTCCCGGCGGTAGCGCTCCAGCAGTCGGGGGGGCAGCACCATGAAGCCCACGCGCATGGAGGGGGAGATGGTCTGGGAGAAGGTGTTCATATAGATGACCCGGCCCTCCCGGTCGATGCTTTGCAGGGTGGGGATGGGGCGGCCGGAGAAGCGGAACTCGCTGTCGTAGTCATCCTCGATGATGAAGCCGTCCCGCTGGCGGGCCCAGCGCAGCAGCTCCTGCCGCCGGCCGATGGGGGTCACCAGGCCGGTGGGATAGTGGTGGGAGGGAGAGAGATGGGCCACGCTGGCGCCGGAGGCCGTCAGGGCGGTGATGTCCATGCCCCGGCGGTCCAGGGGCACGGGCCGGCACACGGCGCCGCACTTGCCGTACACCTGACGGATCTTGGGATAGCCCGGGTCCTCCACGGCGAACACCGCCTCCGGACCCAGCAGCTGTGCCAGCAAAAGATATAAATATTCCGCGCCGGCGCCCACCACGATCTGCTCCGGGGACACGGCCATGCCCTTGTAGTCCCGCAGATCGTCGGCAATGGCCTGCCGCAGACCGTCCAGACCCTGGTGGGGCACGGGGCGCAGCAGGGCTTCGCCGCCCTCACTGAGGACCTGGCGGGTGAGCCGGGCCCAGGTGGAGACGGGGAAGCGGGTCACATCCACTTGGTTGCTTTTCAGGTCCAGACGCCAGATGCGCTTTTCCGACTGGGGCGGCAAAGGCTCCGGCGCCGGGGGCGCCGCCAGCCGCTCCACCGGGGCAACGAAAAAGCCCCGCTTGGGCCGGGTGTACACATACCCCTCTGCCTCCAGCTGCTGGTAAGCCCCCTCCACGGTGATGACGGACAGCTGCAGGTGCTCCGCCAGCCGCCGCTTGGAGGGCAGCTGCTCCCCGGCGGCCAGGGTGCCGCTGAGGATGTCGCCCCGGATGCAGCGGTACAGGTATTCATATAAAGGCAGGCCGCCCCGACCCTCCATGGAATAAGTCAGCATATGCCGCCCTCCTTCTGACCTTATAAAAAATTCATATTTTGGATATTTCAATCATATCACACATGGCATATGATAGCAACATCAAAACACACCCAAAAGGAGAAAAAACACATGGAAAAGACGATGGAAGGCCATACCGCGGCCTCTTACGACCGGACGAAGCTGCTGGTGATGACGGCGCTGTTTGCGGCGCTGGGTTACGTGGCCACCCGGGTATTGATGGTGCCCTCCCCCACCGGCGGTTACATGAACCTGGGCGACACGGTGGTGCTGCTGGGCGCCTACCTGCTGGGCCCGGTCTATGGCGCCATTGCCGGCGGCATCGGACCCGCCCTGGCGGACCTGCTGTCCGGCTATGCTGTCTATGTCCCCGGCACGCTGGTCATCAAGGCACTCATGGCGCTGACGGCGGCGCTGCTGTACCGGGCCCTGGGCAAAAAGAACTGGGCCCTGGTGGTGTGCGGCGCGGCGGCGGAGGCCATCATGGTGGTGGGCTACTGCCTGTATGACGGCCTGCTCTCCGGCAGTCTGGCCGCCGGCGCCGCCGGTATCCCCAGCAACCTGGTCCAGGCGGCCTTCGGGCTGGTGGTATCCACCCTGCTGGCCATGATCCTGAAAAAGAACGGCTACGTTCGCCGGCAGTTCCCCCAGCTGTAAAGAAGCGCAAAAAAGTCCCCGGCGGGTTCTAAAACCCGCCGGGGACTTTGTATGCTGCCGATAGCCCTGGAAACCTTGCGCGACGGGAAGGAAGATAGTTACGAAAGAAACCCAGGAGGGGTGTCTTTCGTTTTTGATCATAAGTTTTTCTAAGCTTTTAAGCTTAGAAAAACTTGCTTCAGTTTGTCGGAAAAGATTTTTCCGGCAAACTGAAGTCCCCGGCGGGTTCTAAAACCCGCCGGGGACTTGTACGCTGTTAGGGGCTTACCAGCCGCCCGGGTCATCGGGGTGGATGCGGCCGTTCCAGCCGTCCTGCCGGGGCGGCTCCGCGCCGAAGCCCACGCCGGAGGTGGACTTGGCAATGTCGAAGTAGCCCAGTTCCGTGCACTGGTAGGCGGGCAGGTAGAACAGGGACACCGCCAGACTCCAGAGGTCGATGATGAAGATCCAGGTGAGGTCCGGCAGGGCCAGCAGGGAGGTGATGAGACCGGAGGCGGAGGCGGCACCCAGAATAGAGCAGAGCTCCTGGTAGGACACGCACCACTCCAGCAGGGCGGCGGGAAGGGAGGCCAGGAACGTCCAGCCGAAGTAGCTCAGGTCCAGCATGAAAAGCTGCATCTTGTAGCCCGTGGTCTGGCACTTGCTCATGTTCAAGGCCTCCATGATGCCAATACTTGGGTTTTCATAGAGATTGTACAGGGCAAAGCGGTAACGGTAAGCGGCCACGATGCCGGGGATGACGAACAGCATGGACCACAGGGCGATGAACACCGTGATGACGATGTTCAGGCCGATGACCTTGCCCACGAAGGAAAAGCCGTCGAACAGCGTCAAAAACTCCGCCCGCTCTCCCCGGCGGATGGCCATGCAGTACAGGACGAAGCCCGCGGAGAGCACGATGCCCACCAGCCAGGTCAGCACGGAGACAAAGGTGCTCAGAAGGCTCCCGATCCCCAGGGCCGCGCTGCCGCCGGATACCACATCCGCCGCGTCCAGCACCAGAACGAGACCCAGATACAGGGCCGTCATGGCCATGGGCGAGACCTGGGCCGTGCGCAGGAGCGCCCTGGAATCCCGTTTCAGTTGTTTTCGGTCGATTTGCTGTACCATCATGGTAAAGGCCTCCAAAATCAGCAGGCCCGTTCTGCACACGGTCCGGGCCGGAATGAATGTTTGATTTAATATTATACCATGCTTTTTTGCCCCTGACAAGAGAACAGCCCCGCGGGGCGGAAGGTGTGGCTGAGAAAAATGTGTAAAATCACAAATTACCCCGCAAAAAAACGGCTTATTTCCGCAAAATCTGTCGTTCACAGTCTGGACAAAATTCGAGTTTGGGTGTAGAATCAAACGCAGTATGTGGTAGTATCGCCAGGGCAGAATTGCGCCCCGGCCCGCGTGCCGGCGGGACGGAGCCGGTATGTGCCCTGGACGCTATCAGGAGTAAAAATGAGGTGAAGACAATGGCACAAGCTTTCTTTGGCGGCGTTCATCCCCATGACATGAAGGCCGCGACCAATGAAAAGGCCATCGAGCAGCTGGCTCCCCCGGCAGAGGTGGTCATTCCCATGTCGATGCACTTTGGCGCACCCTGCACACCCCTTGTGAAAGTGGGCGATCAGGTCAAGGTGGGCCAGAAGATCGGCGAGTTCCGTGGCTTGGGTGCGCCCATCCACGCCAGTGTTTCCGGCAAGGTCAAGGCTGTTGAGCCCCGTCCCTATTCCATGGGCGGCAACATGATGTCCGTGGTCATCGAAAACGATTTCCAGGATGAGCTCAGCGAAGAAGTCCAGGCTCCCGCGGACCCTGATGCCCTCACTGTCGATGAGATGGTGGAGATCGTCAAGAACGCCGGTATCGTGGGCATGGGCGGCGCAACGTTCCCCACTCACGTGAAGATCTCCGGCGGTATCGGCAAGGTGGACACCGTCATCATCAACGGCGCCGAATGCGAGCCCTATATTACCGGCGACCACCGCGCCATGCTGGAGCGTCCTGAGGAGATCATCGGCGGCGCCACATATTTGGCAAAGATGTTCGGCGTGGACAAGGTCGTTATCGGCGTTGAGGACAACAAGCAAAACGGCATCGACGCCATGAACAAGGTCATCGCCGAGAAGAACGCCCCCGTGGTGGTGGAGCCCCTGCGCTGCCGTTACCCCCAGGGCGGTGAGAAGCAGCTCTGCCAGGCCATCACCGGCAAGCAGGTGCCTCCCGGAGGCCTGCCCTCCAATATCGGCTGCGCCGTGTTCAACATCAACACCACCATGTGCATCTACCGTGCCATCACCCAGGGTATGCCCGTGGTGCGCAAGGTCGTCACCGTGTCCGGCAGCGGCATCGTGGAGCCCAAGAACATCGAGTGCCCCATCGGCACCCCTGTCTCCGCCCTGCTGGATGCCTGCGGCGGCGTGAAGGACGGCACTTACAAGCTCATTGCCGGCGGCCCCATGATGGGCATGGCCCAGTACACCGCCGACATCCCCGTGGCCAAGGGCACCGGCGCCATCCTGGCGTTCTGCGAGAACGAGGAGCAGACCGTGGAGCATCCCCAGTGCATCCGCTGCGGCAAGTGCGTTGCCGCCTGCCCCGTGCACCTGGAGCCCCTGTTCATGTACCAGTATGCCGCCAAGGGCATGGTGGATGAGCTGAATGACGCCCATATTATGGACTGCATGGAGTGCGGTGCCTGCGCTTATGCCTGCCCTGCCCGTATGCACCTGACCCAGATGTTCAAGACCGGCAAGCAGCTGGTGAAGAACAAGATGGCTGCCGATAAGGCTGCCGCAGAGGCCAAAAAGGCCGCGGAAGAGAAGAAGGAGGCTGTGAACAAATGACGGATTACAAGAATTTGAAGCTCATTGCCACTTCCAATCCTCATATCCGCGCTGCCGAGACGACCCGTTCCATCATGCTGGATGTGATCATCGCCATGGTGCCCGCCCTGATCTGGGCTGTGGTGTGCTTCGGCGTGAAGGCACTGACGCTGACCGCCGTGTCCGCGCTGGGCTGCGTGTTCTTTGAGTGGCTGTACCGCAAGGTCATGAAGAAGCCCCAGTCCGTGGGCGACCTCAGCGCCGTGGTCACCGGCATGCTGCTGGCGTTTGTCTGCCCCGTGACCACGCCCTACTGGATGATCCTCATCGGCGACCTGTTTGCCATCATTGTGGTCAAGCAGCTCTTCGGCGGTATCGGCAAGAACTTTGTCAACCCCGCCCTGGCTGGCCGTGCCTTCCTGCTGGGCAGCTATGCCGGCAGCATGACCCACTGGATCGACCCCGCCGCGGGCAAGGCGCCTCTCATGGGCTCCGTGGCTGACGTGGTCACCCACGCCACTCCCCTGGGCATGATGAAGGGCTCCGGCGCCGACCTGGAGGCCAGCTTCGCCACCCTGAAGGAGACCTATTCCGTGATGGATATGTTCCTGGGCAAGACCGGCGGCTCCCTGGGCGAAGTTTCCGCCCTGCTGCTGCTCATCGGCGGTGTGTATCTGATCTGGCGCAAGGTCATCAACTGGCAGACCCCCGTGGCCTACATCGCCACCGTGGCCGTGCTGACTCTCCTGTTCCCCAAGGCCGGCAGCGGCGTGGACTGGATGCTGTACAGCGTGTTCGGCGGCGGCCTGTTCCTGGGCGCTTTCTTCATGGCTACCGACTATGCCACCTCTCCCGTCACCAAGAAGGGCCAGCTGATCTTTGGCATCGGCTGCGGCCTGTTTACTGTGCTCATCCGTTACTTTGGCTCCTATAACGAGGGCGTCTGCTACTCCATCATGGTCATGAACCTGTGTGTGGCCCTGATCGACAAGTACACCAAGCCCACTCGTTTTGGCGTCGTAAAATCCGATAAGAAGGAGGCGGCTGCGAAATGAGCAACGAAGTCAAGACTAAGGAAAAGGTCGATATGGACCCCAAGTATATCATCAAGCTGACCGTGACTTTGTTTGTGACCTGCGTGATCGTGGCCGGCCTGCTGGGCCTGGTCAACAGCGTCACCGAGGGGCCCATCGAGGAAAAGAACAAGACCAAGACCGCAGCGGCCATTCAGGAGGTCCTGCCTGAGATGGAGGGCTCTCCCACTGTGGTGGAACTGACCGACGAGATGACCGCCGCCGCTTCCGGCGCCGGCGCCACCATCACCGAGGCTTATGAGGCTCAGGCCGGCGGCAGTGTCATCGGCTACGCGCTGAAGATCGTGTCCTCCGGTTCCCAGGGCAACATCGAAATGATGGTCGGCGTGGACGCCGAGGGCGCCGTTACCGGCGTTTCCATCGTTAAGAACTCTGAGACTTCCGGCATCGGCTCCAAGGTTATGAGCAATGAAAACGGCGTCCTGGACCAGTTCATCGGCAAGAGCGCCGCTGACGGCACGCTGTCCGTGGGCAAGAACGTGGATGCCATCTCCGGCGCCACCGTGTCCAGCCGCGGCGTCACCACCGGCGTCAATGCCGCGCTGGCTGTGGCCGGCGTCATGGGCTGAGAAGGGAGGAGCGAACACTTATGAATTTGAAGAAGCAGTTTATGGATGGCCTCCTGTATCAGAACCCCGTTCTGGTCCAGGTGCTGGGCATGTGCTCCACCATGGCCATCACTACATCGTTCTTTAACGGTCTGGGCATGGGCCTGGCTGTTACAGTCATTCTGACGCTGTCCAACGTCATCATTTCCGCTATCCGCAAGATCGTGCCCGACAAGATCCGTATCGCCATGTTCATCGTGGTCATTGCCGGCTTCGTCACCATGGTGGATCTGTTCCTGCAGGCGTTTGTCCCCGCTCTGGCCGAGTCCCTGGGCGTGTTCATCCCCCTGATCGTGGTGAACTGCATCATCCTGGGCCGTGCCGAGGCCTTCTCCTACAAGAACGGCGTTGTGGCCTCCTTCTTCGACGGCGTGTTCCAGGGCATCGGCTATACCCTGGTGCTGCTGGCCATGTGCATCATCCGCGAGCTGCTGGGTGCCGGCACCTTCGGCGGCGGCCTGCTGGGCGCCGGCGGCAAGGGCATCCAGATCATCCCCTCTCAGTTCCCCGCCGGCATGCTGACCCTGCCTGTGGGCGGCTTCCTGGTGCTTGGCTGCCTGATCGCCGCCATGCAGTGGGCACTGTCCAAGTCTAAGAAATAAGGAGGATAGGAACGTATGGAACAGATTACTAACCTCCTGGCGATCACGCTGGGTGCCGTTCTGGCAAACAACTTTATCTTCTCCCAGTTCCTGGGCATCTGCCCCTTCTTGGGCGTTTCCAAGAAAGTCGACACCGCCGTCGGCATGGGTGTGGCCGTTACCTTTGTTATGGGTCTGGCTTCTGCCATCACCTGGCTGGTGAACCTGCTGCTGGTGAAGCTGGGCCTGGAGTATATGCAGACCGTGGCCTTCATCCTGGTCATCGCCTCTTTGGTGCAGTTCATTGAGATGTTCCTGCAGAAGGCAATGCCCACCCTGTACACCGCCCTGGGTGTGTATCTGCCCCTGATCACCACCAACTGCGCTGTGCTGGGCGTCGCTCTGCTGAACATCCAGAACAACTACAACTTCATTGAGTCCGTGGTCTACGGCATTACCGGCGGCCTGGGCTTCCTGCTGGCCATCGTGCTGTTCGCCAGCATCCGTGAGCGCCTGGTGTTCGCGGAGTATCCCAAGGCGTTTGAGGGCTTCCCCATCGCCTTGATCACCGCTGGTCTGATGGCCCTGGCGTTCATGGGCTTCTCCGGCCTGAAGATCTGGTAAGGAGGCGTTTGAGATGAATATTGCATATGCTGTTATCCTGCTGGGTGTGCTGGGCGCTGTGTTCGGCTTGATCCTGGCTGTCGCCTCCAAGATCTTCGAGGTGAAAAAGGACCCCCGCGAGGAGGCCATTCTGGGCCACCTGGCTGGCGCCAACTGCGGCGGCTGCGGCTATCCCGGCTGCGGCGGCTGCGCTGCCGCCATCCTGGCCGGCGACGCGCCTGTCAACGCCTGCGCTCCCGCTGGCCCTGAAAATGCCGCCGCCATCGCCGAAATCATGGGCATGGCAGTTCCCACCGGCGAGCGCCAGGTGGCGTTCGTCCGCTGCAACGGCGGCACCAACGCCAAGAAGCGCTTTGAGTATGTGGGCGTGAAGGACTGCATCTCCGCCACCAAGGTGGCCGCCGGCCCCCTGGAGTGCGACTTCGGCTGCCTGGGCTTCGGCTCCTGCGTGGCCGCCTGCCAGTTCGGCGCCATGAGCATCGGCCCCAACGGCGCCGCCGTGGTGGACCCCGAGAAGTGCACCGCCTGCATGGCCTGTGCCAAGGCCTGCCCCCGTCACCTGATCACCTCCGTCCCCGCCTCCAAGAAGGTCCACGTGCTGTGCGCCAACCAGGAGAAGGGCAAGGCAGCCATGAGCGTCTGCTCCAACTCCTGCATCGGCTGCGGCCTGTGCCAGAAGGAGTGCAAGAAGGACGCCATCCATGTGGTGAACGGTGTAGCCGTCATCGACTATGACAAGTGCGTGGGCTGCAAGCTCTGCACCAAGGTCTGCCCCCGTGACGCCATCTCTCCCGTGGCTACCGCTGAGGAGAAGGAGAAGTACAAGGCCATCAAGAAGGCTCAGGCTGAGAAGGCCAAGGCCGCGGCGGAAGCCGCTGCCAAGGCTGCCGCTGAGGCCCCTAAGGCTGAGTAATTGTATTTTCCACTGAAAAAAGGTCCCCAAATCGCAAGATTTGGGGACCTTTTCTATTGCTATTTCCATACAAATGGAATATCATGGCATCATAAAGGCAGAGTAGGAACACACGTGTCAAAGATCTTGCTGCTTGCAGAGCATCTGGCTCGTCACCCAACAAGATCAAGTGCCGGGAAAACGGGGAGTTGTTTTCCGGACGAAAGGACCCTATCGGTCTTGCAGTGTGTGTTCCGCATCCCGCTGCCGCATACAGGATACGGCCAAAACCTTCCTCTGTGCGGCGCTCCGGTATCGGACTGCCGAAATTTACAGAAGGAAGGTATTTTTATGTCTCTCTATCCCCATCCGTTTTCCGCAGCCTATTGGCGCGATGCTGTCCGGGAACTCCGGGACCTGCGGAAGCTGACCTTTGCGGCCCTGATGATCGCGCTGTGCGTCGTTCTGGGCCACATTCCGTCCGCGCCTCTGTTCGGCGGTGCCAAGATCACCTGGGGCTTCCTGGCCCGGGCGCTGTGCGCACTGGTGTGCGGCCCGGTGCTGGGCGTGGTGTTTGGCTTTTCCGAGGATATCCTCAGCTTTTTCCTCACCGGAGGCGGCGGCTATCCCTTTTTTCCCGGCTATACCCTTACCACCATGCTGGGCGTTTTGATCTATGCCCTCTTTTTGTACCGGGCGGAGCTCAACATCCGGCGGGTGTTCCTGGCAAAACTGCTGACTAATATCCAAAATGTGGTGCTGGGCTCTTTGTGGTCCGCCATTCTCTACGGAAAGGCCTGGTCTGTCATGGCCGCCGGCAGCTTCTGGAAAAACCTCATCATGCTCCCCTTCCAGACGGCGCTGCTGGTGGTGCTGTTCGCGGCGCTGCTGCCGGCGCTGCGGCGGGCCGGACTGGTCCCCCGGCAGATGGTGGGGAAGCTCCGCTGGTGAGCGGGAAAACAATGGAAAGCGGCGGGCGAATGCCCGCCGCTTTTGTTGGCGGAAAACCGGGAGACAGCGGGAAAACCGGCCTTTTCTGCAAAAGTTCAAAAACAGGTTTCTGTTTGTTCACAAATTGTTTATAAGCATGCATTGACAATACTTTCCCGCAGTGGTAAACTCGCTTTAGCACTCGGGGGAATTGAGTGCTAACCCCCTGAAAACAATGGCCGAATGGGAGCGGAGAGATGGAACTGACGGACCGGAAAAAGAAAATATTGAAGGTCGTCATCGAGGACTATATCCGCACCGCCGAGCCGGTGGGCTCCAAGGCCATTGCCACTGAAATGGGCGGCAGAGTCAGCTCCGCCACCATCCGCAACGAATTGGCGGATCTGGTGGAGTTGGGCTATCTGGAGCAGCCCCACACCTCCGCCGGACGGGTGCCCTCCCCCAAGGGCTACCGGCTGTACGTCAACGAGCTGATGGAACAGCAGCGGTTGAGCCTGGCGGAGACGGAGAAGATCAACCAGTCCCTGCAAATGAAGATGGAGGAGCTGGACCACATCCTCTCCCAGGCGGGTCGGGCGGTGAGCTCCTTTGTGAACTATCCCGCATACATGAGCGTCACCGGCTGCAAGACTCTCACTGCCAAGCGCTTTGAGCTGCTGCCGGTGGATGAGCGCAGCTGCATCGTGGTCATGATGATGAGCGACGACCGGGTGAAAAGCCAGCTGCTGCGTTTGCAGCTGAAGGTGGACCTGGACCAGTTGCCCACCCTGGTGAATCTGCTGAACGGACATTTTACCGGTGTCTCTCCGGCGGAGATGAACCAGCGGCTCATGAATGTGGCGGAGCAGATCCCGCCCCAGCTGTTTTTGCTGCTGTCCCAGACCATTTCCTACGCGGCGGACTCCCTGGAGGAGGCCGGCCAGCGGGAGATCGTCACCGCCGGGACCAAGGAGCTTTTGAAGCTGCCGGAGTTCCGGGACGCCGACAAGGCCCACCAGCTGATGAGCTTTATGACAGACAGCAAGGAAAACCTGCCGCTGCCGGATGACGGCCCCATGAAGATCCTCATCGGGCCGGAAAACGTCAGCGACGCCTTGAAAAACACCAGTGTCGTGGTGGCAAGCTATGATATCGGCGAGGATATGCGGGGTCTCATCGGCGTGGTGGGCCCCACCCGTATGGATTACGCATCTGTGGCCGCGCGGCTCTCCGGCTTTGCCGATGGGCTGACACGGCTGTTCGGAAAACAGGAATTACCCCTGAAGGAGGATACGAAGGAATGAGCGAAGAGACGAAGCAGCCCACTGCCGAGGAAACGCCGGAGACCCAAGCGGAGCAGGAGACTGCCCAGGCGGAAAAGACTGCCCAGGAGCCGGCGGAAAAGACCGGCAAGAGCAAGAAGAAAAAGGAAAAAGAAAAGACGTATACCCTGACCCAGCAGCAGATGGAGGCCGCCGAGTTGGCCGCCAAGCAGCTGGAGTCCGTGAAGGACCAGTTCGTCCGCCTCACCGCGGAGTACGACAACTACCGCAAGCGCACCACCAAGGAAAAGGATGCCCTGTACCAGGACGCCAAAGCGGACACCATCAGCGCGTTTTTAGCGGTGTACGACAATCTGGAGCGGGCCGTTGCCAGCGAGGGCGGCGAGGACTCCCCCCACAAAAAAGGGCTGGAGATGATTTTCACCCAGTTCAAGGAGATCCTGCAAAAACAGGGTGTCACGGAGATGGAGACCCTGGGAAAGCCCTTTGACCCGGAGAAGATGAACGCCGTCATGCACATTGATGACGAAAACCTGGGCGAAAATGTGGTGGCCCAGGTGTTCCAGGCGGGCTTTATGCTGGGTGACAAGGTCATCCGGCACGCCATCGTCCAGGTGGCCAATTAACAAAAGAGTAAACAAAAAACGTTTTCGATAGATTTAGGAGGAATTATTTATGTCTAAAGTAATCGGTATCGACCTTGGTACTACCAACTCCTGCGTGGCCGTCATGGAAGGCGGCGAAGCAGTCGTTATCCCCAACGCGGAAGGCAACCGCACCACCCCCTCCGTCGTGGCCTTCTCCAAGACCGGCGAGCGCATGGTGGGTCAGGTGGCCAAGCGTCAGGCCATCACCAACCCCGACCGCACCATCTCCTCCATCAAGCGTGAGATGGGCTCTGACTACAAGGTCACCGTGGACGGCAAGTCCTACACCCCCCAGGAGATCAGCGCCATGATCCTGCAGAAGCTGAAGGCGGACGCCGAGGCCTATCTGGGCCAGACCGTCACCGAGGCCGTCATCACCGTTCCCGCGTACTTCACCGACGCCCAGCGTCAGGCCACCAAGGACGCCGGTAAGATTGCCGGCCTGGACGTGAAGCGTATCATCAACGAGCCCACCGCCGCGGCACTGGCCTACGGCGTGGATAAGGAGCAGTCCCAGAAGATTATGGTCTACGACCTGGGCGGCGGCACCTTCGATGTCTCCATTCTGGAGATCGATGACGGCGTCATCGAGGTCCTGGCCACCGCCGGCAACAACCGCCTGGGCGGCGATGACTTCGATGAGTGCATCATGAAGTACCTTGTCAGCGAGTTCAAGCGCACCGACGGCGTGGACCTGTCCGGCGATAAGGTTGCCATGCAGCGCCTGAAGGAGGCTGCCGAGAAGGCCAAGATCGAGCTCTCCGGCGTGACCACCTCCAACATCAACCTGCCCTATATCACCGCTGACGCCACCGGCCCCAAGCACCTGGATGTCACGCTGACCCGGGCCAAGTTCAACGAGCTGACGGCCCACCTGGTGGATGCCACCATGGGTCCCGTGCGCCAGGCCATGTCCGACGCCGGCCTGCGTCCCGCCGACCTGAGCAAGGTGTTGCTGGTGGGCGGCTCCAGCCGTATCCCCGCCGTGCAGGAGGCCGTGAAGAACTTCACCGGCTCCGAGCCCTTCAAGGGCATCAACCCTGATGAGTGCGTGGCCATGGGCGCCGCCCTCCAGGCCGGTGTGCTGACCGGCGACGTGAAGGGCCTGCTGCTGCTGGATGTGACCCCCCTGTCCCTGGGTATTGAGACCATGGGCGGCGTGTTCACCAAGCTCATTGACCGCAACACCACCATCCCCGTGAAGAAGAGCCAGATCTTCTCCACCGCCGCCGATAACCAGACCTCTGTGGAGGTCAACGTCCTCCAGGGCGAGCGTGAGATGGCCGCCGCCAACAAGAGCCTGGGCCGCTTCCACCTGGACGGCATCGCTCCCGCCCGCCGTGGCGTGCCCCAGATCGAGGTGACCTTTGACATCGACGCTAACGGCATCGTCAACGTCTCCGCCAAGGACCTGGGCACCGGCAAGGAGCAGCACATCACCATCACCTCCTCCTCCAACATGAGCAAGGAGGACATTGAAAAGGCTGTGAAGGAAGCCGAGCAGTATGCCGCCCAGGACAAGAAGCTGAAGGAGGAAGTGGAGACCCGCAACCAGGCTGACCAGATGGTCTATCAGAGCGAAAAGACCCTGGCCGAGATGGGCGACAAGATCCCCGCCGACGACAAGAACAAGGTCCAGGCCGGTATCGACAAGCTGAAGGAGACCCTGAAGGGCCAGGACACCGCCGCCATCAAGTCTGCCACCGAGGAACTGACCCAGGCCTTCTACGCCGTCAGCGAGAAGCTGTATCAGCAGGCCAACCCCCAGGGCGGCGCCCAGGCGGGTGCTCAGCAGCCCGGCGCCGATGCCGGCACCCAGGGCGGCCAGTACTATGACGCCGACTACAAGGTCGTGGACGAGGACGAAAACAAGAACAAGTGAGCGACCCTCTCATAAAACGTATCAGGGACAGGCGGCATGCGCTGTCCCTGATACGGCGTTTCGGAATATGAGGAGTTTTCAATATGGCAGAGAACAAGCGTGATTACTACGAGGTCCTGGGCGTGGCCAAGGGCGCCTCGGAGGACGAGATCAAAAAAGCATATAAAAAAATGGCCCGGAAGTACCATCCGGACCTGAATCCCGGCGACAAGGATGCCGAGGAGCACTTCAAGGAGGTCAACGAGGCCTATGAGGTCCTGTCGGACCCCGATAAGAAGGCCCGGTATGACCAGTACGGCCATGCCGGCGTGGACCCCAACTTCGGCGCCGGCGCCGGATTCGACGGCAGCTTCGACTTCGGCGACCTGGGCGACATTTTCGGCAGCTTCTTCGGCGGCGGCTTCGGCGGCGGCGGACGGCGCACCAATCCCAATGCTCCCCAACGGGGCGAGAGCATCCGCATGTCCCTGGCCATCAGCTTTGAGGAGGCGGCCTTCGGCTGCGAAAAGGCGGTCACCGTGGAGCGGATGGAGCAGTGCGAGACCTGCCACGGCAACGGCTGCGCTCCCGGCACCACGCCGGAGGTGTGCCCGGACTGCCGGGGCACCGGCCAGGTGCAGGTGCGGCGGCAGACGCCCATGGGCGTTTTCGCCACCAGTTCCCCCTGCCCCAAGTGCGGCGGCAAGGGCCAGATCATCCACCAGCCCTGCAAGGACTGCCACGGCAGCGGCACGGTCCGCCGCCGCAAGACCATCCAGGCCAGCATCCCCGCGGGCATCGACAACGGCCAGACCATTTCCATCCGGGGCCAGGGCAACGCCGGCAAAAACGGCGGCCCCGCAGGCGACCTGCTTATCACCATCACGGTGCGGCCCCACGAGCTGTTCCGCCGGGAGGGCACCAGCGTGCTGTGCGAGGCGCCCATCACCTTCACCCAGGCGGTCCTGGGCGCCGAGCTGGAGATCCCCACCATTGACGGCAAGGTAAAGTACACCCTGCCGGAGGGCACCCAGTCCGGCACCACCTTCCGCCTGAAGGGTAAGGGCATTCCCTCCATCAACGGACGGGGCCGGGGCGACCAGTACGTCACCGTCTATATCGAGACCCCCCGCAACCTGAACAAGGAGCAGAAAGAGGCACTGAAAAAGTTTGCCGAGAGCGTGGGCGAGAGCAACTATGAGGAGCGGAAGAAGTTCTTCAAAAAGTTCAAGAAGTGAGGAACGCCATGTATCTGGCTGATTATCACACCCATTCCCGCATCTCTCCCGATGCCAGAGCGCCCATGGCGGATATGGCGGAGGCGGCCGTCGCGGCGGGTCTGGAGGAGCTGTGCTTCACGGACCATGTGGAGCCCATCGCCTGGGGCACGGCCCAGCCCCGGGGACCCTATGACTGGCAGGCCCTGACGGAGGAATTCGCCAGGGCCCGGGCCGCTGTGGGCGGCCGTATCACCCTGCGGTTGGGCATTGAGCTGGGTGACGCACCCTGGAATTTTGCCCATACGGAAAAGCTTCTGGCCGGTATGCCGGAACTGGATTTCATTATTGGGTCCATCCATATGCTCTCCAAGGCGTATGACTGCAAGGACCTCTATTACTTTGATCCCGCTGACGATGCCGCGGCCCGCCGGGGCATTGCCGATTACCTGGAGCAGGTGTGGCTGCTGGCAAACTGGGATGGGAACTATTCCGTCCTGGGCCACTTGACGCTGCCCCTGCGGTATCTCAACGAAAACCGGGGCTTTCACCTGACCTTTGACGGCTTTGAGACCGAGGTGGAGGAGATCCTCCGCACCCTCATCCGAAAGGACCGGGGCATCGAGCTGAACACCAACCGGGGCCACACCCCCCTGCCGGACGAAAAGTGGCTGCGGATGTACCGCCGCCTGGGCGGCGAGATCATCACCCTGGGTACGGATGCCCACGACCCCACGTATGTGGGCTGCGCCATCCGGGAACGGCAGGAGCTGTTGCGCCGGTGCGGGTTCCGGCGGTTCTGCACCTTCCGGCGGATGGAGCCGGTATGGCACGAACTGTGATTGATTTTTGAAAACAGCGGGCATATAATAATGCTACTTTGAAAAAACGGGAGGATTCCACCATGAAAATTGCATTGGGTTGCGACCACGGCGGCTATGAGCTGAAGCAGCACGTTATCAAGGTGCTGGAGAAGCTGGGCCATGAATATGAGGATTTCGGCTGCTATGGCCTGGAGAGCTGTGACTATCCCGACTTCGGCGCCGCCGCCGCCCGGGCTGTGGCGGAGGGCAAGTGCGACCGGGGCATCGTCATCTGCACCACCGGCATCGGCATCTCCATTGCCGCCAACAAGATCAAGGGCATCCGCTGCGCTCACTGCGCCGACTGCCTGGAGGCAGAGATGACCCGCCGCCACAATGATGCCAACATGATGGCCATCGGCGCCGGCTTCACCGGCAAGAACATGGCCGAGCGCATGGTGGAAGTGTTCTTGTCCACGGAGTTTGAGGGGGGCCGCCATGCCCGCCGCGTGGACAAGATGATGGCCCTGGAGGGCTGAGCGCCCCTCTGACGAAGGAAACGAGGTGAGCTGATGGCAGGCCCCAGAGGTTACCATAGTTACCGCGGTCGGAATTCCAAGGGGAAACTCGTGCTGGCGGTGCTCCTGGTGCTGGTCATCCTGGCATCCGCCGGCTTTATGATGATGCAAAAATACATCGTCTATGATGAGACGGGGACGCCGAAACTGGTACTTCCGGAAAAGACAGAGGAGTTCCAGCCGCCGGAGGAAGAGGAGCCGGTGAACATCACTATTCAGGAGCAGGAAAAGAAGTCCCTTCTTCAGGCGGTGGAGTTGGGAGATGACCCGGCGGACTGGACGGCGGAGTTGGCGGCCGCCAGTGGGCAAAACGCCTACTGTGTCACCATGAAGGCCTCCGGCGGCCAACTGCGCTATCCCTTTGCAAACGCCGCGGTGGTCAGCGGCGCGTCGGTGGCCGGTACGGCGTCCAAAGCGGCGGAGGTGCTGCCGTCTTTGCTGGAGGGCGAATGGTACGCTGTGGCCCGGATCTCCTGCCTGCGGGACGGCGGCGTTGCCCGGGGCAATGTGGAGACCATGGGTCTGAAGAATACCGGCGGCTATATTTTCTACGACGGGAACAACGAAAACTGGCTGGACCCATCCAAACAGGCCACGAAGGATTATCTCTGTCGCCTGGTGTGCGCCTGTGCCGACCTGGGCTTTGACGAGATTCTGCTGACGGACCTGACGTATCCCACCGTGGGCAAGCTGGATAAGATCGCCTACGGCTTTGATGCCAACTACGAGACCCAGGCCGCCTACAATACAGAGCAGATCGCGAATCTGCTGGCGGCGGTGAAGGAGGCTTTGGGCGACCGGGATGTGAAACTGTCCCTGGAGCTTTCGGAGACCGTGCTGGGTAATGAGGGCGTGGACGAGACCGCGGGCATCGATTTGTGGAACACGCTGATGGCCCGGCTGGACCGGATCTATGTGCCCACCGTGGAGGACCGGGTGGACGCCATGGTGACGGACGACCTAGAGGACGGCGTGCTGGTGCCGGAGCTGACAGACGTTCCCACCACGACGGAATACCAGTGCTATTTGCTTTTACGGAAATGAAAAAGGAGCCTGACCTATAGGCCAGGCTCCTTTTTATACTGAGAAAAGCAGTTCGGACTTTGAAACAGGTCAGTCCCCCAGGGCCTGCTTGAGGTCGGCGATGATATCGTCCGGGTCCTCCAGGCCAACGGACATGCGGATCATGCCGTCGGTGATGCCGGCTGCCTCCCGGGTCTCCTTGGGGATCATGGTGTGGGTCATGGCGGCGGCCTGCTCCACCAGGGTCTCCGTGTCGCCCAGAGAGACCGCCAGGGTGCAGAGCTTCAGACTGTTGATGAACTTCTTGCCCGCTTCCAGACCGCCGGCCACATCAAAGCTAATCATGCCGCTGCCGCCCCGCATCTGGCGCTTTGCGATCTCGTACTGGGGATTGGACTCCAGCATGGGATAGCGGACGGTCTCGATCTTGGGGTTGTTCTCCAGCCACCGGGCGATCTTCAGGGCGTTGGCGTTGTACTGCCGCATTCTGACGCCCAGGGTCTTCAGACCGCGGCTGGCCAGGAAGGCGGTAAAAGGCGCGATGACGGAGCCGAAGTGCATCAGGGTGCCCAGCCGGCACTGGCGGAGGAACTCCGTGTCATTGGAAATCACCGCGCCGCCCAGCAGGTCGCCGTGGCCGCCGATGTACTTGGTCAGGCTGTGGATGACCACATCCACGCCGAAGTCCAGGGGATTCGTGTTGTAGGGGGAGGCGAAGGTGTTGTCCACGAAGACCTTCAGTCCGTGCTTTTTCGCAATGTCCACGACACCCTGGATGTCCACCAGGACCATGGTGGGGTTGGCGGGCGTTTCAATGTAGATGAGCTTGGTATTGGGCTTGATCAGCGGCTCGATCTGGCTCAGGTCCGCGGCGTCAAAGGTGTCATAGGAAATACCGAAGCGGGGCAGCCAGTCGGTGGTGATGTCCTCGGTGCCGGAGTACTTGGCCTTTGTGAAGATGGCGTGGTCGCCGCTTTTCAAAAGGGCGAACAGGGCACCGGACACAGCACCCATGCCAGAGGCATAGGCCACGGCGCCCTTGCCGTGTTCCAGCGCGGCCAGCTTCTGCTCCAGATAATCCTGAGAGGGGTTGGTGATGCGGCTGTACGCAAAGCTCTCCGCGTAGTCAGCGCAGGCCTCCACAGCGTCGTCCGTGGAATCGAAATAGAAGGTGGATGTCTGGTAAATGGGGGGGATCAGGGCGCCGTACATATCCCGCGGCTCACCGCCGTGCACTTCCACGGTATCGAACTTCACGCTGCTGGGGTCGAATTCCGGGTGCTTCAGTTTCATCTGGCTCATTGTCATATACCTCCTGTTTTTCCACCCGGTATGCCGGGGGTCTTAAACGATTATAGCTTGGCCAAGGCCTGATCAAAGTCATTCAGCAGGTCCGCCGTGTCCTCCAGACCAGAGGAGAGCCGGATCTGGCCCATGGTGATGCCGATGGCGGCCAGCTCTTCCGGGTTCAGGTCCCGGTGGGAGGCCTTGGGCGGATAGGTCAGCGTGGTGCCGACGCCCGCCAGCGTGGGCACGAAGCGTACGATTTGCAGGCTCTGGATGAGCTTGTTGATCTCCGCCATGCCGCCCTTGAAGTTGACACACAGCATGCCGCCGTAGCCGTTGCCCTCGAATTGCCGGTCCGCCAGCGCCTTGCTGGGAGAGGACTCCAGACCGGGGTAATATACCTTCTCCACCTTGGGGTGGGACTCGAAGAACTTGGCCAGGGCCAGCGCGTTTTCGGACATCTTCTTCACACGCAGCGGCAGCGTCCGCAGGCTGCGGGCCAGCAGCCAGGACTCTGTGGCCCCCAGGTTGGAGCCGTACAGCCCCAGGTAGAAGCTGATCTTCTTGATGAGCTCCTGGGAACCCAGCGCCGCGCCGCCTACCAGGTCGTCATGGCCGCCCAGGTACTTGGTGGCGCTGTACAGGACCAGGTCCGCGCCGTACTTCATGGGCTTTGCGATGATGGAGGTGGCAAAGGTGTTGTCAATGAACAGCTTGGCGCCGTGGGCGTGGGCCACATCCGCCAGGTGCTGGATATCGGGCACGGACATCAGGGGGTTGGCGATGGTCTCGCCGTAGACCAGTGTCGTGTTGGGCTGCATGTAGTCCGCCACATCCTGGGTGTTGAAGTCGATGAACGTGGTCTCCACGCCCCAGCGCTTCAGCTCGTACTTCAGGAAATAGAACGCCTCGCCGTAAATGATGGGAGAGGCCACGATGTGGTCGCCGGGCTTCACCACGGCCAGAATGGAGGTGGTGATGGCCGCCATGCCGGAGGCGAACACCAGGCCCTTTTCGGCGCCGTCGCCCTCCGCCAGGATACTGGATACCGCG
Organism: uncultured Dysosmobacter sp.; assembly: GCA_934590165.1. GTDB lineage: Bacteria > Bacillota > Clostridia > Oscillospirales > Oscillospiraceae > Oscillibacter. The sequence continues at coordinate 34,470 of CAKTOO010000012.1, read as the reverse complement.
TCGGCGTTGGGGTTGCCCAGGCGGAAATAGGCGTAGCCCGGGGCACCCTCATCGCAGATTTTGTCGATAGGCGCAATGGAGTCGAAAATGTAAGCGGAGGACAGGTAGATGGGGAATGTTTCCGGTACTGTCAGGGCCTTGTTCAGCTTATAGCAGAGCTCACCGTTGCCGGTGTGAATATATTTGGTCGTATCACTCTTTTGGATCGACATGAAAACTCCTCCATGTATGTGAAAATCAATTGAAAGTTTTTAACCAAGTTACTGCGCTTTTTTGCTCAACTGGGGATAGACGACCAGGCCGATGATGAAGCCAGCCACGGCGGGCGCCACCCAGCCAAAGCCGTAGTTATACAGAGGGATCAGGCCCAGCAGCTTATCCAGGAAGCCGATGTGCACGCCGTACTCCGCTGGCAGGTCCAGGAAGGCGTACACCACGGTAAAGTACGTGGCGCCCTTGAAGCCGCCGTCGTTGGGGATGAACTTTTCAAAAATGCCCAGCAGCATCAGCACCAGGGCGATGGGGTATGTAAAGGAGAACCAGGGGGAGGTGAGGCTCACGATGGTGTCCAGGCCGAAGCTGGCGACAACGGTGGTGACCACGGGGACGATGATGACCAGGATCTTGTAGGGCAGCTTGCCGTGAGTCTCGGTTTCAAAGAAGTCCGCCACGGCGGTGATCTGGCCGATGGCCGTGGTCAGGCAGGCCAGAATGACGGAGAGGCACAGGCCGTAGATGGCGATCTGTCCGCCGCTGCGGCGGATGACGGTCAGCAGCAGCTCGGCATTGCCGATGTCAGAGGAGAACTCACCGCTGACACAGGCACCCATGAAGAGAAGACCGCCATAGATGATGGCCAGGCAGGCCGCGGCCACCAGGCCGGCGCCCAGATTCACCTTTTTCAGCTGCTCACCCTCATAGCCCTTGTTCCGGATGGCGCCGAAGAACACCGTGGCCATCAGGAAGGACACCAGCACGTCGCCGGTGCTGTAACCGCCCAGGAAGCTGTTCAAAAACGCATTGTCCACCGTGGGCTCGGCAGGCGTGCCGATGGGACTGATGGCGCCCTTGATGACCAGGATCAAAAGGATGACCGTCATGACGGGGGTCAGGATCTTGCCCACCTTGTCCAGAGCGGAACCCCGGTCCTTGGCGAAGAAGAAGGCAATCAGAAAATAAATGATCACGGAGACCAGATAGGGAGCGCCGCCCCAGACGCCTTGCAAGCCCATCTCAATGCCCACGGCGGCCGTTCTGGGGATGGAGACGCAGCAGCAGAGGATCATGATCATGCCGATAAAGACGGTGTAGAATTTTTTGTGCACATGCTCGGAGATCTTCTGCACAGAGCCGCACTTGCCCAGAATGAGGATGGCCAGGATGGGCAGGCCCACGCCGGAGGCAAGCATACCGATCATGCCTGCGGTCCAGTTGGAGCCGCTCTTGAGGCCCAACATCGGCGGGAAAATCAGGTTGCCGGCGCCAAAGTAGGTCGCGAAAAATGCCAGACCGATAAACAGAATATCGGTTGCCTTGATCTGCTTTTTCATAAGTTTCCCCTCCAAGATTTGTTTTCACAAAATCGTGCAATTCCTATAGGTTTACTGTGTTTAGTTTACGCAAACAGTCGCGTTTTGTCCAATAACCAATTGTTTTCGCCTGGCATAACTTTCAATTATGGGCGAGCGGTGTGGAAAGAAACTTGAATTTCCTACTAAAATAGAATGATTTTTGGCAAAAATACGCTATAATGGAGAAAAGACCGCAGCACCAACGAAAGGAAGGAAACGCCATGACGCTCCTGCAGCTGAAATACATTGCCATGATCGCAAAATGCGGCTCCTTCAGCAAGGCCGCGCAAACGCTGTATGTCACGCAGCCCGGCATCAGCAAAATGGTCCGCGCGGTGGAGGAGGAACTGGGGATTACCATCTTTGTCCGTTCCAGCGCCGGTATCACCCTGACGGCGGAGGGAGAGGAGCTGGTCAGGATGGGCAATCGTCTCATCAAGGACGCGGACCAGATCACGCAGCATTTCAAGCAGGAGATCCGCGACACCCATGAGGAGCTGACCGTCAGCAGCCAGCATTACTGCTTTGTGATCGACGCGCTGACCATGCTGCAAAAAAAGTCCACCATGGACTCCTACACCTATAAGCTGCTCATCGGACAAAACCCCGAGGTCATCCAGCAGGTGGCGGACGGCGAAAGTGAACTGGGCGTGTTGTTCGTGGGCGAGCACAACCGGAAATTCATGAACCGAATGTTTGAGGAGAGCGGTCTGGAATTTCATGAACTCATCACCAGCGTCCCCTCCGTGTTCATCCACAAAAACCACCCGCTGGCGGCCAAGACCTCCGTTACCTTTGAAGACTTGCAGCCTTATCCCTGCATCATGTATGACCTGGACGCGGACGCGCCCTCCATCCTGCACGAGGAATTTCTGGCAGCGGACTTTTATCCCAAAAAGGTAAACATCATCAGTGACCTTTACCAGAGCCTCCAGGTGATGACCGCCTGCAACGGCTATGATTTCGGCATTGGCGTCATATCAGAGGGAAACAAGGCCCTGGGCATCGAAAAGCGGCCCATTGAAGGCTTTGACCAGCCCATTTCCATCGGTTGGATCTGCCGGAAGGCCCATGTTCTCAGCCCCCTGGCAGCGGAATTTGTGGAAAATCTAAAGACCTTCAGCGTGGATACGTAACAGGGGGAACATACAAGCAAACAGGCGGAACCAGCATCCATGGGTGTTGGTTCCGCCTGTTTTTCGGTTTTCTGAAGGGTGGTCACTGCTCCGCGGCAAAAGCCGCTGTTTCCAGCCCCAGGCGGGCAAATTGCTCCGCGGGGGCGTCATTTTCCCGCATCAGCCGCACCATTTCTCCTATCAGGCGGCATTCCTGCTGCCGGTCCTGGAGGGGATGCACCTGGTGGGGGTCCTTGTCCAGATCAAAGAGCAGGTCCCGCCGCTCCTCCTCCACGCAGGACATGAAGGGGTAGAAGTCCCTGGGCATGGGGACCTTCAGCAGGGAACAGCCCTTGGTGAAGGAGAAGGGAGGCGCCAGCTCCAGATGGCGCAGCTCCTCCGGCGCGTACATGGCCCGCTGGTGGAGGGGGAGAAGTGTATAATCATACAGCGCCCCGCCGGGGCGGTCGGCGCGCATATAGACATAGCGCCCGTCTGTGACACAGACATGGGAACCGTGCATTCCGAACAGGCAGCTCTCCCGGACAGGCGTGTCGGACCGGAGCACCGGGCGCAGGTCGTGCCCCTGCATATCCGGGGTGGGGTCCACATTAAAAAAGCGCAGCAGTGTGGGGGCCAGGTCGATGGTCTGGACCAGGGCGCTCCGGGCCGCATCCGCGGCCTTTTCCCGGGGGTCCCAGATGAACAGCGGCGTGTGGACCAGCTCCTCGTAGAAGGGAGAGCGGTTTTTCGCCCACCAGTCGTGCTCCCCCAGCAAAAAGCCGTGGTCCGTGGCAACGATCAGCATCGTGTCCTTCCACAAAGCATAGCGGTCCATGGTGTCCAGCAGGCGGCCCAGATAGGTGTCGCACATGGAGAGCAATGCGCCGTATTGGTTGCGGCAGTGCCGCTGGGCGCTGAGAGACTCCGTGACCCTGGCGTAGTCCGGCCAGTCGAACCGGGGGCCGTCGTAGTCGTCGGGGTACAGCGCCTGGTAGCGCTCCTGGGTGAAAAACGGCTCATGGGGGTCAAAGGGCTCCACATGGAGCAGCCAGTTGTCCGCATTGCGGTTGACCTCCAGAAAATCCTGCGCCAACTGGAACACCTGGGCCAAGGGCTGCTGCTCCTCGCAGGTAAAATAGGCGCGGTTGATGGTGTCCTGGCGGCTGGCCTGGCCCAGATGCGGCGGGATGACCGGGTCCTCCACCTGGGCTTTCCAGGGGTCGCCCTCCTGGCCGCGCACGCACTCCCAGGAGTTGTAGCGGGTGTGGTAAGTGGCGCCGCCGTCCTCCCAGTAGTGCTGGTGGTCGGATATGAGGTGGGTGTAGATGCCGTGCTGCTTCAGGATCTGGGGCATGGAATCGTCGTAGGGCTCAATGGGACCCCAACTCCGGTGGAGGAAGTTGTACCGTCCGGTATGCAGTTCCCGGCGGGCCGGCATACAGGGAAGGGAGCCGGCGTAGCAGCGGTCAAAGCGGACCGTGTGCCGGGCAAGACGCTGAAAATTGGGCGTGATGGTCCAATCGCAGCCATAGGGGGAGAGACAGTGACGGTTCAAAGAGTCGAACAGCAGTAAGATCGCCCGCAAGGTCATTCACATCATTTCTGTTTGATCTCCCGCTTCCTTTGACGGAGCGGGGCTGCATCCAGAGTAGCATTTCGCGGTCCGGCTTGTCAACCGAAAGGGACCAGCGGTGAAAAAGATAGTTTTTCGCCGCATTCTCTGATATACTTTTTTCGACATGAACAAGGACCGCGTGCGGAGCGTCGCACGGGAGTGGAGGAAACGATGGCTTGTATGTGCAAAGAAAGGCGGAAAAAACCGCGGAGGATCTTCCGGGTGGTGTTCCGAACGGTCATGCTGAGCATTGCGTGCGTGCTGGCGATGGCCACCGCCGCGGTGATCTATTTCACGGTGCGTTTTGTCCTGATGGAAAAGGGGCAGGCCCGTGTGGAGGTGCTGGAGCAGATCAGTGACGTCAGCAGCAGCAACCGCCATTCCATGGAAAACGTCATGGATATGATCTATGAGGAGCTGTATCCCCAGCTGGTGGACGGCGAGGTGGACGAGGAGACCCTGCAAAAGAGCCTGGACGAGATGCAGAAGCTCCTGGACAAGGTGGGCATCGACGCCACTATCGACGTGGTCATCAACGCCCGGAAGGTCTACATGACGGACAACGAAACGGATGAGAGCATCCGAAATCTGCTGAACTCCTATTGGTACATCAAGCATTACAGCGGCGAAACGGCGGAGAGCTGGAACCTGCGGTTCGTGGATGTGGAGGATATCAGCAGCTACTACCTCTCCTACGGCCGGACGGTGTATGACCAGGATGGGAAGTCGGCCGCGGTCATCGTCATCAACACATCCCAGGAGGCCCAGTTCCGGGCGCTGCAAAAGCTGGTGGGCGAGAGCGACAAGGTCTACATTCTGGACCAAAACGGCATCGTGGTCTGCCATTCCAAGCCTCATATGGTGGGCACCTGGCTGGCCAATATGAGCACCTTTTCGGAAAAGTATGGGTATAACGGCTCCCGCATCCTCTCAAAAAACAACGAGAGCTATATGGTATCCAACTATCACGACCCTGAAAGCGGCTGGACGTTCGTGGAGGAGCAGAACATCTCCAACCTGCTGACCAGCGTGGTACATGTGCTGGCGGCGTGCATTTTGACGGTGATCGCCACTGGCGTTCTCGTCATTCTGGCGTCGTATGTGCAGGTGCAGCGCGCCCTGCGGGACCTGACGGTCTTTACGGAGAGCATCGGCCGTATGGACCCGGAGGAACTGAAGGTCGTGCCGGTACAGTCCCGCTATCAGGAGGTAACGGTCCTTGGGTCGGTTTTCAACCACATGGTGGTGGAGCTGCAAAAGCTGATTGTGGACATCCAAAACCGCGAGGCGGAAAAGCTGCGGTCGGAATATGACTTTTTGCAGACCCAGCTGAGCCCCCATTTCATGCACAACACCCTCATTGCCATCAAGAGCCTCATGGCCATGGGGCGGCTTCAGGAGGCCAGCAATATGATGAGCGAATTTGTGGAGCTCATCTATATCCCCACCAGCACGGAGATCCCCATGGTGCCGCTGCGGGAGGAGATCCACCTGCTGGACAATTTCGTATCCATCATGAATTGCAGGACCGTGAAGGATGTGGCCTTTGTACACAACATCCCGGAAAGGCTGCTGGATATCCCGGTCCCCCGCATGATCCTTCAGCCCATTGTGGGAAATTCCTTTTTCCATGGTTTTGCGGACCGGGAGAGCGATTGCCGGATCTCCATCACGGCGGCGGTGGATGGAAAAGTGCTGGAGATCACGGTGGAGGACAACGGCGAAGGCGTGTCTCCCGCCCGGCTGCAGGAGATCTCCACCGACCAGTACGCGTCTGTGGGCAATCATCACGGCGTCGGCATCCAAAATGTCAAAAAGCGGCTGGGGATCGTGTACGGCGGCAGCTCCAATGTCATCGTGCAGAGCATCTATCAGCAATTTACAAAGGTGATCCTTCGAATCGATGGCTATGACCATCCGCTGATGAACCTGGCGGCCCAGCGCATTGTGCGCAATGACATTCCAAAGGAGGAAAAGTATGAAGATCTTGGTGGTTGACGACGAGGCGCTCATCAATCAGTATGTGGTCCAATGCATCCGGGACACGGACAGCAACGTCCAGATCGTGGGGACGGCGACTTCCGGAGAAAAGGCGCTGCGGATTTTGCGGGAAACGCCGGTGGACCTGGCGTTTGTAGACATCACCATGCCGAAGATGGACGGCCTGGAGCTTTTGCGGACCATTAAGACCGAGTATCCCTCCACCATGGTGGTCATGCTGACCTGCCATGACGAGTTTGAGTATGCCCGGCAGGCCATCCAGAACAAGGCGGACAACTATATTCTGAAATCCGAGCTGACGCCGGAATACATGAAAAAAGTGCTGGAGGAGCTGCGCAGCAGCCGCAAGCGGAGCGGCCTGGCCCGGCAGACCGGCCTTCTGAAGCAAAATGACTATCTAAAAAAGCTGATGTCCGACAGCGGCGGCATCTATGTCATCACGGAGGAGAACCTGCGGAAAAACAACATCTTTCTGCGGAGCGACGGCTTTATCGCCCTGTGCTTTCAAAATATCAGCGGCAACCTGGAAGCGGTCCTGGCGGCAACGGAGGCGGATTATGAAAACCCGGTGGTCTATGCCTATAATGATGACCTGACGGTCCTGCTGCTGAATATCCGCAGGACCGGACAGCAGTGGGACACCTTTGACGCGCTGTATACGGAGCTGGACCGGTACTTCCAGAACGTCCGGAAAAAGATGACGGGACACCTGGGCCACAGCCGGATGTTTTTCAGAATGGCCCGCCTGGGCGAGGCCATCACGGAGGCGTTGGAAGCCCACAACGATGCCTTTTACCTGGAAAAAGGGAGCAGCGAAGTACCCTATGCGGAGCGGACCGCCCATTTGCAGAAACTGATGACGCAGACGGCCATCCGCATCGAGGAGGGCAATTGGGAGGCGGCCCGTTCGGCGCTGCTGGAGGCGCTGGAATATGCCAAGCGCCAGCATGCCGATTCCGTCACACTGAAGCGGACCATCCAGCAGGTGTGCGCCGTGTTGAAAGCGCACTGCCCGGCGGAGCTGGACACCTGTGAGCGGCGGCTGTCCCAGGCGGAGGATTTTCCGGCACTGGAGGCGGGCGGCGCTCTGCTGGTGGAGGCCATGGAGCGCCAGAGCGGTGCCTATTCCGCCGCCATCAGCGGCGCGCTGGCATTTATGGAGCAGCACTATGCCGAGGACCTGACGCTGAACATGGTGGCGGACCACGTGTTTTTGAACCGGGAATATCTGTCCCGCCGCTTCAAGCAGGAGGTGGGCATGACCTTTTCTGAATATTTGACGGCCCACCGCCTGAAACGGGCGAAGGAGCTGCTGGAGACCACCGGGCTGCGGATCTCAGAGGTAGCGTCGCAGGTGGGCATCCCCAATGTCAGCTACTTTTCCACGATCTTTCGCAAAGAATTCGGCTGTTCTCCCTCGGACCTGCGTCCAAAAAAACCCAAAGATTTTTCGTAAATTTACGCACAGGTCAAGAAAACGAAAAAATACATCAATTTTCTGCAAGACGTTTCAAAGAGATTTGGATAGAATGTAGAAAACCAAGAAAGAAGGAGGAGCAGACCCATGAAAAAAAGTTTTGGCAAACTCTTTGCAATGTCCCTTGCAGTCCTGATGCTGCTGACCCTGGCCGCTTGCGGAGGTTCCGGCAAAAGCTCGACCTCTGAGAAAACCGAGGCTCCGGCGGAAAGCAGCGAGTCCTCCGGGGAGCGGACCTTTACCGCCAGCGGTGAGACCCTGAACGTGGGCGTTCAGTCCAACATCATCTCCATCCCCACGGTCTATGCCTATGAGCATGGCTACTACGAGGAGCTGGGCCTGGATGTCAACCTCATCATGTTCCCCAACGGCTCTCCCGAAAACGAAGGCCTGGCGGCCGAGCAGCTGGACCTGGCCTCCAACGGCCTGGCCTCCGTGTACTCCATGGCCTCCGGCCTGTGTGACTGGATCGGCGAGTCCGACAGCGGTTCCTCCACACTGGCTATTTACATGCGCCCCGATTGCGACGCCCTGAACTACAAGGGCGAGATCGAGGGCAAGCCCGACATGTACGGCAGCGCGGAGAGCCTGAAGGGCCTGCGGGTCCTGGGCCCCACCTCCACCATGGAGCAGTGGGCGGCTGCTTCCTACTTCAGCCAGTTCGGCCTGGAAGCCGGCGCCGACTATGAGTACCTGAACATGGACCGCGCCGCCGCGGCACAGGCGGTTCTGACCGGCGAGGGCGATGTCTTCGTGGCGACGGACGTGGACTATGCCAACATGATGGAGCAGGCTGGCTTCGTTAAGGTGGCTGACTGCATGGACGCCACGGGTACTAACTTCAACAACGGCTTCCTGGTCCGCAAGGACATCCTGGAAGAGCGCTATGACGATGTGGTTCTGTTCCTGCGGGCCATGTACAAGGCCGCCGAGGAGCTGCAGGACCCCGAGCTGCGCAACGAATTTGCTTACAAGTACTACTCCGACAACGGCAAGCCCGCCACTCCCGAGGATGTGGCCTATGAGACGGAGATCCGTCCCTTCCTGACCGCGGAAGACCTGGCCGCTGACGATTTCTATCTGGGCTCCGGCACCCTGCAGGTGGGTGAGTTCTTCGCCTCCATCGGCACCATCGAGGAGGACCAGGTGGCCATCATTGAAGAGGCCATCAACCCCGCCCCCATGCGGGATGCCTTTGGCTATGATGTCAAGGGTGCGACCCTGGGCTAAGTAAAGAGACCGTTCCTGAGAGGGGGGCCATGCTCCATGGCCCCCTTTTTCAATCAAAATTTTTTCTGAGCGAGCTGAGAAGGGAGACACTCCTGTGAAGAAAAAGCAAGGCGTTCGGATGGATAAGTACCTGCTCATCAGCGTGCTTTCCGTCTGTGTGGGTATTTTTGTGTGGTGGCTGGTCACAGACGGCCTGGGGCTGTTCCGCTCCAACGTGCTGCCGTCTCCGGTGAAGGTCTGCCAGACATTTTTGAAAAAATGGGTGGAGACAAAGCCTGACGGTGCAACGCTGCTGCAGCATCTGGTAGCCAGCCTGAAGGTTGCTCTGGGCGGCTATCTCATCGGCGCCCTGGTGGGCATCCCCCTGGGCATTTTCATGGCCTGGAACGACAAGATCGACATGCTGGTGCGTCCGGTGTTTGACCTGGTGCGTACCATCCCCGGCGTGGCGTGGACCTCCGTTATGGTCACGCTGGTGGGCATCGGCTATATGTCCAAGGCTCTGGTCATCTTCATTTCCGCCATGGTGGCCATGGTCATCAACAGCTATTCGGGCATCAAGCAGACGAAGACGGTCCACCTGTGGGTGGGTCAGACCTTCGGCGCCAGCAACTGGGACCTTTTGACGAAGGTGGCCATTCCGTCGGCGCTGCCCATGATCTTCACCGGCCTGGATGTGGCTCTGGGCTCCGCCTGGACCACGCTGGTGGCCGCTGAGCTGCTGGCCTCCACCCGCGGCCTGGGCTTCATGATCCAGCAGGCCCGCGGCATCTTCCGCCTGGATATCGTCATTGTCGGCATGGTGGTCATCGCCATCACCGGCGCGATCCTGTCCTCCATCATTCGCAAGATCGGAGATAAGGTGGTCAAGGGAGGCAGACTCAGATGAGAGCTTATGAGAAAAACAAGCGCCTGATCCTGGGCGCTGTGGGTATTTTTATCTTCCTTTGCATCTGGTACGCGGCCACGAAGCTGACCTCCTTGGGAAAGGTCATGCCGGACCCTGTCACGGTATTTGGCGGCTTTTTCAAGGCGTTCATCGAGCCCATCGGCACGAAGACCATGACGATGCACATCCTCATCAGCCTGCGCCGTATGCTGATCCCCTATGTGTTCGGCGGCTTTTTCGGCGTGCTGGTGGGCGTGCTCATGGGCTGGTACAAGGTGGCGGACGCCATCTTCATGCCCTATATCCAGATGCTCCGCCCCATCCCTCCCATCGCGTGGATCCCCCTGTCCATTATCTGGTTCGGCTTTGACGAGGGGTCCAAGTATTTCCTGATCTTCCTGGCCTGCTTCTTTACCATCGCACTGACCACCTACAACGGCGTCCACTCCGTGGACGAGACGTTGGTCCGCGCCTCGAAAATGCTGGGCGCCAATGACCGGCAGCTGTTTTTGACCATTGTGCTGCCCACAACGGTCCCCTACATCTTCTCCGGCTTGCAGGTGGCGCTGGGCTCCGCCTGGGCCACCATCGTGGCGGCGGAGATGATCCGCTCCTCCGAGGGCGTGGGCTGGCTGATCGTCCGCGGACAGGACGTGGGCAACATGACCCAGATCATGATCGGCATTGTGGCCATCGCCCTGACGGGCCTGCTGATCACCACGCTGATGCGGGTGCTGGAGAGTAAACTGTGTGCATGGACGGTGAGAGGCAAATGAGTGAAAATAAGAATGTATTGATCGAATTCCGCCATGTGGACAAGGAGTTCGACAAGCCCGAGGAGGGTATGTATAAAGTCGTGGGCGACCTGAACATCCAGGTCCGCGAAAACGAATTTTTGGTGCTGTTCGGCCCCGGCCAGTGCGGCAAAAGCACGATTTTGAACATGATCGCCGGCTTTGAAATGCCCACGGCCGGAGAGATCATCTGCGACGGAAAACCTGTGGACCGCCCTGGCCCCGAGCGGGGCATGGTGTTCCAGAACACCGCCCTGTTCCCCTGGCTGACCGTCATGGGCAACGTGGAGTACGGCCCCAAGATGCAGGGCGTGAAGAAAGAGGAGCGCAGCCGCCGGGCCCAGAAGTACATCGACCTGGTGGGCCTGCAAGGCTTTGAAAACTCCTTCCCGGTGAAGCTCTCCGGCGGCATGCAGCAGCGGGTGGGCATTGCCCGGGCCTACTGCAACGAGCCTCTGGTCATGCTGCTGGACGAGCCCTTCGGACACCTGGACGCCCAGACTCGCTACCTGATGCAGGACGAGCTGACCCGCATCTGGCAGGCAGAAAAGCGCACGGTCATTTTCGTGACCAACAACATCGAGGAGGCTGTCTACCTGGCGGACCGGATTCTGGTCCTGCGGAACTGTCCCACCGGGGTCAAGGCGGAGTATGAGATCAATCTTCCCCGCCCCCGGAACTACACGGACCCGGAATTCCTGCGGCTGCGCCGTGAGATCGACGCGGTCGTGGACCATACCCTGTGAGGAGGCCGGCTGACATGGAGAAAAAAGAACCCAAGGTCGTGGTGAATCACCTGACCAAAAAATTCGGCGATCTTCTGGTGCTGGACGACCTGAATTTCGAGGTGCAGGAGGGCGAGTTCCTCTGCATCGTGGGCCCCACCGGCTGCGGCAAGACCACGTTCCTCAACAGTCTGACCCGGCTGTATGAGCCCACCGCGGGCGAGATTTTGGTCAACGGCATCCCGGTGGACCCCAAAAAGCAGAACATCTCCTATATTTTCCAGGAGTATTCCTCCTTCCCGTGGCTGACCGTGGAGCAGAATGTCCGCTTCGGCCTGGAGATCAAGCGGGTCCCCAAGGAGGAGGCGGATGCCAGTGTGGAGGAGATGCTGGATATCGTGGGCCTGACGAAGTTCCGCAGCTATTATCCCAGCCAGCTTTCCATCAGTATGCTGCAGCGTGTAGCCATTGCCCGGGCCTTCGCCACGAAGCCGGAGCTGCTGCTGATGGACGAGCCTTACGGACAGCTGGACATCGACCTGCGCTTCAAACTGGAGGACGAGCTTTTGAAGCTGTGGAAAAAGACCGGCACCACTGTGCTGTTCATCACCCACAACATCGAAGAGGCGGTCTACCTCAGCCAGAACATCATGGTTCTGACCAACAAGCCTACCTCTGTCAAGACGGTCCTGCACAATCCGCTTCCCCTGCCGCGGGATGTTATGTCCCAGGAATTTGTGGACCTGCGGAATCAAGTAACAGATTTGATCAAGTGGTGGTAAAATGAGACCGGCCGCCTGCCCGTCAGGCGGCCGGTCCTCTTTCAAAGAACAGATGAATGCCCCTGTGGAGCGCCTGCGCTCCGCAGGCGGCAAGGAAAGGAAGAATCGTATGCCAAAGAATATCCTGCTGTTTATGACGGACCAGCAGCGGGCGGAGTACGTGGGATATGCGGAAAACGGCTGCGGCGCGGTGACGCCCAACATTGACCGTATTGCCGCCCATGCCCATTTCACCAACTGCCAGACCACCAACCCCATCTGCACGCCGGCCAGGACCTCCCTCATCACCGGCCGCTACTCCCGCCAGATCGGGACGCTCACCATGGCCGGGGACCTGTTCCCCCAGATCCCGACGTTCATGCAGGCCCTGCAAAAGGCGGGATACACCACTTACGGCATCGGCAAGTTCCACTATCTGCAAACCTACCCTTGGTCCACGCCCCGGGGCTGCGGCATGGACCCGGTGGCCGGCGTGGAGGGTGAGAAAACGTTCGGCTATGACTTCGTGTGGGAGACCGCCGGCAAGCAGCAGGTGGTGGGCAATTACTGCTTTTACGGCGATTACCTGAACCAAAAGGGCATGCTGCCCGCCGTGCGGGACTTCTTCGTGGAGTGCGGCGGCATCAACGGCGACACAGCGGACCACAACTATGACAAAGCACTCCCCTGGCCCTTTGACGAGGAGGACTACATCGACGTGGTGACGGGCCGTGTGGCCCGGGAGCAGCTGGAAAAGCATCCGGCGGACAAGCCCTTTTACATGAAGGTCTCCTTCTGCGGCCCCCACAAGCCCTATGACGCGCCTCAGCGGTATCTGGATATGTTCCCCCTGGAGCGGAGGGATGATTTCCTTCTGCCGGAGGGGCAGGTGCTGACGGAGGCGGAAAAGGAGGCCCTGTACCGCCAGCGCCGCAGTGCCAAGGCCATGATCCGGCTCATCGATGACCAGATCGGGGAGATCCTGGCGCTGCTGGAGCGCCGGGACCTGCTGAAGGACACCCTGGTCCTGTTTGTCTCCGACCACGGGGACATGCTGGGGGATCATTACATGATCCAAAAGGGTGTGCCCTGGCGGCAGGCCTTGAATGTGCCCCTGGCGGCGTGGTTGCCCGGAGCGGTACCGGTGGGAAAGCGCACCTGCCCGGTGGAGCTCCACGACATCGCGGCCACCATTCTGGATTATGCGGGACTGGAGCCTCAAACGGCTCTGAGCCGCCCTTGGCCCGCCTACAATGACCGCATTCCCTGCCGCTCCTTCCTGCCGGTTCTGGAGGGGAAGGCAGAGCGGCACCGGGACTTTGCATACAGCGAGAGCGATTACTCCGAGGAACGCCACGACGGCACGGATTTTTCCGAGGTCCTGCGCAAGCGGGGCGCCGGCGGCCGCCGGTCCAATGCCTGGCGGAGCGTCGTGACGGAGCGGTCCAAGTATATCCGCTATCTGGGCTATGCGTTGGGCGAGGCGCCCTATGAGGAATTTTACGACCTGGAGCAAGACCCCGGCGAAACGAAGAATCTCGCCGGTGACCCGGCATACGCCGGCCAGGTGGAGGAAGCCCGCCGCAGGGCGGACTACATTACGGACCACTATCCCGCGGCTCAGATGACCTGGGCCACCGCCTGCGCGGCGGACCGGCATATTATTTAAGGACAGGTTGTGTCCTTTGCCGCCGGGTGGTATGATAGCGGTGCTGGCAATCCGCGGCGCCGTGCCGCTTGAAAGAAGGGGAGAAAAAAGATGCCCGCAGTCAACGTTTTGATCAAACCGGCCTCCTCGGCCTGCAACATGGCCTGTGCCTACTGCTTTTACCGGGATGTGGCGGAGCACCGGGAGCACGCCTTTGAGGGAATGCTGTCCCTGGAGCGGATGGAACAGGTCATTGCCGCCGCCATGGAATATGCCGAGGGCATCTGCTCCTTTGCCTTCCAGGGCGGGGAGCCCACGCTGGCGGGACTGGAATTTTACCGGAGCGTGGTGGAGCTGCAAAAAAAATACGCCAGACCCGGCGTGCGGATCCACAACGCCATCCAAACGAATGGCTACTGCATCGACGAGGCGTGGGCGGCGTTCCTGGCGGAAAACCACTTTCTGGTGGGCCTTTCCCTGGACGGGCCGGCGGAGCTGCACAATCTGAACCGGAAGGACCGGGCCGGAAAGGGCACGTTCAACCGGGTGATGCACGCGGCGAAGCTCTTTGACCGGTACCATGTGGAATACAACATCCTCTGCGTGGTCACGGGAAAAAATGCCCGGTCCATCGGGCAGATCTATCACTTTTATCAAAAGCAGGGCTTTCACTGGCTGCAATTCATCCCCTGCCTGGAACCGCTGGACAGCCAGCGGGGCGGGGAGAAGTACCATCTCTCCTGCCGGGAATATGGCGATTTTTTGATCCGGCTGTTTGACCTGTGGTTTGATGACCTGCAAAAGGGCGATTACGTCAGCATCCGCCACCTGGATAACTGGATGAGCATCCTGCTGGGCGAGCGGCCGGAGGTGTGCAGCATGACCGGCTGCTGCTCCGTTCAGTTCGTGGTGGAGGGAGACGGCGGCGTCTATCCCTGCGACTTCTACGTGCTGGACCAGTGGCGGATGGGCACCGTGGGAGAGCAGTCCTTTGCTCAGATGCAGCAGGGAGAGGTGGCACAGGCCTTCATTCAGGCCTCCCTGCGGGTGCCGGAGGAGTGCCGGAAGTGCAGCCTGTACGGCATCTGCCGCAATGGCTGCCGCCGGGACCGGCTGGCCCTGGAGAACGGGCGGCTGGACCGGAATTTCTACTGCGAGGCCTACCGGGCGTTTTTCACCGCCAGAGGCCGCCAGCTGGAGCAGGCGGTGCGGCTGATTTTGGGAAGACGCTCTCCCTACGGCGGCACAAAATAGCGGAAAAAAGCAGGTCCCTGAAGCCATTTTGGCTTCAGGGACCTGCTTCATATTTCATCAAAACACCCAGGCATTGAGGATCATCCACAATCCGCTGAGGCCGATGAGGATATAGGCGATGATACGCAGCAGCTGGATGTTCAGCCGGTCTACCACCTTCAGCCCCAGCCACAGCCCCAGTCCCGCGCCCACCAGGCCGATGGCGCTCATTTGCAGCACCTCGGCGGTGACATAGCCGGAGGCGATCCGGCCGATGGTGTTGCCGATGCTGAGAATCAGGTAAAGGGTCTGGACGCAGACGATATACGTCTCCTTATCATCCTGCACGGACAGCAGGTACAGCACCAGGGGAGGGCCGCCTGTGGAGAAGTAGCCGGAGAGAAGGCCGCCGCAGGCGCCGGCGATGATGCCGTTGCGGGGGGTGGGGAGAATGTGGATCCGCTGCTGGAACAGCATGAAATACAGGCTCAAACCCATCAGCGCGATGCCCAGCAGTCCCCGCAGGAAGGTCAGGGGAATGAACTGAATGGTGTAGATGGCCACGGTGCCGGCCACCAGCCCGCTGAGGGCGGGCCAGAAGATCAGCCGCAGGTTCAGTTTTCGCCAGTACCGGAACAGGAAAAACAGGTTCGTCAGGGGACCCAAGATGCCGTTGGCGGAGGCAACCGCCGTCACCGGCAGAAACATGCCGGCCACAGCCATGACCAAAATGCCGAAGCCGAAGCCCGCGGCCGTCTGCAAAAACTGTCCCAGCACACAGGCAATGAAATACAATGTCATCCGGGAGCCTTCTTTTCTGATGTGTTGGCCGAAAGGGCAAAGTCCTTTACAGACCCAGCCGCTCATACTGCTCGGCGGGAGCCTGGTGGGCCTCCATGCAGGCTTTCAGCCTGCCCTCGTATTCTGCCAGCAGGGCCGGATCTTGGAGGGGGTGCTCCTGCTCATAATCTGTTTCCTGGTCAAACAGGCAGGTCTCGCTGTTCTGCTCAGCGCGCTTGCTGTATTCCTGAGAGGGATTTTTGAAATCAATGATGTCCGCCGGGAAGCTGTACACCGGATAATTGGTGTAGGGCAGAGAGGCGCCCGGACGGATCTTGCAGTAGTTCTCCGGCGCGATGCAGCCCACGCCGTAATACTGGCGCAGCGTGGTGGGAATGGCGGTGTACACGTTCAGAGGGCGGTTCTCCGGCGTGGCGGCGGCACGGAAATAGGTGCGCTTGCCGTCCGTGTAGTTGACGCTCTTGCCAAAATACCCGTAGATGACGCCGTCCCGCAGGGAAGCCTGCTGGCCGGACAGCATGGGAGAGAGGTCCTTGCCGTGAATGGGATAGTGAAGCTGGCCCATGTCCACGCCGAAGTAGCTCAGCAGCGTGGGGAACATGTCGATATTCTGGGTCAGGCCGGACACCCGGGCGGGCTGCTTCTGGACACGGGGGTCCCATACCACCAGGGGGATGTGAAACACCTCGTTGTAGGCGGGCATGTAGTTTTTGGCCATGTAGTCGTGCTCGCCCAGCATGTAGCCGTGGTCCGTGGTAAAGATCACCATGGTGTCCTTCCACATATCGTGGCGGTCCAGAACGTCCAGGATCTTGCCGATGTAGTGGTCCGTCATGGTCAGCAGCGCCTTGTAGCGGACGTTCAGGTGGCGGGTCTCCTCGTCGGTGAAGATGTTCTTGCGGTATTCCGGCCAGTAGCAGGGCTGGCCCTCGTAGGTGTCTCCGGCATCCTCCCGGTAGAGGTCGATGTATTTCTGGGGCACGTCAAAGGGCTCGTGGGGGTCAAAGCCCTCCACCCACAGCATGAAATTGTCGGCGTCGGCGTTCTTCTCCAGCCAGGCGGCGGCGTTTTTCATGGTCATGGGGCTGGGGTACTCCTCCTCAGAGCGGAAGGCGCCGTAGGTTTCGTCATGCTCCCGGGAATAGATGCCCTTATAGCCATCAGGGCGGGCGCAGTCCAGAATGCCGTTGGGGCCGGCGGGCATATTCAGGGAGTCGAACTCCTGGCCGCGGATCATTTCCCAGGAGGTGAAGTCATTCCAGTAGTTCTCGCCGCCCACGTGGAAATAGAGGTAATGGTCTGTAACCATCCGGGTGTACACGTTGCGGGTCTTCAGAAGGGCCGGCAGCGTCTGGTCAAAGGGCTCAATGCCGCCCCAGGGCTTTTCCAGAAAGTTCAGGCGGCCGGTCATGATGTCCCGGCGGGCGGGCATACAGGGGGCGGAGCCGCACCAGTGGTTTTCAAACACGGTGCCTCTGGCGGCGATGCGGTCGATGTTGGGAGTGAGGGCGGGGGATTTGGAGCCGTATAGATTCAGGAATCGGCGGTTGGTGCTGTCTGCCAGAATAAAGATCGCTTTCATGGTATCTGTCCTTTCCTGTTGTGTTGAGCCGGGCGGCGTTTCTGATATGCTTTTATTATAATGCATACGAATTCAAAAACAAGGGGGAGGCAGGTTTTTTTCGGGAAAAACGAAAAAATAAAAGGCTGAAATTCAAAAAAAGCGGGGGATTTTCTCTTGTGCTCCCCGGAAACACATGGTATGATGACACTGAGAAATGAGACGCTGCATACGATGCCATTTAGAAGGGAGGCGCTGTCTGCCGTATGATCACATCCAAAGAACTGGCCGCCCTGGCCGGTGTTTCCCAGTCCACGGTCTCCAGGTGTCTCAACGACAGTCCGCTGGTGGCGGAAAAGACCCGTGAGCGGGTGAAAGCCCTGGCGGAGCAGTACAGCTTCACCTTCAACAGTGCCGCCCGGGGCCTGAAGACCAACCGCAGCGGCGCCGTGGGCTATGTGTTTTCCGAGAACTTTGAGAGCTTCACCAAAAACGTGGCCCAGAGCACCTTGTATTACAGCATCCGCCAGCAGCTGTACCGGTATGAGCTGGACCTGATCCCCATTTTCGACAACCATTTCCCCTCCGACAGCCGGGAAATGTCCAATATTGAGCAGTACATCCGCAACCGCCGGGTGGACGGCCTGGTGGTGAACCGGACCTCCCTGGACCCCCGGCTGCTGGAGCTGCTGTATCAGAACAAGATGCCCTGCATTTTCGTCTATGACCCGGATGACGGCGCGCCGTATTCCTTTGTGATCGCCAGCAACCACATCCGCAGCGGGCAGCTGGTGGGGAACGCCTTTGCGGAAAAGGGGTATGACCGCTTCATTGAGGTGCTGGGCATTGAGGGCCGGGCGGATGTGGCCCGCAAGCACGCCGGCTTTGCCTCCGCCCTGGAGGCCCACGGCCTCTCCATCTCCCCGGAGCGGATGTTTTACGGAAAATACGACTTTGAAAGCGGCTACCAGATCGCCACCCAGCAGATCGACGCCTTCCGGGAGGCCAACGCCTGCTTTGTCCACAACGACATCATGGCCCTGGGCGTCATGAAGGCCCTGCATGAGCACAGCGTCCGCATCCCGGAGGACCTGGCCATCATCGGCCACGACAACATTGAGATGGCGGACTGGTTCTATCCCCGGCTGAGTACCATCAGCGTCAATTATGACCGGATATCCAGCCTCTGCGCCGACTGGATGGCGGAGGCCCTGCGGGAGGAATCCGTGCTGCAGGAGGAACGGAAGGTCATCATCAACGGGGAACTGGTCATCCGGGATACGTTTTGACCCCCTGCCGGAGGGTGGGCTGCCGCCCTCCGGACTGTGTTTTTCAAAAATTGCATACGAATGCACCTCGCTGGAGAAGTGATTTCCGACAGAAAATGATAGTATTCGAAAGGAGAAAATGCCCGCTATGAAAACGATTTTGATCCTGGTGGACAGCGTCAACCGCCGCTTTTTGAACTGCTACGGAGCGCAGGAGGCCGCCATCACCCCCAACCTTGACCGTCTGGCCGCCCGCAGCACCATCTTTGACAACCACTACTGCGGCTCCTCTCCCTGTATGCCCGCCCGGCGGGACATTATGACCGGACGCCTGAATTTTCTGGAGCGCCCCTGGGGCGGCATCGAGGCCTTTGACCACACGGTGCAGAGCATTCTGGAGGACCACGGCGTGTTCAGCTGCATGATCACGGACCACTATCACTATCTGGAGACCGGCGGCGAGAATTACCTGCACCATTTTTCCGCCTGGCGCATGGAGCGGGGCCAGGAGAACGACCTTTATTACCACCATCCCGGTCCTTCCGGCTTTATCCCTCCAAAGGCGGCACCGGCGCCCCGCTTCACCATTCCCACGCCTTATGCCCAGAGCCGCAGCCACTTCCACGACTCCGGCGACTTTCCCACGCCCCGTACTTTCACCGACGCCGCCGGCTGGCTGGAGGAAAACCGGGAGGCGGATGATTTCCTGCTGTGGGTGGAGGGCTTTGACCCCCATGAGCCCTTTGATGTGCCGCGGAAGTATCTGGACCTGTACGGCGATACCTATACGGGGCCGGAGCTCATCTGGCCCAGATATACCACCACGGAGCAGTACACCCCGGAGGAGGTGGCCCACCTGCGGCGGCGGTACAAGGCGCTGCTGACCATGACGGATGACTATCTGGGCAAGCTGTTGGATGTGCTGGACCGCCATAGCATGTGGGAGGACACCCAGGTGATCTTCACCACGGACCACGGCTATATGCTGGGCGAGCACGGCTACTTCGCCAAAAACTACATGCCGGACTACAATGAGACCTACCATATCCCCCTGCTGTTCCACCGGCCCGGCCAGCGGGAAAGCGCCCGGGTGTCCGGCCTGACCCAGAACATCGATTTGTTCCCCACGCTGCTGGAGACCTATGGCATTCCCCTGTCCGTGTGCCGCAACCCCATCCACGGCAGGAGCCTGTTCCCCCTGCTGCGGGGCGAAACGGACCGTACCCGGGACGCCATTATTTTTGGCCAGTTCGGAAAGACCGTCAGCATGACGGACGGCAAATACACGTATTTCCGCCGGGCGGTCCGGCCGGATAACCAGCCGCTGAATGTCTATGCCTCCATGCCCAGCACTCTGCTGCAATATTACGGCTATGAGAGCATCGCCCCGGGGGATTACAGCCGCATCACCCTGGGACATCTGCGCTGGACGCCATTCCCCGTATACAAGATCCCCGCGGACTGCATTGATTGGCACAACGAGTCCCAGACCTTCCGGGAGCGGAACGCCTTTGTCCCTGACAATATGCTGTTTGACAACCAGGCGGACTATGCCCAGGAGCGTCCCATCCACGACGAGGCCCTGGAGAGCCGCTATGCCGCCATGCTCCGTCAACTGATGGAGGAGCACGACGCGCCTGACGAACAGTTTGAGCGCTTAGGCCTGTGAACCGTGGCTTCTGCAAAAATAATAAAAAGAGGGCGGAGCGAATGGGAATTCCCATTTGCTCCGCCCTCTTTTCCGTATCCATATCTGCCGTGCACTGCTCCGCCAGGCTGTCCAGCCAGGCCCGGCCCACGGCAATCTGCCGGCGCATCTCCGACGGGGCGGTTCCGCCGAAGGACACCCGGGCGTCCACGCAGGAGGGGGATGCTGATGTCGCCCGGAGATTCCTTGGTGACACGGCTGTCGATGGCCTGAGTCAGGTCCTCCAGAGCGCAGCCTTTGCCCTCGCGGGCTTTTACCATGCGGCTCACGATGGAGCGGGCTTCCCGGAAGGGAATGCCCTTCATGACCGTCAGCAGCTGCATGAGGTCACCGCAGACAAGGCCTACCTTGCCCCGGATCAACTCCGCCATGTCGGGGCTTTTCTTCTGGGGCATGATGCTGCTGCCGGTGCAGAAGTTGTCGTCGATGGCGATATAGGAGAACTGGGGGGAGTTCTACCAGGCGAATTCCTCCGCCCGGCGGGACAGGTGCATCATGGAAATGGAGACGTCGCTGAGGAACTCCAAACTGTAATCCCAGTCGCTGACGGCGTCCATGGCGTTTTCTCCTTTGCTGTTCCGTTCCCGGTTTTTGGGAAATACTGAATTTTTGTCATATGCAGGCTGCTGTGTGTGCCGCGGCCGTTGATTTTGAATAACTATGCATCATATATGAAATTTGCCAACGCCTGATCGCATATTTTCATGGCAGCGCCCCCCAAAATCACAAGTTCAAAATATTTTTTAGCAAGCCTAACAAAAAGTATTGAAAATTGCGGCGGAATATTTTATATTATGGAACACAGGCAAATGTCCACGGACATCCCCAATGTTCTTTTCCTGTCTGAGAATACCCGAGGAGCTCCAACCCCGGCAATTACTTGAAAGGAAGTATGAAGATATGAAGCATACGTCTCGGGAACAAGCAAGTGTCGAAAACATCTACCGGCTGGAGGGGCGTGTCCCCGTCGGAAAAGCCATTCCCTTTGGCCTGCAGCACGTTCTGGCTATGTTCGTGTCCAATGTAGCTCCCATCATTCTGGTGGCCTCCGTGGCGCTGTATAACGGAGTGCCCTTTACGGCGGTGGAAACGGCGCGCCTGATCCAAAACGCCATGATGATCGCCGGTATCGGCACGCTGATCCAACTGTATCCCATTTGGAAGGTGGGCTCGGGACTCCCGGTGGTCATGGGCGTCAGTTTCACCTTTGTATCCGCCATGATGGTGGTGGCGGCCCGGGACTATGGTCTCATGGTGGGCGCCATTATCGTGGGCGGCTGCATCGAGGGCGTGTTGGGCCTGACGGTGAAATACTGGCGGCGGTTCGTGGCGCCCATTGTCTCCGCCTGTGTGGTGACCACCATCGGCTTTTCTCTGCTGAGCGTGGGCATCAACTCCTACGGCGCGTCCGACGTCTATGAGTTCGGCAGCTGGCAGAACCTGCTGGTGGGCACCATTACGCTGGCGGCCTGCCTGGTGTTCCAGGCCCTTGCCAAGGGCTTCTGGAAGCAGCTTTATGTGCTTTTTGGCCTGGCGGTGGGCTACATTGCCGCCATCTGCTTCGGCATGGTGGACTTTTCCTCCATCGGTTCCACCGTGGAGGAGCTGGGCATCATCTCGCTGCCCATGCTGCTGCACTACACGCCGAAATTCCAGCTGGGCGCCATCATCTCCGTAACGCTGGTGTTCCTGGTGTCCGCCGCCGAGACCATCGGCGACACCACCGCCGTCTGTACCGGCGGTCTGGGCCGGGACATCACGGAAAAGGAATTGTCCGGCTCCCTGTGCTGTGACGGTTTCATCTCCGCGGTCTCCGGCGGCCTGTTCGGCTGCACGCCCATCACGTCCTTCAGCCAGAACGTGGGCCTGGTGGCCGTGACGAAGGTGGTCAACCGCTTCACCATCATGTTCGGCGCCCTGACGCTGGTCATCGCCGGACTGTTCCCGCCCATCGGCGCCTTTTTCTCCACGCTGCCCTCCTGCGTTTTGGGTGGCTGCACGGTCATCATGTTCGGCGCCATCATCGTCTCCGGCGTGACCATGCTGGGCCAGTGCGGCCTGGACCAGCGCAACACCCTCATCGCCGCCGCCTCCTTTGCCATCGGCATCGGTGTGACCCAGGTGGACGGCTTTTTCTCCCACATGCCCCAGGTCGTCGGCGATATTTTCTCCGGCAACCCGGTGGCCGGCGTGTTCGTGGTGTCCATGCTGCTGTCGTTGCTGCTGCCGAAGAAGGTGGACCTCAAGGACATCGACGCGCTGACGGCGGAGACCCTGGAGAAGAAATAACGGGCGGCACCGACGATTCGAGGAACAGCCTATATTTTTCCATACCTGTGGGGCGCTGCCCGGCTTTGGCCGGACAGCGCCTGTTATTTTGTCGAAATGTTGCACTTTTTGAAAAAAAGTTGTGTGTTCCAACGAATTTTTCCGGCGGCCCTTGTACGGGGAAGGAGAGAATGGTAAAATCATTTCTAAAATGGGGATAAGTGGCAGTTATCCTGATTTGTTTTGCACATGAACGTATCGAAACAAAGGAGAATGTAGAAAATGGCACTGAAGAATTTTGACCAGATTGTGGAACGCGCCAAGCAGTCCTTCCGCAAGCAGCGGGTGGTCATTGCCGGAGCGGATTCGGAAAATATCCTGCTAGGCGCCTTTGAGGCCCAGGATGCCGGCTTTGCCGCGCTGACCCTGGTGGGTGAGCCTGACAAAGTGGAGCCCATGCTGGAGCGGCTGGGGCTGAAGGACAAGCCTTACCGCATGGTGGCGACGCAGCCTGGCAACAACGTGGTCCAGGCCGCCATCGATATCATCAACCGGGGCGAGGGCGATGTGCTCATGCGGGGCAACACCCAGACCCGCAGCTTCCTCATGCGCCTGCTGGACGAGAAGAACGGCCTGCGCACGGACAAGCGCCTGACCCACATCGACCTGGTGAGTATGCCGGAGTATCCCAAGCTCATTGCCATCGGCGATGTGACCGTTACCATTGAGCCCAACCTCCGGCAGAAGAAGCAGATCATCCGGGACATGGTGGAGATGCTGGAATCCATCGGCTACGAAAAGCCTAACATCGCCCTGCTGTCCATGGTGGAGAATGTCAGCTTCCACATGAAGGACACCGTGGAGGCCCAGCGCCTGGTGATGGAGCACGCGGAAAAGCCCATTGCCAACTGCAACCTGGTGGGCCCCATCGCCTACGACCTGATCCTGTCCAAGGAGGCCGCCCGGCTGAAAAATTACAACAATCCCCTGTGTGGTGAGTTTGACGGCATCGTGGTGCCCAGCCTGCTGGCCGGCAACCTGATCGTCAAGTGCTGGCAGATGCACGCCCACGCCAAGACCTGCGGCGTGGTCATCGGCGCCAAGGTGCCCGTGGCCCTGACTTCCCGCAGCGATGACAAGGAAGTGGCCTTCTTGTCCCTGGCCTTCTGTTCTGCCCTGAACCTGCAGGCGGAGCATTGAAAACACGCAAAACGCCCGGAGCTGTTATAGCTGAAGTGATAAAAAGATGGTAGACACGAAAGTGCCTACCATCTTTTTATCACTTCAGCCTTTGGGCGGAGGCCGTTTTTGTTTGCTGTTACAGCCGGGTCACAACGGGAATGACCATGGGGCTGCGCTTGGTGGTCTTGAACAGGTAGCTGCTGATGGCGGACTTCACGGCGCCCTTCAGCTCGCCGTCGTCCCGGCTGCGCTTGCGGGACACGGAGTCGGCGGCGTCCATGGCCACGGCCTGGAGCTCTTTCATCAGGTCCCCGGACTCCTTCACGTAAATGAAGCCCCGGGTGATGATCTCCGGCTCGCAGAGGAGGGCACCGTCGTGGCTGGAAACGGGCATCACCACCACCACCATGCCGTCCTCGGCCAGGCGCTTGCGGTCCCGCATGACCACGGCGCCCACGTCGCCCACGCCGGAGCCGTCCACGTATACCTCGCCGCTGGGTACGGTGCCGTTGATCTTCAAGGTTTTGGCGGTCAGCTCAATGACGGAGCCGTTGTCGGCGATGGCGATGTGGTTGCGGTCCATGCCCATCTGCTGTGCCAGCTGGCTGTGGATCTGCAGCATCCGCTGCTCGCCGTGGAGGGGAACGAAGAACCGGGGCTTTGTCAGGGCGTGGATGATCTTCAGCTCCTCCTGGCAGGCGTGGCCGGAGACATGGAGGATGTCCGCCCGGTCATAAATGACCTTCACGCCCTTGCGGAACAGCTCGTTGATGACCCGGCTCACCGTCACCTCGTTGCCGGGGATGGCGGAGGCGGAGATGATGACCTTGTCGCCGGCTCCCAGCTCCACCTGCTTGTGGGTGGAGAAGGCCATGCGGTACAGGGCGCTCATCTCCTCTCCCTGGGAGCCGGTGGTGACGATGACCTGCTTGTTTTTGGGCAGGCCCTTGATCTTGTTGATGTCCACCAGAGTATTCTTGGGCACCTTCATGTAGCCCAACTCTGTGGAGACCTTCATCATGTTCTCCATGGACCGGCCGGTGACGGCCACCTTCCGTCCGCACTGGGCAGCGGCGTCCAGCACCTGCTGAATGCGGTGGACGTTGGAGGCGAAGGTGGTGACGATGATGCGCTCATCGCAGTTTTGGAACTGGCGTGTGAAGGTGGCGCCCACCGTCTTTTCCGAGGGGGTGAAGCCGGGGCGTTCCACGTTGGTGGAGTCGGCGCACAGGCAAAGGACCCCCTCCTTGCCCAGCTCCCCGAAACGGGCCAGGTCGATGACCTCCCCGTCAATGGGGGTGGAGTCGATCTTGAAGTCGCCGGTGTGGACCACGGCACCCATCTTCGTGTGGATGGCGAAGGCCACGGAGTCGGCAATGGAGTGGTTCACATGGATGAACTCCACGGTGAACTTGCCGGCCCGAACGGTCTTGCCGGGCTCCACGGTGATGAGCTTCGTGCTTTTCACCAGGCCGTGCTCCTCCAGCTTCAGCTTGATGAGGCCGGCGGTGAAGCGGGTGCAGTAGATGGGCATGTTCACCTGCTTGAGCACGTAGGGAATGGCGCCCACGTGGTCCTCGTGGCCGTGGGTGATGAACAGGCCCCGGATGCGGGCGCGGTTTTTGATGAGATAGCTGACATCGGGGATAATGAGGTCAATGCCGTACATATCGTCCCCAGGGAAAGCCATGCCGCAGTCCACCACGATGATCTCGCCGCCGTACTCGTAGGCGGTCATGTTTTTGCCGATCTCGTTCAGACCGCCGAGAGGAATGATTTTCAGTTTTTCTGCCATAGTGTTGAAATACTCCTTTTCGTGATACATAAAACGTATGTAGTGTTTTTCACAGGCAGCACAAAACTGACGAAAAGGGACGCGGCGGCGCTGAAAAAGGCGCACCAAAGAAAGACGCCCGTGCCCCTGCCGGCCCCGTTTCGCCGGCAGGGAGGATGGTGACGTCATTTCGGCTGCTCACTGTGAAATTATACTCTATTTGACCGGAGCGGAAAGCACAGCCCGGACCGGTGAAATACTGGAAAAAGCGGAGAAGCGGCTGCTCCTCAACGCAGTTGTTAATATAGTATAGCACAGGAAACCGGATTTGTATACATTTTTCTTTCCAGCTTTCTCTCTATGAAAAACTGTGGAAAATACCAGCTTGACATCTTCATGAAATGTGTTATTATGTGTACGCTAACAGAAAGAAAGGGGAAGGGATATGCGGGCGACAATTAAGATGATCGCGGAAAAGGCCGGCGTGTCCATCGGCACGGTGGACCGGGTACTTCACGACCGCCCATATGTGAAGGCCGAGGTGCGGGAGCGGGTCCTCCGGGTGATGGAGGAGCTGGATTACCGCCCCAACCACATGGCCAGCGCTCTGGCCACCAGCGGCACGACCCGGCGCTTTGCCGTGGTGCAGCCCACCTGGGAGGGGTATGTGGGCCGGGCTATTTCCCTGGGCATTTACCGCTTTCGGGAGGAGCGCAGGGATTACAACCTGCACATTGCCGTTGAGGAATATCCCCTGGGGGACACGGAAGCCTGCCTGGACATTCTGGACCGTTTGGCAGCGGAGGGTGTGGACGGCGTGGCCCTGTGCGCTTCTGATACCGAGGCGGCGCGGAAAAAGCTCCAGGAGCTGGCGGAGCGCCATATCCCCGTGGTGACATTCAACTCGGATATTACCGGCGCCCGGCGGCTTTGCTACGTGGGAGAGGACGCCCACCGGGCCGGACGCATCGCCGGAGAGATCGCCTCCAAATTCTGCTGTCCCGGCGACCGGCTGCTGCTGGTTTACGCCGGACCGGAGTATGTCAGCCACAAGGCCCGGGTGGACGGCTTTATGGAGCGGCTGGAGGAGCTGGGCTTTTCTGACAGTGATTTCCGGGTGGCTATCACCCGCAACGACTATGATCTGACGCTGGCGGCGGTGAGCCGCGCTCTGGAGGAGGAGCCGGAGCTGAAGCTGGTGTACATGGCCAACCTCAGTGTGCCGGCCTGCGTGGTGGCCATCCGCCGGGCCGGGAAGGAGGGGCGGGTCCGGGTCCTGGCCCACGACGGCGGCCCGGAGATCCGCGCCTTTTTGCAGACGGGGCAGGTGGACTTCAGCATCGACCAAAATCTCACTTACCAGAGTTATCAGGCGCTGTCTGTGCTGTTTCAGATGGTGCTGGAGCACAAGCCGCCGGAACAGGAATTTTTTTACCCGGACAGTCCAATTTTAAACGCGGAGACCATATGAAGCCAAAACGGGGACGTAGGTCCCCTGCTTTTGGAGAAACCCTGTGTGCGTACACGGAATGGGAGGAACGATCATGGAAGAAAAGACCGCCGACTCGGGACGCTTTTTCACGGCGCCGGTGCTGACCTTAATGGCCCTGGGCTTTGTGCTGGGGTCCTGTGAATATGTGGTAGTGGCCATCCTGCCGGACATTGCCGAGGGGCTGAACGCTTCCCTGGGGGCTGTCGGCAAGCTGGTGGGCGTGTTCGCCGCGGGCTACGCCGTGGGTACGCCCATTGTCACCGCGGCCACGGGCCGGGTGCCCCGGTTCCGGCTGTTGATGGTGCTGATGGGCCTTTTCCTGGGGGCCAACGCCCTGAGCATGTTGGCCCCCAACCTGTGGGTGCTGTATGCCGCCCGGGCGCTGGCGGCGGTGCTCACCGGCACGCTGACGGCGGTGGCGCTGCTGTTTGTGGGAGAGGTGACGCCGCCGGAGCATACGGCCAAGGCGGTGTCCATGGTCTACGCGGGCATGTCCCTGGCAACGGTGGTGGGCAATCCGCTGAACAAGACCATCTGCCGCCTGCTGGGCTGGCGGGCGGCCTTCGCGGTCATTGTGGCGGTGGGAGTCCTGCTGCTGCCGGTGCTGCTCCGGACGCTGCCCCGCAGTGGCGCCTCCGCCGGAGGCTCCGGCTTTCTCAGGCAGTTTGCGGTGCTGCGGGACCGGCGCTATTCCCTGTGCGTGCTGATGACCATCGCCTGCTACGCTGCCACGTATGTGGTCTACACGTACCTGACCCCCATTCTGACGGATGTCTTGGGCGTGGGAGAGGACGCTGTCAGTCCGCTTTTGATGGTGGTGGGCCTTTGCTGCGTGACCAGCAACCTGCTGGCCGGATGGCTGGGAGAGCGGGACGGCGTTTCCAAAACGCCGGTGGTGCTGGTCATGCAGGCGGTGCTGTTTTTTGCCATGCCCTTCCTGCTGCGGGGCCGCTGGGTGGGGATCGCCTCCGTGCTGGGTATGTGCCTTTTGATGTATGCGATCAGCACGCCGGTCCAGGTCCATGCCCTGGCCCTGGCAAAGCGGGAACACCCCTATGCCATGAACCTCTGCGCCTCCACCCTTTCGGTGGCGGGCAATATTGGCATTGCACTGGGGTCCTTTGCCAGCAGTGAGCTGCAGGCGGCGGTTGGAATGGAACGCCTGGGCTTTCCTGCGGCGGCTGTGGCCCTGGCGGGACTGGGGCTGAACCTTTTGCTGCTGCGGGCCTGCCGGCGGGGGTGAATCACATCTTTCCAAAAAGCGGTGCTGGACAGGCACCGCTTTTTCGCCTTTTTCCATTGCGTGAATCCCGCAAAAATGCTATACTTATAAAATCTATCAGTATGCGCACCGGAAAACGGGATAAAGGAGACTTTGGAATGAGCAATAAGAAACTCTCCCGCCTGCTGGAGCCCAATTTGCAGCTGTATTTTCTGTGCATGGCCGCTTTCTGCGCCGCCACGGCCACGGTAAGCCCCCTACTGGCCCTGGCGGAGGGCTGCGCCACGCTGGGACTGTATGTTTATTTCACCAAGTCCAACAAGAAACGGCGCCAGGGAGTCCTTCAGTATATCGACAATCTGACCGGCAGTGTGGACACTGCCAGCAAATCCACCCTCATCAATTCCCCCCTGCCCATCATGGTCTTCCGGCCGGACACCGGCGAGATCATCTGGAGCAATGAAAATTTCCTCCAGCTGGCCGGTGTGCGGGAGCACCTGTTTGAAATGCGGGTGGATGACGCTGTGCCGGATTTTCCCGTCCAGTGGCTGTTGGAGGGCAAGCAGGAGTGCCCCGAACGGGTGAAGATGAACAGCCGCCATTTCCGTGTGTACGGCAGCCTGGTCCGGGCCAAGGGCCGGGGCGGCGAGCAGAACCTGGTGGCCACCACCTACTGGGTGGATACCACCGAGGCCGATGAGCTGCGGGAAAAGTACACGGCGACCCGTCCCGTGGTGGCCATCCTCATGATCGATAACTACGACGACCTCATGAAGGCCTGCGCCGATACCCAGCGCAGCGCTGTGCTGGCCCAGATCGACGAAAAGCTCAATAGCTGGGCCTCCTGGGCCGGGGGCCCCCTGCTGAAAACGGAGCGGGACCACTACCTGTTCATCTTTGAGGAGCAGCACTACGAGCATTTCGCGGCGGAGCGGTTCTCCGTGCTGGATGCCATCCGGGACATCAAGGTGGGCGAGGGTGTCCACCCCACGCTGTCCATCGGCGTGGGTAAGGACGCGGACACCATGGCGGAGCTGTACAAAAACGCCAACCTGTCCGTAGAGATGGCTCTGAGCCGGGGCGGCGACCAGGCGGTGGTCCGCAACAAGGTGGACTTCGAGTTTTACGGCGGCCGGGCCAAGACCACGGAAAAGCGCACAAAGGTGAAGTCCCGGGTCATGGCCAATGCCCTCAACGAACTGGTGATGGACGCCACGGAGATCTACATCATGGGCCACAGCTTCGCGGACATGGATGCCGTGGGTGCCGCGGCGGGCCTTTGCTGCGTGGCACGGAAGCGGGGCAAGCGGGCGCAGATCGTCATTAACGAGGAGCATAACGCCGCCCAGGCGCTGCTGCAAAAGCTGAAAGCCCTGCCGGAGTATGAGAATGTGTTCGTCTCCGGCGGCGAGGCCTTTTTGAAGATGCAGCCCGGCGCCCTGTTGATCGTGGTGGACACCAACCGCCCTGACATGGTGGAGAGTGCCCAGCTGCTGGAGTCCTGCAACCGGGTGGCCGTCATCGACCACCACCGCCGGGCCGCCAGCTACATCGAAAACGCCGCCTTCAGCTTCCACGAGCCCTACGCCTCCTCCGCCTCGGAGCTGGTGACGGAGCTTTTGCAGTATCTGGTGGAGCCGGCGGACCTCCTGCGGGAGGAGGCGGAATCCCTGCTGGCTGGTATCGTGCTGGATACGAAGCACTTTACCCTTCGCACCGGCGGCCGTACCTTTGAGGCGGCGGCCTTCCTGCGGCGGGGCGGCGCGGACACCACCGATGTCCAGCGCCTGTTCCAGAATAACCTCAGCGAAATGGTCTCCCGGTACGACATCATCCGCCGGGCGGAGATGTACCGGGACTGCTTCGCCATCGCCGTCATCCCCCAGGACGGCGTGGACCGGGTGGCGGCCGCCCAGGCGGCGGACGAGCTGCTGGGCCTCAAGGGCGTGAAGGCCTCCTTCGTGCTGTTCCGCAATGGGGAGGATGTGCAGATGTCCGCCCGTTCTCTGGGCGAGATCAATGTTCAGGTGATCCTGGAGGCTCTGGGCGGCGGCGGCAATTCCACCACCGCCGGCGGCCGTGTGGAAAACGGCGACCCGCTGACCGTGCGGGAGCAGCTGTGCCAGGCCATCGATGACTATTTTGAAAAATAAATGATTAAAAGGAGAAAGTAATTATGAAAGTGATTTTACAGCAGGACGTGAAGGGCCAGGGCAAGAAAGGCCAAATGGTGGAGGTATCCGAGGGCTATGCCCGCAATTTCCTCCTGCCCCGGAAGCTGGCCATCGCCGCCACCGCCGACGCCATCAACACCATGAACCTGAAGGAGAAGGCCCGCAAGGCCGAGGAGGCCCGCCAGAAGGCGGAGGCCGAAGCCACCGCCGAGAAGCTGAAGGAGTGCATGGTGAAGCTCACCGCCAAGGCCGGCAACGGCGGCCGCCTGTTCGGTGCCGTCACCACCAAGGAGATCTCCGAGGGATTGAAGGCCCAGTTCAGCATTGACATTCCCAAGCAGAAGCTGGTGCTGGACGAGCCCATCAAGGCCTTCGGCAGCTACCAGGTGAAGGCCAAGCTGGGCTTCGAGGTCGTGGGCACCGTGTATGTGTCCGTGTTTGAGGAAAAGTAAGCTTTTCATTGAAAACCCATTGGAGGTGAACGCCCATGGCAAATGAAGACCTGCTGCTGCGGCAGATGCCCCACTCCCTGGAGGGAGAGCAGGCCGTGCTGGGCTCCATGCTCATCGACCCTGAATGCGTCAAGGATGTGATGGACAAGCTGCGCCCGGCGGACTTCTATCTGCGGCAGAACCGGGAAATCTTTGAGACCATCTACTCCATGTTCACCTATGCCCGGCCCATCGACGGTATCACCGTTTGCGAGGAGATGCAGAAGGCCGGCACCTATGACGAAAACACCACCCGCTCCTACCTGGCCCAGCTGATGGAGATCACCCCCACCAGCGCCAACGTCATGGAGTATGTGGCCATCGTCCGGGACAAGGCCCTGCTGCGGGGCGTGGCCCAGGCGGCGGCGGAGATCACCGCCATGGTCCAGGAAGGCGTGGGCGAGGCCGGAGACATCCTGGAGATCGCGGAGCAGAAAGTGTATGCCGTCCGCCGGGGACAGAGCGCCCAGGACATGGTGCCGCTGCGGCAGGTGCTGCCGGATGTGCTGGACCGCCTCAGCGAGATGAGCGAGAGTGAGAACCATCTGCCGGGCCTTTCCACCGGCCTTTCCGCCGTGGACCAGAAGATCACCGGCCTCAACAAGTCGGACCTCATCCTGCTGGCCGCCCGCCCCGGCATGGGCAAGACCTCCTTTGCGCTGAACATCGCCCTGAACGTGGCCAAGAGCACACAGAAGACCGTGGCGGTCTTCTCCCTGGAAATGTCCCGGGAGCAGCTGGCCATGCGCCTGCTGTCCTCCGAGGCCTGCGTGGAGAACAACCGCCTGAAGACCGGCTCCCTCCGGGAGACGGACTGGGAGAAGATCGCCGGCGCCGCCACCATTTTGAACAAGGTGGACATCCGCATCGATGACAACCCCATGCTGTCCGTGGCGGACATGAACGCCAAGTGCCGCCGTCTGGACAATCTGGGACTGGTGGTCATCGACTATCTGCAATTGATGACCTCCGCCGGGGGCAAAAGCGGCGGCGGTGAGAGCCGCCAGCAGGTGGTCAGCGACATGTCCCGTATGCTGAAGATCATGGCCAAGGAGCTGAACATTCCCGTCATCTGCCTGAGCCAGCTTTCCCGTGCCAACGAAAAGCGGGATGACAAGCGGCCCATGCTGTCGGACCTCCGGGAATCCGGCGCCATCGAGCAGGACGCGGACATCGTTCTGTTTTTGTACCGGGACGACTATTATAATGAGGACTCGGAAAAGCACAACATCGCCGAGTGCATCGTGGCCAAGAACCGCCACGGCGAGACCGGCAAGGTGGAACTGCGGTGGATGCCGGAGTACACCACCTTCGCCACGCTGGATAACCGCTATGGGGACGATGAATGAGCTGGCCTCCGCCGGGGTCTTTCTGCGCGGGCAATTTCCCGCGGGGGGAAAGGTGCTGTGCGCCGTGTCCGGCGGACTGGATTCCATGTGCTTATTGGATTTCCTGTGCCGCCAAAGGGGATTTTCCGTCACCGCCGCCCATTTTAACCACCGGCTGCGGGGAGCGGAGGCGGACCGGGATGAACAGTTCGTCCGGGATTACTGCGCCGCCCGTGGAATTCCCTTCCTTTCTGGAGGCGGCGATACCCGCGCTCTGGCGGAACAGGACGGACTTTCCGTGGAAGAGGCCGCCCGGCGGCTCCGGTACGATTTTTTGAACAAGGCGGCGGAGGACGGCAACTATGACGCCATTTTCACCGCCCACCACGCCGATGACAACGCGGAGACGGTGCTGCTGAACCTGATTCGCGGCACCGGCTCGGCGGGACTGGCGGGTATCCCCCAGGTGCGGGGGAAGGTCTGCCGCCCCTTCCTGCGCATTCCCCGGGCGGAACTGGCGGATTACGCCGCCGCCCACGGCGTGCCCCATGTGGAGGACGCTACCAATGCCGACCCCGACGTCGCGGCCCGGAACGCCTTGCGGGGTTCCGTAATGCCGGTGCTGCGGCAGATCAATCCCAAGTGCACGGAGAATATCGCCCGGACCTCCGCCATTTTGCGGGAGGAGAGCGACGCGCTGGAATCCATGGCAAGGGGCCTCATGGACCAGGTGAAAGAGCTGCCGGACGGCATTTCCGTGCCCTGCCTGATGCTGACGGATGTACCCCGGGCGGTGGCGGAGCGGGCAGTGCTGCAGCTGCTGGCCCGGACCGCCGGACACCGGAAGGACTTCACTGCCGCCCATGTGCTGGCGGTGCTGGACCTGGCCCGGGGACGCCGGACGGACCTGGAGGTCTCCCTGCCTTACGGTATGACGGCACGGCGGAAGAAATACACCCTGGAGATTATCCGGCGGCCCGCCCGGCCCGGTTCTGTACCCATCGCGGTGGGCGGTACCGTGGAATTCAGCGGGATGGACGTCATGGTTTCCAACCATGCCTCTCCCGGCGCGCTGCCGATGGGATTGCCGGGGGGAGCGGCCATGACCGTGACGCCCTGGCGTTCCGGCGACTGGCTGCGGCTGCCTGGCAGCCGTGGACCAAGGAGCTTTAAGCGCCTCTGTGCGGAGCGGGGCCTGACCCCGGAGGAGCGGGACGCGCTTCCGGTGCTGCGGGTGGGGGAGGCCCACGCCGCCGACCCTGTGTTCGGTGTTCAACCGGATTTCGCACCCTGTCCCGGCGGACAGACGGTGTTTGTAAAATTTTATAAAAAAGACAGAGGAGAATCATCATGAGAAGTGAGATGGAGCAAGATATCCTGAAGGCCCTGGTGACGGAAGAAGAGCTGAAGGCCCGCATCACCGAGATGGGCGAGGAACTGTATGACCGCTTTCAGGGCAAAAAGCCCCTGTTCCTCAGCGTTTTGAAGGGGTCCTTCGTGTTCATGGCGGACCTGGTCCGGGCCTGCCAGCTGAAAAGCGATGTGGAGTTCATTGCCGTCAGCTCTTATGAGAACGCCACCACCTCCTCCGGCCGGGTGCAGATCACCCATGACCTCCAGCAGGACATCACCGGCCGGCACCTCATCATCGTGGAGGATATTTTGGACTCCGGCAATACCCTGGCATTTTTGAAGGAGTATTTCATGACCAAGGGCGCCGCCTCCATCACCATCGTGACCCTGCTGGATAAGCCCTCCCGCCGGACCAAGGCCATCACCGCCGACCTGGCCGGATTTGAGGTGCCCGACGAGTTCGTGGTGGGCTACGGCCTGGACTACGCCCAGCAGTACCGGAACGTGCCGTATATCGGCGTGCTGAAGCCGGAGGTCTACGCCGCCCAATAAGGCCGTAGTCCACCAGCGGGCCAAGGGCCCGCCGCCGACAGGCGTCCGAGCGTTTTGCCGAAGGCAAAACCTCGAAGCGGACCGGATTCACTTCGGGCCGCTTGCGCTCAAATAAATGGGCTCCCGCCGGACGGGGCCGGCGGGAACGGGCTACGGTCTGGACTACGCCCAGCAGTACCGGAACGTGCCGTATATCGGCGTGCTGAAGCCGGAGGTCTACGCCGCCCAATAAGG
>CAKTOO010000011.1 GCA_934590165.1 uncultured Dysosmobacter sp. | reverse complement strand
TTGGGCTTGCGCTCCAGGTACTGGGTAATGTCCAGGATCTCAGCGGCCTCGCGAACGCGGCGGTCGATCTCCTCCTTTTTTATGGCTGACCGGACACTATGAGAATGGAGCAGCGGCGGCCGCCTGACTGAAAAAATGGGGGATCACTGCTGTGCCGGCGCCCCTTTGAACAGGCCGCGCCGGCGTCTGGTTCCTTCTGACAGCGCCATCTGCCAATTTTACATAAAAATGCCCGAGGAACCACAGGATACTCTATAAAAATTGTACTAGGAATCCAGCGCCCTTGTCAAGCGCTTATGAAAAGAATTTTCCAAAGCGCACAGGGCAGCCTCTCCGGCGGCTGGAGGCGGGCTTTATGAATATTTTGTAATATTTTGTTACTTTTTGCCCGGAGCGGCTTTACAATACGGCTTGGATTCTTTATAATACTTTATTATGTAAATTTGGGTGCTGCCCTGCGGCACCTTGTTCTTTATTCCAAGGATAAGGAGAGATTTCATGAAGCTCTGGAGACGATGGGCCGCCGTTATACTGGCGTTGGCCGTATGCGCCTCACTGCTGGCCGGCTGTGAAAAGGAAGAGGAGGGGATTTCCCTGGCGGTGTGCTTGGGGAGCGAGCCCGCCAGCCTGGACCCCATTTACGCCACGGCAGAGGGGGACCAGACCATCGTGACCCACCTGTATGAAAACCTCATGCGGGTGACGGTGGATGTATCCGGCAGCGCCGCCGTTTCCAACGGCATGGCCAAAAGTTACAGTACCGAGAATAACCACGACGGTACGGTCACCTGGACCTTTCGTCTCCGCAGCGCCAAATGGTCCGACGGCCGGGCGGTGAAGGCGGAGGACTTTGTGTATGCCTGGCGGCGGCTGGCGGACCCGGCCAGCGGCTCGCCCTACGCTCCCATTTTGTCCATTGTGGCCGGATATGACGAGGTCCGCGCCACGGGGGATACGTCCTTGCTGCAAGTCAGCGCCCGGAACGACAGCACGCTGGACGTGGTGATCACCGGCGATTATGATTGGTTTTTGTCGGATGTGTGCACCTCTCCAGCCACCAGCCCCCTGCGGGAGGACGTGGTGGTTCGCCTGCGGGACACGGCGGTGGAGCGCAATAAAGCCGCCGAGACGGAAACCGGTACGGCGGGGACGGAAAAATGGTGGTCCCAGCCGGAAAAGCTGGTGAGCAACGGCCCCTATCAGATCGGAACCTATACCGCCGGAGAGTCCTTGACGCTGACGGACTATTCCAAGTACTACGGCAGCCATTCCGGTCCGGCGGAGCTGGTGTTCCGCTTTGCCGACTCGGCGGAGGAGGCCCAGGCTCTGTATGACGAGGAAGCGGTGGACCTGATCTGGCCCCTGACGGATGAACGGATGGCGGAACTGGCGGAAAACGAGAACTGGGTGCCTGCCACGATCTTGGGCACATATACGCTCCTTTTGAACTGCGGCCGGGATGTGTTTTCCGATCCCCTGGTGCGTCAGGCACTGGTGACAGCCATCGACCGGGAAGCCGTGGCCCAGGCGGCCGGTGTGACGGCCCGGGCGGCGGAGGGTATGGTGCCTCCCGGTGTCCCCGGTGGCGGGGAGGGCGATTTCCGCACGAACAACGCCCTGCTGGACAATGACCCGGAGACCTACACAGGCCGCTGTGCCCAGGCCCGGGAGCTGTTGGAGGACGCAGGTTACGATAGAGGCGCCGACCTGGGAGAGCTGGAGTACCTGTATGAGGACACGCCGGAAAATGCCGCTGTGGCCCAGGCCCTGGCCCAGCAGTGGAAGCAGGTGCTGGGTGTGACAGTGACGCCGGTGGCCGTGGCGAAAAAGGAATTGCGGACGGCTCTGAAGGAGGGGACGTACACCCTGGCGGGGCTGGACGTGCGGGCTTTTGGCAATGATGCCGAGAGCTTTTTGATGCCCTGGACCTCCGGCAGCGAAAACAATTACGCCCGTTATGAAAACAGCGCCTATGACACGCTCCTGTCCATCATTGCCCGTGCCGAGGTGGGGGCGGCCCGGATGGGCTGCCTCCATGACGCGGAGGTGCTGCTGCTGGAGGACAGTGCCGTGGCGCCCCTGTACACCACCGTCACCGCCTGGACGGCGCGGGAGACCCTGACCGGCGTCTGCCGGGATGGCAGAGGCTGGTTCAGCCTGTCCGGCGTCACCGTTCACGGCGCGTAAAGTGAACAAACAAAGCGCTCCGGCCGCTTGGCCGGGGCGCTTTTTATATGATTATAATAAGGTAAGGCCGCGGGACGAAACGGTTACCATAAAACCGTAGGGTGTTTTGTTACGGCTGTGTTACAAAAGCGGAAATCCTCTTGCAATCCAAAATTGGATTTGTTATCATGCAACATGAACAGAAGAGGGAGTTTGCCCCGGCAGCCCGGCGCAGATACAGGACCGGCTAGCCACGGTATGTGTGCCGTGAAAGACGGGAAGACCTCCTTGGAAGTTCACATTTCAAATGCCGGAAGGGGACCGCAGGTCTCCGGAAGGTAAATTTTAAAGGAGGAAAACCCCATGAAGAAGTTCCTTTCTCTGGTTCTGGCTCTGGTTATGACCATGTCTCTGGTCACCATCAGCGCCGGCGCCAAGGACTTCACCGATAGCGACAAGGTCACTTATGACGACGCTATCGAAGTGATGTCCGAGCTGAAGGTCATCGACGGTTATACCGACGGTTCCTTCCGCCCCACCACCGAGCTGAATCGTGGCGCTGCTGCCAAGATCATCTGCAACATGATCCTGGGCCCCACCACCGCTTCCGCTCTGAGCGCTTCCAGCGCTCCCTTCTCTGATGTGCCCGCTAACAGCGTGTTCGCTGGCTACATCACCTACTGCGCCAAGGAGGGCATCATCAACGGCTATGCTGATGGCACCTTCCGTCCCACCGCTCCTCTGACTGGCTATGCCTTCATGAAGATGCTGCTGGGCGCTCTGGGCTATGATGCTGACATCGAGGGCTACACCGGCGCCAACTGGTCCGTCAACGTGGCTAAGCAGGCCATCGGCATCGGCCTGGATGACGGCAACGACAGCTTCGTCGGCACCAAGTATGTCACCCGTGAAGAGGCTTGCCTGTATGCTCTGAACACCCTGAAGGCCACCATGGTCGAGTACGACAGCAAGACTACCGTTACCGTGAATGGCGCCCAGGTCGTGGTCGGCGGCTCCGAGGCTAAGGATGTCTTTGCCACCGATAAGGAAGACAAGTTCAAGGACGACGGTAAGCTGCAGTTTGCCGAGAAGTACTTCAAGGATCTGACCACCAAGAAGACCACTGACGACTTCGGCCGTCCCGCTTCTATCTGGAAGATCAAGAACAAGGAAGTCGGCACCTACACTGATGACGCTGACGCTACCTACACCTCTGAGGTCAAGGGCAAGACCATCTATGCCGACCTGAACGTCGACCTGGACAAGACCGAGTGGTATGCTACCGTCGACGGCGTTGATCAGAAGGACATCACCAACCTGAAGACTGGCTTCGCCGTGGCGAAGAAGAACGATGTCAAGATCGGCGGCAACGGCGTTCTGGTCGAGGTCTTCTATGATGACGACAAGGACGAGGGCACCATCA
Organism: uncultured Dysosmobacter sp.; assembly: GCA_934590165.1. Classification (GTDB taxonomy): domain Bacteria; phylum Bacillota; class Clostridia; order Oscillospirales; family Oscillospiraceae; genus Oscillibacter. Next base: position 72,775 of record CAKTOO010000011.1, on the reverse strand, counting down.
CTGTCATCAACAGCTACCTGATGCAGGTCAACGGCGACTATGACAAGGACGACGAAGAGCTGGTCATCGACAAGATCGACGAGTGCGACGCTCCCTTCGCCAGCAAGACCCTGTCCTCCGACGATCTGGACGGCCTGGACGCTTTCGCTGACGAGGACTATGTCATCGTCACCGTGGCTGACGGCGACGTCAAGTCCATCGCCAAGGCTGAGATGGTCACCGGCACCGTCACCGAGTATGTGGTTGATGACTCCGTGACCATGGACGGCACCGACTACAAGTATGCCGCCACCTATGACGATTCCGACCGTTCTTACGAGGTCAAGGAAAACTATGAGCTGTACCTGGATGCCTATGGCTATGTCATGCTGGCCAAGGGCGTTGAGGCCGACGACAACTATGTCTTCGTGGCTGAGTTCGCTTCCAGCAGCCAGCTGAGCACCAAGGCCAAGGTCGTGGCTTATGCCTACTTCACCGATGGCTCCGCCGACGAGATCACTGTCAGCAAGGTCGACAAGACGAAGGTCTCCGGCACCGACATGAACAACGTGACCAACAAGTGGTTCAAGTATGTCGAGAAGGACGGCAAGTATGAGCTGACCACCGCTAACAACACCCCCGTGGCTGTTACCGCTGGCGATAAGGTCATCGACTACAAGGATTCCGCTCTGAAGACCTACATTGGCAAGGGCCATGACTCCAAGGCCACCAAGGACACCATCTTTGTGGTTCTGGACGATGATGACAACGTCAAGGTCTACACCGGCATCAAGAACGTTCCCGCTGTCACCGCTGCTTCCGATACCAGCGTCTATGTCAGCGAGAACAAGGAAGGCTATGCCGAGTATGTGTTCGTTGACCTGGGCAACGGCCACACCAAGGGCGGCGCTACCAGCTCCGACGTGATCTACATCACTGGCTTCGATAAGGCCGGTACTGACTCCAGCGACAACGATTACTATCGTTACAAGGCCGTTGTCAACGGCAAGCTGGATCAGAAGGTCAAGTTCGACGTGACCTCCACCAAGCTGTCCGAGGGCCTGTACACCGAGATCGAGTACGACTCTGAGACCGGCTTCGTCACCGAGTGGGTCCAGGTCACCGCTAGCAACATTACCTCCGGCAAGGTCGACGACGATGACTTCAGCGTCCTGGCTGTGACCGGCGTTGCCTCTCAGAAGGCCGGCGTCATCACCTTCACCGTTTCCGGTGGCGAGAATGCTAAGTACTACATGGCTGACAATGCTTCCATCTTCGTCGTGAAGTACAAGGCTGACGGCAAGGTCGACGAGGTCAAGTCCGTGTCTGCCAAGACTCTGGTCAATGACTATGACGGCGCTCACACCGTTTACGGCGTGAAGAACGCTGACGGCGACTACACCGCTCTGTACATCGCGAAGTAATTAAAGTCACATTGTTGACTTGATTACCAAACGGTAACAAACAAGGCCCCGCACCGAAAGGTGCGGGGCCTTGTTCTGCTTATTGCGCTTCCTGCGCTTCAGGCGGGAAATAGTCCTCCGGGACTTCCCGCTGCTCCAGGGTCTGCGTGCCGTCTCCCCGGCACACCAGAACATCAATGGTCATAATTTCACTCCATATAACGTGATTTTGCTGCCTGCCGCGATCTGTGTGGCGCCATCCTCTGTCAGGAAGTTCAGTGTCTGCACAGTGGCGGGCGTGACGCCGCTGTTGGAGCGCATCAGGCTGTAATTGCTGTTGCCATGACCCACGTACCCGGCATACTCATACATGGATACTAACTGTCTCCCGGTGCCCAAAAGGCGGATCAGATGATAGTACGTATTATCCCGGTTTACCATTGACAGCAGATAATTTCGGCTGACATTGTCGTGGTCATAATACAGATCGGAGATCCCGTTGACCCGCAGGTATACAGTCGCCTCGTTGCAGGACAAAATGGGCACCACCATCACATAGGCGTACTGGCTCAGATCAATGCCGCTCATGCTCACATCCACCTGAACGGCGGCGGCGCTGGTGGTGACCTCCCGCAGCTTCACGAAAGGCATGGCGTCCACCTGGGCTTGCAGAGCCGCCAGGGCGGTCTTATCCGCCTTGGCGGCGTCCAGCTGGCTTTTGGCGCTGGTGACGGCCTGCTCCCGGGCGTTCTGTTCCGCGCTGACGGCCGCCTGCCGGGCGGCCTCCTCCGCGGTCACCCGCTCTCCCAAAGCCACCAGGCCCGCCTCCACATTGGCGTTGTCCCGGTTGAAATCCTCCCGCAGGATGCGGTCCTCGGCAGCCCACTGGTTCAGCTGGTACTGACTGGTCTTTTCCATGGTCTCACCCCCCTCCGGCCCTGCTGGGCTTCTACCATACAGGGCCCGGAGGCGAATTGTTGCACGTTCGCGTGCAACAATTCAAAAAATTTTTTTCAAACGCAAAAAACAGGCCGCCCAAAAGGGCGGCCTGTCGCTGTGCCGGGGCTTATTCGCCCAGCAGGGCGCTCAAAATGCCGTAGGCGGTCTCACCGTCGGCGCCGGACTCCGTCAGGGAGACAGCAATGTCCAGGAAGGCCTGATTTTCCTCTTTCAGGACGATCTGCTCCAGCCGGCCGGAGTGGTTGAAGTCCTCCAGCTTTGCGGCGAAGTCCGCGATGCCGGGGAGGAACTCCTCCAGTTCCTCCGGCTCCAGCTGCTGGGCGGCCTGGGTGTACAGGTTTGTGATGCTGTTCCACGCGTCGGGGTTGGAGGCCTCCTGCATCAAGCCCGCCTGGGAGACCCGGAAGAAGCCCGTGAAGTCCCGCAGGGGCAGGTAATAATAGGCGGCTGCGTGATAGCAGTTGTCAAACTCTCCGGTGGCCTCCAGCTTCTTGGCATAGCCGGCGGCAATGCCCCGGCCGGTGACATTGTCCATTTGCAGGGCGTTGGCCATGGCGTTGATCTGGTAAGTGGAATCGTCATAGACCTCCATGCGGTCCAGCTTTTGCAGCCGGGCCACGAACTGGCTGACGGACAGGTCCTCGTCCTCCGCCGCCCGGAAGGAGCTGGCAGCCAGCAGGGAACTGGCTTGGAGAGCGGTGAACACCACCAGGATGGCGCCCAGAATGGCGGCCAGCGCGGTGCCCGCGGCCAGGGAACGCTTGCCCTCTGCGGCCGGAGCAAAGCGGATGATGAGCACGGCGAAAATGACGTACACCACCACCTGGTACATCTGGGCGGACCAGACCACCTCCGTCATGGAGTGGCAGATCATCATGGTCAGGCAGGCCGCCAGCATGGCAAGGAGGGGGTCCTCCTCCTTCCGGCGGCGGACCAGCGTCCAGATGGCGCTGCCCAGCAGGAACAAAAAGCAGCCAAGGCCGAGAATGCCTGCTTCATCCATGATCTGAATGAGCTGGTTGTGAATATATTTGGACTCGTAATAAAAGCTCTGCACGCTCGTCAGCTGGCCTTCCACGCCGCCCACGCCCCAGCCGATAATGGGGCTTTGCTTCCACAGCTGGATGCCGTCCCGGAAGAACACCAACCGTTGGATGAAGTTCTGGTTGGCCTTCAAGCCCTGCAAGCGGTTGGCGGCAAAGCCCGGCAGCAGCTTGTATCCCAGGGGCAGCTTTGTGCCGTCGGACAAGGTAACGGCGTTCAGGGCGCCGTCCCCGGAGAGGACGAACCACACCACACGGGAATCCTCCGGTACGGTGAAGGACGCCTGGGACAGGCTCCCCTCATAGAGCACCGTATTGGTGTGCATCATCAGCTGCACATCGTTTTGTGTGTAGATCTGCACCTGGGCGTCCACGCCGTCCACCGTGACGGTGTATTCCCCGGCGTCGGGATAGATGGCGCGGGAGAGGGAGCCGCCCTCCGTCAGCGTGGTGCCGCCGGTGACATTCATGGCCAGCACCACGTATACCACCGCCAGCGCTGCCAGCACGCCGCCGGCCACGGCCACCACCTTGCCCCGGTCTTCCAGGGCGGCGGCTGCCTTGCGGCCCACGAAGCGGTCCAGTGCCCAAATGGCGCCGCCGCACACAAAGGCCAGCAGGTCCGGCAGGATACTGCCGGTGCCCAGGAAGGGATACGCGGCGAAGGCGCAGACCACCGTCACCACGACGCACTCCAGCATCAGCAAAAACAGCGGCAGGCGGCGGCCCTTTCCGGAGCACAGCACATACACCAGGCAGGTGACGGCGAAAGCAGCCATGGCGCCCATGGAGAAGGACAGGAAGAAGGCCAGAGCCTCCACCCCCAGCGCCACGGCGGCGGCCGCCCGGCCCTTTTCGCATTGGGCGGTCTTGTACAGGTATAGGGAGATCACCAGCGCAAAGGCGATCATACCGGCGGAGACGTTGGCGTTGGAGAAAATGCCGGTGATGCGGACGCCGGACTCATAGCCCATGGTGCTCAAGGGATAGTTGGAGAGGAACAGCTTCATCAGGGCGGAAAAACCCCGGGTGGGCAACTGCCAGCTGCCGGCGTCGATGCACAGGAAGGACACCACGGCCAGCATCCCGTTCAGGGCCCACAGCAGCCCGGAGAGCTTGTCCTCCTTTGTCCGGGCCAGCACCAGGCCGAACACCACCAGGGCGATGAGCATCTTGACGCTCTCCCGGGCGGCGTAGCTGCCGAAATGGCACCACAGGCCGGAGGCCAGGTATACCAGGGAGTACAGGACCACCGCCGCCGTCAGAGGGGAGAAGCGGCGGCGCAGCTGACCCAGGGGCGTCCGGCCCAGGGCCAGGAGGATACAAACCACGGCGAAGCCGACGGCGAACTGGCGGCTGATAGCCGTTACCGCCAGAAACAGCAGCACCGGCAGGAGGTAGGGATAGACCGCTCCCAGCAGGTCTCGGGAGACGGGAGCGGCGGGGCGTTGGAATTTAGCCAAGGAACTTCACTCCTATATCACATAATTTAACAGCATAATATTATATACACGTTATCCCGCTTTTTCAACTATTTCCCTGTAAAGAATGGCCGAAAAACAAAAAAATGCCCCTGCGCCGCAAGGCGCGGGGCATTGGTGTATTCGCGGGACCGTCACCGCTTCCCGGCGGAGAGATAGAGGTCCATCACCTGCGGCAGCACCTGGTCCAGGCGGTAGGCCTCCACCGCCTCCCGGGCGGCGGCACCCAAGGCGGCGGCCTCTTCCGGTGACGCCAGCAGGCGGCGGACGGCAGCCGCAAAGGCGGCTTCGTCATCGTAGGGATACAGCAAGCCGGACTGGCCGTCGGTGATGAGGTCTGTGTGGCCCTTCACGGCGCTGGCCACCACGGGAAGCCCCGCGTGCATGGCCTCCATAATATTGAAGGGCAGCCCCTCGGACCGGCTGGCGGACACGGCGGCGTCCGCCATGGCGTACCAGGGCCCCATAGGGGATACGTAGCCGGGGAACAACACCCGCTGCTCCACCCCCAGGCGGCGGGTCAGGGACCGGCACTCCTCCAGCAGGGCGCCCTGGCCCGGCAGGGCCAGCTTCACCCGCTCCGGCAGCAGCGGCAGCGCCCGCAGCAGGGCCGCCTGGTTTTTCCGGGAAGAGAACTCCGCGGCGTACAGCAGCAGAAGATCCTCCGGGCTGAGGCCCAGGTGTTCCCGGCCGGCGGCCCGCTCCGCCGGGGAAAGGGGAGTAAGCCGGTCAAAGTCCACGCCCACGCCGGGAATGTTCGCAATGCGCTTCCCCAGGTGGTATGCTTGGGCGGTATTATAGTCCCAGCGGTTCATGGTCAGCAGCAGATCCGTCTGAGGGGCCGTCATGCGCTCGGCGGCCAGCAGGAGGGTCCGCTTCAGGGCGGGGGTATGGTCGTCGAACAGATAGCCGTGGGCCATGTTCACCAGGATTGGCCGCGGACGGAGGCTGGCTGCTGCCAGCCGGGTGAAAAAGGCCGCCAGGGAGGTGTGGACGCATACCAGGTCGTACCTCTGGGCGTGCATCAGCCGCCGCAGCAGGGCCTGGGCCCGGAAGTTAGCGGGGGAGGTCATCTTTTTTTCAAAGGGGAGCTGGCAGCAAAGGTCTGCTTCGGGAATATCCCGCTGCTCGCCGCCGCAGGCGGCGTGGACTGTCCAGCCCATTTGCCGAAAGGCGCGGAGATAGGGCAGGTGAAAATTGACGATGTGGGACCAGGTGGACGCCACGAACAGTACGGTACCCGGCATGGCAGCACCTCCTTGTAAAGGTATCATGATATTTCATTATAGGTGGAAGCAATTGCCTTTGCAAGAAATTTGACAGAAAGTGACGGAATGAGTACAATAGAGACGAAGTTTGATCTCGTAAAGGAGCACTGTCATGATCAAGGAAAATCAGCGGCTTTTGAATCAGCTGCATGTGTTCTCCGACGGGCTGCTGGTGTTCTTGTCCATGATGGTGGCCTACTGGATCCGCTTTTATGTATTCAACGGCATCGAGGGCATCCCGTTTTCTTACTATGTCAGGCTGGCCGCCGTCGCCGTGGCGCTGTGCCTGCTTTCCTACGCCATGGCGGGTCTGTACAGCTCGTACCGCTCTATCCGCTTTCACCGGGAGGCGGCACGGTTCCTCTGCGCCAACATTTTGGATACCATCTGCCTCATGGCCGGCTTGTTTGTGTTCCGGCTGGAGCATATGTCCCGCTGGACGCTGGTATTTTTCTTCTTGGTGAGTTCGCTCCTGCTGCTGAGCAAGCGGGCCGCCATGCGCCTGCTCCTGCGGCGCTACCGGCGCATGGGCTATAACCAAAAGCATGTGGTGCTCATTGGCTGCGGCCCCATGGCGGAGCGTTATCTCGGCAAGATTCGGACGGACAAAAATCTGGGCTTTCAGGTGGATGGCTACGTGGCGGACGGCAGTGGCTGGAAGGACCTGCCCCGTCTCGGCACATACGCGCAGCTGGAGCAGGTGCTGGATACCTATGCCCCGGACGAGGTGGTGGTGGCGGTTGACGCCCCGGATGAAAGCAGGATGCCGAAGATCATCGCCGCCTGCGAAAAAACCGGCACGAAGGCCTCCGTTATCCCCTTTTACGCGGCGTACATCCCCTCCAATCCCCAGGTGGACAACATCGACGGCCTGCCCATGATCAACCTGCGGCGCATCCCACTGGACAACATCGGCAACGCTTTCGTGAAGCGGGCTTTTGACATCGCGGGCGCTTTGGCGCTCATTGTGCTGACCTCACCGCTGATGCTGATCGCGGCGGTGGGGGTGAAGCTGTCCTCTCCCGGCCCCATCATTTTCAAGCAGCTGCGGGTGGGCAAGGACAAAAAGGAATTTTACATGTACAAATTCCGCTCCATGCGGGTGAATGCCCGGGAGCAGACCGGCTGGAGCACCAATGAAGACCCCCGGAAGACCGCTTTCGGCTCGTTCATCCGCAAATGCTCCATCGACGAGCTGCCCCAGTTTTTCAACGTCCTGAAGGGGGATATGAGCCTGGTGGGCCCCCGGCCGGAGGTGCCCCATTACGTGGAGCAGTTCAAGGAGGAAATTCCCCGCTACATGGTCAAGCACCAGGTGCGGCCCGGCATCACCGGCTGGGCCCAGGTGAACGGCCTCCGGGGCGACACCTCCATTCAGGACCGCATCGAGCATGACCTCTATTACATCGAAAACTGGAATATCCTCTTTGATGTGAAAATTTTGCTGATGACGATGTTCAAAACCGTGAATAAAGAAAAGCTGAATGTGTGAAAAAGCGGGGCGCCTCCCCGCTTTTTCACTGAAAGGACGTGACGGACATGGTGGGACGGTTTGCCCCCTCTCCCAGCGGGCGCATCCATCTGGGCAACATCCTGTGCTGCCTGTTGGCCTGGCTCAGCGCCCGGCAGCAGGGGGGACAGGTGGTGCTGCGCATCGAGGACTTGGACACCGCCCGCTGTCCCCGGCGGTATGCCGACCAGATGGAGGCGGACCTCCGCTGGCTGGGGCTGAACTGGGACCAAGGGCCCACGGTGGGCGGCCCCGACGGGCCGTATTATCAAAGTGAGCGGACGGCTTTGTACCAGGCGGCCCTTCAAAAGCTGAAGGGGATGGGGCTGGTGTATCCGTGCTTTTGCACCCGGGCGGAGCTCCACGCCGCCAGCGCCCCCCACCGGGAGGACGGGCAAGTGGTCTACGCCGGCACCTGCCGCCGCTTGACAGCCGCCCAGGCGGCGGAAAAGCGGCGCCTGACAGGGCGGGAACCGGCCCTGCGGCTGCGGGTGCCTGACGAGGAGATGGCCTTTACAGACGGCCACATGGGGCTTTACAGGGAAAATCTCGCAAGGGATTGCGGCGACTTCCTCCTGCGGCGGTCCGACGGGATGTTCGCCTACCAGTTGGCGGTGGTGGTGGATGACGCCGCCATGGGCGTCACGGAGGTGGTCCGGGGCGCGGACCTGCTGAACTCCACACCCCGGCAGCTGCTGCTGTACCGCCTGCTGGACCTGCCGGTGCCGACCTTTTTTCACTTCCCCCTGCTCCTTTCCACTGACGGCCGCCGCCTCAGCAAGCGCAATGCCGACGCAGGGCTGGACGTTTTGCAGGGCCGCTGCACCCCGGAAGAGGTGCTGGGCAAGCTGGCGTACCTGGCGGGCTTCAACCCCTCGGCGTCGCCGAAAAGCGCCCGGGCGCTGCTGGCGGACTTTGACTGGGACAAGGTGCCCCGGGCGGATATCCGCATCCCGGAGGGATTATTTTAAAAAGCAAGGGACCACAGGCTTTGCCTGCGGTCCTTTGTTTGTCATTGGGGGATAATCTCCCGGATGGTCAGCACCCCTCCCGCCACAGAGAAGCGGACCTCCATGCCGGCGAAGGTGAAGCCGTAGACCCGGTCCGGGTCGTCTTGGTAGTGGGGGCGGGGGTCCTGGGCCAGCACGCCCCGCAGGGCCTCCCGGCGGCCTTCCGGCACCTTTTCCAGCAGCGCCGGGGGGATGACCACCGTCAGCGTCTCCCCGGCGGGAGCACTGGCAAAGCCCCCCACGGCGTCCGGGTGGCTGTCGCCGTAGGGAATGTAGGGCTTGATGTCAAAGATGGGCGTGCCGTCCACCAGGTCGGCGCCCCGCACATGGAGCACCGGCCCCAGGTCCGCCGTCAGCTCCACCCGCTCCAGCCGCACGGAGGAAAGGCCAATGGGATTGGGCCGGAAGGGAGAGCGGGTGGCGAACACCCCCATGCGGACGTTGCCTCCCAGCCGGGGCGGCCGCACCGTGGGCGACCAGGTGTCCCGCACCGCCTGGTGAAAGGCCCAGATGAGCCAGATGTGGGAAAAGCCCTCCAGGCCCCGGACAGCGTCGGGGTTCCGGAATTCCGGCTCAAAGACCACGGCGGCCTCCAGGGCGTCCACCAGCCCGCTTTGCCGGGGCACGCCGAACTTGGAGGAAAAGTCGCTGCGGATGCGGGCGACCACCTGCATGGGAAATACCTGCTCCATGAAAAGACCTCGTTTCCTTGTTGAGTAAGGCTTATTATACAGGAGACAGCGCCAAAAGGAAAGCGGGTGCTTTCACAAAAGGAAAAGCACCCGCCGTGTTCAATAAAAAACGCTGTCGGGACAATGGACCAGCCACCAGGCGGCGGCAAACAGTACCAGGGAAGCGCACACGATGAGGAAGCACAGGACCATGCCCACCCAGTCGTATTTCACCCTACCGCCACCCCGGGCGGCCAGAAGGGTCTCCACCCCCAGGCTGATGAGGGCCAGGGGGGACAGCTGCAGCAGCCAGGTGAATTCCAACTGTGGAAAAAACATGGACACCAGCATGGCCGCGCCGGATACCACCAGCACGATGCCAAAGGTAAAGGTGCCCACCCGACAGCAGGGCCGGAAAGCGGCGTCAGTCTTCTCCATGGCCGTCCTCCTGGTCTTCCTGCGGCGGGGTAAAGGCGGGGATGTCGCCCGCGGGCGGGGCCTTGGGGCCCCGGATGAACCAGATACCCAGGGCGATGATACCGATGGTCACTGCCAGCCGGGGCACGTCGCGGAGCAGGATGCTGTACAGCCACCAGGAATCAAAGAATTGCCCCAGGAAGTCCACCGCCCAGCGTGCCACAGTGGTGTAGAGAATATACCCTCCCAGCACCACCAGTCCCCAGCCCACCAGGCTGTGGCGTTTGCGGCAGAGAATGGCCATTTTCTCTCCGTCCACCTGGTCCAGCCCCAGAAGGAAAGCGTCCACCGGAGCGGCGCCCCCGTCCAGCTGGGTGCGGAGGTTGTAGCTGTCAAAAAAGGCGTACAGCCAGACAGGCACCATCAGCACCGCCAGGGCGCCGATCTCCAAAAAGACGGCAATGGCGAAGATACCGCAGAAGACCGTCAGCAGGGACATGCCCCGCTTCATGTAGCCCTGGTGCATCTGGCCGCAGCCAGGGATGCAGGAGCTGATGAAAAATAAAAGTCCTTGTTTTCGTTTCATGAGTTTCCTCCTTGGGCGGACCGGATGGCGGCGCCGCCGAGATCATCAAACATATTGTTGAACCGGGAGAGGGCACCGTCCAGAGAGTCGCTCCACCGCTCCGGCCAGCGCTGGAGCTGTTGGTGGACCTCCGGCAGAGCCGGCCTCCGCTGGGGAATGGAAACCGCGGCGCTGCCCCACAGTACCGTCAGCGCCAGTGCTACGGCGGCCGCCGCCGTGGCGTACCGGCTGGTGAGGAGGCGGAGGGTCCTGCTCCGAACGCGGCGCCACAGGCTCTCCCGGCAGCTGTGGGCGGGGGCCAGCAGGGGGGCGTCCGCCAGCAGGGCGGTGTACCGCTGGAGGCACCGGTCACAGTAGGACAGGTGCTCCGCCAGTTCCAGCCGGGCAAGCTCGTCAAATTCTTCGTTTTGTACCAGGGCCAGCAGGGCATGGTCCGTCAAGTGGCCCGAGGGGTCAAACAGTTCCATGGCGTTCTCTCCTTTCCAGCTGCTCCCGCAAAAGCCGCTTTCCCCGGGCCAGCTGTGTATGTATGGTCTTCACCGGCCGGCCCAAGGCCAGGGCCGCCTCCTCCGGCGACCGCTCCTCCAGCAGGCACAGCCTGCACACGGGGCGGTAGGGCTCCCGCATCCGGTCGATGAGGGCGGCGATGTCCGCCGCCTCGCTCTGGGCGATGGCGATCTCCTCTGTGGGGGGAGACAGTCCGGGAGGCATCGCCTCGTCTCCCGGCAGGACCGTGCGCCGGTTCCAGGCGCTTTGCAGGTGGTCCTTGGCCTTGTTGGCGGCGATGCGCCCCAGCCACTGCCGCTCGTAGCCCGCCGGCATGGTGTCCCGGTGAAGGTAGGCGGCCAGAAAGGTGTCCTGGGTCAGGTCCTCCGCCGCCGGGGCATCCCGCACCAGTTGAAAGCAGATGGTGTACACCAGCCGCTCATACTGCTCCACCAGCCGGGAAAAGGATTCTTTTGTCCAATCAGCCACGCCGCGCCGCCACCTCCTTTCGCCCCTTGATGATCATAGTACGAAATGGGACCATGCAATTCTTCAACAGTTTGAAAATTTCCGGTGGCCCCCAGAAAAAAAGAGACGGGAGACCCGTCTCTTTTTGGATTTATAACGCCGGAATGACCACCGGCACGCCCCGGACCTGCTCCACCGCGGCGTCCATGCCGTAAACGGCCCGGATATTTTCCGGCGTCACTGCCGCCGGTCCGCCGCAGGCAAGGACCCTGCCGCCGTGGAGAAACAAAAAGCGGTCACAGAACCGCAGGGCCAGGTTCAGGTCGTGGATGACCAGTATGGCGGTGATGCCCCGCTCACGGCAAAAGCGCCGCACCAGTCCCAGCACCTCGTATTGGTTTTTCAGGTCCAGACTGCTGGTGGGCTCGTCCAGAAGCAGCAGCTTCGGTTCCTGGACCAGGGCACGGGCCAGCAGGATCTTTTGCTGTTCGCCGCCGGAGAGCTGATCCAGATACCGCATGGAAAAGGGCTCCAGCTCCAGCTGCCGCAGAAGGTCTCCCACCACCGCACGGTCATGCTGGCTGACGCCCCACTTCATATAGGGCTTCCGGCCCAGCAGCAGCGTATCGTACACCGTCAGCCGGGTGGATGGCGTGCTTTGGGTCATGAGAGCCGCTTCCCGGGCCAGCTCCCCCAGAGACAGGGACAGGATATCCCGCCCGTCCATCAGCACCCGGCCGGACTGGGGCCGCAGAATATGGCTGAAGCACTTGAGGAGAGTGCTTTTGCCGGCACCGTTGTTGCCCAGCACCGCCAGACATTCCCCAGCGTCCGCGGTGAAGGAGATGTCCTCCAGAATTTTCCGCCCGCAGGGATAGGAAAAGCACAGGTGTTCCACGGTCATCACAGCCGGTCCCTCCCCTTGAACAGCATGTACAAAAACAGCGGCGCCCCCAAAAAGGAGGTGATAGCGCCAATGGGCAGCACCACGGGAGCCAGAAGCTGCCGGGCCGCCAGGTCCCCCAAAAGAAGCAGCAGCGCTCCCATGAGGGCGGAGCCCGGCAGCAGCCAGCAGTAATTGCCGCCTATCACCCGCCGCACCAGGTGGGGGGACACCAAGCCGATGAAATTGATGACGCCCACATAGGCCACCACCACGGAGCAGACCAGAGAGCACAGCAGCACGTTCCATAGCCGCAGGCCCGCCACATGGACCCCCAGGCTGACGGCGGTGTGCTCGCCGCTTTCCAGGGCGTTGTAGTTCCAGCGGTTCAAAAGAAAGACCGCCGTGGCCGCCAGGACCACCGCCGTCATGATGCGAACCTCCCGCCAGGAGGTGCGGCCCAGGTCACCGAAGGTCCAGAACACAATGCTGGACAGCTGCACATCGTCGGCGAAGTATTGCAGCAAGGTGGACGCACCGGAAAACAGGGAACTGAGGGCCACGCCCGCCAGCACCATGGCCTCCGGCGTGATGGTCCGCAGCCGGGACAGGGCCAGGATCACCAGCGACACCGCCATGCTGCACACGAAGGCGCACACGCTGATGGTGACGGGAGAGGTGAAGGACATGGCACCGGAGGCGCTGCTGCCGGACTGGATACCGGCGCCCAGCACGATGATGGCAAAGGCGGCGCCGAAGCTGGCCCCCTGGGAGATGCCCAGGGTGGAGGCAGAGGCCAGAGGATTGCGCAGTACGGATTGCAGCACGCAGCCGGCAATGCCCAGCCCCGCGCCGCCCAGCAGCGCGGTGCAGATGCGTGGCAGGCGGAGATTGCGCACCACGGTGTTGACGCTTTTGTCGCCGGCTCGGCCAAACACGCCCCGCACCAGCTCCGGCAGGGGCGTTTCATAGGACCCGCACCACAAAGAGACCAGCACGGCACACATCAGCGCCGCCGCCAGCGCCAGCAAAAACGCCGCCCGCCGCCCCTGGTGCCGGGCATAGGCCTCCGGGGCCTGCCGCCGGAGAGATGGATGCTTCATGTCACTCCCCCAGTTTCAGATTTGTAAAGGAATAGCCCTGGGCGGCGTACTGGCTGTACGCATCCTCCACGCCCAGCATCACCTGGAAGATCTCGTTGAATTTTTCCGCCGGGTCGATGTCGGCGAACTGCTCCGGGTAGAGGACCGTGCCGGCGTAATAGGCGTCCGCCAGGGCCAGCTCCGCGTTGGTGGCGCTGGAGCGGAAGGAGATCTGGGCATACAGCCGCCCGTTTTCCACAGCGGAGAGGCTGGTGTAAAAATCCGGATTCACGGCGTAGTTTTCCTGGACAAGAGCCATACCGTTCCAGTCCAGGAAGATCACATCCGGGTCCCACTGGAGCACCTGCTCCGTGTCCATGTTGAAGGGACCGGACTGGCCGGCCTGGTCCGCCAGGTTGCGGGCGTGGATGGCCGCCAGAGGGGGATAGCCCGCCTCGGTGCCCTCAAAGCCGTGGGCGCCCTTGTAGGAAACGCCCGCCACGTATACGGTGGGCTTTTCCGCCTCTGGGACGTCCCGGGTGCGGCTGTCCAGGTCTGCCTGGGCCGCCAGCAGATAGTCCGTCAGCTCCTTGGCCCGGTCCTCCCGGTGGTACACCTCTCCCAGCAGGGAGAGGGTGGTGAGGGCCGCCTCGTCAAACATGCCCTCATTGAGGGGAATGGTCACCACGGGGATGCCGGTGCGGGACTGAAGGCTGTCGGCGGTGTCAGTGTCCAGATAGGCCACGATGACATCCGGCGACAGGCGGAGAATGTCCTCGTCATAGGTGGTGCCGTTGTCGCCGGTCACCGGCAGGGCGGTGAAGCGCTCCCGGTTAAAATAGCTGAAGGGCTTGGCCAGGGTGGCCGTCTGCTCGCCCTGCTCCACGCCCACCACCAGGTCCTGGGCCTGGAGATAGGTGGTGTACCGCAGAGCACCTACGCCCACACAGACCACGGACGCCACTTCCTCCGGCAGCTCCACCTGGCGGCCACTGGCGTCGGTAACGGTGCGGAGAGCCTCGCCGCTCTTCGGCCCGGTGGGCTCCGCCTGGGCGCCGCAGGCGGTCAGCAGCAGCAGAGAAAAACAAAGGAAAATAATACACAGCTTCTTCATAATCTTCATAATAAAGAATACCCTCAATTTCTCACCAGCCCCGGTCATAAGGGGCGAAACAATCCAGACAGTAAGGCTTGCCATCCACCAGGCGGACCTTGTGCTCCGGCACGGTCTCTCCACAGCCGGCGCAGGTGACGTTGGCGAACCGCCGGGCAGGCTCCGGCACGGGGCGGGTGGGGACGCTGACGGCAAAGACCTGCTCCGCCGGGGCCTCCAGGATCATCCGCCGCCGTTCCTCCCGGTCCAGGTCCTCCGGCAGAGGCTTGAGCATCAGGCGGACGGCCTTGCCGCTGCGGCGGCAGTAAAAGGAGAAGGCCATTTTCCCGGTGCCCCGGTAAAGGAGGTTTCCCTTGCCCAGGGTGCAGCCGGTGACCACCTGGACGGCGTCCACGCCGCAGGCGTCGTTTTCCGTGACGCACACCAGGTCCTCGTCCCGGGCGCGTTCCTCCCCGCCCAGCAGTTCCAGAGCCAGGGTAGCCGCCCGGAAGCCGATGGCCAGCCCCGGGCAGGAGTGGCCGTGAAAGGCCACGCACTTGTCCCACAGGTTATTATTCATCCCGGCCCTCCCTGGCGGCGGCCAGCACGTCCTCCCACACCAGCTGGAAGGGAAGGTCCTGCTCCCGGGCCACCCGGGCCACGTCCCGGTACTCCGGCTTTTCCCGGCGGATGCCGAAGCCCCGGCCCACCTTCACGGACATGGGGCCATAGGCCGTCTCCACCGTTCGCACGGAGGGGGAGAGGACATAGCGCTCGCAGCGGCGGACCCGGACGCCCAGAGTGCTGGTCTCCCGGAGCACGGCCTTTGCCAGGCGCTCCTCGTCGGCGGGGCGGCACAGTACCGTGAGGGCCCACGCTGCCCGGCCCTTTTTCATGGTGATGGGGGCGGTGGATACGTCCAGAGCTCCGGCGTCCAGCAGCCGCTCCCCGGCGAAGGTCAGGGCCTCCGCCGTCATGTCGTCGATATGGCACACCAACTCGGAGACATCTTCCCGGCCGCTCTCCTCCGTCTCGCCCAGAAAGGCCCGGACGCAGTTGGCGGCGGGAAACTCTTTGGTGCCGGCGCCGATGCCCACAGCTGCCACCTTCATGGCGGGCTGGGGACCGAAGCTCCCACAGAAATGGGCCAGCAGAGCAGCGCCGGTGGGGGTGCACAGCTCGCCCCGGATCTCCCCGCCGTAGGTGGGGATGCCGGTGAGCAGGTTGGCGGTGGCGGGGGCGGGGACCGGCATGATGCCGTGGGCGCAGCGGACCTGGCCGCTGCCCACGTGGATGGGAGAGGCCGACACCCGGTCCGGCGACAGCAGGTGCATGGCAAGGCACACGCCGGTGACATCCGCCACGGCGTCCAGAGTGCCCACCTCGTGGAAGTGGATCTCCGTCACCGGCACGCCGTGGGCCTTGGCCTCGGCGGCGGCGATGCGGTCGTAAACGGCTTTGGCGTTGGATTTTACCGCCTCCGGTACATCCAGTCCTGCCAGAATGGCGGCGATGTCCGCCGGGGAGGCGTGGTGATGGTGGTGCTCATGGCCGTGTTCGTGGCTGTGCTCGTGGCCGTGCTCATGGTCATGGTGCTCGTGGCTGTGATGGGCCTCGTCATGGGCCGTCTCGTGGCTGTGGTCATGAACGGCGTTCTGGGCGGTGCCCAGGGCCACATCGTGGCTGTGCTCCTCCCGGCCGTGGACCAGCACCTCCATGCGGGTGCCGGCGATGCCGCAGGTGACGGCGCTCCGGGGCGTCACGGTGACACCGGGGAACAGGCGGTTCATGGCGTCCAGAAAGGCGTCCTTTTGGACCTGGGGCAGCAGCTCGTACAAGGCGGCCATCAGCATGTCGCCGGCGGCGCCCATATTGCATTCCAGATACAGTGTTTTCATTGCAGACCCTCCATTTGATTGATGCGGCTGGCCAGGAAGCCCGCGCCGAAGCCGTTGTCGATGTTCACCACGCTGACGCCGCTGGCGCAGGAGTTCAGCATGGATAAAAGAGCGCTCATGCCCCCAAAGGAGGCACCGTAGCCCACACTGGTGGGCACGGCGATGACCGGGCAGTCCACAAGGCCGCCGATGACGCTGGCGAGAGCACCCTCCATGCCCGCCACAGCAATGACCACCCGGGCGGTCATCAGAGGCTCCAGGTTGCTCAAAAGCCGGTGCAGTCCCGCCACACCCACGTCGTACAGCCGGGTGACGCGGTTGCCCAGGGTCTCGGCGGTGATGGCAGCCTCCTCGGCCACGCCCATGTCACTGGTGCCGCCGGTGGCTACCACGACGCTGCCCCGGCCCACCACGGCCTCGGGCAGCGCCACCGCCAGGCGGGACATCGGCTCGTAGCGAAGGGGAAACCGCTCCGCCAGAAAGTCCGCCGTCTCCTGGGGAATGCGGGTCACCAGGATGTTGGCACAGTCCCGGCGGGCCATGGCCTCCAGAATGCCGGCGATCTGCTCCGGCGTTTTGGACTGGCCGTAAATGACCTCCGGTACCCCCTGGCGGACGGCCCGGTGGTAGTCCACCTTAGCGTAGCCCAGGTCCTCATAGGGGGCCAGCTTCAATTGCAGCAAAGCGTCCTCCGGCGTCAGGGTGCCCTTTTGGACCTCCTGTAGGACGGATAAAATGTTGTTTGCCATATACTCCTCCTTATTCTGACGGGACCCGGGGCACCAGGTCCAAAGCCGCGCTTTTGAACAAGGGCCGCAGCCGCTTTTGAATCTCGTCCCGGCGGGCGGCGGCAAGAGGCCACTGGGCCTCCGTCACCTGCACCAGGGCCAGACCGTGGCGGACACGCACCCGGAAGTCCCGGAAGCCCAGCTCCGCCAAGGCGGTCTCCGCCGCCTCCACGGACCGCAGCAGCGCCGCCGTCAGCGCCGTACCAGCGGGGACGCGGGTAGCGAGACAGGCATAGGAGGGCTTATCCCAGGTGGGAAGCCCCGCCTCCCGGCTCAGCTGCCGGACGGCGGCCTTGGTGAGACCGCACTCCCGCAGGGGGGAGCGGACCTCCAGCTCCCGCAGCGCCCGCATACCGGGACGGTCCCCGGCGTCGTCGGAGGCGTTGGTGCCGTCGATGACCAGAGGACAGCCATCCTGCCGGGCACGGTCCAGAATGACGGAAAAAATGGAGCGCTTGCAGTGATAGCAGCGGTCGGGAGGGTTTGCGGCCACCGTTTCGTTTTGCAGCACATCCACCTCCAGCACAGTCAGCGGCAGGCCGCACTGGTCTGCCACCTGCCGGGCGTCCTCCAGCTCAAATGCGGGCTGGAAGGGGGAGTGCACATAGTAGGCCCGCCAATTGCTGCCGTACCGGGCGGCAGCCCACACCAGCAGGGAGGAGTCCACACCGCCGGAAAAGGCCACGGCCCCGGCGGAATGCAGGCGGAAAAAATCAGAGAGTTCCATACATCTGTCCTTTCATAAAAAAACAGCATACCCCCTGGGAGGGTATGCCTTCTGACATCCGGCACGGCTTCAGCCGCGCATGAAAAAGAAAACGTTGTTTGGAAAACGGGCGCTTCTGCGCCGGGCGGCCCTTCAGGGCCACGGTGTATTCAGTATACCGGAACACTCCGCCAGCGTCAAGGGAAACCGTGATTTCCGTTGACAAGTCCTGCCATGGCGGGGTATGCTGATACATATTGCATATGAAAAATCGAGGTAACAGCTATGAAGCGGACAGAACTGCTGGTGGCCGTCATCGACGGCCAGGGCGGCGGCATGGGCCGGGCCCTGACGGAAGCAGTGAAAAAGAATTTCCCGGACCTGCGGGTCCGGGCCCTGGGCACCAATGCCCTGGCCACCGCCGCCATGCTAAAGGGCGGCGCCGACGAGGGGGCCACTGGGGAGAACGCCGTGGTCTTCGGTTCCGGCAGGGCCCACATCCTGCTGGGACCCGTAGGTATTCTGGCGGTCAACGGCCTGTTGGGCGAGGTGACTCCCCGCATGGCGGAGGCCGTCGGCGCCAGCGAGGCGGTGAAGATTTTGCTGCCCTCCCAGCGGTGCAGCATCCGCCTGGCGGTGGGCCCGGCCCAGCCGCTGCAATATTATCTGGATAACGCCATGCGGCTGCTGAACGAGGAAGTCCGGCGGCTGACGGCGTAAGCGTGGGGAGAGGAGGGTACGTGTGACAGGACAAAGAGCGGCTGTGGGCAGGGACGCCTTCCAATCCCCGTGGGGCTTTCGGTTGGCCTGTGTGGGTTCCGCCGTGGGCATGGGGAATATCTGGCTGTTTCCGGCCCGGGTATCCCGCTACGGCGGCGCCACCTTCTTGATCCCCTACATTTTGTTTGTGGTGCTCATCGCCTCCACCGGCGTCATTGGAGAGATGGCCTTCGGCCGGGCCACCGGCGGCGGGCCCATGACGGCTTTCGGTACCGCGGCCCGGCGGCGCACCGGGCACAGGGAATGGGGCGAGGCGTTGGGCCTCATCCCGGTGGTAGGGTCTCTGGCCATGGCCATCGGCTATTCCGTGGTGGTGGGCTGGCTTTTGAAATACGCCGTGGGCGCCTTTACCGGCGCTGTGCTGGCCAACGAAGGCGTGGCGGGCTTTGATGCTTATTTCTCCGCCACGGCCTCCGCCTGGGGCAATACCGGCTGGCAGGCGGCGGCCATGGTGGTGACGCTGCTGGTCATGGCCTTCGGCATCGGCGGCGGCATCGAAAAGGCGAACAAGGTCCTTATGCCGGTGTTCTTCATTTTGTTTTTGGTGTTGGCTATTTATATCGCGGGCCTGCCCGGCGCGGCGGAGGGCTACCGCTATATCTTCGTGCTGCGGCCCAAAGAGCTGCTGGACCCCATGGTGTGGGTCTATGCCCTGGGGCAGGCGTTTTTCTCGCTGTCCATTGCAGGAAACGGCACGCTGATCTACGGCTCCTATCTCTCCAAGGACGAGGATGTGCCTGCCTCCGCCCGGACGGTGGCCTTTTTCGACACACTGGCGGCTTTGCTGGCGGCACTGGTCATCATTCCCGCCATGGCCACGGCGGGGGAGACCCTGGACAAAAGCGGCCCGGGCCTGATGTTTATTTTTCTGCCCAACCTGTTCAAGACCATGCCCGGCGGCACGGTCATCATGATGGTGTTTTTCGTGGCGGCATTGTTCGCGGGCTTTACGTCTTTGGTGAACCTCTTTGAGGCGCCCACCGCCACCCTCCAGGAGAAGCTGCACCTGAGCCGCCGGCAGGCGGTGGCGGTCATTGGCGCCGTGGGCTTGGCTGTGGGCCTTTCCATCCAGGGCATCGTCTCCGGCTGGATGGACATCTGCTCCATTTATGCCTGCCCGGTGGGTGCCCTGCTGGCGGGTGTGTTCTTCTTCTGGGTGTATGGCCGGGAGGATTGCCTGGAGCAGGTGAACCTGGCCCGGCAAAAGCCCTTGGGGTCCTGGTTCTATCCTTTGGCGAAATACGGCTTTTGCGGTGTGACGGTGCTGGTGCTCATTCTGGGCGCCGTCGTGAAGGGAGGCATTGGCTGACATGCGGGAATTCTGGCGACAGATCATCCACGCCCTAGAGGTGGGACAGCCGGTGGAGCTGGTGAGCATCCTTTTCTCCAGCGGTTCCACGCCTCGGGGAGCCGGGGCCATGATGGCTGTGTTTGACGGCGGCGGCTCCGCGGGCACCGTGGGCGGCGGCAGTGTGGAGTACGAGGCCCAGCGCCTGGCAGCGGAGCTGCTGGCGAAGGGAGAGAACCGGATCCGGAGCTTTCGCTTTGTCCAGGGGGACGCGGCCAGTCTCGGTATGGTGTGCGGCGGCGATGTGACGCTGCACTTCCAGTTTCTGCCCGGCGGGGACCGCCATGCCATCGCCGTGCTGCGGGATGTGCTGGAAGCCTTCGGCGGCAGCGCGGACACCTGGCTTCTCCGCCGCCTGGAGGGCGAGCAGGTGGCGGACATGGGCACCGGCGGCCGCGACAGCTTCCGCCATCTGCGGGAAACGCCGCCGGAGGGCCTGCTGGAGAGCCGGACGGCGGTCCGGGACGGCTGGACCAGTATGCAGGTGGTCCGGGCGGGGAAGGTGTATATCTTTGGCGGCGGCCACGTGTCCCAGGCCTTGGTGCCGGCCATCGCGGCGGCGGGCTTCCGGCCCGTGGTGTACGACGACCGGCCGGAGTTTTCAGACCCGGCGTTGTTCCCGGCGGCGGAGGAGACCCTCTGCGGGGATTTCAAGGACATTTCTCAAAGGGTGACGGTGACGGCGGATGACTACGTGGTGGTCATGACCCGGGGCCACCAGGCGGACTGTGAGGTGTTGGCCCAAACCCTTCGCAGCGGCGCCAAGTACCTTGGGTGCATCGGCTCCCGGAAAAAGCTGGCCCTGTGCCGGGAGCGGCTGCTGGCGGCAGGCTTCACGGCGGAGGAATACGCCCGCCTCCACGCCCCCATCGGCCTTGCCATCGGGGCAGAGACCCCGGCGGAGATCGCCGTCTCCGTGGCGGCGGAGCTCATCGCCGTCCGGGCGGGCAAATTGCGTTGAACCGGAAAGCGGACGCCGCGGCGTCCGCTTTTTTCGGCAAAACCGTGCCAGATGGTGGGAAACTCGTCTCTTTTCTTGCCAAGGCGGCGGTGCCGTGCTACAATAAATCATCATGACAGGGGAGGAATGCCCATGGACCGTATCAGTAAAGAAAACTACTATCTGGACATTGCGCAGACCGTGCTGGAGCGGGCTACCTGCCTGCGCCGGGTGTACGGTGCCATTATCGTGAAAAACGACGAGATCATCTCCACCGGCTATAACGGCGCCCCCCGCGGCCGCGCCAACTGTGTGGATATGGGCTATTGCTCCCGGGAGGCCATGCGGGTGCCCCGGGGAGAGCGGTACGAGCTGTGCCGCAGCGTCCACGCCGAGGCCAACGCCATCATCTCCGCCTCCCGGCGGGACATGGTGGGCGGCACCATTTACCTGGTGGGGCGGGACGCCCAGACGGGCCGGCTGCTGGCGGACGCCACCTCCTGCCCCATGTGCCGCCGTATGGTCATCAACGCCGGTCTCAGCCGGGTGGTCATCCGCCGGACGGAGAAAGAGTTTGATGTGGTGGATGTGCAGGAGTGGGTGGAGGAGGACGACCTCCTCAGCCCTGTGAACATCATTCCGCCGGACCTGCCGTAACAGAAAGGAAGTCTCTCACTTGAAGACAGGACTTGTCACCTTTTACCATATCCATCATTACGGCGCCCTGCTCCAGGCCTACGCCACGGAGCGGGCCGTGGAGCGCTGCGGCAGCAGCTGCGAGATCGTGGACTACTACGTGAACCAGAACAACGACCTGTTCCGCAAGCCCACCGGTCTGGGCAGTGCCGCGGCTGATGTGCACACCGCGCTGCACTATGGGCCTTTGAAGGTCCGCTACCAGCGGTTCGAGGCTTTTTCCAAGCAGTACCTGAGCATCTCCGGTCACCGCTTTGAAAGCCTGGAGGAGCTGAAAGGCGCGGAGCTGCCCTACGATGTCATCCTCTCCGGCAGCGACCAGATCTGGAATCCGAAGATCTTCCCGGACGGCCGGTTCGACCCGGTGTTCTTCGGTGCCTTCTCCCAGCGGCGGAAGATCGCCTACGCCCCCTCCTTCGGCGTTTCCCATGTGCCGGAGAGTATGGAAGAGGAGCTGCGGGGGTATCTGGCGGAATTCTCCCACATCTCCGTCCGGGAGCGCCAGGGCCAGACCATCGTGGAGGAGGTCGCCGGAAAGACCGTGCCGGTGGTGCTGGACCCCACGCTGCTGCTGGACCGGGAGGAGTGGAGCACCATCGCCCATCCGCCGGCGGAGCAGGGCTATATCCTCTGCTACTGCATCAGCAAGCCCGGCGCCCTGGCCCCGTATATCCAGACTCTCGCGGAAAAGACAGGGCTGCCCGTGGTGCAGCTGTGCGGCATCCGCCAGAAGGTCCACCCCAAGGCAAAATGCGTGCTGGACGCCGGCCCGACGGAGTTCCTGGGCCTGTTCCGAAACGCCAGCTATGTGTGCACCAACTCCTTCCACGGCACGGTGTTTTCCGTGCAGTTCCAAAAGCCCTTTTTCACCGCTGTGGCCCCGGCGGAGCTGGCCGCGCCAGAGAGCTCCCGCACCTTCAGCATCCTCAGCCGCCTGGGCCTGACCGGACGCATCATCGGCAAGGGCGATACCGCCGGCCTGGACGACCCCATCGACTGGACGGCGGCGGAGCAGCGTCTGAAAGAGGCCCGGGAGAGCTCCCAGGCTTACCTGCGGGCGGCTCTGGCGGGTGAGAAGTTCCAGGAGGAGGTTCCCGCTGTCTCCACGGAGGGACCGAAAGCTCCCGTCCTGGCGGAGCGGAGCCGCTGCACCGGCTGCGGCGCCTGCGCCAGCGGCTGCCCCAAGGACGCCATCTCCATGGAGCGGGATAAAGAGGGCTTTCTCTATCCGGTGGTCCATGAGGCTGCCTGTGTTCACTGCGGCCACTGTACGGCGGTTTGCCCCGCTCTGCACCGGCGGGAGCCGCAGCCCCTGCCGGCGGTGTTCGCCGCCTGGAACCGGGAGGACAGCATCCGCAAGGACTCCACCTCCGGCGGCGTGTTTTCCGTGCTGGCGGAGTATATTCTGGAAAGCGGCGGCGTGGTGTTCGGCGCCGCCATGGACGGCAAACAGCATCTGCGGCACATCGCCTGCTTCCGCAAGGAGGATCTGTGGCGGCTGCGGGGCGCCAAGTACGTCCAGAGCGACCTGGGGGACTGCTACCGGGAGGTGAAGCGCTGGCTCCAGACGAAGCCGGTGTTGTTCTCCGGCACGCCCTGCCAGGTGGACGGCCTGTACCGCTATTTGGGCTGCCGGCCGGATAATCTCACCACCTGCGACCTGGTGTGCCACGGCGTACCGTCTCCCGGTGTATGGGAGGATATGGCCCGCTCCATTGAGGCGCGCAAGGGAAAGACCCTCCAGGCGGTGCGCTTCCGCAACAAGGTCACTGGCTGGAAGGACAGCCATTTCACCACTGTTTATGCCGACGGCAGCGTGGACTCCGCGCCGCTGTTTGCCACGGAGTTTGGCCGGGCCTTTGGCCAGGCGCTGTTCCTGCGGCCCAGCTGCTACCACTGTGCCTACACGTCCCTGAACCGCCCCGGCGATTTTACCCTGGGTGATTTCTGGGGCCTGCGGCCAGACGAGCTGCCGGAGCAGCAGGAAAAGGGCGTGTCCTTGCTGATGGTGAACACGCCCCACGGCAGCCATCTGTTCGACCAGCTGCCCCTGGTCCGGCAGGCCTATCCGGCGGAACGGGCCATTGCCGGCAATCCCCGGCTGGCCAGTCCCATCCAGCAGCCGGCGGACCGGGCGGCTTTCTTTGCCGCCTATGCGCTGGAACCCTTTGACCAGGTGCGGAAAAAGTTCTGCTCCGTGCCGCCGCTGCCTGTGCGGGCGGCATCCAAAGTGCTCAGCCCCGAGGTCAAGGCGAAGCTGCGCAAAAAGCTGCACTGAGGGAGGCGCCTGCGGTGAAAAACTGCCGCTATCCACAGCTGGATATCCTGCGGGGATTTGCTCTGGCAAATATGATCTGCTACCATGCCCTCTGGGACCTGGTGAACCTCCACGGCCTGGAGCTTTCCTGGTATGACGGCTGGCCGGGCTTTTTGTGGCAGCAGTTTATCTGCTGGTCCTTTATTCTGCTGGCGGGCTTTTGCCAGCCCTTCAGCCGCCGGCCCGTGCGGCACGGCGTCATGCTGCTGGCCGCCGGGGCGCTGGTGTCGGCGGTGACCATGGCGGTGCTGCCGGAGGACCCCATCCAGTGGGGCGTTTTGACGTTCCTGGGGACGGCCACGCTTCTGTTTCAATGGCTGGGGCCGCTGCTGGACCGCTGCCCGCCACGGTGGGGGCTGCTGGCCTGCGCGGCGCTGTTTGGACTGACCCGGCAGGTGGGGAGCGGCCTTGTGGCCGGGTATTCCGTGATACCGGAGACACTGTATCACACCGGCTGGCTGGGAAATTTCCTGGGCTTTCCGGCGCCGGAATTCGCCTCATCGGATTATTTCCCCCTGCTGCCGTGGCTGTTTTTGTATGGCGCGGGGTGGTTTCTCCATGCCGTTTGGCGCACCGGAGAAGAGCATGAAGTGCCGAAGCGAAAACCGTTCCCGGTTTTGGAGTGGATGGGACGCCATTCCCTGGCACTCTATTTGCTCCACCAGCCTGCGCTGTATGGTGCATTGCTGGCAGCGGAAAATTGGATGCAATAAGCAAAAAAAGAGCCATCCCGAATGGGATGGCTCTTTTGAATGCTGGGAGCAAGAATCAGCGCTTGGAGAACTGAGGTGCGCGACGGGCGGCCTTCAGACCGTACTTCTTGCGCTCCTTCATACGAGGATCGCGGGTCAGGAAACCGGCCTTCTTCAGGATGGCGCGGTTGTCCTCGCTGGCCAGCAGCAGGGCGCGGGAGATGCCGTGACGCAGAGCGCCGGCCTGGCCGGAAACGCCGCCGCCAGCGACAGTGGCGACGATGTCCATCTTGCCGGTGTTGCCGGTCAGCTCCAGGGGCTGACGGACGACCATCTTCAGGGTATCCAGGCCGAAGTAATCGTCGATGTCACGGCCGTTGATGGTGATGGAGCCGGTGCCGTTGGGGAACAGATGGACGCGGGCCACGGAGGACTTCCGACGGCCGGTGCCATACAGGTAAGGCTTCTTAGACTGATACATTCTCTTAATCCTCCTTATTAAACTTCCAGAGCCACGGGCTTCTGAGCCTGCTGCTCGTAGTTCGCGTCAGCATAGATGTGCAGACGCTTCAGAGAATCCTTGGAGACGGTGTTCTTGGGCATCATGCCGCGGATAGCCACCCGCATGGCGACTTCGGGCTTTTCCTGCATCAGGATGCGGTAGGGAGTCTCCTTCAGGCCGCCGACCCAGCCAGAGTGAGTCCGGTAGATCTTCTGAGTGCCCTTGTTGCCGGTCAGGACAGCCTTGCCGGCGTTGATGATGATGACATTGTCGCCGCAGTCGGCGTGGGGAGTGTAGGTGGGCTTGGTCTTGCCGCGCAGCAGGTCGGCAGCCCGGACAGCGGTCTTGCCCAGGGGCTTACCGGCGGCGTCCAGGATGTACCACTTACGCTCAATGTTGGCCTTGTTTGCCATAAAAGTGGACATGGTGTTTCCTCCGTACATATATATTTGCATCGCTTTACAAATCAAGAGCTCCGGGGTAAAATCGGAGCAAGGATATTTATAGCACAGGGGACGGAGCATGTCAACAAAAAAATGATTTACCGCATGAAAAACTCTTGTTTTCTTTGATTTTCTCATGATATCTCTTAAAATCTCGCGTTCAATTTTCAAAAAGAAAAATGCGGAGGGCCCCGCCCTCCGCGTATGTAGCTATAATACCCACTGGACCAGCAGCAAAAGCACCAGCCCCGGCACCCCCAAAATGCCCACCACCAGGGCGTTCCAGGGGTTCAGCCCCAGGGTGAGGCCCGTGATGCCGGAGGTGGCGTGGATGGCCCAGAGGGCCCCAAAGCCCAGCAGCGTGTTCACCAGCAGCCGGGCCGCCAGTCGCAAAGGCGTGCGGAACACCCGCAGCAGGGCGATGAGGAGAAAGCCGCCCACCAGGACGGCAATGATCTTCTGGTTCAGGTCCACAGGGCTTCCTCCTCTGCCGAAAGGGCGGACTGGGGGCTGCGCTCCTTGATGACGCGGATCAAATAGTTGCAGCGGGCTTTGGCGGCGCTGATCTGATAGATGCAGCACTCCACCAGCTCCGGCGCCAAGGCCTGGTCAAATTGCTGGTAGGCGAAGGCCAGCTCTCCCTGGGCGGCCAGCAGCTCCGCCTTCAGCGTCGGCAGCTCCGGGTCCGGCAGGGGCTTTTTGGAAGTGAGAACGGTTTTCATGGCATTGTCCCTCCTGCTTTATACTACGGAGAGTTTGGACAAATATGCCAGTTTTCATGCGGACAAGGAGGAAAAACATGCCACAGCGGGAAAATTATATGCGGGAGGCCCTGATCCTGGCCCGGGAGGCGGCCGCCGCCGGGGAAGTGCCGGTGGGCTGTGTCATCGTGCGGAACGGGCAGATCGTGGGCCGTGGCCGCAACCGCCGGGAGGAAAAGCACGCCACCGCCTCTCACGCGGAGATGGAGGCCATTGCCCAGGCCAACGAGGTCCTCGGCACTTGGCGGCTGGACGAGTGCGAGCTGTATGTGACGCTGGAGCCCTGCCCCATGTGCGCCGGCGCCATTTTGAACGCCCGCATCCGCAGGGTGTGGTACGGTGCCCGGGACGCGGCCATGGGGGCCTGCGGCGGCGTGATGAATCTGTTCATGGAGGAGTTCCCCAACCGGCCGGCCCTGGTGGGCGGCATTTTGGAGGAGGAGTGCCAGCAGGTGCTGGCGGACTTTTTCACCGCCCTGCGGGAGCTAAAAAGTTGACATAAAAATATTGGAGGATTTAAAACTTTTGTAACAATTGATGCTGGTTTGGTTAACAACTCTTTTGTAAAGTAATACTTGCAAGAGACAAAACTTCTTTTCATCCAATCTTCCAAACTATACGGAACAGGACCAGCCTTTCGGCTGGTCCTGTTCCGTTGTGGCGGAAGAGAAAGACCTTCGCCGAAAAAGCTTTTTTCGGCGAAGGTCTTGTGGTAAACTGTCATAGATTGCTTTTGGAAGCTGCCAGGGTGTCCAGCCGCAGCAGCAAAAAGCCCAGCGCCGTCAGTCCGCCGCCGGCGAAAAACAGCGTGTCATACAGGGGGCGGCTGTCCGCCAGAGCGGCCAGGCACAGCATCACGGCGGAGATGGCATACAGCAAAAACCGCCGGGTCTGTCCAACGTGAAAGGCAAAAGAAGACAGCCGGTAAAAGGCCAGCGTCAAAAACACCAGCGCCAGCAGGTCGATATAATAGGCCTCCAGCACGGGGTTGATGGACTCCGCCCGGTAGGCTGTCACCAGCCGCGCCACCAAATAGCCGACGGGCAGCAGAAGAAGATTGCCGCTGACAGCCCGGGGCGCATGGGGCTCGGTCTCCCGGGCACCGGAGCGGCGGCAAGCCGGCAGCACCGAAAAAAAACACCCGGCGCAGACGAGGGTCAGCCCACCAAGCAGCAGGGAAAGGCGGCTGCCGGAGCCTTCCATGGTCTCGGGTATCAGACCCAGGCCGGAGGCCATCTCCAAAAGCCCGGAGAGGGCAAACAGGAACACACCGGCCACCAAGACCGTCAAAAGCGGGGAGCTGTGGGTGGAAAAGGCACCGGAGAAGTCGGGGGATTGCTCCTCCGTTTCCGCGGGCAGCTTTCGGGTCAGCAGCAGACAGGCCAGGGCGGTCAGCACCAGCAGCCCCACCAGCAGGCGGCCCCACAGGTTTCCGGTCACCGGCAAGCCGGTGGCCGCCTCGAAGCCGGTACGGTTTTGGGCCAGGCGCAGGGCAAAGGCAGCTGCGCCGCCGGCCAGGGCCAAAGCGGGATAGACGGCATATCTTTTCATATCAAAACTCCCTTCGGAGAAAAAATCCAATTTCTATTCGCCAGTATACCACGGCAGGAACCGTTTGTCCATTGACGGCGGCGTATCTTTCCGGCGGCGGCTGCATACAGTGAAGGGACAACCTATTGCGGCGCAAAAGAGGAGGCAGTCCATGAAGCGAAAATCTCAGGTCCGGCAGAGCATCGCGGTTTCCGCGGTGCTGATGGTGCTGCTGTTCACGCTGCCCCTGGCAGTGATCGTGCCCTTCCGGGAGGAGCTTTTCGGCGGGGAGAAGACGGCGGACGAGACGGAGGGAGAGCCCTTCGCCCCCGGTGAATCGGACGGCAGCGTGGTGCTGCGGGTGCTCAACGGCGATGCTGTGGAGGAAATGACCCTGGGGGAGTACCTGGTGGGCGTGGTGCGGGCGGAGATGCCGGCCTCCTTTGAACCGGAGGCGCTGAAGGCCCAGGCCACCGCCGCCCGGACCTACACCTTGTATAAAATGGAGACCGGCGGCAACCACGCCGGCACCGCCGATATCTGTACGGACTCCACCTGCTGCCAGGCCTATCTTTCGGAGGACCGGGCCAGGGCCAACTGGGGAAAAGACGCCGATGCCAACGAGAAAAAGGTGGAAGCAGCGGTCCGGGAGACCGACGGGCAGGTCATCCAGTACGGCGGAGAGCCCATTCTGGCGGTGTTCCACTCCTGCTCGGCGGGGCAGACCCGGGCGGCGGGGGAGGTGTGGCTCAATGACCTGCCCTATTTGCAGGCGGTATCGTCTCCTGAGGATACCGACGCCATCCCTAATTATTACAGCCGCGCGGAGTTCACGGCGGAGGATTTCAAAAGCCGGGTGCTGGCGGTGTGCCCGGAGGCGGACCTCACTGGCTCCGTGGGCACTTGGCTGGGCGGTGCGGTGACGGACAGCGCCGGCAGCGTGGAGACGCTGACGGTGGGCGGTGTCACCGTAAAGGGCAGCACCCTGCGGGGTGCCCTGGGG
Organism: uncultured Dysosmobacter sp.; assembly: GCA_934590165.1. Lineage (GTDB taxonomy): Bacteria > Bacillota > Clostridia > Oscillospirales > Oscillospiraceae > Oscillibacter. The sequence continues at coordinate 44,031 of CAKTOO010000011.1, read as the reverse complement.
CTGCGATCCGCCTGCTTTACCTGGGATGTCCAGGGGGAAAAACTGGTGTTTTTCGTTACCGGCTACGGCCACGGCGTAGGGCTCAGCCAGTACGGCGCCAACCGCATGGCCAAGGAGGGCGTCGGCTTCCGGGAGATCCTGACCCACTATTATACCGGTGTCACCGTGGGGGCCTGGGCGGGGCTGGACAGCTTTACAAACCGGGCGGAACCGTGATAAAATAATTCAATACGAACGGTGAAAGGAGGGAGCCCGGATGAAGCGGAGAACAGCATTGGTCTTGGCGGTTTTGCTGCTGGCGCAGGCGGTCTGCATACAGGCCTTTGCCGCCGGAAAGGCCGTGTATTTCACTGCCGTCAACGACAATGTCCTGGTCATGAGCGACGATACCATGCCCTTCTGGTCCGGCGGCTACCTCTATATCCCCGGCTCAGCGTTCACGGGCTATGTCCGGGAGGATATCGGCATCGCTTATACTTATAACGCCTCCAAGCAGATGGCGGCGCTGTACGCCGTGGGCAAATCCGGCAGGTCCCTGGCCTTTGACCTGTCCAAGACCTATGCCCAGGACAATTTGGGCAATACGTATTATCCAACGGCCATCCGCCGGGGAGACACGGTGTTTGTGCCGGCGTCGTTGGTGGCGGAGGTATTCGGCCTGGCGTATTCCACTATCAGTCTCTCCGGCTCCAACGCTGTCACCGGAGATGACCGGGACTGGCTGGTGTGGCTGCGGGAGTCGGATTATGTGCTGCAGGCCAGCCAGTTCGCGGACGCCGCCAGGGCCCAGATGAGCGCCCGGTATGAGCAGTACCTCAAAAGCAAGGAGCCGCCCACGCAGGCGCCGGAACAGGAGCAGACGGAGGAGAATTTTGACGGCAAGAGCGTGTACCTGTGCTTCCGGGCCTCGGACCCGGAGACAGTCTCCGCCCTGCTGGATACGCTGGACCGCCAGGGGGCCCAAGCGGCGTTTTTCTGCACGGAGGCGTTTCTCGCGGAACAGGGGGACCTGCTGCGGCGGATGGCCTCCACGGGGCAGGCCGTTGGCCTTTTGGTGGAGGGAACGGACAGCGGCGAGGTCCTGGAGCAGCTGGAGCGGGGCAATGCTGCCCTGTACAGCGCCACCTGCGGACGGACCCGGCTGGCATACCTTCCGGCGGCGGACAGCGCGGCGGAGGAGGCGGCGGAGCTTGCGGGCTACTGCTGCCTGGAGCCGGACATCGACCGCACCGGCTACGGCCTGCGCAGCAGCGCCCAGGCGGCGGCGCTTTTGCAGAAGGTATCCGCCCGCCGGGGGGACCTGTCCGTCTGGCTGGAGGGCAATGTCAGCGCCGTGGGCCTGAGCGCTTTTTTGACAGCGGCGAAGAACGCCGAGGACCGGTGCCTCTCTTTGACGGAGCCAGCGGCGTGAGCAGATCACGGCACGGAAATTTACAGAAAATTAAACACCCCAGTCCGCAAGTGGGTATAATGTAAATATTAAAATGCAAAAAATGGGAGGGAGCGCCATGGGACGCAACATTTTGGTGGTCGAGGATGACCGCAACATCTCGGAACTGATCCAAATGTATCTGGTGAAGGAGGGATTTGACGTCCGTGCCGCCGGTGACGGCGGACGAGCCATCGAGGAGTTCCAGAAGCAGGAGCCGGATCTGATCCTCCTGGATATCATGCTGCCGGTCATGGACGGCTGGGCCGTCTGCGCCAAGATCCGGGAGACCTCCAAGGTCCCCATCATCATGCTGACGGCCAAGAGCGAGGTCTTTGACCGCATACAGGGTCTGGAGATGGGCGCCGATGACTATATCGTCAAACCCTTTGAGATGAAGGAGCTCATCGCCCGCATCAACGCGGTGCTGCGGCGGACGGAGATTCCCAACGACACCTCCAAAAAGCTGATGTTTGACAAGCTGGTCATCAATCTGGACTCCTACGAGCTCATCGTGGACGGCAAGAAGATCGACACGCCTCCCAAGGAACTGGAGCTTCTGTACCATCTGGCCTCCACCCCCAACCGGGTCTACACCCGCAACCAGCTGCTGGACGAGGTGTGGGGCTTCGACTATTTCGGCGACAGCCGCACCGTGGATGTGCACATTAAGCGCCTGCGGGAAAAGGTGGAAAACGTTTCCGACCAGTGGGCGCTGAAGACCGTCTGGGGCGTGGGCTACAAGTTTGAACTGCTGGGCGGCGCCCAGCAGGCGGAAAAGAACACGAAAGCATGAAAAAACTCCGTAAACAATTCCACGGCCTGTACTGGCGGCAGATGTTCGTCACCGCCGGCATGGTGTTTCTGACGCTGCTTTTGCTGGGCGCCTCCTTCTTTTCCCTGAGCTACAACTACGCCCGGGGCCAAAAGAGCGAGGAGATCATGGCAAAGACCCGGGTCATGAGCCAGCTTTCCATCAACTACCTGGAAAACGGCCGCTACATGGATATCGAGGACCTGCGCAGCGACCCGGACTTTCAGCAGCTGGCCACCTTTGCCGCCATCGTCTCCGATGTGCACTTCATGATCTGCGACACGGAGGGGCATGTTCTCCTGACCACCGACCAGTCGCTGGAGGGGAAGGTCATCACCATGCCGGAGGCCATGAGCCGGGAGATCTTGGAAAAAGGCGCCTCCGCCCGGCGGGACAGTCTGGGCGGGCTGTATGAATCCCGCCGCTTTGTGGTGGGCGTGCCCGCCGTGAACCCGGAGACCCAGGAGGTAGTGGGCGAGGTGTACGGCGTGTCCACCACCACCTCGCTGGACTCCATGTGGCAGGGCTTCATCGGCCTGTTCTTCATGACGGCCTTTGTGGTGCTGATGATCTCCTTCATGGCTTCCTCCATCACCACCATGCGCCAGGTGCAGCCCATCCGAGAGATGGTGCAGGCCACCCGGCGGTACGCCGAGGGCGACTTCGACATCCGTATGAACGACTACGGCCGGGACGATGAGATCGGCGAGCTGGCCGCCTCCTTCAACGCCATGGCGGAATCCCTCCAGCAGACGGAGCGGCAGCGCCGGGAGTTTATCGCCAACATCTCCCATGAGCTGAAGACTCCCATGACCACCATCGCCGGCTACACGGACGGTATTCTGGATGGCACCATCCCGCCGGAGCGGGAGAAGCAGTACCTGCAGATCATCTCCAACGAGAGCCGCCGCCTGTCCCGCATGGTGCGGCGGATGCTGGATGTAAGCCAGCTGCAGGCCATTGATCCCTTGAAGTCCGGCAGCCACTTCGACATCTGCGAGAGCATGCGCCGGGTGCTGATCTCCATGGAGAAAAAGATCACGGACCGGGACCTGGACGTGGACGCGGACATTCCGGAGGAGCCCATCCTGGTGCTGGGCGACAACGACATGATCACCCAGGTCATTTACAATCTGCTGGAAAATGCCACCAAGTTTGCCCGCTCCGGATCCACGCTGTATCTGGGCGTCACCACCATTGACGGCAAGGCCCGGGTGACGGTGCGGAACCTGGGGGACACCATCCCGGCGGAGGAGCTGCCGCTGCTGTTCGAGCGGTTCCATAAGAGCGACAAATCCCGCAGCGAGGACAAGGACGGCGTGGGCCTGGGCCTGTACATCGTCAAGACCATCCTGGAGCAGCATAAAGAAAAGATCAATGTGACCAGTGAGAACGGCGTGACTACGTTCTCCTTCTCCCTGGCCATGGAATGAGGACCGCATGGAAGAGGAAAAAATGACGGTTGGGGAGAAGCGCTTCCCTGCCGAGGCGGTGGAGACCTACCGCCAGCCCCAGTGGAACGAGGTGGTGGAGACGTATGCTCGCCCCCTGCCCCGGCGAATGGTTCCCCAGGAGCCGGAGCAGGCGGAGGAAGTCCCAGCCCGCCGCCGGGACCGGCGGAAGGGGTTGTGGATCTTTCTGGCCTGCCTGCTGGTCATTGCCGTGGCGGCCGGCGCTGCTTGGCTGTGGGACCGGAGCCAGGCGCCCCGGCGGGACGGTTTTGATTACTATTATGACGAGCGGGAGAGCCAGGAGTCCCGGGAGATCATCATTCCCACGTATCCCTGCGGCCAGGGGGCTGTTTTGACAGTGGAATCGGACCACGGTCCGGAACTGACGGCCCAGGAGATCTACCGCCGGGTAAACCCCTCCGTGGTGACGGTAGTGGCTCAGTTGGAAAATGGCGCCAGCCTGGGCACCGGCGTCATTTTCACGGAGGACGGCTATATCCTCACCAACTACCACGTGCTGGAGGGTGGCTCCGACTGTACCATTTATCTGGAAAATGACCACAGCTACGCCGCCAAATACGTTGCCGGTGACGCGGACAGCGACCTGGCGGTGCTGAAAACGGACCTGACCGGCCTGCCCGCCGCCCAGTTCGGCGATTCGGAAAAGCTGACGGTGGGCGACAAGGTGTACGCCATTGGCAATCCCCTGGGCTATGAGCTGCGGGGAACGCTGACGGACGGAATCGTTTCCGCCATCAACCGGGATGTGTGGGTGGATGGCCGGACCATGACCCTCATTCAAACCAACGCCGCCCTGAACTCCGGCAACTCCGGCGGCCCCCTCATCAACCAGTACGGCCAGGTGGTGGGCATCAACACCATCAAAATGAGCTCCTCCTATTCCAATATCGAGGGATTGGGGTTTGCTATCCCCTCCTCTATCATCCGGCGGTTGGTGAATGACCTGCTGACCTCCGGCGAGGTCCAGCCGGAGCCGGTGCTGGGGGTCACGGTGTGGACCCTGGGCACCCAACTGGATGAGGACCTTTGGGGCGTGGAGGTCCAGTCTGTGACGGAGGGCTCCGCTGCCGACGAGGCCGGTGTCCAGGTGGGCGATTTCGTGGTGGCCGCCGGCGGTATCGATGTTTCCGCCAGCCGGGACCTGCTGCGTGCCCGCAGACAGTACCATGTGGGTGAGGAGATGCCCATGACCCTCTGGCGGGACGGCGAACTGGTGGAAGTGACCCTGGTGCTGGAACAGGCCGAGGGGGAGGACACACCCATAGCACCCTGAAAAGAAAAACACATGGCCGCCGCAGGCATTTGCCTGCGGCGGCCGTATTTTTTACTGCTTCCGGGGCCAGAGCAGGCTGACGCCGGACAGCAGCAGATAGATGCCGAAGGGCTTTCGCAGTACCGCCACATCCACCGCCGTGGCAGCCCAGGCACCCAGGGCGGCGAAAACGATGGCCGGCGGCACGGCGCTGCGGAGCGTGGGCTTGTCCAGATAGCCGTTTCGGATATGGCATACCAGGGCACTGGCGGCGGTGGGCAGGAAAAACAGCAGATTGATGCCCTGGGCGGTCCGTTGGTCCACCCCCAGAAACAGCGTCATCACCAACAACAGCAGCGTCCCGCCGCCTACGCCCCAGGCGGAGATGATGCTGGCACACAGACCGCACAAAAAGGGAAGCAGCCACTCTGTCACAGCAGGTATTTCACCCCCGCGTAAAAGAGAAAGGCAGCAAACAGCCACTTCAAAAAGGTGGTGGACACCCGGCCGTACAGCTTTCCCCCGATAAAGCCTCCCACCAGCCCACCGGCCAGATAGGGCACCGCCTGGGAAAGGGGAACGCTGCCCCGCAGCAGGTACACGGCGGCGGAGACCAGACACACCGCGAAAATGACGCCCACGCAGGTGGCATACAGCTTCCGTTGGCTGAGACCGCCCCACCGGGAGAGAATGGGCAGAAACACCATGCCGCCTCCGCCGCCGAACAGGCCGTTGGCCAGCCCCGCCGCGCCGCCTGCCAGCCGGGCCGGCCATTTGCTTTTCACACGGACCACCTCCTTATGTATCCGGGGGCAAGCCCCCGGAGGCGGGAATGTTACTTCAGCTTGAAGCTTTCGCAGTCGGTGCACTTGATCTCGGTGGGGTTGGTCTCGTGGGTGCCCACAGTGATGCTGTCCAGACCGCAGTAGTTGCTGTCCTGGCAGTGGTGGGCGCAGTTGTTGACGGTGCATTTGATGCTCTGGTTAGGGGTACAGGCGCAGCCGCTGTTGGTGCAATCCTTGTTCATACGATACATCCTCCTGCAAGAAATGAGTTGGCTTTCGCCGAGGCATAGTGTGCGCCGTTCGGGAAATGCTATGCGTGAACGGAACAAAAAAGGTCCCCGCCGCAGGCGGGAACCTCTTTACCGAATGATGCGGAAATACAAAAACAGCCCCAGGGCCAGCAGCACCTGGCAGACGAAAATAATGGGAATGCCGAAGCGGAAGGACTTGTGCAGCGTTTTGTGGTGCCACACCTTCATGCCCAGCCATGCGCCGATGCTGCCGCCGGCTATGGCAGTCAAAAACAAGTTCCGCTCCGGAATGCGGCGGGCGCCGGGGCGCTTGGCCTTCCACTTGTCCACACCGAACATCACAAAGGCCGCCAGGTTGACCACTGCCAGCCACAGCGCCAAAAGTCTCCAGGGATTTCCCACCACCGCGAACAGCGTGGCCGTGGTGCCCGCCGGCTGAAAAAGAGCGTTCATATTGGCCTTTCCTCCAAATTGAAAATAAACTGGCCGGGGCAACCCGGCCAGTTTATTTTATCAGATCGCTCAGTCCTTGGCAAGCTTGCACAGCTCACCGGCGGTCTTGGCCGCCAACTGGGCGTTGTTGTACACCAGCTGGATGTTGCTGGCCAGGGAGTCGCCGCCGGTCAGGTCCTTGATCTTAGCCAGCAGGAAGGGGGTGGTCTCCTTGCCGTGGATGCCCAGGGTATTGGCCTCGGCCACGGCCTCGTCGATGGCCTTGTTGATGACGTCCGCGTCCATGGAGAACTCCTCGGGGATGGGATTGGTCACCAGCATACCGCCGCCCAGGCCCATGTCCTGCTTCACATAGAAGGCCTTGGCCAGCTCCGCGGGCGTGTCGATGCGGTAGTCCACCTTGAAGCCGGACTTGCGGGTGTAGAAGGCGGGCAGCTCCTCAGTGCCGTAGCCGATGACGGGCACGCCGTGGGTTTCCAGGTACTCCAGGGTCAAGCCCAGGTCCAGGATGGACTTGGCACCGGCGCAGACCACCATGACGGGGGTGTGGGCCAGTTCCTCCAGGTCGGCGGAGATGTCAAAGGTCTGCTGGGCGCCCCGGTGCACGCCGCCGATGCCGCCAGTGGCGAACACCTGGATGCCTGCCATATGGGCGATGATCATGGTGGTGGTGACGGTGGTGGCGCCGTCCCGGCCCTCGGCCACCAGCACGGGCAGGTCCCGGCGGCTGGCCTTGGCCACGGCGGTGCCGGTCTTGCCCAGATAGTCGATCTCCTCGGCGCTGAGGCCGGCCTTCAGGCGGCCCTTGATGACGGCAATGGTGGCAGGCACGGCGCCGTTGTCCCGGATGATCTTCTCCACGTTCAAAGCGGTCTCCACGTTCTGGGGATAGGGCATTCCGTGAGAGATGATGGTGGACTCCAGCGCCACCACGGGGCGGCCCTCCTCCAGGGCCTTGCGCACTTCGGGAGCAATGTCGAGATACTTGTTCAAAGCCATGATGAATTCCTCCAAATGATAAATATATTGATAATCTTAACTTTTATATTGGATAATTTACAGTCCGGCCCGCGCTTTCAGCGTCTGGACGCCCAGGGTGGGGTTGATGGTCCCGGCGCCCTCCATGGCAATGGCGGAGGCCGCCAGGCCCGCTAGGGCGGTGCCCCGCAGGTCCGTGCCCTGGAGATAGGCCCAGGCGATGGCGGCCATGAAAGCGTCGCCGCAGCCGGTGGTGTTGCGCATGTGGGCGGGCAGCACCGGCAAATGGAGCCGGGCACTGTGGTCTGCGGCGAACACGCCGTCGCTTCCCAGGGAGATGAACACCCGCCGCAGGCCCGTGGCCAGCAGGGCGTCCGCCGCCCGGTTCAGGCTTTCTTCATCGGTGATGGGCACGCCGGAGAGGAGCTCCGCCTCCATGCGGTTGGGCTTCAGGGTGTGGAGCCTGCCCAGCACACCCTTCAGCTTCACGGCCTTGGCGGTGGACACCGGGTCCGCGAACAGGGGCACGGTGCTGTTTTCCGCCAGCCACCGGATGCTTTCCTCCGGGATGTTGGTGTCCAGCACGATGACCTGGCTGCCCATCAGCAGCTTCTGCCGCGCCGAGAGCACCTGGGGCGTCAGGTGGCGGTAGATGTCCATATCACTGACGGCCAGGGCCATGTCACCCCGCTCATCGTTGATGAACAGGTACGTGCTGGTCCGTCCGCCGGGGACAACAGGGGACTGGGAGATGTCGATGCCCAGCTCTCCGCAGCTGGCGGCGATCTTCTGGGCGTTGCCGTCGTCGCCGAACACCGTCAAAAGCCGCACATCCAGCTCTAAAAGGCTCATGTTGTGGGCGATGTTCCGCCCTACGCCGCCCAGACTCATGGACACGGTGCCGGGATTGGAGTCCTGGGGCACCAGGGCGTGGTCCGAGCGGCCGCCGATGTCCATGTTCACGCCGCCCACCACCGTCACATACGGCGCGGTGCGGACAATATAACCCTTGCCGGTGATGTAGCCCTTTTTCATCAGGTTGGAGATGTGTACCGCCACAGAGGACCGGGTAATGCCCGCCTTATCCGCCAGCTCCTGCTGGGAGATGAGGGGATTCTCCTCGATCCAGTTCAGCAGCTGCCGCTCCCGCTGGGTCATGGGGCCACCTTCTTTCTAAGCGAAAATTAAGATTACTAATCTAATGCTTATATTACGGATATTTTAATAAATGTCAATACCAAATTTGGAACCAAATCCATTCTCACGCCGTCATAATCCGTGTAAGGGAGGCGGCGTTATGAAAAAATGGTGTCTGTTTTTGAGCGTGTATCTGTGCCTGTGCATTCTGGCGGCCTGCGGCGCCGCGGGAAGTGGTGCGCCCGTCCCCGGAGGGGAAGTCCAGACAGGCGGCGAGACGGCGCGGCCCGCGTCCGTCACCACCACCTGCCGGGTGGTCACGGCGGAGGACGGTCAGCTGCTGCTGGCCGGACGAGGAGATGACACCAATATATATACCCTTTTCCGGGAGGAGGACGACTTGCACCCCGGTGAAGTGGTGAAGGTCTGTTACAGCGGCGGGCTTTTGGAGACTTGGCCTGTCCAGTTTAGCAGCGTGGCTTCTGCGGAAGTCTGCCCCGGCGGCTTCAACGACCTGTGCGCCCTGTATCTCCAGGTGTTGGAGGACCTGTGGGCCGTGGACCCGGGGCTGAACGGCAACGGCCTGACCTACATCGGCGTGGACTTGTCCCAGACCAGCCTGACGGAAAGCGAGCAGACGGCGGTGGCCTGGGCCTTTGCCGCCCGCCACGGCGGGGAACTGGTCACCGGCACCTGGGAGGAGCTGGCGGACCGGGGGTATATCGACAAAGGGCACCTGCAATGGGAGGACGGCTGTCTGTTTACCATCGCGGAAAAGCCGGTATTCGGCAGCTACGACCTCAAGCCCATCGCCTTTGACGCCCAGAAATGGCGCAGCGGCACCGGGGCCTACTTTTTCAGCAGCTGCACCGCCACCCAGGCGGAGGACGGCCATTGGGGGGATTACACGATCGGCAGCGAGGCCATTTCGTGACACGTTCCATGAAAAAGTTCCGTTTCCTCTTGTAAAACCCGGCGGGATGGAGTACAATACCACATGATTGTGCACCATAAATACAAGAAAACGGGTGAAATGCAATGAGCTATACAAAGATCGCGGCGATTTACGCCGACAGTGAGACCCTGTCCGGCCAGACGGTCACCGTGGGCGGCTGGGCCCGCACCATCCGGGACATGAAGAATTTCGGCTTCATCGAGCTGAACGACGGCTCCTGCTTCAAGAATCTGCAGGTGGTCATGGAGTCCGGCACCCTGGAGAATTATAAGGAGATCGCTTCCCAGAACGTGGGCGCGGCCCTCATCGTCACCGGCACCGTGGTGCTGACGCCGGAGGCCAAGCAGCCCCTGGAGCTGAAAGCCACCGCCATCGAGGTGGAGGGCACCTCCTCTCCTGATTACCCCCTCCAGAAAAAGCGCCACAGCGTGGAGTTCCTGCGGACCATCCAGCACCTGCGTCCCCGGACCAACCTGTTCTCCGCCGCCTTCCGGGTGCGGAGCGTGGCGGCCTACGCCATCCACCAGTTCTTCCAGGAGCAGGGCTTCGTCTATGTCCATACCCCCATCATCACCGGCAGCGATTGCGAGGGCGCCGGTGAGATGTTCCAGGTGACCACTCTGGACCTGAACAATGTGCCCAAGACCGAGGACGGCCAGGTGGACTGGTCCCAGGACTTCTTCGGCAAGAAGACCAGCCTGACCGTGTCCGGCCAGCTGAACTGCGAGAACTTCGCCATGGCCTTCGGCAATGTGTACACCTTCGGCCCCACCTTCCGGGCGGAGAACTCCAACACCCAGCGCCACGCCGCTGAGTTCTGGATGATCGAGCCGGAAATGGCTTTCTGCGACCTGAAAGGCTACATGGATGTGGCCGAGGCCATGATCAAGTTCGTCATCAAGGAGGTCATGCGCAAGTGCCCCGATGAGATGGTCTTCTTCAACAGCTTCGTGGATAAGGGACTCATTGACCGCCTGACCCATGTGGCCAATTCTGACTTTGGCCGGGTGTCCTACACCGAGGCTGTGGAGATCCTGGAGAAGAACAACGACAAGTTCGATTACAAGGTGTTCTGGGGCTGCGACCTCCAGACGGAGCACGAGCGCTACCTCACTGAGCAGGTGTACAAGCGCCCCGTGTTCGTCACGGACTATCCCAAGGAGATCAAGGCATTCTACATGCGCATCAACGATGACGGCAAGACCGTGGCCGCGGCGGATTGCCTGGTGCCCGGCATCGGCGAGATCATCGGCGGCAGCCAGCGTGAGGAGCGCCTCGATATCCTGGAGGGCCGCATCAAGGAGCTGGGCATGAATCCCAAGGACTACTGGTGGTACTGCGACCTGCGCCGCTATGGCAGCTGCAAGCACGCGGGTTTTGGTCTGGGCTTCGAGCGGATGGTCATGTATCTCACGGGCATCAACAACATCCGGGATGTGGAGCTGCATCCCCGCACCGTGGGCAACGCGGAGTTCTAAAAGAGATGAAAAAAAGAACGGCTGGTTCAGCCGTTCTTTTTTTCGTACTTTTTTAAAAGGTCCTCGATGGCTTCGTCGATTAAACGGGATTTTGGGATGCGGGTTTCCGCAGCCAATTCATTAAATCCGGCCATCAATTCGTTTTTCAGAGAAGATGTGAAGCGGGTTCGATTTACCAAAATAGGTTCTGCCATCATAATGCACCACCTTATGTAACATAGTATAAAATGATGCTTTTGCGAAAACAACTGATTGCAAATAGTGCTATTTAGTGTATAATAGCACTAGGAGGCGATAGAAAATGGAAGAAACCTGCGGTGCGTGCAAGCATTTTCGGCGGCATTACGTCAAGTGCGGGTGGCGGTATGACCCCATCGATGACGGGCACTGTGTGAAGCCAAGATGTAAGATGCGCAAGGCGAAAACACCGGCGTGTGGGTATTTTCAAAAGAGGGAGGGGGCATCCTCTCAGGAGGGGTGACAGCCATGATGATGGCTGGGCAGATGCGACCCATTTCTCTCGCCGAGAGAAACGGGTCGCCCCCAAAGAGAGGCCAGGGGGAAACCCTTTCGGCTGGGTTTCCCCCTGGACCCCTTTCCTGAACGACCAGAAGGAAGGGGCTGCGGCCCCTTCCTTTGGAATCCATCCCCGGGAGCGGCAGCGGGGCCAGAGGAAAGGCGTTTCGATAAGCACCCCGGAATTTGAAAAAGCGTGACAACTTGCGGCTTGAGCGCGGGTTGAAAGGCGCGTTTCAGCGCACTTGGATAAGGCGTGGCAAGATTGCGGAAAGCTGGCTAACAACCGTCGCATCCCCAAACTTGCCCGAACGGGCAAGTTTGGACGAAGCGGCTTTTTCTTCCACCGTGCACGGCGCATTCTTTTTCGCCAAGACGAAAAAGAATGGGGGGGTGCAAACTCCCTCTGGAAAAATCCTCCCGAACAGAGTATGATGGACCCATCTGGAAAGGAGCGCGTCTATGCTGCAGCGAGAATTGTTATACGCGGCCCTGGGCACCGGCTTCACCTGCCTTGCCACCGTTTTGGGTGCCGCCATGGTATTTTTCTTCAAAAAGGACCTGTCCCACACCACACAAAAGGTGTTTCTGGGCTTTGCCGCCGGCGTGATGATCGCCGCGTCGGTGTGGTCGCTGCTTATCCCCGCCATGGAGATGGCGGAGGAGGCGGGCAAGGGCATTTTGCTGCCGGTGGGCGGCGGCTTCGCGCTGGGCGGCGCCGCGTTGATGCTGCTGGACGGCCTGCTGCCCCACCTCCACATCGGCAGCGACCAGGCGGAGGGCCTGCCCGCCCACTGGAAGCGCACCACTATGATCGTCCTGGCAGTGACCCTTCACAACATCCCGGAGGGCATGGCCGTGGGCCTGAGCTTTTCCGTGGCGGCCATGGACACCGCGCCCGGCGCTCTGGCCGGTGCCGTGGCCCTGGCCCTGGGCATGGGCCTTCAGAACTTTCCGGAGGGCGCCGCCGTGTCCCTGCCCATGAAGTCCCAGGGGGTGGGCCGGACTAAAGCCTTCCTCTGCGGCGCCGCCTCCGGCGTGGTGGAGCCCATCTTCGGCCTTTTGACAGTACTGGTGGCTGGCAGCGTCACCGGCATCATGCCCTGGGTGCTGGCCTTTGCGGCAGGAGCCATGATCTATGTGGTGGTGGAGGAGCTGATCCCGGAGGCCCAGCTGGGGGAGCACTCCCACGCGGGCACCATCAGCGTGATGGCGGGCTTTCTCGTCATGATGCTGCTGGACGTGGTCCTGGGATAAACAGATGCCGCAAAAAAACATCCGGTCAATTTTGACCGGATGTTTTTTACGGTTTTTCTTTGAAAACAGGCTCCTGAAGCGCCAGGGTCAGCCGGGCCGCCAGGGCAAAATACACCAGCAGCCACAAAGGCGCCAGACGGAGGAATGTCCGGGCGTAGAACAGGAATACAATACCGGGGAGCATCCACAGCACCAGAGCTGCCAGAGAGCGCCACAGCTCCCCCAGCGCCAGCAGAAAAGCGGAGCGGAGGACCTGTCCGGCGCCGCCGCCCTTCCGCACCAGCACGGCCGGCAGCCACACCAGCGTCGTGCCCCACAGGGCGGCGGCCAGCAGCAGAGGCGTCAGCAGCAGGACACTGTTCATCATCTGCCCCGCAAGCAGCAGCCGCAGATCCAGGGCCAGAAGAATGCCCGCTATCAAAAAGGGCATCCACAGCAATGTGGCTTTCTGAAAGCAGCTTCGGAACTGGCGGAAAAACGCCGGGGGAGCGGAGAGGTAGGAGTGCTCGCCGCGCTCCAGCAGCACCGCGTACAAAGCGGCGGTGGAGGCGCCTGCCGTCACCACCGGCACACAGCACACCAGCCAGCACACATTCAGCACCACCAGAAAAGCGGCCTTGCCCACCAGCGTCATAAACGGGGAGGAATCCCCCAGGAAATCCAGGATACTCTGTCCGAAAGAGCGCTTTTTCTTCAAAAAAAGTCCTCCTTCCCAAATGGGAGAATGTATCCAGTATAGACAGGGAACGGTGGCTTGTCAACCTGGCGGACAGGAGAAGGGAAGCCTTTCAAAGTTATGCAAACGCTTACATAAAAACCGTCAAAACGACCATATAAGGCTAAAAACTTTTATAGTAATTATACAATTTTACGAAAGTGCCTTGATTTTACTTGGGAAAAATGGTAGATTCTAACTAGAAAAGCGTTGCGGTCATCCGCGGCGCTTGTATCATTTCAGGAGCTTGAAACCGCTTACATTTAGGGAGGACAACAGCTTGAACCCCACGATCTACGATGTTTCCCGGCTGTCCGGCGTGTCCACGGCCACCATTTCCAGGGCCTTTTCCAACCCGGAGCTGGTGCGGGAGTCCACCCGGCAGAAGGTGTTTGAGGCGGCGGAGGTGCTCCACTATTATCCCAATGCCATCGCCCGGGCCATGGCCCGCCAGCGGACGGACAAGATCGCCTTCCTGATCTGCAAGAAGGACGCCACGATTTTGGATGAGTTCTACGCCGGCATCTGTGAGGGCATTATGCGGGAGACCAACAAATCGGTCCACCAGCTGGTGATCTCCACCGCCGCGGACTGGGGTGTCATGCCCAGCACCGCACAGAACAAACAGGTGGAGGGGGTCATCCTGGGCGGCAACGCCTCGGCGGACATGGTGACGGATTTTCAAAGCCGCAGCATCGCCGTGGTGCTGGTGAACAACCGCATCGCCGGCATGGAGCTGCCCTGTGTCATCTCCGACGAGTACGAGGGCGTCCGCCTGGCGGTGGAACACCTCATCAGCCGGGGGCACCGGAATATCGCCATGATCGCGGGCCGGTTTTCCCCCTACATTGTGGGAGAGCGGTACAGCGCTTTTCTCGCCGTTACCCGGGAGCACGGCATCCGGGTGGACGCCCAGCACATCAAGATGTGTGAGGCCTCCGTGGAGAGCGCGGCCCAGGCCGCCGCGGAGCTGCTGCGGCAAAAGGACCGCCCCACCGCTGTGTTCGGCGCCAACGATGTCATTGCCGCCGGCGTTATGAAGGCGGCCCGCCGCCTGGGGCTGCGGATCCCGGAGGATGTGGCGGTGGTGGGCTTCGACGATTCCTCCGTGTGCACCATGCTGGAGCCAGAGCTGACCAGCGTCCACATCAACTGCCGCCGCATGGGGGAGCTGAGCGTGGAGCGGCTGCAAGCGCTGCTGTCCCGGGAGGAGGCGTGGCCCATGACCACGGTGGTGCCGGCGGAGCTGAAGGTCCGGGGCAGTACCTGAGCATGTAAAATCCCGCTTTACAAAGGCTTGCGGAAAGTTTGATAGATGGCCGGGGGAAAACCCGGTATACTCGGTAGGTCAAAAGCTTTTGAAGGACCACCCACAAAGCGCAAGGAGGCGTGCGTATGAAACGGAAGATGAAGGCCAGCACTATCGCCAAGGGCGTGGCCTGCGCGGTACTGCTGCTGGCGGCGCTGTTTCCCATTTACTGGCTGGTGGCCATGGCCATCCGTCCCACCAGTGAGATGACGGGGCATATCTCGATTATACCGGGAACGCTGACCCTGGAGCATTTCAAGCTGCTGTTTACGGAAAAGGGATTCGGCAAGGCCATCGTCAACAGTTTGCAGACCACTTTGATCTCCACGGCGCTGTCGCTGGTCATCGGCCTGTGCGCGGCGTATATCATTGCCCGGAGCCGCTTCCGCCTGCGGGTGAAAAAGCCCCTGACGTACTGGATTTTGCTGGTGCGCGTGCTGCCGCCGGTGGCATTCACCATCCCCCTGTACGGCATGTTCTCCAAGCTGGGGGTGCTGTACACCAAGATCCCGGTGGTCCTGGCGTGCATCCTTATCAATATCCCCCTCATCATCTGGTTCATGATCAGCTTTTTCCAGGACCTGCCGGAGGATATTGAGGAGTCCGCCCAGATCGACGGCGCCACGGAGTGGCAGCTGTTCCGGAAGATCGTGCTGCCCCTGGTGGCCCCCGGCATCGCGGCCATCGCCATGCTGAGCTTTATGTACGCCTGGAACGAGTATACATACAGCATCATTTTCGTACAGTCCCCCAGCAACTACACGGTGCCGCTGGCGCTGGCGGTTTTGAACACGGAGGATAACCTCACCAACTTCGGCCTGGTGGCCGCTGGCGGCGTCATCTCCGTGATCCCCATCACTCTGTTTGTGATCTTTGCGCAGAACTACTTGATCTCTGGTTTGTCAAGCGGCGCTGTCAAAGAGTAACAAAAATACCAGCAGGAAGAATGTTCAGACAAAGCCATCAACAAGATTAGGAGGAAAAGAAATGAAGAAGCTGCTCACACTGATCCTGGCTCTGGCAATGGTCCTGTCTCTGGCCGCCTGCGGCGGTAAGAAGGAAGAAGCAAAGCCCGCCGAGGGAGAGGCCCAGGCCTCCGGCGAACCCACAAAAATGACTCTCATCCTGCGCGGCGGTACCTACGGCGAAGTCATCAAGGCCGCGCTGCCCGCCTTTGAAGCGGAGCACAACGTCAAGTGCGAGGTCCTGGACCTGAGCTTTGACGACCTTCACACCAAGATCGCCCTGAACGCGCCCAACCCCCAGGGCGAATACGACCTGTGCATGGTGGACGGCTCCTGGATGGCCGAGTTCACTGCCAACAACGTGCTGGCTAACCTCAGCGACATGGGGTACAGCTTTGACGATGACATCATCCCCGCCACTACCGACATCTGCATGGTGGACGGCGACATTTATCTGGCCCCCTACTTCGGCAACGTGACCGTCATGCTGTACAACAAGCAGCTCATCGCTGACGCCGGCTACGCGCCCGAGGACATCGACACCTTCGCCGATCTGATGGATATCGCCCAGAAGACCAACGCTGCCGGCAAGAAGGGCTTCCTCATCCGCGGCGGCTCCGGCGACAACATCGTTTCCGACTTCATCCCCCACCTGCTGGCCTACGGCGGCTGGGTCGTGGATGAGAACAACCAGCCCACCGTGAACACCCCCGAGTTCAAGGCCGCTTTCCAGAACTACATCAACCTGTACAAGCTGGGCGACACCATGGACAAGGATGACATCGTGGCCGCCATCGACAACGGCGACGCCGCTCTGGCCCAGGGATGGCCCGGCTGGTATGTCCCCACCGCGGACTCCAACGCCAACTACACCGTCATCCCCACCAAGCTGGACGACAACGACACCCCCAAGAACACCTCCATGTACGGCGTGTGGACCATCGGCGTGTGCGAGAACAGCCCCAACAAGGAGCTGGCTCTGGAACTGCTGAAGTACCTGATGGACCCTGAGGTCCAGCTGGCCTCCATCGACGGCGGCGGCGTGCCCTGCCGGTACAGCTGCCTGTTGAATGCTGATGTCCTGGCCAAGTATCCCCACCTGGAGACTGTCTGCTCCGCTCTGGAGACCGGCGTGTACCGCCCCGTCATTGAGGAGTGGGCCGAGTTCACCAACATTCTGGGCATGGAGATGGACGCTGTTATCCAGGGCACCAAGGATATGGACAGCGGTCTGGCCGACGCCCAGTCCGCTCTGGAGGCGCTGCTGGCCTGAGCGGTCCCGCGCCCTGCCGATTGAACGTATCTGAACCTAAAGCCCTCCCGGCGCCGCCTCCGCGCGGCGCCGGGAGGAGAGACCAACATTTTGAGCCATGCCGCGCAACGCGGCGGAATGGGGGAACTTATGAAGCAAGCCGCCTTAAAAGTGAAGCGCACCAGGGAACCCCACCTGGGTGAGCGCGCCTTTCCCCGCCTGATGCTGGCCCCCACGCTGGTGGTGATGGCCATCCTGACGGCATATCCTCTGGTTTTTACCCTTGTTTACAGTTTTACCGATTACCAATATCTTAAAGGCGTGGAGAACGCCTCCTTTGTGGCACTGAAAAACTACGCCGACCTGATTCAAAACGTCTATTTCCGCCAGGCAGTCTGGAATACCGTCAAGTTCACGCTTTTGGCCGTGTTCTTTGAGATGGTGATCGGATTGCTCATCGCGGTTTTCATCAATAGCCTCCGGCGGGGGCAAAAGGTCATGCGCACATTGCTGCTGCTGCCGTATCTGCTGCCCGCGGTGACGGTGGCCCTCAGCTGGCGCATGATGCTCTCCTCCAATTACGGCATCGTCAACCAGGTGCTGGAGATGCTGCACCTGCCGGTGTACAACTGGTTCATGGACACCAAGACCGCCTTCGGCACCATTTTGCTCATCGACGTTTGGCAGAACGTTCCCTTTGTGTTTTTGCTGCTGTACGCGTCCTTGCAGTCCGTGTCTGAGAGCCAGTACGAGGCCGCCCGCATCGACGGCGCCGGTGTGATCCAGCAGTTCTGGTATGTGACCATTCCAAACATCAAAAACGGACTGGCCCTGTGTGCCCTGCTGCGGACCATCGACACCTTCCGCTTGTTCGAGAAGGTGAATATCCTCACCGGCGGCGGCCCGGCCGGCACCACCTCTACCATTACGCAGTACCTGTATAACTACGGTATCCGGAACCTGAAATTCGGCTTTGGCAGTGCCGGCGCCATCGTCATGACACTGTTGGTGCTGATCCTGGCCAGTGCTTACATCAAACGTGCCATTAAATGACGCCTATGGATGAATGCGATCTGACATTTGTAAATGTGGGCTACGGCGAGGCCATGGTGCTGCGGTGCCCCGCGCCGGAGCGCCCCGGAGGCTGGTTCGTCATGGTCATCGACGGCGGCAGCGGCGAGGCGGAGGAGTACGCGGACCGAGCCTCCGGCCGGCTGACGCTGGCGGAATACCTGGCGGCGGCCGGTGTGGACCATATCGACTGCATGGTGGCCACCCATATCCACGAGGACCATGTCTGCGGCCTGCTGCCGGCGGCGGAGCGCTTCCGGCCGGCGGAGCTGTGGCAGACGCTGCCCCCGGCCTTTTACCGGAGGGCCATGCACATTCTGGACACCTCTCAGGCCAAAACAGCTTCCCAGGGCAAGTTCCTGCGGGCCCTGAATGACTACCAGCGTCTGTGCGGCCTGGTGGAAGCGGGAGGCGGCGCTATCCGGACCTTGTTCGCCGGCGACAGCGGAGCGCTTTGCAGCGGCCTGCGGTATCAGGTGCTGGCCCCCGGCGCGGAGCAGGCCGGTGCTCTGGAGCGCGGCTGCCGGGAGCTGTTCGCGGAGCGGGAGCCCCAGGCTTTCCTGAAAAAGCTCAGCGCTCTGGATGCCCGGATGAATAATTACAGTTTGATCCTGCTGCTGGAGTACCGGGGTGTCCGCATCCTGCTGCCAGGCGACACCAATCGCGCCGGGTATGGGGACATTGCGCCCGGGCAGCTGCGGGCAGAGCTGTTCAAGGTCGGTCACCACGGCCAGAAGGACGGCGCCTCGCCGGAGCTGCTGGCGGCCGTGGGGGCGAAGATGGTGGTCTGCTGCGCCTCCAGTGACCGCCGCTATGAAAGCGCCCACCCTGATACCATGGCCATGATCGAGCAGGCGGGGGGAACGGCGTATTTTTCCGACTGCCCCAGGATAGGGGACCCATCCCGCGGCCCGGTGCCTCACCAGGCGCTGACCTTCACCGCCAGCGAAGGCGGGGAACTGACCGCCCGGTATGTGGAGCGTGTATAAAAAGTCCGGGCCATCCGGCCCGGATTTTTTTCGCCAAAGAAGTCAAACGTTTACCAAAATGAGACACAGAAAGGCAGGCAAATAGCCGGGAAAGTGAGTTTCTTTTCGTGCAATTCTACAAAAATGAATGGACGACAAGGAAACATATTGACATTTTCCTGCATAAATGGTACAAAGGATAAATCCATTCCGCCGATGAAATAAAAGTGCATTTACGCAAACGCTTTCGCAATAAGCGGAAAGCGTTTGTTATCATATGCGCGAAAGGGGAAAAATGGCCCGGAGACGTCCCGTGTATCATCACCGTGCGGTTCCCGGGAAAAAGGAGAGTAGCCCTGTGTTTGTATTTTTTGACCAGCTGCGGCAATTGAATCTGGCGTCCATCCTGCTGCGGTTGACCCTGGCCATGCTGTTCGGCGGTCTCATCGGTCTGGAGCGGGAGCGCAAGCGCCGGCCGGCGGGCTTCCGGACGTATATGCTGGTGTGTCTGGGCGCGGCGCTGACCTTGCTGCTGAGCCAGTATGAATACCATATGCTCATGACCGAGTGGGCGGAGCAGGCGGGGGAGATCGGCATCCGCACGGATGTGTCCCGTTTTGGCGCCCAGGTTATCAACGGCATTGGTTTTTTGGGTGCCGGCACCATCATCGTCACCGGCCGTCAGGAGGTAAAGGGCCTGACCACCGCGGCGGGCCTGTGGGCATCCGCCTGTATGGGCCTGGCCATCGGCGCGGGCTTTTACGAGTGCGTGCTGCTGGGCTTTTTGCTGATTTTCCTGGCCATCCGGCTGCTGCCGTACGTGGAGAATTCCATTGTCGAGAACGCCCGCAACATGAATATTTATGTGGAGTTCCAGTCGCTGGATGATGTGGGCGCCATCATCAACCGCATCAAATCCCAGGACGCGCAGATCTACGAGGTGGACATTGAGCGGGGGCGGGAGGAAAACCTCCTCCGTCCCAGCGCGGTGTTCAGCGTACGCCTTCACCAAAAGCAGGCCCACACCCGTGTGCTGGCCGCCATTTCGGAGGTCGAGGGCGTCTATACCATTGATGAGATCTGAGGAAAGGGGAGATTGCTATGAGCGCTTTTTTTGACAGCCTGCGGGAGATCAATATGGTGTCTGTGTCTGTGCGGATGCTGCTGGCAGTGGTCTGCGGCGGCGTTATCGGCATGGAGCGGGAATACAAGCGCCGGCCGGCGGGCTTCCGCACCCATATCCTCATTTGCCTGGGCGCGGCCATGACCACCCTCACCAGCCAGTACCTGTTTCTTTACATGCATTATTACACCGATATGGCCCGCCTGGGCGCCCAGGTGGTGGCCGGCATCGGCTTCATCGGCGCCGGTACCATCATCGTCACCCGCCAGCAGCGGGTCAAGGGCCTGACCACCGCGGCGGGCCTGTGGACCTCCGCCATCGTGGGTCTGGCCCTGGGCGGCGGCTTTTACGAAGGCGGTATTTTCACCACGGTGCTCATCCTGCTGGCAGAGCTGGTATTTGCCCGGCTGGAGTACCGGATGCTGGAGAACGCGCCGGAGATCAACCTGTACATGGAATATACGGACCGGGTTTGCCTGGAAAAGGTGCTGAAGCTGTTCCGGGAGCTGAATTTGAAAATTTTGAACCTGGAGATCACCCGTCCCACCGGCAGCGAGCACCACAACGCCTGTGCCATTTTCTCCCTGCGGCTCAACAAAAAGTGCAAGGTGGAGAAGCTGCTGGCGGATATCCATGCCACCCGGGGGGTTTTGTCCGTGGAGGAGCTGTAAAAACGGCGGAGAGGACTTTACGCTGGCGTCTGGAAATGGTAAAATAGGGATGGAAACCAATCAGAAGGGAGCCCACGAGATGAAGAAAGAATATGATGTGCTGGTCATCGGGCCGGTATCCCTGGACCACAATATCGACTATCAGGGCAATGAGCGCAAGGAGGTAGGCGGTGCCGTGGTGGCCTCCGGCTTCGCGGCGGCCAAAAGCGGCAACCGTACGGCGGTGTTTACCAAGCTGAATCCTGACGACGCCAACGTGGAGGAGCGCTTCGCGGGCTCCGGCGCGGATGTTTACTGGAAAGCATCCAAGGCCACCTGCTCCATCCGCAACCAGTATTTTACCGCCGACAAGGAAAAGCGGGCCTGCACCTCCATGGGCGTGTGCGACCCCTTCCGTTTTGACGAGCTGCCGGACATCGACACGAAGATCTACCATTTCGCCGGATTGGTGTACGGTGATTTTGACGGCGCCTTGTTCGCCGAGGCGGCGAAGCACGGCAAGGTGGCCGTGGATGTCCAGTGCCTGCTGCGCCATGTGGAGGCGGACAAGACCATGGCCTTCCATGACTGGGCGGAGAAAAAGGAATATCTTCCCTGCATTGATTATTTGAAGACCGATGCCGCCGAGGCGGAGATCCTCACGGGTCTGACGGACCGGGCGGAGGCTGCCCGCCTGCTGCACCAGTGGGGCGCCAAGGAGGTCCTCATCACCCATAACACCGAGGTCTTGGCCTATGACGGCAAGGCTATCTACACCTGCCCCATCAAGGCCCGGAACCTGTCCGGCCGCACCGGCCGGGGCGACACCACCTTCGCCGGTTATATTACGGAGCGCCAGCGGGCCGGCATCGCCGACGCTTTGCAGTACTGCACAGCGCTGGTCTCTTTGAAAATGGAGACCCCCGGCCCCTTCCAGGGCACCCGGCAGGATGTGCTGGATTACATCCATACCTTTTATTGAGCTGCATACTCCCGGCCCCGCCTGTATAGCAGGCGGGGCTTTTCGCAGACAGATACAGCTGAGTTGTCCATATATTGAGAATATGCGTCGCTGACCTGCGGACAATTTGTGTAAAAGTGCAATTGACATCCGGTAAGTGCCGTGGTATGGTAGTAACACAATTTGATAACGGCAAACGAAGTCCGTAGGGGAACGGCGTAAGCCTGCCGAAGGAGTGAAACTCTCAGGCGCCTGGAAACGGGTAGGGACTATGGATGGATGTGGCTCTGGAGAAGCCCGATGACGGGTACCGAAGGTGCAAGGCGGCGCTGCCGCTGAATCTCTCAGGTAAAAGGACAGAGTAGGGGAACGCGGATGTGGGAATCTGCGCGGACCTGTGTTTTCTTTTCCGGAGCAGCTGGTGTTCAGCTGGTCCGTTTATTTTTTTCGGGAGGGAAACAAATCATGTTCGCATCTGTGGAATCCGCCTTACTTGACATCGTTATCAAGATCAACACGTACCTGTCCAACTACATCCTGGTATTTTTGCTGGTGGCCGTTGGCCTGTGGTACTCCATCCAGACTCACTTCGTTCAGATCCGCTGCTTTGGCGAGGGCATGAAAAAGGTGTTCGGCAACCTGTCCCTGCGGGGCGGGAAGCAGGAACGGGGCATGAGCTCCTTCCAGGCCCTGGCCACCGCCATTGCCGCCCAGGTGGGCACCGGCAACATCGTGGGCGCCTCCGGCGCCATCCTCACCGGCGGCCCCGGTGCCATCTTCTGGATGTGGATCATCGCCTTCTTCGGCATGGCCACCATTTACGCTGAGACCACGCTGGCGCTGAAGACCCGCGTGGTGGATGAGGACGGTACCATCCACGGCGGCCCCGTGTACTACATCACCACCGCGTTCAAGGGCGCCTTCGGCAAGTTCCTGGCCGGCTTCTTCGCCGTGGCTATCATCCTGGCCCTGGGCTTCATGGGCTGCATGGTCCAGTCCAACTCCATCGGCTCCACCTTCCAGACGGCCTTCGGCGTCCCCTCCTGGATCGTGGGACTGGTACTGGTGGCTATTTGCGGCATCATTTTCCTGGGCGGTGTGCAGCGCCTGGCCTCCGTCACGGAGAAGATCGTCCCCATCATGGCGGCCATCTTCCTGGTGGGCGGCCTGGTCATTCTGGTGGCCCGCATCAAGTACATCCCCGCTACCTTCGGCATGATCTTCAAGTACGCCTTCCAGCCCCAGGCCATCATCGGCGGCGGCTTTGGCTACGCCATCAAGACCGCCATCAGCCAGGGCGCCAAGCGCGGCCTGTTCTCCAATGAGGCCGGTATGGGCTCCACGCCCCACGCCCACGCCCAGGCCAACGTGTCCGATCCCCACGACCAGGGCGTGGTGGCCATGATCGGCGTATTCATCGATACCTTCGTGGTGCTGACTCTCAACGCGCTGGTTATCATCTCCACCCTGTATACCACTGACGGCATCCTGGCCAGCGGCGTCATTCCCGAGGGCATCGGCAAGGCCAACCTGGCCCAGACGGCTTTTGGAACCGTGTTTGGCGCGAACCTGGGCGCCATGTTCGTGGCCATCTGCCTGTTCTTCTTTGCCTTCTCCACGGTTCTCAGCTGGAACCTGTTCGGCAAGATCAACGTCATCTACCTGTTCGGCAAGAAGTCCGTCAAGATCTACTCCGCCGTGGCGCTGGTGTTCATCTTCCTGGGCACCGTCATGAGCAACGACCTGGTGTGGGAGCTGACCGACATGTTCAACAACCTCATGGTCATCCCCAACGCCATCGCCCTGCTTGCCCTCACCGGCATGGTGGTGAAGTCCACCCACGGTGTCGGCGCGAAAAAGTAAGGGAGCATATCTGTCAAGTAAAGAAACTGATAGGAAAAAACCGCCGCCCGGTCCTCCGGACGGCGGCCTTTTCTACTTTTTACACAAATTCAGATATACGAAAGCGTTTGTTTCCACAAAAAAATAAAACATTTTGACACCTACTTTGTCAAATCGTATAATATTGAGCGGGGAAAACAAAGCGTCAAGGGCGCTTGTAAGAAAAGGAGATACGCCGATGAGCAACGAATTGACCCGGGCGAATGAGATCATCGACAGCTACGGCTGTCAGCAATGCAATCTCATCGCCATTATGCAGGAGATCCAGGCGGAGTACAAGTATCTCAGCGAGGAGGCGCTGACTCTGGTGGCGGAAAAGCTGGGCATCAGCACCGCCAAGGTGTACAGCGTGGCCACGTTTTATGAGAACTTCTCCCTGGAGGCCAAGGGCAAACACATTATCAAGGTCTGCGCCGGCACCGCCTGCCATGTGCGCAAATCCCAGCCCATCTATGACGCCATCCACGATTATCTGGGCTTGACAGGCAAGAAAAAGACTTCCGCTGATGGTGTGTTTACGCTGGAGACGGTGGCGTGTCTGGGCGCCTGTGGTCTGGCGCCCGTCATGACCATCGATGGAGAGGTCCACGCGAAAATGACGCCCGAGGCGGCCCTGGCGCTGCTGGAGGACATTCGGAAGGAGGAGAGCGGGAAATGATCGGGACGAAACTGACACGGGACAGCTTTCACGTGTTCCAGGCCAATGCCCGCAACGCCCTGAAGCAGAGCGAGCAGGTGCCCTCCGTCCTCATCTGCGCCGGCACCGGCTGCATCGCCGGCGGCGCTATGAAGATCTATGACAACATCAAGGCTGAGTGCGAGAAGCGGGGCCTTCAGGTGTATGTGGGCCTCAAGCACGACACCGATGAGGAAAAGAGCCTTCATGTGAAGATGAGCGGCTGCCACGGCTTCTGTGAGATGGGGCCCCTGGTCCACATTGAGCCCATGGGCATCATGTACATTCATGTCAAGCCCGAGGATTGCCACGAGATCATTGAAAAGACCGTTCTGGGCGGCGAGATCATCGACCGCCTGGTGTACCACCTGGACGGCGTGGCCTATCCCCGGCAGGAGGACATCCCCTTCTATAAAAAGCAGCACCGGGTGGTGCTGGAAAACTGTGGCCGCAGCGACGCCGAGGACATTGAGGAATACATTGCCAAGGGCGGCTACTCCGGCTTTGAAAAGGCCCTGTTCGAGATGAACGGGGAGGAGATCTGCAAGACCATCACCGACTCCGGCCTTCGCGGCCGCGGAGGCGGCGGCTTCCCCGCCGGCCGGAAGTGGGAGGGCGCCCGGAAGCAGACCTCTCCCAAAAAGTACGTGGTGTGCAACGGCGACGAGGGTGACCCCGGCGCTTTCATGGACCGCTCCATTATGGAGGGCAACCCCCACAGCGTGCTGGAGGGCATGATGATCGCGGGCTTGGCCGTGGGCAGCGACGAGGGCTATATCTATGTCCGCGCCGAATACCCCCTGGCCGTCAGCCGTCTGAAGGCCGCCATCGCCAAGGCGGAGGCCTACGGCCTGCTGGGCGACCATATCATGGGCACGGACTTCTCGTTCCGCATCCATGTGAACCGGGGCGCCGGCGCCTTCGTCTGCGGCGAGGGCAGCGCCCTGACCGCCTCCATTGAGGGCAACCGGGGTATGCCCCGGGTCAAGCCGCCCCGCACCATTGAGCACGGTCTCTGGGCGGAGCCCACGGTACTGAACAACGTGGAGACCTTTGCCAACGTCCCCCTCATCATCCGCAACGGTGTGGATTGGTACCACTCCATCGGCACCCGCACCAGCCCCGGCACCAAGGCCTTCGCCCTGACGGGCAACGTGGTGAACACGGGCCTTATCGAGGTGCCCATGGGCACCACCATCCGGGAAGTGGTGTTTGACATCGGCGGCGGCATCCGGGGCGGCAAAAAGTTCAAGGCTGTCCAGATCGGCGGCCCCTCCGGCGGTGCCACCACCGCCAGCAAGGAGCACCTGGACCTGCCCCTGGACTTTGACTCCCTGAAGAGCATCGGTGCCATGATCGGCTCCGGCGGCTTGGTGGTCATGGACGAGGACACCTGCATGGTGGAGACCGCCCGGTTCTTCATGGAATTCACCCAGAAGGAATCCTGCGGCAAGTGCGTTCCCTGCCGGGAGGGCACCAAGCGGATGCTGGAGATCCTGGACCGTATCATCGCCAACAAGGGCACCATGGAAGACCTGGAGCTGCTGGAGGAGCTGGCGAACACCATCAGCTCCACGGCCCTGTGCGGCCTGGGGCAAAGTGCCTGCAAGCCCGTCCAGAGCACTTTGAAATATTTCCGCAACGAGTACCTTGCCCACGTGGTGGACCACCACTGTCCCATCTGCAACCGGGAAAAGCCCCACCCCATCATTGACGCGGACAAGTGCAAGGGCTGCGGCAAGTGCCGCAAGAACTGCCCCATGGAGGCCATTTCCGGCTCCGTGAAGCAGCCCCACACCATCGACCCGGAGAAGTGCATCAACTGCGGCGCCTGCGTGGGCAACTGCCCCTTCGGCGCCATCGAAGCGGCAAAGGAGGGCTGACCTATGGCAAAGGGAATTATGTACATCGACGGCCAGCGGGTGCCCTTTGACGGGGAGAAAAACGTTCTGGCGGTCATTCGGAAGGCCGGTATCGACATGCCCACCTTCTGCTACTATTCAGAGCTGTCCACCTTCGGCGCCTGCCGCATGTGTGTGGTGGAGGACGAGCGGGGTAAGATCGACGCCTCCTGCGCCATGGAACCCCGGGACGGCATGAAGATCCGCACCAACACGGCCCGGCTTTTGAAGCACCGGCGGATGATCCTGGAGCTGATGCTCGCCTCCCACTGCCGGGACTGCACCACTTGCGAAAAAAGCGGCAAGTGCCGTCTTCAGGACCTGGCGCTGCAATTCGGCGTGCGGCGCGTCCGCTTTGCGGACACCCGCCCCCAGTATGAGAAGGACCGCTCATCTCCCGCCATCGTCCGGGACCCTAACAAGTGCATCCTCTGCGGCGACTGCGTCCGGGTGTGCGAGGAGATGCAGGGCATGGGCATTTTGAACTTTGCCCACCGGGGCAGCGACCTGGTGGTCTCTCCCGCCTTCGACCGAAAGCTCTCCGAGACCAACTGCATCAGCTGCGGCCAGTGCGCTGCCGCCTGCCCCACCGGCGCCATCACCGTCCGGGATGAGATCGGCAAGGCCTGGCGGGTGCTGTACGACGCCGATAAGCGGGTGGTGTTCCAGATCGCTCCCGCCGTCCGCGTGGCCGTGGGCGAGGCCTTTGGCCTGGAGCCCGGCGTCAACGCCATCGACAAGCTGGTCTCCGCTCTGAAAATGATGGGCGCCGACGAGGTGTATGACACCAACTTCGGTGCGGATCTGACGGTCATGGAGGAGTCGGCGGAGTTTCTGGAGCGGCTGAAGAAGGGCGGTCCCTTCCCTATGTTCACCAGCTGCTGCCCTGCCTGGATCAAGTATCTGGAGAAGGAAAATCCAAAGTATTTGAAAAATGTCTCCACCTGCAAGTCCCCCATGGAGATGTTTGCCGCGGTGCTGAAGGACCAGTACAAGGCCAAGGATGCCGTCGACGGCCGTACCACCTTCCACATCGCCGTCATGCCCTGCACCGCCAAAAAGATGGAGGCTGCCCGGGAGGAATTCCAGCACGACGGCGTGCCCGACGTGGACCTGGTGCTGACCACCCAGGAGATCATCACCATGATCAAGGAGTCCGGTATTCGCTTCGGCGAGCTGGAGGGCGAGGCCCCAGATCTGCCCTTCGGCATGGGTACCGGCGCCGCCACCATCTTCGGCACCACCGGCGGCGTGGCGGAGGCTGTGGCCCGTCGGGTGGTGGAGGACAAATCCAAGAACACCCTCCAGGCCATCCAGTTCTCCGGCATCCGGGGCAGCGACGTTATCCGGGAGGTCACCCTTCCCGTGGGCGACCGGGTGCTGCGCATCGCCGTGGTCCACGGCCTGGTGAACGCCAAGAAGCTGCTGAAGGACATTGAGGAGGGCCGGGCTTATTACGACCTGGTGGAGGTCATGACCTGCAAGACCGGCTGCGTGGGCGGCGCGGGCCAGCCCTATGGCCTCATTCCCGTCAAGCAGCGGCGGGCCGAGGGCCTGTACGAGGCGGACCGGGCGGCGCTCATCAAGCGCTCCGAGCGCAACCCCATCGTGGCGGAACTGCTGAATGGGGAGCTGAAGGGCCGCACCCATGAGCTGCTCCATGTCCATTACAAGGACCCGCGGAAATAAGAAAAGCGGCTTCCGGCCCGGCGCTTATGCGCCGGGCCGGTTTTATCGCGGCGTTTGTGCCGCCGGCTGCCGAAGACCCGGCGTGGCGAAGGGCAGGGTGAACACCGGCGTTCCCTCCACGGCGGGGGCGATGGCGTACATGGGATAGAAAAAGGCCAGGCCGTCCTCTGTCAGATAGTAGTTCTGGGGGTTGAAATGCCGCCGCAGGGCCTGACGCCAGTGGTCGTGATAACGGGCCACCCCGGCGGCTTCCTGTCGGGTGATCTCTCCGGCGGCAAAGGCCAGCAGTGTGCCCTTCCAGTTTCGGACGCCGGGGAAAAAGGCCTTCAGGGGGATGGGATAGCCCGCTGCCAGGTCCCAGGTGTCTCCACGCCGGCCCAGGAGGGAAGGGCCGCCAGGGCAGATCTCCCGGGTGTGGGTGTACAGGCTCCAAAGGCCATCCTGGTTCCAGGTGACACGGTATCCCAGCTCCGCCCGGAAGCAGGGCAGGGGACGGCTGGCCGCCAAGGCGGCATGGTACTCTGCTTTGGCCTGGGGCAGCAGCCAGGTCTCACAGTACCGGAAAAAGCACCGCCGCTGCAGCTGGTAATACCGGCGGACCCGGCGGGGCGCGGCGCCCTGGGGCTTCACCGGCTGGGGCAGGGAGCAGGACGCCGTCAGCACCGGAATGCCGTCCTCGGTCCATTCCCGCTCTGTGACGAGGGGCTGCGTGGACAGCTGTGCCAAAGATGCTCTCATGGGATGCCGTCTCCTCCTTTATGAAGTGGCGTTTGTTCCAGTGTATGAAGCCCGGCGCGTCCCGGTGAAGGCCGCCTGTGCCCGCACTTTAAAGTGTGAGAAAATTTTGACGGCAAGCCCTTTACTTTCATGCAGTAGAATGGTAAAATACAAAATGCCGGCAGAAATGCCGGTGAAAACATTAAAATGATCACAGAAAGGGTACGTGACATGGTCAAGATCGGGAAAAAGGAAAAGAGTGACCAGCTGTATAAAGCAATCCTGATGCTGAAGGACGAGCAGGAGTGCTATGATTTCTTCCAGGACCTGTGTACGGTCTCAGAACTGCGCTCCATGGAGCAGCGGTTTGAGGTGGCGTCTCTCCTGGACGATGGTATGATCTACAACGAGATCCTGGAACGCACCGGCGCCTCCAGCGCCACCATCAGCCGGGTGAACCGGTCACTGAGCTATGGCACCGGCGCCTATGCCAAGCTGTTTGAGCGGATGAAGGAACAGAAAAAATGAGCAGCTACGACGCGCTGGCCGCCAGCTATGACCAGCTGATGGCCGATGGCAGTTACCGCAGGCGGGCGGAATTTCTGGTGCGCCTGTTTCAAAAAAGCGCCATCCCCGTCCGCACCGTGCTGGACCTGGCCTGCGGCACCGGCACCATCGCGTGTCTCTTGGCACAGAAGGGCTATCAGGTGACCGCCACTGACGGCAGCGAGGAGATGCTGACCCAGGCCATGCAGAAAGCGGCCGCCCTGGACGGGCAGCCGCCTTTATTCCTGCTCCAGACCATGCCCCGGCTGCGGCTTCTGGAGCCAGTGGACACGGTGGTGTCCACTCTGGATTCCCTGAACTACCTGACCCGGGAAAAGGACATCCGGGAGACTTTCCGCCGGGTGCACCGCTGGCTGAAGGGCGGCGGACAGTTTATCTTCGATGTGAACACCCCTTACAAGCTCCGCCGGATGGCCGGCCAGATGTACATGGACGAGACGGAGGAGAGCTTCTGTGTCTGGCGGACTTTTTTCTCGGAGCGGACCCAGGTGTGCACCTACCAGGTGGACCTGTTCCGGCTGAACGGGGACGGTACTTGGGACCGGGACTTTGAGGAGCACCGGGAGCGGGCCTGGCCAGAGGAACAGCTGCGGACGTACCTGACGGACGCGGGCTTCACGGATATCCGCGTCACCGGCGACCTGACGCTCCGCCCGCCCAAGGCGGAGGAGGACCGCTGGATCATCCGGGCAGTAAAGCCCCGGTAACTTTCATGGAGGAATTTTGCGCAATGAGCGATCAACTGGTACGCGCCATCTCCAAGGATGGCTTTGTAAAAGCGGTGGCGGTGTCCACCCGGAACCTGACGGAGCGGGCCCGGCAGATCCACAAGACGCTGCCGGTGGCCACGGCGGCCCTGGGGCGTACCCTGGCGGCGGCGTCCATGATGGGCAACGCCCTGAAAGGAGACGGCGCCTCCGTCACCCTCCAGGTCAAGGGCGGCGGCCCGTTGGGCAAGATCCTGGCGGTGTCCGACAACGAGGGCAACGTCCGGGGCACTGTGGATAATCCCACTGTGGAGCTTCCCCTGCGGCCTGACGGCAAGCTGGATGTCGGCTCTGCCGTGGGCTGTGACGGTACCCTGACCGTTATCCGGGACCTGAACATGAAGGAGCCCTACGTGGGCAGCGTGGGCCTGCTGGGCGGCGAGATCGCCGAGGACCTGGCGGCCTATTTTGTGGAGTCTGAGCAGATCCCCACCGCCTGCGGCCTGGGTGTGCTGGTGGACCGGGACCAGAGTGTGCTGGCCGCCGGCGGCTACCTCATCCAGTTGCTGCCCGGCGCCGGAGAGGACGTTATCTCCAAGGTGGAGGGCGGCGTCATGGCCGCCGGCAGTGTCACGGGCCTTCTGCGGGAAAACGACGATCCCGAGGCTATTTTGCGGAAGGTCCTATCGGACTTTGACCTGGACATTCTGGAAAAGAGCCCTGTGGAGTACCGCTGCTATTGCAGCCGGGAGCGGATGGAGCGGGCCCTCATCAGCCTGGGTCCCCAGCAGCTGGAAAGCCTCATTGAGGAGCAGGGCAGCGCGGAGCTGCGCTGCCAGTTCTGCGACAATGTCCAGACCTTTACATGCCAGCAGCTGGAAGAGCTCCTGTCGAATATGAAGAAAAAAGCTTAAAAAAATTAAAAAATGGGTTGACATACCGGGCGCTGTTGAGTATAATAACTTTTGCCGTCTGACGAGAGCGGCAACCTGGGAGCATAGCTCAGCTGGTTAGAGCACCTGCCTTACAAGCAGGGGGTCACTGGTTCGAGTCCAGTTGTTCCCACCAGAGTTTTATATGGCCCGGTAGTTCAGTTGGTTAGAACGCTAGCCTGTCACGCTAGAGGTCGACGGTTCGAGCCCGTTCCGGGTCGCCATCTCCCACGAGATGGCATTCCATCTCGTGGGTCCCTTTTGGGGTTGAAATTCCCCGGCCGCGCCGTTTCAGCGGGTCGAAAGATTTGCCCAGATAGCTCAGTTGGTAGAGCAGTGGACTGAAAATCCACGTGTCGCTGGTTCGATTCCGGCTCTGGGCACCACCTGCGGGCATAGCTCATCTGGTAGAGCGCCACCTTGCCAAGGTGGAGGTAGCGAGTTCGAGCCTCGTTGCCCGCTCCAGATTGATGCCCACACAAATGTGTGGGCATCAAAAATCTAAAAATAAATGTGGACTTTTTCGCAAAAGTCGCATATAATATAAATGTCCCGATGGTGACATAGCCAAGTGGTAAGGCAAGGGTCTGCAAAACCCTGATTCCCCGGTTCAAATCCGGGTGTCACCTCCAGAATTAAGAGATTCAAGCATTTTGCTTGAATCTCTTTTTTTGTCTCTAAAAGTTTAGAGATTCAGAATTTGCTTTTGGGCCTTCCTTCTCAAAACACCCTTGGAGGACAAGGGTTTGCATGGAGGAATGGAACAATGCGAACGGTAAAAATGCAGCAGGAGACCTTAACGCTAGAGGAGGCTGTACAGAAGTTCTTAATGGAGAAAGAAGCACAGCATACCGGAACAGCAGCCATGGCAGACTATCGGAATTGCTTGGCCCGCTTTTTGAAAAGTAGCCACAACAGTATGGAGTATGAGATGCTTGATGCGGATGTACTTGCATTCTTTTCGTAAATCCCTGATACATCCCCGGCCCGGTATAATAAACCATTCCAGAACGTCAATGCTTTTTTGAATTGGATGGTGGAGCAAGAGTATATCCCTAAAAGCCCTATAAAGGCCCACAAGCTCCATAAGAGGAAAGACGAGGGGAATACAAGCCTGTGCCGGTAAGCAATCAAAAGGAATTTACAGCGTCACTGGATAGGAGAACTTATACGGGTCTGAGAGACTATGTGATTATTCTGCTCATGCTGGACACAGGCGTTCGTACAAAGGAGCTTTTGAGCCTGCGGAACACGGATTATTTTAGAAACGGGAAATACCTGTGTATTGAAAAGAACATCGCAAAAACAAGAAAGAAACGGATTGCCTATCTCAGCAGCAGTACTGCAAATGTGTATGATATTTTTGAGGCCGGCATCGAAAAGGGTAGGCACCTCATCGCCATCAACCAGGAGATGATGGTGAAGGAGGGCCTCATCACCGCCGAGGAGTCCAAGGCTGCGATGGACCGCATGGCCTTTACCATGGACAAAAAGTGCTTCCGGGACTGCTGCCTGGTGGTGGAGAGCACCGTGGAGCGCATGGACATCAAGCAGAACTTCTTCGCGGAGGTCTCCGAGATTGCCCCCAAGGAGGCGCTGCTGGCCACCAACACCTCCGGCCTGCACATCACGGAGATCGCCAAGGCCTGCAAGTACCCCGAGCGCTTCATGGGCCAACACTGGCTGAATCCACCCCGCCTGCTGCCCCTGTGCGAGATCATCGCCGGCGAGGAGACCAGCCAGGAGAACCTGCAGAAGATGCGTGAGTTGGTGGTGGGCCTGCCTGGAAACGGCACCATCCCGGCGGTGGAGAGCCAGCGCATCCTGCTGGCCAAGCACGCGGGCATGAAGATCCTGGACCTGGTGCGGGAGGATGTTCGTCCCCGTGACATCGTGACGGAGAAGTCCATCAAGAAACGGCCTGGCGGGTATGGGCCTGGACTCCACCTGTGCCCTGGTGACGGACGGTCGGTTCTCCGGCGTCAGCCGCGGCGCGTCCATCGGCCACGTGTCCCCGGAGGCGGCGGCCCGCGGCCATCAGGCCGCGGGGGCCTGTTCTATCTCCGGATGGGATTTTGTCAGTCGAACTGCCAGTGGGCGGGGTCCGGGTCCGCCTCGCTGTATGAGGGATAGGTAAGCGTGTCATCCTGCGTGTCCAACACATAGGGGATGTCAAAGCACACAATTTGGCGGCCGTATTCGTCCGTCACCAGAGCGGCCACGACCAGCTCATCCGCATCCCCCAGGGTGACGGTCATGTCCGGCAGGCGGTAAAAATCCTCGCCCTCAAAGCCCCGGAAGCCGGCTGGCTTGCCGCAGGGCTCCGCCCAGGCCAGCAGCTTCCGGTTTTGGAACAGGCCCACCTGGACCTCAGCGATCCCGGCGGCGGAATCGGTGTTCCAATCGGCGCTTTCGTCCCGGCGGGTGGAGATATAGACATTGGAAAGGGAGAGAACGCCGCCGGGGACTTCCGCGAACATCAGGTGGTAATCCCTGACGCTGACGGAGGGCATGGTGGCGGAGTACAGGCCCGAGTAGGTGTCCAGCAGCTGGGTCTGGCGCTGGCCGCCGCTTTCAAAGACGATGTACAGGCTGATGCTGTCCGTCAGGGCCACCGTGGCCTCGCCAGTGAAGGTCTGGCCCTGGGGGGAGAAGGGGCCGAAGGTGAATTTGACCGCTTCATTCTGTACCTCCAGCCAGGCTGTCATCCCCTGGGAAAAGGTCTTGGGGATGGCCCGGAAGGAAAAGGTCACCAAATTTTCGGCGCAGTCTGTGGACACCACCTGGGTGCTGTAATCCGCCGTCAGCTCGTTCTGGGCTTTCAAAAGCTCCTCCACCCGGTTGGAGATGCCGTTGATCTGGCTGTTGACAGAGTAGGTGACATTGTTGACGGCGCTTTGAAGACTGTCGTACTGCCGGTCCATCCGGTCCAGCCGCTGAAAAAGGCTCCATCCGGCAAGGACCAGCACCGCCGCCAGCACCCAGGGCCACCGCCGGCGGGGCCTGGACTTGGGCTGGGCGGCCAGGTACCGGTCCACGATCTCCTCCACCATATGAAGCTGCTGCTCTGTCAGTTCCCCGGGAGCGGCAGCCTCCGGAGCGGCGTCCTCCTCCACACCCAGCAGCCACCCCACGGACACGCCGAAGAGCTTCGACAGGGCGATGAGCTTTTCAATCTCCGGCAGGGCGGTGCCGGATTCCCATTTGTAGATAGACTGGCGGGATACGCCCAGCCGCTCGCCAAGGGCCTCCTGGGAGAGACCCATCTCTTTTCGCTTTTGCGCGGTGCGCTGTCCAAGGGTCATACTGCAAAGTCCTTTCTGTTGTTTGATGCCAGTATACCAGAAGATGTGCCCCTTCCGCCACCAACCGGCGGATTTCTTTTTGTCAACGGCTGGTTAGCAGGGGGAAAAAAGGGTTGAGAACGGCTGCGTACCGTGCTACACTGGGGAACGGCCATTTTGGTGCATTTCCCCGAAAAGGAGCATCCAGATCAAAATGAGACAGAAATTGCTGCGGGACCTGACGAAGGGACCTCTTGGAAAGCAGATCTTTTTTTTCAGCCTGCCGCTGATCCTTTCCAACCTGTTACAAGTCTTGTTCAATATGGCGGACATCGCTGTGGTAGGCCGCTATGCCGGACCCATCGCCTTGGGCGCTGTGGGCTCCACCTCTATTCTGGTGACGCTGTTTACCGGCTTCCTCATTGGCATGTCCAGCGGCGTCAACGTGCTGACGGCCCTCCACTTCGGCGCCCGGGACCGGAAGGCCCTGGCGGAGACAGTTCATTCGTCGGCCATTTTGTGTACCCTGGTGGGGCTGCTTTTTTTGGGCTTCGGCGTGCTGTCCGCCCGGGGTATCCTGGAACTGATGAATACCAAGCCGGAGCTGATCGGCGGCGCCGCGCTGTATCTGCGGATCTACTTTCTGGGAATGCCCGCCATGGCCATCTACAACTTTGGAAATGCCGTGTTCTCCGCCGTGGGCGACACGAAGCGGCCGCTGATGTACCTGTCCATGGCCGGAGCGCTGAATGTGACGCTGAATCTGCTGTTCGTCATCGCCTGCGGGATGGATGTGGCCGGCGTGGCGCTGGCCAGCGTCATCTCCCAGTACGTATCCGCCGCACTGATCCTGCTGGCCCTGCTGCGCCGGGGCGGGGAGGAGTACGGTCTGCGGCCGCGGGAGCTGCGGCTGAGCCGCAGCCGTGCGAAAGCAATTTTGCGCATCGGCCTGCCCGGCGGCTTTCAGAATGCCATTTTTGCCATCGCCAATATTTTCATCCAAGTGGGCGTGAACTCCTTTGACGCCACCATGGTGGCCGGCAACTCCGCGGCCACCAACCAGGACCCCATCGTCTACGATGTGATGGCGGCGTTTTACACCGCCTGCGGAAGCTTCATCGGCCAGAACTACGGGGCACGGCGAAAGGAGCGCATCAAAAAGAGCTTTCTCATCAGTCTGGCCTACTCCTTTGGCGCCGGATTGCTCCTGGGCGTGGGCATTCTGGCTGCTGGCCCCCGGTTCCTGTCGCTGTTCACCAAGGAGGCCGCCGTGGTGGAGGCGGGTATGCACCGCCTGCGGGTCATGAGCCTGTCCTACTGCGTTTCCGCCTTTATGGACTGCACCATCGCCGCCTCCCGGGGCCTTGGCAAAAGCCTGGTGCCCACAGTCATTGTGATCCTGGGTTCCTGTGTGTTCCGCATCCTCTGGGTCTACACGGTGTTTGCCCATTTCGGCACGATCACCTCGCTGTACCTGCTGTACGTGTTCTCCTGGGCCATCACGGCCCTGGCGGAGCTGTGGTATTTCCTGCGGGTGTACAAGACGGAATTGGCGGAGCTGTAAAAAACACCGGCATGGATTCCATGCCGGCGTTTTTGCGCTTTTACAGGGCTTTTTCGTACAGGTTCAAAACGGAGTGGGTATAACCCATGAAGAAAAAATCCGTGGAGCCCACAAAGCGGTAGCCTATGGCGGGGTACAGGTGGTTGGCGGGCTCATTGTGCTCCCAGGTGTCAAAGCGCATGACGGTCTTGCCCTGGGCGCGGGCGGTGTCCTCGGCAAAGGCGATCATTTGGCGGGCAAGGCCACGGCCCATGCAGTCCGGATGAACGGTCAGAGTGTGGATGACGGCTACCTGGCTGTCTGCGGCTGGGATGGACCAGTCGATCTTGGCATATTCCGGCAGTTGGCAGCCGTTGAGATTCATGCTGCCCCAGACAGTGCCGTCCTCGTCGGCGCCCACATACAGGGTGCCGGCCTCCAAAATGCCCTTGGCGGTGTCCAGCGTGGGGTATTTGCCCTTTTGCCAGTTGGTGTAGGAAACGCCGGCTTTCGCCTCCCTGTCTAAAATGGCGTCGTAAATGGCGGCCACGGCGGGCAGGTCTGCGGCGGTGGCAAGTCGGATCATGGAATCATTCCTCTCTTTCTAAGAAGCGGCGCGCCGTGTTGAAGGCGCGCCGCTTTTGGCATTACTCCTGAGGCGGTTCTCCGGAATCGGAAGGGCCCTGAACCTTGGGAGGCTCCGGGGCGGGAGCTTCCGGATCGGATTCTTTTTCAGCGGGCTCTTCAGGGGCCTCGATCTTCTGGGAGATCATGTGGACCTTTTTGGCGGCGGGCTCGATGCTCTCCGGCACGGAGGGGCGGAAGCTCTTGCCCTGGGTGTTGGTGGAGGCATAGGGATCGTCCACCAGCTCCGGGTCCCGGCCCTCGATGATGGCCACCATCTCGGCACCGGTGATGGTCTCCTTCTCCAGCAGGTATGCCACCACCTTGTCCATATCCTCCCGGTTGTCCTTCAGGATCTCCACGGCGTCCTGATAGCACTTGTCCAAAATTTCCTTCACGGCCTTGTCCATCTGGGCGGCGGTGTCCTGGGCGCAGTCCATGCCGTAGCCGCCGTCTAGATACTGGTTGCGGCGGGAGGCCAGGGCCATCATGCCGAACTCCTCGCTCATGCCGAACATGGCCACCATGTTCCGGGCCACGGAAGTGGCGTCCTGGATATCCTGGGACGCGCCGTTGGTCATGGTGTTCATCACCACTTCCTCGGCGGCACGGCCGCCCATGGACACGGTGATCTTGGCCATCAGCTCGTCCTTGGTGCGCAGCTCCGTCTTGTCCTCCTCGGGCATCAGCAGCGTGTAGCCCAGGGAGCCCTGGGTGTGGGGGACGATGGTGATCTTCTGTACCGGCTCGGTGTTTTTCTGCTTGTAGGCCACCATGGCGTGACCCACCTCGTGGTATGCCACCAGCTTTTTCTCAAACTCCGTCAGGACGCTGCCCTTTTTCTCCGTGCCGGCGATGACCAGCTCGAAAGCGGCCAGCAGGTCCTCCTGGGTGACCACCTTGCGGCCCTTGCGGACAGCCCGCAGGGCGGCCTCGTTCACCAGGTTGGCAAGGTCCGCGCCCACGCAGCCGGCGGTGGCCAGGGCCACCTTTTTCAGGTTCACATCCTCGCCCAGCTTGATGTTCCGGGTGTGGACCTGGAGGGTGGCCAGACGGCCCGCCAGGTTGGGCCGGTCGATGATGATGCGGCGGTCAAAACGGCCGGGCCGCAGCAGCGCCTGGTCCAGCACCTCGGGACGGTTGGTGGCCGCCAGCAGGATGACGCCCTTGGTGGGGTCGAAGCCGTCCATCTCCGCCAGCAGCTGATTCAGTGTCTGCTCCCGCTCGTCGTTGCCGCCCATGCGGTTGTCGCGGGATTTGCCGATGGTGTCGATCTCGTCGATAAAGACGATGCAGGGAGCCACCTTGCTGGCCTCCTTAAAGAGGTCCCGGACACGGCTGGCGCCCACGCCTACGAACATCTCCACAAAATCGGAGCCGGAAATGGAGAAGAAGGGAACGTTGGCCTCGCCGGCCACGGCCTTGGCCAGCAGCGTCTTGCCGGTGCCCGGAGGGCCCACCAGCAGCGCGCCCTTGGGGAGCTTGGCGCCGATCTCCGTATACTTTCCGGGGTTGTGGAGGAAGTCGATGATCTCCGTCAGGGATTCCTTGGCCTCGTCCTGGCCGGCCACATCGGCAAAGGTAACGCCGGTGGATTTTTCCATATACACCTTGGCGTTGGATTTGCCCACGCCGCCGATGCCGCCCATGCCGCCGAAGCCGCCCTTTTTGCTCATCCACCGC
Source organism: uncultured Dysosmobacter sp. (assembly GCA_934590165.1). Classification (GTDB taxonomy): domain Bacteria; phylum Bacillota; class Clostridia; order Oscillospirales; family Oscillospiraceae; genus Oscillibacter. The sequence continues at coordinate 6,015 of CAKTOO010000011.1, read as the reverse complement.
ATGGCGATGGAGAACATGAGCATGATGAGCACGAAAGGAAGCACCAGCTCGATGAAGGCGGACAGCAGGGGGTTCATCTTGGCCTGGTAGGCCTGGTCGTATTCCACATCATATTCATCCAGCAGCTTCACCACCTCGTCATTGGAGCGGATCTGCACGGTGAACAGGCTCAGGTTCGTTTGCTGCTTTTGCCCAGCGGCGTCGGTGTACGTATAGCAGTCGTGGCCCTGGGCGTCCTTGCTCTTGGTGTAGGCCACGCCGTCGCTGCCGGTGTAGACGTAGCCGTCCTTGGGGGTGATGATGAGGATGTCCTCGGAATTGCTGATGTCCACCCGCTCCACCTGACCGTGCTCCACCATGTCCACGAACTGACTGTTTTCAATGGCGACGGAGGAGGCCTGGCGGCCGGCGCTGCCCAGGTATGCGGAGGCGGTGTTGATGACAATGGTCAGCAGCAGCGCCCAGCACACCAGGGAGAAAACGCCCCGCCAGTTGCCGCTGCCGCCGCTGTTGTTGTTCTTCCCGCCGTTTTGGCGGTTCTTGTTATCATTTGGATTCATGTATCGAAACTCCTTTCAAGGAAAACAGACCTTTAAAATTTACTACGCAGTATACCACAGAAGCGGCGTACCCACAAGGACGGGGACGGCTTTTTTGATGAAGTTTCTGTAAATTTAGCTTTATTGTGGCCCTCATATATGGTATACTACAACACGAATGTCGAAAAAATTTTTGAGGGAGACATTATGGACGAACAGAAGAAAAACGAGCTGACCGCCGAGGCCGACGGCATCATCGAGGGCCGCAACGCCGTTATCGAGGCCCTGCGGGCCGGCGGCGCCATCGACAAGATCTACCTGCAGAAGGGCGAGACGGACAAGACCCTGGGCCACATCGCCTCCAAGGCCCGGTCCGCCGGCATCGTGGTGGTGGAGGCCGACAAGCGCAAGCTGGACGGCATGAGCCGCACCCACGCCCACCAGGGTGTCATCGCCCTGGCGGCGGTGCGGGAGTATGTCAGCGTGGAGAGTATGCTCCAAAGCGCCGCCGACCGGGGAGAGGCGCCGCTGCTGGTGGTGTGCGACGAGATCTCCGATCCCCACAACCTGGGGGCCATCATCCGCACCGCCTCCTGCGCCGGCGCCCACGGCGTCATCATTCCCAAGCGCCGCAGCGCCGGCCTCACCGCCGTGGTGGCGAAGACCTCCGCCGGCGCCGTGGCCTATATGCCCGTGGCCCGGGTCCCCAACATCCCAGCCCTGCTGAAGGACCTGAAAAAACAGGGCGTGTGGGTGTTCGGCACCTCCGCCCGGGGAAATACCACGCTTTATGACGCGGACCTGAAGGGCCCCGCCGCCATCGTCATCGGCAGCGAGGGCGACGGTATGACCCGCCTGGCGGAGGAGAACTGTGACTTTTTGGTGAGCATTCCCATGAAGGGACGCATGGACTCCCTGAACGCCTCCGCGGCGGCGGCCATCCTGCTGTACGAGGCGGTGCGCCAGCGTTTGCAGTAAACGGGAACGAAAGAGGTTGACCATGGCTCCCAAGGATGAGAAGAAAAACCAATATGAGGACCTGACCGCCGGCACATCCGTGCCGGCGGACGGCGATTTCTCCCTGGAGGAGATCCTGGCGGAATACGGCGGCGGCCGCAAGCAGCAGATCCTGCGGGATGTGGAGGCCCAGGTGAATCCCGGCCCGGAGCCGGTGTTTCAGGAGGAGCGCGCTCCCGAGCGGCCGCCGAAGGCTCCGGAAACGCAGACGGAGCCCGCGGCGGAAGCGCCGCAGTCCCGGGACCGGCAGCCGGACCTGGAACAGGAGCTGCCCCGGGCGCCCCACCCCATCTCCCTGGAGGAGGTGGTGGGCAGTACCGTGGACGCCGTCATGGAGGAAAACCGGGAGCCGCTGCTGCGGCCCCGGCGGGGGCTGTTCTCCCGCAAGCCCCTCCGGGACACGGAGGAGCTGTACGCCGCTCCGGAGCCGGAGGAGGAGCCGGAGGAAGAGGAGGAGCCCATCGGCCCGGAAATGCCGCTTTCCGAGGCGGCGGACCTGAGCCGCAGCCAGTATCAAAGCAGGAAAGGGCTGGTGCCGGGGGCCTTTGCCATGGCGCTGGCACCGGTGCTGGTGCTGGGGGCCCAGGCTTACGGAGTGACGGTGCCCTGGTGGTCCGACTCCCTGCGAAACCAGGCATTGGCCCTGCTGGTGTGTCTGGCGCTGTCCGTGCTGCTGACCCATCAGGTGTTTGCGGAGGGGCTGCGGCTGCTGGCCCGGAAGCGCTGCACCGGGGAGCTTTTGATTTCTCTTTCCGCCGTGGTGTCCGCCCTGGACTGCATGTCCGTGCTGCTGCTGCCGGAGCGGACGGCGGTGACGCCCTATGCCGCCGTCAGCGCCATGGGCCTGGCCTTTGCCCAGTGGGGCCTGGCTCAGCGGAGCCGGGGCGCCTATGACACGTTCCGCTCCGCCGCTGTGGACGACGAGCCGCCGTATCTGGTGACGGAGACGGAGAAGGGCGCCTGCAAGCAGCGGGGCGCCGTGCCGGGCTTTTACACGGCTGCCGCCGCTGATGACGGCGGCGTCCTGTGGCAGACGGCGCTTTTGCCGGTGGTGCTCATGGCCTCTTTTGTGTTCGCGGGGCTCAGCTCCCTGGGACAGGGCCGGGGCAGCGATTTTCTGCTGAACTGGTCCGCCATTTTGGCGGCGGGGGCCACGTTTACCCTGCCCCTCAGCTGGAGCCTGCCATGGTCCCGCCTGGCCCGCCACCTGCAAAAGGCCGGCAGCGCCGTGGCCGGCTGGCGGGGCGCTGAAAAAATCGCCGGCCGCCGCTGCATGATCGTGACGGACACCGACCTGTTTCCCCCGGGCACCATACAGCTCAACGGTGTGAAGGTGTTCGGCGAGGAGCTTTCCAAGGCGGCCTCCTATGCCGCCACCCTGGCCCGCTGTGCCGGCTGCGGCCTGGAGCGGCTGTTCGACGGCCTCATCCGCAGCGAGGGGGGGCGTTATGAGGAAGCGGTGGATTTCAGCTTTTACGAGGAGGGCGGCTATTCCGCCACCATCCACGGGGAGTCCGTGCTGCTGGGCACCGCCTCCTTCATGCGGAAGATGGATGTCCGCCTTCCCGGCGGCATCAATTTGAAGACCGGCGTGTTCCTGGCGGTGGACCGCCAGCTGGCCGCCGTCTTCGCCGTGAAGTACAACGCGGCGGAAAACGTGGACTTTGCCCTGCGGATGATGCGCCGCAGCCATATTACTCCCATCCTGGCCGCACGGGATCCCAACATCACCCCGGCGCTGCTGAAGCGGAAGTTCCACAAGGGGGTGAAGGTGGAGTACCCGGACCTCAGCGCCCGGGTGGCCCTCAGCGAGGCGGAGCAGGACCGGGGACTGCCCCGGGCCCTGCTGTTCCGGGAGGGCTTGCTGCCCTACGCCGAGACCGTGGTGGGCAGCCACCGGCTGTGCCGGGCGGTGCGCCGGGGGCTGGCGCTGTCCCTGCTGGGCAGCGCGGCGGGCACCCTGTTGGCCTTTTACATGGCGTTTTTGGGGAAGTACACGCTGATGACGTCCCTGACCCTGCTGTTGTTTTTGCTTTTGTGGGTCCTGCCGGTGCTGCTTTTGACAGACTGGACAGGCCGGTATTGATCATGAAACAAAAAACGGAAAAGCCGCCGGGGCAGAGCCTGGGCGGCTTCTCTGCATCCGGGCGGATTTTCCGCCGGGAATGCCTCTTTTTTTGCGCCTTTGCTAAAATTTTGACGTGATTTTTCTCCCTCATGCCCAAAATGTAGAACCTGCCAAAATTTTAGTTGTATTGCCCGGGTAAACGTTGTATAATTTCTACATTAGGCAATCTGACATCTTGTCAATGCGACCTATCACGGCCCGGCGGCACGCCCTGGGCCGATCAACAGCCCTATCATTAAGGAGTGGAAAGAACATGAGCTATTCTGTACAAAACATCCGCAACGTTTGCCTGCTTGGTCACAGCGGAAACGGTAAGACCGCCCTGGCAGAGAGCCTGCTTTACATGACCGGCGCTATTGACCGCATGGGCCGTGTAGCGGACGGCAACACCGTCTGCGACTACGATCCCGAGGAGACCAAGCGCCAGATCTCCCTTTCCACCGCTGTGGCGCCCCTGGAGTACAAGGGCTGCCGGATCAATGTGCTGGATACCCCGGGCGCGTTTGATTTTGCCGGTGAGGTCATGGAGGCTCTGCGGGCCGCGGATGCCGCCATCATCGTCTGCTCCGCCAAGGACGGCGTGTCCGTTGGTCTGGAGAAGGCGTGGAAGTACTGCGAAGAGCGGAATATGCCCCGCTTTATCTATATTTCCAAGACCGATGAGGACAACTCCGACTATAACGCCACCTTCGAGGCCCTGCGGGAGCGCTTCGGCAAGAAGATCGCCCCCGTGGTGGTGCCCATCTGGGACGAGAACAAGAAGGTCACCGGCCTCATCGATGTGCTGAACAAGCGCGCCTATGAGATGCAGAACCTCAAGCGGGTGGAGATCGAGGTTCCCGCCGACAAGGAGGATGTCATCACCGAGTTCAACGACGCCCTGAAGGAGTCCGTGGCCGAGACCAGCGAGGAGTTCATGGACAAGTTCTTCGGCGGCGAGGACTTCACCTACGCCGAGATGATCCAGGGCCTGCGCCAGGGCGTTCGGGAGCTGAGCCTGTTCCCCGTGCTGTGCGGCTCCGCCGTCAACTGCATGGGCTCCTTGATGCTGATGGACAACATCGTGGACCTGCTGCCCAACCCCATGGAGGGCAACTACCACAAGGCCACAAAGGCCGACGGTGAAACCGAGGAGTTCGTGGTCTCCCCCGGCGGCGTGCCCACCGCCTTCGTGTTCAAGACCGTCTCCGACCAGTACGGCAAGTACTCCTTCGTAAAGGTTCTCTCCGGCTCCATCACCCCCGACCTGCCCATGGTCAATGCCCGCACCGGCGCCTCTGAAAAGCTGGGCCGCCTGTATGTCATGCGGGGCAAGAAGGCCACCGAGGTCAAGGAGCTCAGCTGCGGCGACATTGGCGCCATTGCCAAGATGGACAAGGTCAAGACCGGCGATACCCTGTGCGACGCCCGTAAGGTCGTGGCCCTGAAGAACATCCCCTTCGCCGAGCCCTGCTACTCCGTGGCCATCGTGCCCAAGACCCGGGGCCAGGAGGATAAGATCGCCCAGGGCCTGGCCCGCTTGAACGAGGAAGATCCCACCTTCACCGTGGTCAACAACGGCGAGACTCACCAGATGGTCCTCTCCGGCGCCGGTGACATGCAGGTGGATGTGCTTATCAGCAAGCTGAAGAGCCGCTTCAACGTGGAGGCCGAGTTGAAGCCCGTCCGCGTGCCTTACCGTGAGAAGATCCGCAAGACCGTCCAGAAGCAGGGCCGCCATAAGAAGCAGACCGGCGGCAGCGGCCAGTTCGGCGATGTGTGGATCCGCTTCGAGCCTCAGACTGAGCAGGACGACATGATCTTCGCCGAGGAAGTGTTCGGCGGCTCCGTGCCCAAGAACTTCTTCCCCGCCGTGGAAAAGGGCCTGCGGGAGGCCTGCGTCCATGGTCCTCTGGCCGGCTATCCCGTGGTGAACCTGAAGGCCGTGCTGTATGATGGCTCCTATCACCCCGTGGACTCCTCTGAAATTGCATTCAAGACCGCCGCGCAGCTGGCCTACAAGGCCGCTCTGCCCGAGGCCAACCCCGTCCTGCTGGAGCCTGTGGGCGAGCTGAAGGTCACGGTGCCCGATAACTACATGGGCGATGTCATCGGCGACCTGAACAAGCGCCGGGGCCGTGTCATGGGCATGGACCCCACCGGCGACGGCAGCCAGGTCATCTCCGCCGAGGTGCCCATGGCCGAGATGGGCAGCTACGCCATCGACCTGCGGTCCATGACCCAGAGCCGCGGCAGCTTCACCTTCCATTTCGTCCGCTATGAGGACTGCCCGCCCGCGGCCCAGGAGAAGGCCATCGCCGAGGCGAAGGCTCTGGCCGAGAAGGAGTAAGC
>CAKTOO010000010.1 GCA_934590165.1 uncultured Dysosmobacter sp. | reverse complement strand
TTTTTGCTGGTTGCTCTGCAATCTGCTCCTGTTTACCCTCCACACTTTTTCTTTTAGGCCATGTTTTGCTCATCTCTATAAAAATGATATCCGCGAAAGCGGTCTGCCGCTTCAGGCTTTTCTCCGGCGGCAGAGGCTCATGGTTTGCCATAATACTTACTATTGTAACATCCCCTGTCAACATTGAAAAAGTCGTTTTTCCCGCTAAAAAAGTTCCCGTTCTTTTCATTTTTCTATATATTAAAAAATTTTGTACTGCAAAAGTGTACCACTTTCCCGCATTTTGAAAACTTCTTCCTCTTGCAATCAGCGCCCAAGTCGGGTACAATATGAGCAATGAATCCAAGAAAAAAGGAGCCTGCTGCCATGTCTGAAGATTTTGGCCCCACTTTTATTACTGTCACCGATGAAGACGGACAGGAGATCGTGCTGGAGTTCGTCTCCACCCTGGAGTACAACGGCCAGACCTACCAGGCCTTTTTCCCCGCTGAGACAGAGGGCGAGGAAGTGGATGAGGAGGACACCGGCCTTGTGATCCTGAAGGTCATCCACGAGGACGGCGAGGACCTGCTCTCCACGCCGGACAGTGAGGAGGAAGCAGAGGCTGTTTACCAGCTGTTCATGGAAGATCTGTTTGAAGACGAGGATGAGGAGTGATTCCCTCCTGAAACCTGAAATTTCCTTCCGGCACGAACAGACTTTCGATTGCATTTCTCTCCATGATGTGATACCGTTGTCATAAGGACGTCAGTCCACCCTGCGGGGTTCGTGATAGATCTTTTTTTAACCCACATTTCGTTATACGGGATGCCGGATCAAGTCGTGGTTCGCAGGCCTCCCGGCTGCCTTCTGCGGCTGGAAGTTGGAAGCGATAAAGCGCCTTGGAGGCGACCCACCTGTCCGTAAAGGTGCAGGTTATAACGAGGTCTACACGGCTTTCGCGGGGTCCTTTGTATGAGAAAACGAGCGGAGCTGTTTTGCTCCGCTCGTTTTTTCAGGAAATTTTCAGCTCTGTGCTTTATTGTGGAAGAAATGAATTAATACTTGCGAATCAGGCGCATATCCAGTATAATGAACAAGTGCGTAATCAACTGGAAAACGGTTTTGAAACCTGCACCGAATATTTGAGAGGACTGAAACAACAAATGAGCGCATCAAGAGAAAAGAAGACCCGTCAGGATCTGGTCAAGAGCGATTGGACCGATCCCAAGACCGCCCGCGAGGCCCAGCAGCGCAAAGCCGAAAAGCGCAGCAACATGGTGTATGCCACGATTGCTGTGATTTTTGTGCTGATTGCTGTTGTCTCCCTGGTATGGAAGTCTCAGATCATTCAGAAAACGGCCACCGCCGTCACAATCGACGGTGATAAGTACACTGCCGCTGAGACGAGCTATTACTTCCAGCAGACCTATCAGAACTTTGTGAATCAGAACTCCTACTTCCTCAGCTACATGGGGCTGGATACCAGCTCTGACCTGCGGGACCAGGAGTATCCCGGCGGCGAGGAAGGTGAGACCTGGTTTGACTACTTTATGGATCAGACGCTCCAGCAGATGATCACTGTCAAGGCTCTGAATAACAGCGCCGCTGCCGATGGCTTTGCCTGGACGGATGAATTGCAGTCCAAGCTGGACAGTGACATCGCCTCTTTGAAGGAGAGCGTCTCCTCCTCCGGTTATTACACCTCCTTCAAGCAGTACCTGGCCGCCACTTATGGCTCCACTATGACGGAGAAAGTGTTCACAGAGCAGGCTAAAGCCACTTATCTGGCCCAGGCCTACGCGACGGCTCACAGCGACAGCCTGACTTATACCGATGCCCAGTTGGAGGAAGCCTATCAGGCTGATACCAACAGCTATGACAAGGTGGCCTATGAGTCCATCCGCTTCAGCGGCTCCGTCACCGCCCCCACCGACGCCGACGGCAACACCGAGGAAGTCACCGACGAGATGAAGGCTGAGGCCATGGCCCATGCCAAGGACGCCGCTGATGCCGCTTACGCCTCTTTCCAGGCGGGAGAAAGCCTGCAAGCTCTGGCTGAGAGCAACGAGGACGCCTATTATACCGATTCCGACGGGGTTTCCTATTCCTCTGATGCCCTGGGCTCCTGGCTGTTTGACAGCGCCCGCCAGAGCGGCGACTCCGCCGTGGTGGAGGACAGCGCCAATTCCGCCTACTATGTGGTCACCTTTGGCCAGCGCTTCCGGGAGGAGTATAAACTGGTGAACGTTCGCCACATCCTCATCCAACCCGAAGCTACGGAGCTTTCCGAGGACGACGAGGGCTATGAGGCTGACGTTCAGGCTAAGAAGGATGCCGCCAAGGCCGAGGCAGAGGAGCTGCTGGCCCAGTGGAAGGCCGGTGAGGCCACCGCGGATTCCTTTGCCGCTTTGGCGCAGGAAAAGTCCCAGGATCCCGGTTCCGCTGCTGACGGCGGCCTGATCTCCGATATTTCCAAGGATTCCAGCTATGTGGACTCTTTCAAGAACTGGTGCTTCGAAAACGGCCGTAAGGACGGCGACACCGGTATTGTGGAGAGCACCTACGGCTACCACATCATGTACTGCGACTCTCACGGTCTGCCCTACTGGAAGGCGCAGGTGCAAGCGGATCTGCAGAGTAAGGATATGAACGCCTGGTACGATGAGCTCACTGCGAGCTATACTGCCGAGCAGCAGAGCGGCGTCCGCTACGTGGGCTGAACAGTTTCCGAAATCCGCCACGGAGCCGGCTTTGAATCTCAAAGCCGGCTCCCTTTGGCTTTATCTGAGGGGATGTGACCAATGAATGGATGAGCAATTTTTACGGTGCCGGATGCTGTGGGGCGAGGGGGCCCAGCAGCGTCTGGCGGAAAGCCACGTGATCCTGTTTGGTCTGGGAGGCGTGGGCAGCTACACGGCGGAGTGTCTTGCCAGGGCCGGCATTGGGGAGCTGACCATCGTGGACAACGATACCGTAAGTCCCACCAACCTCAACCGCCAGCTGGAGGCGCTCCACTCCACTCTGGGCCAAAACAAGACCGACGCGGTGGCGGCACGTTTGCTGGACATCCATCCGGCGTTAAAGCTCCACCCCATCTGCGGCACCTATGACGCCGCCCACCGGGAGGACTTTTTCCCCGCTGGCTGCCGCTACGACTATATTGTGGACGCCATTGACCTGGTCAGCTGCAAGCTGGACCTGGCGGAAACCGCCCTTCGTCTGGGTATTCCCCTGGTCATGGCCCTGGGCACCGGCAACAAGCTGGACCCCACACTGCTGCGTCTGGCAGACATTTCCGAGACCTACGGCTGCCCGCTGGCACGCGTCATGCGCAAGGAGCTGCGCAGTAGGGGCATCCACCACTTAAAGGTAGTCTTCAGCCCCGAGGAGCCGGCGCCCACCCAGCAAATGGAGGCACCTCCCCCCGGGCGCCGCAGCGTTCCCGCCAGCACCCCCTGGGTGCCGGCGGCAGCGGGGCTGCTGCTGGGCAGCGCCGTGGTCCGAGATCTGGTCTCTCAGCTGTGAAAAAGCGAAAAAAGAAAAAGAGAACAAATTTATGCTGACAGGTACAATTGTAAACGCTCTGGCCATTCTGACCGGCGCTGTGGCCGGAATGCTGCTCAAGCAGGTGGCCGGCAAATTTTCCGCGTCTTTGGATGACGCCAGCACTCTGGGGCTCCGTCTCCAAACCATCATCATGCAGGGCGTGGCCCTATGCATTCTCTATATCGGCGTCGACGGCTGTTTAAAAGGGGAAAACGCCCTTATCGCCATTTTATCAATGGTTCTTGGCTCTATCATCGGTGAGCTGCTGGACCTGGATAAGCGGATGCGCTCCCTGGGCGACTGGGTACAAGCCAAGACCGCTCATCTGGCTTTGGGCAGCCAGTCCGCCTCTGTGTCCGAGGGCTTTGTCACCGCCTCCCTGCTGTTCTGTGTGGGCGCCATGGCCATCGTGGGTGCCTTGAACGACGGCCTCTCGGGTGACCATTCCACCCTGTTTGCCAAATCTCTGCTGGATGGCATCAGTTCTATCGTCTACGGAGCTTCCCTGGGCATTGGCGTGGCCTTCTCTGCCGTAGCGGTATTCCTCTATCAGGGACTTATTGCTTTGGCTGCCTCCTTTCTGGAGCCCTTTCTGGTGAACAGCGTCATCGCAGAGATGACCTGCGTGGGCTCCCTCATGATTGTGGCGCTGGCATTCAATATGCTGGGCATCACAAAAATCAAGGTCATGAATCTGGTTCCCGCCATTTTCCTTCCCATTTTCTTGTGCATGGTGATGTAAAAAAGCCAAAAACATCCGGCAGGCATAAAAATGCCTGCCGGATGTTTTTGGTGGATTATGTATCAGAAGGGCCCGTAGCCAGTGACCGCCGCGAAGATGACGAACGCGGAGCAAATGAGCAACTCCACCGCCACCACGGGCAAGGCAAACTTGAACCACTTATTGAAGGGGATACCCGCCACCCCCAAAGAGGCGCACAGGGTACCGTGGGTGGGGATAATGGCATTGGTGAAGCCGTCTCCAAACTGGAAGGCCAGCACCGCCGTCTGACGGGTGATACCAACGATGTCCGCCAAAGGTGTCATGATGGGCATGGTGGTGGAGGCCTGACCGGAGCCGGAGGGGATGAAGAAGTTAATGATGCACTGGACGATCAGCATTCCCTCGGCAGCCACGGCCTTGGGCAGGCCGGAGATGAGGGTGGCCAGGGCATGAACGATGGTGTCCAGGATCTGGCCTTCGCTCATGACCACCAGAATGCCCCGGGCGATACCAACGATGAGGGCGCCCATGGCGATATCCTTGGCGCCGGCGATAAAATCCCGGGCCATTTGATTGGGCTGAGTACCGCCCAAAATGCCGCCAAGGATGCCCATACCCAGAAACACGGCAGCAATGTCCAGCACGCCCCAGCCAAACTTCATGACGCCCACCACGATGATGATGAGGCCACCGGCCAGGGTCAGCAGCACCAGGATATCCCGGGTGCCCAGGGACACATCCTCAATGGTGATTTTCTTGTCTTTCTGGGCCAGCTCCAGGTCCCGCACATAGCTGTATTCCGGATTTTTCCGGACTTTGTTGGCATACCGCAGGATGCACAGAGGCACGACTACCACCATCACCAGCCACACCGCGATGCGCAGAGGCATACCGGAGAAGGTGGGCAGCTCCGCGATCTTCTGGGCAACGCCCACGGTGAAAGGATTCAGGAAGCCAGAGGAGAAGCCGATGGCTGCGCCAAATGTCACCATGGCCATGCCCACAATGGCATCATAGCCCAAGGCACGGGCCAAAGCGATGCCGATGGGGATAAAGATGATGGTCTCCTCAGACATACCAAAGGTGGCGCCGCCCAGAGAAAATACTAACATCATCAGGGGGATGATGAGTTTTTCACGGCCCTGGAGGCGATAAGCCAGCTTCTTGATGCCGTTTTCCATGGCGCCGGTCTGGGTGATGATGTTAAAGGCCCCGCCCACCACAAAGATGAACACCATAATATCGGCTACCTCCACCATGCCGTCGGGAATGGCGTGAAGGAAGCTGAAGAAGCTCACCGGACTCTTTTCCACATAGGTGAAGGAATTGGGGTCCACCACGTTGCGGTTGGCGGTTTCGTTGAAGATCCGCTCATAGCTGCCGGCGGGGATCACATAGCTGCACACCGCCATCAAAGCAATGATGCAGAACAAGATCACAAACGTATGAGGAAATGCCAGCTTTCTCTCTCTTTTTTCTTTCACAGGAAGAAATCCTCTCTGACTTTATTTTTTGCCTAAAAAAGCCCAGGGTAATTGCGCATTACCCCGGGCTTTCTGCTCGGAAACAGAAGTAAAATTACTTCAGCTCGACCTTGCCGCCGACCTCTTCCAGCTGCTTCTTCAGAGCCTCGGCCTCGTCCTTGGACACGGCTTCCTTCAGAGTCTTGGGAGTGCCCTCGACAGTGGCCTTGGCCTCGGCCAGGCCCTGGCCGGTGATCTCACGGACAGCCTTGATGACCTTGATCTTGGCAGCGGCATCGAAGCCGGTCAGGACCACGTCGAACTCAGTCTTCTCAGCCTCGGCGGGAGCGGCAGCGGCAGCGGGAGCAGCCATAGCAGCGGCAGAAACGCCGAACTCTTCCTCCAGAGCGTGCACCAGCTCGCTCAGCTCCAGAACGGTCAGACCCTTGATCTCTTCGATCATAGCGGTAACTTTCTCAGACATTGTATTTGCCTCCTAATAGTAAAATTTTAAAATGTGGGGCGTCAGCCGAATTATTCGGCGGCGGGGGCTTCCTCGGCGGGAGCACCGTTCTTCTCGGCGATCTGCTTCAGGACAACGGCCAGGCCGGTGATGGGAGCCAGCATGGTGCCCAGGACCTGCGCCTGCAGGACGGGCAGAGCGGGAATGGAAGCCAGGGAGTTAATGGTGGCCAGGTCCACGGGCTTGCCGTCCATGAAACCGCCCTTGATCTCGAACTTGCCCTCCAGCTTCTTGGCGTAGTTGGCCATGACACGGGCGGGAGCCACGGGATCATCGCACAGAGCCAGAGAAGTGGTGCCGTTCAGCAGATCGTCCAGGTCGCTGAGGCCGTTGTTGTTGAAAGCGAAGCGGAGCAGGGTGTTCTTCACAACTGCGTAATCCACGTTGCTCTCACGGCACTCCTTGCGCAGCGCGGTGTCTTCTTCAACGGTGATACCCTTGTAGTCGACAATCACGCCCGCGGTGGCCTTCTGGATCTTCTCGGTCAGCTGGGCCACGATGGCCTGCTTTTCAGATAAGACCTTTGCGTTAGGCATTCTTGTTTTCACCTCCAGGAAATTTGTAGGTGCGTTCAAAAAGGAAACCGTCCTTGTGCGCAAAGACACACAAGGACGGATAGCAAATCATATTTGCCGCCCTCGGCAGGATTTACGGCTTGCGCCACCTGCTGTCTTTGGAACGCATCTGATAGTATACTCAAGTATTCGACAAAAGTCAATACTCAAATATCATTTTTACCCAATTCTCTTTCGGGAACGGGCTGGGAGCGAAGGATGCGCTGAAAGCTCAGACCATCTTCGCGGTGTTCATCTTCACGCCGGGGCCCATGGTGGAGGCGGCGACGCAGGAACGGATATACTGGCCCTTGGCGGTGGCGGGCTTGGCCTTGACGATGGCGCCCATGAGAGCGTTGTAGTTCTCGGTCAGCTTCTCGGGGCCGAAGGACACCTTGCCGATGGGGCAGTGGATGATGTTGGTCTTGTCCAGGCGGTACTCGATCTTACCTGCCTTGACTTCCTTCACGGCCTTAGCCACGTCGGGAGTCACGGTGCCGGCCTTGGGAGAGGGCATCAAGCCCTTGGGGCCCAGGACCTTACCGAGGCGGCCGACGACGCCCATCATGTCGGGGCTGGCGACGACCACATCGAACTCAAACCAGTTTTCCTTCTGGATCTTCTCCACCAGGTCCATATCGCCGACATAATCGGCGCCGGCCTCGCGGGCAGCCTCCGCCTTGTCGCCCTTGGCGAACACCAGGACGCGGACGCTCTTGCCGGTGCCGTGGGGCAGCACGATGGCGCCGCGGACCTGCTGGTCGGCGTGACGGGAGTCAACGCCCAGCTTCACGTGCAACTCGACGGTCTCGTCGAACTTGGCGCTGGCGGTTTTGCAAATGAGAGCCAAGCCCTCAGCAGCCTCGTACTGAGTGTTCTTATCGATCTGCTTGGCACTTTCCTTATATTTCTTGCCTCTAAACAATGTTACTTCCTCCTCATAGTGGTTCTTCGGAATTAATCCTCCCACTGTATGGAGCGGCCTCGCAGCCGCTCGGCTGTTATGAAATGTCAGTCAGTTGGCCGTGGAGCTCAGTCACCCACGACAACGCCCATGGAGCGGCAGGTGCCGGCGATCATGCTCATAGCGGCTTCCAGGCTGGCGGCGTTCAGGTCCTTCATCTTGATCTCAGCGATCTTCTGAATGGAAGCCTTGGAGATGGTGGCCACCTTGTTCTTGTTGGGCACGCCGGAGCCGGACTCGATGTTGCACTCCTTCTTGATCAGGACAGCCGCGGGGGGAGTCTTGGTGATGAAGGAGAAGGAACGGTCGGAGTACACGGTGATGACGACGGGGATGATCATGCCCATGTCATTCTTGGTGCGCTCGTTGAACTCCTTGGTGAAGGCGGCGATATTGACGCCGTGCTGGCCCAGAGCGGGGCCAACGGGGGGAGCGGGAGTCGCTTTGCCTGCGGGGATCTGCAGTTTCACATAACCAGTAATTTTCTGTGCCACGGAGTAGCACCTCCTAAATCATAGATGTGGTGGCGGCCGTGAAGCCGTCTTTGGCGGGACGAAGGGTCCCTCCCACTTGCGCCGGAAACGCCCGGCGTGGCGGCACCCGAGGGTGCGTTTTTCTCAATCCTGGACCTCTACCTGATCCAGTTCCAGTTCCACCGGTGTCTCGCGGCCAAACATGGAGACCATGACGCTGACCCGGTTCTTCTCGGGTTCGATCTCCTCCACAACGCCGGTAAAGCTGGCCAACGGGCCGTCCATGATGCGAACATGGTCGCCCACGCCGTATTTGACAACGATCTCGTGCTTTTCCATGCCCATGGCAAGCACCTCTTCCTCCGTCAGGGGAATGGGCTTGTTGGCGCTGCCGACAAAGCCAGTGACGCCGCGGACATTCCGCACCAGATGCCAGGTGTCGTCAGTCATGACCATCTTGATGAGCACGTAGCCGGGGAACACCTTCCGCTCCACCTCTTTGGTAGCGCCGGAATCGGTGACTTCCGTGACGGTCTCCATGGGGATCTCGATCCGAAGGATCATATCCTCCATGCCGCGGCCGGTCACGAACTTTTCAATGCTGGTCTTGACGGCATTTTCATAGCCGGAATAGGTATGGACAACATACCACTTCGCGCTGTCTGCCATCGTTTCTTACCCCAGAACGCTCAGGAGCATATCCAGAGCAGTACCCAGCACGCCGTCGAAGATCCAGATGCAAGCGCCGATCACCAAAGAGCACATCAGCACGGTGCCGGTGTTTTCAATGACGGTCTTGCGGTTGGGCCATACGACTTTCTTCAGCTCGCTTTTCATTTCACGGAACCACAGGCCGCGGTCCTTTTTCTTCTTTGCTTCTTCTGCCATTTCGTTACACGCCCTTTCTTATTCGTTGTTGACCATTACTTGGTCTCGGTGTGGAGCGTGTGCTTCTTGCAGAAGGGGCAATACTTATTCAGCTCAAGCTTGTCCGGGGTATTCTTCTTGTTCTTCATCGTATTGTAGTTTCTCTGCTTGCACTCGTTGCATCTCAGGGTCACTTTTACGCGCATTTAACGGCACCTCCTTATTATTGGTATCCAGCACGGCTCCGCCGGGGATACCGACTGCCTCCCTGCCTTTTTGTAAGGTCTTTTCCGCCGCCGCCTGAAAAGCGAAAAAAGCGCACGACAAGAAAGCCCTTTTTCACAGGTAAGAGAGATTGTAACATAAGTCAAAGCGAAGGTCAACTGTTTTTTGCGAAAAAATTCCAGCATTTTTCATCGTTCTCCCCTTCCACCTTGCGCCAAGAAAGGGAGTGTGCTATCATGGTGGCGGAAACCACATTTTCATCATAAGGAGCAGCTTTTTATGCGCATCATGGCCATCGATTACGGCGACGCCCATACCGGCATCGCCATCTCCGACCCCACCGGCTTTTTGGCCGGTTTTACCACCGTCATCACCGCATACCGCCCTGAGATCGTGGCAGAGCAGGTCGCCGCTCTCGCCAAAGAGCACGGCGCGGAGGAGTTGGTGCTGGGCCACCCCAAGAATATGGACGGTACCCGGGGTCCCCGGGCGGAAAAGGCAGAGGCCATGGCAGAGCTTTTAAAGGAAGCCACCGGATTGTCGGTGGTCCTCTGGGATGAGCGGCGTACCACCATCGACGCCCACCAGATCCTCATGACTGGCGGCAAAAACGCTAAAAAGCGGAAAAAGGTGGTGGACGCCGTGGCGGCGTCCCTCATTTTGGAGGGGTACCTCACCTATAAGAAAAGTCACCTTTAAGCGCAAAGCCGCCCGAAAGACGGAAGGGCACAGCCCCCTCCCCCCTTTCGGGCGGTCATTTTTGCGTCACGCCTGGTCCCGGCGCACTTCCTCCGGCGGCCGGTCCAGCTGCCAGGGGTCCTGAAACAGGGAGTGGATGTACCGCAGGGCAGAGGCGAAGTAAAAGCCGTCCACTACCCGCTCGTCCGTCACCAGGTTCCAGTCCACGTATTTCCGCAGGACCACGCTACCGTCCCGCTGCAGCTCATACACCCGGCGCTTTTTGCCGAAGGAGCAGAACACCGGCACATTGCCGAAGTCATACAAATGATGGTAAATGGGCGGAATGCCCAAAGAGGCCATGGAGGTGATGTACAGGGAGCCGTGGAAGGGAGACAGGTCTGTCAATGCCCGGGGCAGCAGGCCGAAATAGTCAGCCACTTGCAGCAAAAACACGAAGCACTTCAAAATCAGGCCGGGAATCAGATTGAAAGCCCTGGCCAGGGAATCAAAGGAGGTGTCCGTGGGGGCGTTTTTCACCTGCTGGACCTTCTCGTTGAAACGGCGGTACACGGTCTCCGCCGTATCGGCGGGGTCAAAGGTAACCTTGATGACTGTGTCGGGAGAATTGTTGGTCATCTCTTTTTTGATGGTCATGTTGATCTGGATCTCCCGGTCCCGGCAGTAGATCTTCTGCCCGGCGATAAAGCGGTTCAGGCCCGGATACCCGGCGCAGGCCCGGACGTAAGAGGCCAGCAGTACATGGAGGATGCCAAAGCTCTTCATCCCTGCCCGGCGCTTTTCAATGATGTATCGCTCAATATTGGTGATCTCGATGTGGTCCTGGATGAAATTCTGGGAGGTGTTCCGGGTCTTCATAATGTAAGGAGACACGGCAAAAATGGGCGACAGCGTCCACAGGCGCCGTCCGTCTGCCCGGTCACCGAAGCGTCGGATATACGCCCCCTTCTCCACCGGCCGCTTTTTCATAGCCAGGCTCAAAAGCAGCATGGCGGCCATGCACAGCAGCACGGAGATCTCCGGCAGCCAGTCATGGAGCGGCCAGCCGATCTTCTGCCGGTCCTCTATTATAATGTGGTATGCCATGGGCAGGCCAAACAAAAACCACAGGGGCACCTGAGAGGGCACCCGTCCCGTTACTGTGGCGGTGTACAGCACCGCCACCAACGCATACAGCAGCAGGCACAGCACCGTGTGGAGCCTGGAGGGAAACCCCTGCGCCTTGACAGCAAAAAACACACAGCCCATCCACACGGGGATAGCGGTCCGGTACAGCCGCTCCCGGCAATCCATCAGGGCGGTCAGCGCAAAGAACAGGTTTGCCGCGATGGGCAGGAGGATTTGGAGCCAGAACGTCGGGCGGGAGATCGCGGTCTCCCCGTGGGCCCAGACGGTGCGCACCACTGCCGAACAAACCATGCACAGCGCCGACAGGATCACCAGGGCGTTGACCCGTGGGACCCAATAGACACTTTTCTGTTTCATAGCACCGCTATTTTACCACATGTTATTTTTTCCCGCAATCCCACAGGTCAAAAAGAACGCCCCAATCAAACAGGGCGCTCTTTTTTGCAGCTTTTTCAGTACCCTCGGTGTACAAAGGGCAATACGCCTGCCAGCGGCAAAAATCAACGCTGGCGGCGTCATCGTCCTTGGTGGGCGCCAGCCCACCCGCGTCCTCTTTCTTGCCAGCGCCGGTTTTCTCTCGCTGGCAGGTCCTTCGGAGTTTTTCAGGAGCAGATTTGGTGGCTGGCAAGGCTTTTGAGGCAGCCGGGCTGCCGCCCGGCGACGAAAATAACACAGTCAGCCGCCGAAGATGCCCTGAAAAACCGTGTTGCCCATTGTATACCGAGAGTATCGGTCACCGCTGCGCCTGTCCAAGCTCCAATCCCACTTGGAAGACGCGCTCGTTCAGCGGCGGCAGCGCCGCCTTTCCGGATAGCTTATGCGCCACGGTCTCCCACACGATTTGGGGCGCAATGACCTCCGTGCAGCCAACGTAAACGCCCAGCATGATGATATTCAGGACCTTGGCGCTGCCCAGCTCCAACGCCAGCTCTGTCACCGGTGCCTTCACGACCTTGACATCCTGCCGGGGAATCTCATCCGCGACAATGGAGCTGTTGATGAAAAGACGTCCTCTCTGTTTCAGCTTCGGCAAAAATTTTTGCAGGGACGCACTGTTCATAACGATGAGGTCGTCCATCACATCTCCCAGCGGCGCGCCGATCTCCTCATCAGAGATGACCACATAGCTATTGGCGGTGCCGCCCCGCTGTTCCGCGCCGTAGGAGGGAAAAAATGTCACATTTTTGTCCGTGGAGCCGCAGGTCGCGTCAGTCAGAAACTTTCCCAGGGTCATGACGCCCTGACCGCCGAATCCGGCTACACACAGGTTGGTTTCCATGTCTTCTCCTCCTTACCTGTCCCGAAAAACACCCAGCGGAAACTCCCGCAGCATGTGTGTATCCATATAGTCCAGGGCTTGCAGCGCATCCATCCCCCAGTTGGTGGGACAGCTGGTGACGATCTCCACCATGGAAAAGCCCTTGCCGTCCAATTGGTTTTGGAATGCCTTGCGAATGGCCGCCTTCGTCTTGCCCACATTGGCCGGATTATTGCAGCTGGTGCGGACCAGGTATGCCGGCGCTGTCAGCTGGTCCATGATCTCGCACATGTGCATGGGATATCCGTGCTCCTCGGCGATGCGTCCTTTGGGCGCGGTGCTGGCCTTCATTCCCAGCAGCGTGGTGGGGGCCATTTGGCCGCCGGTCATTCCGTAAATTCCATTGTTGATGAAAATGACGGAGATGTTTTCTCCCCGGTTTGCGGCGGAGAGCGATTCCGCCAGGCCGATGGACGCCAGGTCTCCGTCCCCCTGGTAGCGGCTTTCTGCATCACCATGTGCTCCTCCCTGCTGCTGACCGCCGCGGTGCTGCTGTTTCCACGGCAGGTCTTCGGCATCTTTACCGATGAGGCCGAGGTGCTGGCCATTGCCATGGAATACGTGCCGGTGGCTGTTTTGCTGTTTTTGAGCAGCGCCTGCCGCGCGCCCATGAACGCGCTCATCAACGGCAGCGGCGACTACCGTGTCAATTTTGCCACCGCCATTTTGGACGGTCTGGTCATGCGGATTGGGTTGGCCCTTTTGTTCGGTCTGGGCCTTCATATGCAATATATGGGCTTTTGGCTGGGAGACGCCCTGGCTGGCTTCACACCCTTCGGGATCGGCCTGGCCTACTATTTCAGCGGCAGCTGGAAAAAACAGCATCCGCTGCGGGAATAACTGTTCTCCTTATATAAAACAGCACGCCGCGGAGCATTCCCGCTCCACGGCGTGCTGTTTTCATTTTCAGAAAGCTGCTGGGGCTGAGGAACGCTCAGCCCTTGATGGAACCATCGGCGTTGAATACCGGCAGAGGCGCCAGGAACTTGATGTCCTTGCGGTCCTTGGCGGCGCCTTCAGCCAGCACGGCCACCCGGTCGGCCACGGTGCCGCCCGCCGCCTGTACCAGGATCTCCAGCGCATGGAGAGAACCGCCGGTGGAGATAACGTCATCCATAATGAGGATGCGCTTGCCGCGGATAAGGTCCGCGTCGTCCCGTCCCAGATACAGCTTCTGGGCGCCGGCGGTGGTGATGGACTTGTCCTCCACACACAGAGGGTCCGGCATGTAGACCTTGGCACCCTTACGGGCCAGGATATACTTTTTCGCACCGGACTGGCGGGCCATCTCGTGGATCAGCGGGATGCCCTTGGCCTCGGCGGTGAGCATGTAGTCATAGCTGTCCGGGTCCACCAGCTTCAAAAGCTCCCGGGCGCAGGCCACGGTCAGCTCCGCATCGCCGAATACCACAAAGGCACCGATGTACAGGTCATCTGTTACCTTGCAGATAGGCAGGTCTCGCTTCAGGCCCGCCACTTCCAGAGTATAATACATAGTTCTGCCTCCCATATCAAAATGCACAGGGGTCTTTCCTAAGAATCACAACAACATTATACAAGCTGGTACCGGAAAGTCAATAAGCCGCTCCCCCGCCGGAAATGAAAACAGCCGGCGCAAAGCCAGCTGCTTCAGGCGGATTCAGGACTGCTTGGCGTCAATATAGGAATAGAGCGTGTATTTGGAGATGCCGAAATATTTTGCGATCTTGTCGCCGGACTTGGTGACGAGAAACGCTCCGTTCTGGTTGAGGAACTGGATGGCCTTCACCTTGTCATCCTTGTTCATCAGCGCCACGGGCTTGCCCACCAGCGCCACGGACTTTTGGATCAACTCCTCCAGAAGGTCGTTGACATTGACGATCTTCTCCGGCTCCGTCTGGGCAGGCTCCTGGGTGGAGATCAGTTCCTGCACGGCGCTCTCCACCATCAGAAGGCGAGAGATATCATAGTTGATGGCCAGGATCCCGGACACCTTGCCCTTGCTGTTGCGGATATACACGGTGGAGGACTTCAAAATCTTGCCGTCGGGGGTCTTGGTCAGGTAGCACAGATGGTCCTGCGGCTGGGGGTCGTTGGTCTCCATCTGCTCGATGACCACATGGGAAGCGCCGTCGCCTACTTTTCGGCCGGATACGTGGCCATTCTCAATTGCGACGATGGTGTGGTCCGGATGGCGGCTCAGGTCGTGAACCACTACCTCACAGCTGCTGCCGAACTGGGCGGCAATGCCGTGTGCCACCTGCTTCAGTAATTCCAGTTTACTGTTTTCCGTGGGACATTCCTCCTTTTTCCGTCGAAAACAACTAACTTACCAGTTTCATCATACCACATAATTTGCAAAAATCAACCA
This sequence comes from uncultured Dysosmobacter sp., assembly GCA_934590165.1. Classification (GTDB taxonomy): domain Bacteria; phylum Bacillota; class Clostridia; order Oscillospirales; family Oscillospiraceae; genus Oscillibacter. The sequence continues at coordinate 73,929 of CAKTOO010000010.1, read as the reverse complement.
TGAATTCAAAAAAATTTTTTGGTTTTCTAATTTTTTGTTTGACAAGTGGGATTCTTATGCTATGATAGAGGCAGAGAACAACATCTGGTCCTGAAAATCATGCAGCGTACAATGATATATATGGAGGTCTGTGTTATGGATTTTGAAGCGATCAAAGCGGCCGCGGAAGGCTATAAAGCGGACATGTCCCGCTTCCTGCGGGAGATGATCTCTCACCCCAGTGAGAGCTGCGAGGAAAAAGAAGTCGTCATGTGCATCAAGGCCGAGATGGAAAAGCTGGGCTTTGACAAGGTGGAAATCGATGGCTTGGGCAACGTCATCGGCTGGATGGGTGAGGGCGAGAAGATCATCGCCATCGACTCCCACATCGACACCGTTGGCATCGGCAACATTGATAACTGGGAGGCCGACCCCTACCAGGGCTATGAGACCAAGGACATCATCTTCGGCCGCGGCGGCTCTGACCAGGAGGGCGGCATGGCCTCCGCCGTGTACGGCGCCAAGATCATGAAGGACCTGGGCCTCATCCCCGCCGGCTACAAGATCATGGTCGTGGGCTCCGTTCAGGAGGAGGACTGCGACGGTATGTGCTGGCAGTACATCGTCAACAAGTATTTCTCCAGCAAGGAAGAGGCCCAGAAGAAAATCGAATTCGTCATTTCCACCGAGCCCACCGACGGCGGCATCTACCGCGGCCACCGGGGCCGCATGGAGATCCGGGTGGACGTGAAGGGCATCTCCTGCCATGGTTCCGCTCCCCACCGGGGCGACAACGCCATCTACAAGATGGCCGATATTCTTCAGGATGTCCGTGCCTTGAATGAAAACGGCGACGGCCCCTCCAACACCGTCAAGGGTCTGGTGAAGATGCTGAATCCGGAATTCAATCCCGACCACTACGAGGACGCCCAGTTCCTCAGCCGGGGCACCTGCACCGTCTCCCAGATCTTCTACACTTCCCCCTCCCGCTGCGCCGTGGCCGATGGCTGCTCTATCTCCATCGACCGCCGCATGACCGCCGGTGAGACCTGGGACTCCTGCCTGGACGAGATCCGCAACCTGCCCAGCGTCAAAAAGTACGGCGATGACGTGAAGGTCAGCATGTATATGTACGACCGTCCCTCCTGGACCGGCAAGGTCTATGAGACCGAGTGCTTCTTCCCCACCTGGATCAACAAGGAGACCGCCGCCCATGTCCAGGCGCTGGTGGACGCCCACCATGCCCTGTGGGGCAACAAGCGCATCGGCCATGCCGACGCCGACCCCAAGCTGGACGCCATGCACCTGCGCCAGGGCCGTCCCCTGACGGACAAGTGGACCTTCTCCACCAACTGCGTGTCCATTCAGGGCCGCTACGGCATCCCCTGTGTGGGCTTCGGCCCCGGCGCTGAGTCTCAGGCCCACGCTCCCAACGAGATCACCTGGAAGCAGGACCTGGTCACCTGCGCCGCCCTGTACGCCGCCGTGCCCGGCCTGTATAAAGAGGAGAACAAGACCGCCGATGTCACCGAGTTCCGGCAGAGCCTCACCGACAACGACATCCAGTAATTTTCGGATTTGTAATAAAGGAGAAAACGATCATGTCTAAGACTATTGAGCTTGCCAAGCACCTGGAAAAGCTGCACACCAACAACATGTACAAGTCCGACTTCTACTGGACCTGGGACAAGACCGACGAGGAACTGGACGCCATTTTCACCGTGGCCGACGCCCTGCGGGACCTGCGGGAGCGGAACAAGTCCACCCGGATCTTCGACTCCGGCCTGGGCATCTCCATCTTCCGTGACAACTCCACCCGCACCCGCTTCTCCTTCGCCTCCGCCTGCAACCTGCTGGGCCTCCAGGTCCAGGATTTGGACGAGAAGAAGTCCCAAATCGCCCATGGCGAGACCGTCCGGGAGACTGCCAACATGGTGTCCTTCATGGCCGATGTCATTGGCATCCGGGACGATATGTTCATCGGCGAGGGCCACAAGTACCAGAAGACCTTCATGGACGCCGTGCAGGAGGGCTACCGGGACGGTATCCTGGAGCAGCAGCCCACTTTGGTAAACCTCCAGTGCGATGTGGACCACCCCACTCAGTGCATGGCCGACATGCTGCACATCATCCACCAGTTCGGCGGTGTGGAAAACCTGAAGGGTAAAAAGATCGCCATGACCTGGGCCTACTCTCCCTCCTATGGCAAGCCCCTGTCCGTGCCCCAGGGCGTTATCGGCCTCATGACCCGCTTCGGCATGGATGTGGTCCTGGCCCATCCCGAGGGCTATGATGTGATGCCCGAGGTGGAGGAAGTTGCCCGGAAGAACGCCGCGGCTTCCGGCGGCTCTTACAAAAAGGTCGCTACCATGGAGGAGGCCTTCCAGGACGCCGACATCGTGTATCCCAAGAGCTGGGCTCCCTTCGCAGCCATGGAGCAGCGCACCAAGCTGTACCAGGCCGGCGACCAGGCTGGCATTGACGCGCTGGAAAAGCAGCTGCTGGCCCAGAACGCCCAGTATAAGAACTGGACCTGCTCCGAGGAAATGATGAAGCGGACAAAGGACGGCAAGGCCCTGTACCTGCACTGCCTGCCCGCCGACATCACCGGTCTCAGCTGTCCCGAGGGCGAAGTGGACAACTCCGTGTTTGACCGCTATCTGGTGCCTCTGTACAAGCAGGCCAGCTACAAGCCCTACATCATCGCCGCCATGATCATGATGAGCAAGGTGAAGGACCCCGTGGCCGCCCTGATGGCTATGGAGAACGGCTGCAGCCGCAAGCGCTTCTGATCTGTTTTCAAAATTCATGTTTTGGCGGGAATCCTCGTGTATTCCCGCCAAAACTATTCTCGGGCTCTTTTGTGCTTTTGTCTTTTCTGTGAGGTATTTTCATCATGGGTAAGCGCATCGTGATCGCCCTGGGCGGCAATCTCCCCATGGCACGCTGCGCGTCCTATGGGGTCCCCTCGTGATTTCTCCCGCTTGGCGGAAGTGAATTCCGCCTTCGCCAAGGTTTTGCCTTTCAGCAAAACGCTTGCACGCGCCATTCGGCGCGGCGGCATTGCCGCACTCCTTTTCGGACTTTTATCTTTTCTGTGAGGTATTTTCATCATGGGTAAGCGCATCGTTATCGCCCTGGGCGGCAATGCCTTGGGCAAGAATCTTCCCGAGCAGATGGTGGCCGTGAAGCAGACTGCCCGTGCCATCGCGGACCTGATTGAAGAAGGTCACGAGGTGGTGGTGGCCCACGGCAACGGCCCCCAGGTGGGTATGATCCAGGCGGCCATGACCGAACTGACCCGCTCCGACCCCAAAAAATACATTCCCTGCCCCCTGTCCGTCTGCGTGGCCATGAGCCAGGGCTACATCGGCTATGACCTGCAGAATGCCCTGCGGGAAGAGCTTTTGGACCGGGGCATCGTCAAGGGCGTCTCCACCGTTCTGACCCAGGTGGAGGTGGACCCCAATGACCCCGCCTTCCAACATCCCACCAAACCCATAGGCTCCTTCATGAGCCGCGAGGAGGCGGAGAAAATGGTGGCGGAGCGGGGCTACGACGTGGTGGAAGACGCCGGCCGGGGCTACCGCCGGGTGGTGGCCTCTCCCAAGCCCGTGTCCATCGTGGAGATCGACTCCATCCGGGACATGGTGGAGGCGGGATTGGTCGTAGTGGCCTGCGGCGGCGGCGGTATTCCCGTGTTCCGCTCTCAGGGACATCACCTCAAGGGCGCGGCCGCCGTTATCGACAAGGACTTTGCCTCCTGCGTCCTGGCCCAGCAGCTGGACGCGGACTATCTGGTGATCCTGACCGCCGTGGAGAAGGTGGCCGTCAACTTCGGCAAGCCCGACCAGCAGTGGCTGGACATCCTCACTCCCGCCCAGGCACGGACGTACATGGACCAGGGCCAGTTCGCCCCCGGCTCCATGCTGCCCAAGGTCCAGGCCGCCGTCCAATTCGCCGAGAGCAAGCCCGGCCGCTCCGCCCTCATCACCCTGCTGGAAAAAGCCCGGGACGGCATTGCCGGACGCACCGGTACCTCTATTTCCCTGTAAGCACTTGTTTAGAAGTTTTTCCCAAAGGAGCGCGGCTGTGCCGCGCTCCTTTTTGGCATCATTTTCTGTTCTTTGTATTTTTGGATAAAAATTTTCTGCCGCACCTGTTAAATTTTATACCTTCCGCCTGGTGGAAAAGTAAAAATCAGGTTGAATTTTTCCCTGCAACCCTGTATGATGACAATAGATAGGGTCATTCCACCTGCAAAAAACATCGGATTTGATTTTATGAAGGAGGATTTGCACATGAAGAAGTTCCTTGCAATGCTTCTCGCCCTGACCATGGCGCTGTCCTTGGCTGCCTGCGGCGAGAAAAAAGAAGAGGCTCCCGCCGAGACCCCCGCTGAAGAGAGCACCGTTTCCGACGTGAAGATCGGCCTGATCTGCGTGCACGACATCAACTCCGGCTATGACGCCGCCCACATTGAGGGCCTGACCGCCGCCTGCGAAGAGCTGGGCATCGATGTGGACACCCAGGTTGTTTTCAAGTACAACATCCCTGAGGACGAGACCTGCCAGGATACCGCCGTTGACCTGGCGGAGCAGGGCTGCAACATCATCTTCTCCGACTCTTACGGCCACCAGATGCACATGCAGGCTGCCGCCGAGGAGTATCCCGACGTCACTTTCGTTGCCTGCACCGGCGACCTGGCCGCCACTTCCGGCCTGAGCAACTACAAGAACATGTTCCCCTATACCTATGAGTCCCGCTACGTCTCCGGCGTGGTGGCCGGTATGAAGCTCAAGGAGCTGATGGACGCCGGCACCATCTCCGATCCCTATGTGGGCTATGTGGGCGCCTATCCCTATGCCGAAGTGGTCTGCGGCTACACCGCTTTCCTGCTGGGCATCCAGTCCATCGTTCCCGAGGCCCACATGGACGTGCAGTACACCAACTCCTGGTATGACCCCTCCAAGGAGGCTGAGACCGCCAACGCTCTGATGGCCCGCGGCTGCGTCATCATCGGCCAGCACGCTGACTCCACCGGCGCTCCCTCCGCTGTTCAGGAGGCTCTGGAGAAGGGCACTGTCGCCTACTCCGTGGGCTACAACATTGACATGCTGTCCGTGGCTCACGATGCCGCTCTGACCTCCGCCCAGAATAACTGGTCCGTGCTGTATAAGCACATGCTGGAGATGTTCATCGCCGGCGAGGAGATCCCCACCGATTTCGCCTGCGGCTATGCTGATGGTGCCGTCATGATCTCCGCTTTGGGCAGCAGCTGCGCCGAGGGCACTCAGGAGGCCGTGGACGCCGCTTGGGCCGGCATCAAGGACGGCAGCCTGAAGGTGTTCGACACCTCCAAGTTTACCTGCCAGCCCTCCACCGACGGATCTTACCAGGTGGATGCCGACGGGCATGTCACCTCCGCCTTCGGTCTGGACACCAACGGCGACTGGGTCAACGACGCCGGCGAGGCCATTGAGGACGGCGCTTTCGTGGAGTCCGTGCTCCGCTCCGCTCCTTACTTCGCTCTGCGCATCAACGGCATCACCGAGCTGAACAACAACTAAGCTTTTCGGTTCCAAGGACGGGACTGCCTGATGGCAGTCCCGTCCTTTCGTTTCCTGCCCAAATATAATTTACATTTCAGTCCACTTATGATATACTGTTGACAGATAATCCCCCCTTTAGGTACCGGATATGTCCGGTGCCGTCCCACTTTATGCCATGACGGCGGGAAGGATGGTCTTTTTTGGAAACTGTTGCAGCGGTCCAATTAAAAAATATCACAAAGCGCTTCGGCAAGGTGGTAGCCAATGACCGGATCTCCATGGAGATCCGGCGGGGGGAGATTCTCTCCCTGCTGGGTGAAAACGGCAGCGGCAAGACCACGCTCATGAACATGCTGGCCGGCATTTATTTTCCTGACGAAGGAGAGATCTTCGTCAACGGCAGTCCGGTGACCATAGCCTCCCCCAAGGACGCTTTTACCTGCGGCATCGGCATGATCCATCAGCACTTCAAGCTGGTGGACGTGTTCACCGCGGCGGAAAACATCGTGCTGGGCCTGGAGGATGAGGGCCGGCTGGATTTGAAGGCCGCCGCAGACCGTATCACAGACATCTGCCAGAAATACGGCTTCGTCATTGACCCCAACAAAAAGGTCTACGACATGTCTGTCTCCGAAAAACAGACGGTGGAGATCGTCAAGGTTTTGTACCGGGGCGCGGATATTTTGATTCTGGATGAGCCCACCGCCGTGCTGACCCCTCAGGAGACAGACCGTCTCTTTGACGTCATGCGCAATATGAAGGCCGACGGCAAGGCCATGGTCATCATCACCCACAAGCTCCACGAGGTCATGGATGTGTCCGACCGGGTGGCGGTGCTGCGGAAGGGCCAGTACATCGGCGATGTGGCCACCAGTGACACCTCTCCCCAGAAGCTGACGGACATGATGGTAGGCCACGCCGTCACATTGAACATCAACCGTCCGGAGCCCAAGGACCCTGTTCCCCGTCTGGAGGTCCGGGACCTGACCGTGTACGACGCCATGGGTGTCAAGCGGCTGGACAAGGTGTCCTTCACCGCCATGGGCGGCGAGATTTTGGGCATTGCAGGCATTGCAGGCTCCGGCCAGAAGGAGCTGCTGGAATCCATCGCCGGATTGCAGCCCATCTCCCCCGGCGCTTCCATCCGCTACCGCCCCATCGGCCACCCTAAGGACCAGGCGGGCACCGAGCTGGTGGGCAAAACGCCCTTGCAGATCAAGCAGTCCGGCGTTTCCCTGGCTTTTGTTCCGGAGGACCGCCTGGGCATGGGCTTGGTGGGCTCTCTGGGCATGACAGGCAACATGCTGCTGCGCAGCTACCGAAAGGGCCATGGCGCCTTCACGGACCGGAAAGCCCCCAAGCAGCTGGCCGAAAACGTCATGGAACAGTTGGAAGTCGTGACACCCAGCGTCTCCTTCCCCGTCCGGCGCCTGTCCGGCGGCAATGTGCAGAAGGTGCTGGTGGGCCGTGAAATCTCCCAGGAGCCCTCTGTTCTTATGACGGCCTATGCCGTCCGGGGCCTGGATATCAACACCTCGTACACCATCTATAACCTGCTGACGGAGCAGAAGATGAAAGGCGTGGCCGTGGTATATGTGGGTGAGGACCTGGATGTACTGCTGGAGCTGTGCGACCGCATTCTGGTGCTGTGCGGCGGCCAGGTCAGCGGTGTCGTGGACGCCCGGACCACCACAAAGGAAGAAGTGGGCCTGCTGATGACCCGCTTCAAAAAGGAGGGGGAGAAGGCATGAGTACTGCGAATAATTCCAAGGAGCCTCTGCTTCGCATCGCCAAGCGGGACGGCATCTCCCGCCCCAAGGCCTACGCTATCCGCCTGACGGCGGTTCTGCTGTCCTTGGTGGTCAGCGGCATTTTCATTTTCGCCGTCACCAAGCTGAACCCCGTTCAGGTGTACAAGGCCATTTTTAACGGTGCCTTCGGCACATCCAAGCGCTCCTGGGTCACCATTCGGGATACCATGATGCTGCTGTGCATTGGCGTGGGCCTGGCTCCCGCTTTTAAGATGAAATTCTGGAATATCGGTGCCGAGGGACAGGTGCTCATCGGCGGCATCATCACGGCCGGCTTCATGCGGGCCTTCGGCAGCAGCATCCCCACACCGGCGCTGCTGGTCCTCATGGCGGTGGTGAGCATCCTCGGCGGCTGCCTGTGGGGCGTCATTCCCGCCACTTTCAAGGCAATCTGGAATACCAACGAGACCCTGTTTACTTTGATGATGAACTACGTGGCCATCCAGCTGACCAGCTACTGCGTGGCCCTGTGGGAAAACCCGAAGGGCTCCAACACCGTGGGCGTCATTAACCAGGCCACCAAGGCCGGCTGGTTCCCCTCCGTGTTCGGTCAGACTTACGGTCTCAACGTCATTCTGGTACTGGCGCTGACCATTGGCATGTATATCTATCTGAAATACTCCAAGCAGGGCTACGAGATCACCGTGGTGGGCGACTCTGAAAATACCGCCCGCTACGCCGGCATCAGCGTGAAAAAGGTCACCATCCGCACCATGGCCATCTCCGGCGCCATCTGCGGTCTGGCGGGCTTCATTGCCGTGGCCGGCTCCAGCCACACCATCTCCACCTCTACCGCCGGCGGCCGGGGCTTCACCGCCATCATTGTGGCCTGGCTGGCCCAGTTCAACACCTTCGTCATGATCCTCATTTCGCTGCTGCTGGTATTTTTGCAGAAGGGCGCCATTCAGATCGCCTCCCAGTTCAATCTGAACGACTACGCCTCCAACATCATCACCGGCATCATCCTGTTCTTTATTCTGGGCAGTGAGTTCTTCATCAATTACCGCGTCATCCTGCGGAGCGGAAAGGAGGCCGAGAACAAATGACTCTTGCGCAAGTGATCCGTCTGCTGCAATCCTCTGTCTGCTTCGGCACCGTCATTATGTACGGCTCCATCGGCGAGATCCTGACGGAGAAATCCGGCAACCTGAATCTGGGCGTCCCCGGCATCATGTACCTGGGCGGCATTTCAGGTCTGGCAGCTTCCTTCTTTTACGAGTTCAACAATCCGGACCCCTCCCCTGTCATCTGCCTGCTGGTGAGCTTCATCGCCGCTTTCCTGGCCGCCGCACTGGGCGGACTGCTATACAGCTTCCTGACCATTACTCTCCGGGCCAACCAAAACGTCACCGGCCTGACGCTGACCATTTTTGGAGGCGGTGTCGCCAACTTCTTCGGCGGCAGCCTCAACACCATGGCCGGCGGCGTGGGCCAGATCTCTGTTGCTGCCACCAGCTCCGTGTACCGGGCCACCATCCCGGGCCTTTCTAATCTCGGCACTGTGGGCGCTTTGCTGTTCAACTACGGCTTCATGGTGTACCTGGCCATCGTTGTGGCCATCGCCATGCACTGGTTCCTGAACCGCACCCGGAAGGGCCTGAATCTCCGGGCCGTTGGTGAAAATCCCGCCACCGCCGACGCGGCGGGCATCAACGTCACCCGCTACAAGTATCTGGCTACCTGCGTGGGCGCCGGTATCTCCGGACTTGGCGGCCTGTACTACACCATGGACTATATCAAGGGCACCTGGGCCAACGACGGCACCATCGAGTCTCTGGGCTGGCTGGCCGTGGCCCTGGTCATCTTCGCCACCTGGCGCTCCGTCAACGCCATCTGGGGTTCTTACCTGTTCGGCCTGCTGTTTTGGATCTACCTGGTCATCCCCAATCTGGGCCGGGACTCTATTGAGCTTTTCAAGATGCTGCCTTATCTGGTGACCATCGCTGTGCTCATCGGCATCTCCCTGCGGAAAAAGCGGGAAAACCAGCCGCCTGCCAGTTTGGGCCTGCCCTACTTCCGTGAAGAACGCTGAATTTTTCCCGGTGCCGCTGCGTTCGCAGCGGCACCTTTTTAATTTTTTAACATTTTGTTTGCAAATTATCCATAGATTTGACAGGGCTTGTGTGCTATGCTACCCGTTAATTACGAGTCCGCGATACGAGGTGAGCAGTTTGCGCAATGCTCTGCGCCGCTTCCCCTGGGGGGAGCTGAAATATGTTTTATGGCTTCCGGTGTATCTGCTGTCCTTTTTTGTGATCGAACGTGTGGTGGTCACCGGCTACTGGCCGACGCAAACCTGGCTGGACGGCTATATTCCCTTTTGTGAGTGGTTCGTCATCCCATACTGTCTGTGGTATCCTCTGCTGGTGGCAGTGGGGCTTTGGCTGCTGTGGAAGGACCGGGAGGGCTTTCGCCGGTATATGCGCTTTCTTGCCCTGACCTTCTTCCTCAGTGAGCTTGTCTGGCTGCTGATACCCAACGGCCAGGACCTGCGGCCTGCGGCCATGCCCCGGGACAATCCCCTCACCCGCCTGGTTGCAGGACTGTACGCCATCGACACCAACACCAATGTGTTCCCCTCCGTCCATGTGGTGGGAGCCATCGGTGCCGCCTGGGCTGTGAGAAATACCCCCTCTCTGCAAGGCCGGAAGCTCCCGCGGGAGGCTGTCACCATTCTGGCAGTCCTCATCTGCCTGTCCACCCTGTTTATCAAGCAGCATTCCGTGCTCGACGTAGCAAGCGGCCTGTGCCTGGCGCTGGCGGTGGGCCTTCCTCTGTACAACTGTCGCAGCCTCCGCCGCTTCCGCCCCGCCGTAGACCGGGACTGAGCTCTGCAAAAAAACCTCCGTGCCGTAAACTGGCACGGAGGTTTTTCATTATCAACTCTTACTTGCCCTGGTGCCGCCGGGCGGCAGTCAGCAGGTTTTCCATCAGCATGGCTCGAGTCATGGGACCCACGCCGCCGGGGACCGGCGTGATGTAAGAGGCCTTGGGCTCCACAGAGGGGTAGTCCACATCGCCGCAGAGCTTGCCCTCGGCGTTGCGGTTCATGGCCACATCAATGACCACAGCACCCTTTTTCACCATGTCGCCAGTGACAAGGCCCACCCGGCCCACGGCGGACACCAGAATGTCCGCCTGGCGGGTAAAGGACGCCAGGTCCGGTGTCCGGGAATGGCAGGTGGTGACGGTACCGCTCTGCTGCAACAGCAGCGCACCCATGGGCTTGCCCACGATGTTGCTGCGGCCCAGCACCACGCAGTGCTTCCCGGCCACGGGGATGTCATACTCCTTCAGCATCTCCATGACGCCGGCAGGCGTGCAGGGCAGGAACACCGGGTCACCGATGACCAGCCGTCCCACGTTGAAGGGATGGAAGCAATCCACATCCTTCTCCGGGTGAATAGCGTTCAGGACCTGGTCCTCGTTCAGATGTTCCGGCAGAGGAAGCTGTACCAGGATGCCATCCACCGCTTCGTCACCGTTGAGCCGGTCAATGAGCCCCAGCAGCTCCGCCTGGGTGGTCTCTGCCGGCAACTTGTACTCAAAACTCAAAAAGCCGCACTCGGCGCAGTCCTTTTCCTTGCCGGTGACATAGACACGGGAGGCCTGATTATCGCCCACCAAAATCACCGCCAGGCCGGGCTTGCGGGGCAGGTCCTTCGCCCCCTCCGCCGCCCGGGCCTTCACTTTGGCCGCCAGGGCCTTGCCGTCAATTCTCACTGCCATCGCTTGTTTCCTCCCGTTCATCTGTCCGGCGCTCCGCCGTATCCAAAGTTTCATGTTCCTCCGGAGCCGTTTCCCCTTCCGGAGCCTCCTCCAAAGCATCTGCTTCTCTGGCGGCCACCTGGTTTACCAGCAGGTCCGCCGGATCATGGCGCCGGAAGTGGAGGTTGACCACCAGTATACAGGCAGAAACCACCACCAGCACGATGCTCAGCGCCTGGGAGACCCGGATGGGTGAGCCCATGAACGTCCAGTCAAACAGATACAGGCTGTCCGTCCGCAGGCTCTCTATCCAAGTGCGGCCAAGGCCGTACCACAGGAAGTAAAAACAGGTATTTTCGCCATCAAACCGGCGGCCCTTGGTGATGACAAACAGCACCAGCAGCAAGCCGATCAGATTCCAAAGGCTCTCATAAAAAAAGGTGGGGTGTACTTCAATATACTGATAGGTGCTGGTCCACAGGCGCATCCGCCAGGGCAGGGTGGTCTCGGCGCCAAAGGCCTCCCGGTTCACAAAATTACCCCACCGGCCAATGGACTGGCCGATGAGCAGCCCCATGACGCACAGGTCCGTCATGGCCCAGAGCTTCAGCTTCTTTTTCCGGGTATACAGGACCGCCACCGCAAAGCCCATGATGACGGCGCCGTAAATGGCGAGGCCGCCGTCCCAAATGGCGACCATACTGCCCCAGTCCAGTCCGCCGTCTGCCGTCCGGTACAGGTCCAGGTAAAACAGAACATAGTAGAGCCGGGCGCCGACGATGCAGGCGGGCACCGCCCACAGCACCATGTCCAGCACGTTGTCCTCCGTCAGGCCAAAGTGCTTGGCCTGCTTCATGCAAAGCAGCAAGCCCGCCAGCATTCCCAGGGCCAGGATGATACCATACCAATATACGCCGTGGCCGATGTGGATGGCGATGGGGTCGATGTTGCACTCCCAGTCGCCGAACAGGCCGGGAAAGCTGATGGGCATATTACTCAAAGCTGTCAATTGGGTTACTTCCTTTCTTGGGTCACTTGGGCACGATCTCGCTGAGGACCGCCCGGTCAGCGGTCAGATTCTCCCGCAGGAACGCCGTGATGTCATCTTTCGTGATCGTATCGAATACCTGGGGGAACCGGAAGGGGTCATACCCATGGAAGTATCCCTCCGACAGGGATACCGCGATATTCTCAAAGGAGTTCAAGCCCCGGAGGTTGGAGCCGAAGGAGGCTCGCCGCACCCGCTGGTAGAAGTCCTCATCGATGCCCTCCTCCACCAGCCGGATCGCTTCCTTCTGGATCTCCGCCGTGACGGCCCGGGCGTCCTTGCTGTCACCGCCGGCGTACAGGTACGCCACGCCGGGCATCATCTCATAGGCGCCGCCGAAGCTGGTGTTGATGAGTCCCTGGTCATAGAGCCGCAGGTACAGGGGACTGGAATCTCCCAGCAGGATGTCGCAGGCCATGTCACCGATGAGGCTTTGGCGCATATATCCCTCGCCGTCCTCCGCAGGGGTGCATTTGAAGCCCGTCAAAAACTGGGGGCAGGACACCTCCATGGCAAGCTTTGTCTCCTTTTCGGCCACCTGCGCCGGCTCCGTGCCGTAATCCCGGGGGATGGCGGGGCCGCCCTCCCGGGGCAGAACGCGGCGGGCAATGTCCACCACATGGATCGGGTCCACGTTGCCCACCACGGTAAGCACCATGTTGGAGGGCGTATAAAACGCCTTGTGGCAGTCGTACAGAGTCTCCACCGTGATGTGGGAGATGCTCTCCACCGTGCCGGCAATGGAGGTCCGGGCAGTGCTGGCGGCATACAGGGCCTTCATCATCCGGGTGTAGATCTGCCAGTCGGGGTTGTCCTCGATCATGCGGATCTCCTGGCCGATGATGCCCTGCTCCTTGGCCACGCTCTCCTCCGTGAAATAAGGCACGGACACGAAGGACAGCAAGGTCTCCAGGTTTTCCTCAAAATGGGTGGTGGAATCAAAATAATAGCCGGTGATGGCGTTGGAGGTAAAGGCATTGGGCTCCGCGCCGTTTTTGGCCAGCTCCTGAAGGGCATTGCCCTCCTTGGTGTCGAACATCTTATGCTCCAGGTAGTGGGCGATGCCCGCCGGAGTATCCAGCCACTTGCCGTTCAGGCAGAAACGGGTATCCATGCCGCCGTAGCGGGTGGCGAAAAAGGCATAGCTCTTGGCATAGTCCCGCTTGGGCACGATGTTGATGCGCAGGCCGTTGGGCAGCGTCTCCCGGCAGACGGCCTCGCCGATGCGCTCGTAAAAGGTCTGTTTCATGCCTGCGCCTCCTTTCCCTTCAGGAAGTACACCGTATCCAGGGACACAGTGGCCATGGCGTCCAAGATCCGCTGGAGGGAAACCTCCCGCACCTGGCGGGCCAGCAGCTCCGGCGTCTCCTCCTGGCCGGTGGCGGCCTGTCCGATATAGAAGTTCTCCAGCTTGCCCTGGGAATCTCCCATGGAGGCATAGGCGTTCAGCAGTACGCTGCGGGCGCTCTCCAGCTCCCAGTCCTCCAGCTCCCCCTTCTGGACAGCCTCCAGCTGGCGCATGATCTCGTCGTAGGCCTTCTGGTAATTTTCAAACTCAATGCCGGAGGACACGGTGATGATGCCCTTTTGGCGGTGGTACAGTGACGAGGCGAAATAGCACAGCGACAGCTTTTCCCGTACATTCAAAAACAGCTTGGAATTGCTGCTGCCTCCAAAGAGGGTGTTGCCCATCAGCAGGGCGGCGGTATCATCGCTTCCGCAGGTGAAGCCCATGCCCAACTTTCCCTGGGTCACATCCATCTCCTCCTCCACCAGCTTCGGCTCCGCCGGCTTGGGGTGGTCCGCCGCCAAAGCGATCTCCCGGATATTCTCCCGGGGCAACGTGGAAAATGCCGACCGCAAAGCCCGCTCCACCCGCTCCATGGAGGCGCTGCCGCTGTAAAACAGCTCCAGTTGGCTGGTGGCGATGAGCTGGCCGTACTGGGCGTACAGCTTCTGGGGCTGGAGCCGCTCCGCCTGCTTTTCGCTGCCCAGGCGGCTGATGCCGTAGGGCTCTCCGGCGCACATTTCCTGCAAAAGGCGGGAATCGGCATAGTCCCGCTTGTCGTTGACGATGCTGCGGATGGCGTCGATGAGGTTTGTTTGTTCGCTTTCAAAATAGGCCGGCACGAACCGCCCGTGCTGGGTGACAGGGTCACAAACCAGCTCACCCAAAAGCTCCGCCACCGGCTCCAGCAGCTTTTCCCATCCGGGGGTAAAGCTGTCATCGATAAAACTGGCCACAAAGCCCACGCACTGGTTTTCGCCCTTTTTGCGGACGGTATAGTCGATACGGGCGCCGTACAGGTTATCCAGCCGGGCGGACAGGGCCCCCAGGTCCGGGCAGCTGACCGTGCCCCGGCGCAAAATAGCCGGCAGCAGGGCGTTGCCGGAGACCGTCTCCGACCGCAGCGGCGTCACGAATTGGGCGGACAACAGGCTGGTTTTGAATTTCCGGGCCGGCAGATAGGTGAGGTATACGCCCTCCGCCAGCTGAGTTCTGGTCACTTCCACATGCTCAACTCCTTTGGCAGATTCCATTCTAGAAGACATTATAGTATATCTCCCTGTATAATTCAAATTCTTTCTGCTGCTTCTCCCCGGCGAAGCTGTATTATTTGCTTGACAAATCCCGCCCTCCCTTTGTATAATGGCACCCGACAGACGCGACCGTCGCCATTTGGACGTGCAAGCTGGGAGGCTTGCACGTCTTTTTTGTTTTTAGGAGGTCATTATGGAACAACCCACACCCAGTCCCAACAAAATGGGCATCGTGCCCATTCCCCGCCTGCTGCTGTCCATGGGCGCGCCCATGATGCTGTCCATGCTGGTGCAGGCGCTTTATAACGTGGTGGACAGCCTGTTCGTATCCTACATTCCCGATACCGCCCTCATCGCCAACGCCGGCGACAAAGCGGTGAATGCCCTGACGCTGGCCTTTCCCGTCCAGATGTTCATCATGGCCCTGTGCGTGGGCACCGGTGTGGGCGTCAACGCCACCCTCTCCCGCAGCCTTGGCAGGAAAGACTACCGGCAGGCCAGCCGCATCGCGGGAAACGCCATGTTTTTGAGCATCTGCTATTACCTGGCGGTTTTGCTGTTCGCCCTGCTGGGGGCGGAGGCATACCTGCGCAGCCAGACCAGCGACCCGGTGATCGCCGCCTTCGGCATTTCCTATCTCCGCATCGTGACACTGGGCTCCTTCGGCACCATCGGCTACATGTGCTTTGAAAAGCTGCTCCAGGCCACCGGACAGACCACCGCCGCCATGCTCGGGCAGCTGACCGGCTCCCTGACAAATCTGGTCCTGGACCCCATGTTCATATTTGGATACTGCGGCCTGCCGGCCATGGGCACCGCCGGAGCGGCCATCGCCACGGTCATCGGCCAGTGCGCGTCTTTGGCTGTGGCGGCGCTCCTGCACTTCCGAAAGAATAAAGAGCTCACCAACAGCCTTGCCATGCTCCGTCCCTCCGCCGCCGTCATCCGACAGATCTACACCGTGGGCGGTCCCGCCATCGTTATGCAGGCGCTGACCTCCTTTATGACCTATGACATGAATCTGATTTTGGGGACCATCTCCTCCACTGCTGTCACCGCCTACGGCATCTATTACAAGCTGCAAAACTTCATCTTCATGCCCGCCTTCGGCCTGAACAACGCCTCCGTGCCCATCATCTCCTACAATTACGGCGCGCGGGAAAAAGACCGCATCCGGGAGGCCATTCGCTGCGGCCTTACCACCGTGTCTGTTATCATGGGCTGCGGCATCTTGCTGCTGCAATGCTTCGCCCGGCAGATCGTCGGGTGCTTCTCCCTTTCCGGCGAGGCGGTGGAACTGTGCGTCACGGCCCTGCGCATCATCACCTGCGGCTTTTTCTTCGCCGGGGCCAACATCATTTTGCAGGGTGTCTGTCAGGCGCTTGGCAGCGGCCTGTCCTCCCTGCTCATTTCATTTCTGCGGATGATCCTGGTGGCGCTCCCTCTGGCCTGGGCCCTCTCCCGGCTGCCGGACGCCGCCTCTTTGGTATGGCTGGCCTTTCCCATTGCGGAGGCGGCAGCATGCTGCGCAGCTGTGAGGCTCATTGTCCGTATTTTCCGCAGGCGGATGAGTGGGCTTTCCTGATGAAAAACACGGACGGAACTTACGTTCCGCCCGTGTTTTTTACAGCACCAGCACCCGCAGGAAGTTCTCTCTTGCGATCATGTCCCGCTCCCGGGCATTCATGCCCAGCTTTTCCAGCCAGTAAAACAAATTGCCCGTCTGTGAGCAGTTCTCCAGTCCCTCGGCCCCCTCGTTGCCGGGGCCGAAATACTCGCAGAAGTCGAAGCCGCAGGCCACATGCTCCGCCCCCATGACATCCGCCATGTGGGCGGCATGGCGGGCCAGCATCCGCGCCGTCTGTTTTTCCCGGTCGGCGTGGACAAAGGCATGGTGAACGTTCAGCCCCACCACACCACCGGTATCCCGGATGGCCCGCAGTTGGTCGTCCGTCAGGTTCCGGCGCACATCGCACAGCGCCCTGCAATTGGAGTGAGAAGCGATAACAGGTCTCTCCGCCGTCCGCATGACATCCCGGAAGCCGCCGTCGTTCAGGTGGGACACATCCACCACCATTCCCCTCGTCTCCATCCGCCGGACCGCCTGCCGTCCCAGCTCTGTCAATCCGGAATAGGGGTCGCCGCCGGCGCCGGTAGCCAGCTGGTTCTCCTCGTTCCAGGTGAGCATTCCCAGCCTTGCACCCAGGTCCGCGTAGCGGTCGATGCCGGCGAGGTCATCCCCAATGGCAGACATGCCCTCCACGGCCAGAAAGGCGTATTTCTTCCCCGCCGCCCGGGCGGCTTCCGCCTCCGCCGGCGTGCGGACCAGGGCCAGCCAGGGGCACTCCGCCAGCTCCGCCTTCATACAAAGCAGCATGATGTCCGTCCGCTCCCGATCCCCCACGGCCTCCGGCACATCCTTCCAGAAGGTCTGCTCCTGTCCCGCGCTGACCCACAGGGCCAGCGCCAGGCCCTCCACGCCGCCAGCTTCCAGATTCCGCAGGTGGTGCCGCTCCAGCACATGCTTCTCCCCCGCCAGTCTCCGGCGGGTCACGTCGTACAGCAGGTCCGAATGGCCGTCAAAGATCATGAAACGCTTCCTTTCCCGTTTACGCACCTAAAATGCCGCCTACCAAAATGCCCAGGTAAGTGCCGATGACATAACCAAACGTACCCACCAGCATGACAGGTCCCACCAAGGCGCTCCAGCCCTGGGAGATGGCCATGCCGGCGGCGGTGGTGGGGCCGCCGATGTTGGCGTTGGAGGCCAGAATGATATCCTCCAAATCGAAGTGCAGCAGCTTGCCGCCCACAAAGCAAAACAGCATATTCACAATGACCATGATGCCGGTGAACGCCAGCAGCAGCGGCGTTTTTTGAAGGATCTCCACAATGGAGGCCGGCACGCCAATGACGAACAAGAACAAGTAAATAAGGTACGTGCCGATCTCCTGAGAGCCGGACAGCTTCGCCACCCGCTTTTCTCCCCAGGTGGCACAGGCCATGGACACCGTGGTGATCCACACGTACTCACTGCCGAAGAAGGTATTCAGCATGTGCGGCACCACGCCGGTGTCCGGGATGAGGCCATCCACGAAGCCGGAGATGAGCTTGGCAATGTACACCACCGCCACGGCGTAGGCAAAATTCATGGCGATGTCCTTCAGGGAGATGTCCTTGCGGCTCCAGTAGGCCGCCGCCTGGGTCCGGGCGCCGTCCACATCGCCGCTTTGGGCCACGGCGTCAATGTGGGGATGGGAATAGCGGCTGCGGAAAAACTTCATGCCCGCGATAAAGATGAGTCCAAAGAAATACAGGGCCATGAGCAGATTGTCCGCCACGGTGGCCGCCGCCTTGATCTCGCCCACATCGAACTCCTTGGCCAGGGCCGCGAAGTTGACACCACCACCGATGTAGGACCCGGTCATCATGGCCGCCACGCCCTCCAGGCCGGGGATGTAAGAATGCAGCAGTCCGTAGGCCAAAAAGGCGCCCACTACCGTTCCGGCGGCGCCGATGAGGAAAATGACCATCATCCGTCCGGTCTCCCGCCAGATCTTCTTCATATTGCACTGGAGCAGCAGCAGTGGGATGCCCAGCGGCACCGCATAACCCCAAACGATCTCATCATACAGCACGCAGCTGGTGGGAATAATGGAGAGGTTGGAGGCCAGCAGTGCGATGCACAGGGCGATGATGGCACCGGAGATCTTGGAGGCCCAGATATATTTTTGCTCCAGCCAGATGGACAGCGCCACGGACACCAGCAAAAGTGCCAGAAGAGACCAGGTGTCCTCCGCCGCGATCAGCGTGGGGCGGCCCAGCCAGCTTTGAAACAGGTTCGTCATCATACTATTCTTCTTCCTTCCTGTCAAACACACAGTTTTTTCAAGTATATCTTCTCCCCGCCCTCCGCGCAAGCCCCACCTGCACCGAACGCGGAGAAGTCTTTCCGGAAAATCCTCAGTAAGCTCTATATTTTCCCGGATTTCTTTGCAAATTCCCCTTGACTTTTTCACCAAATTCCTGTAAACTATTTCGTGTTGTAAAGGTAATCAGCTTTACAGAAAGGGAGTTCGGGATGAAAAATCAGACTTATCGCATGACCATGCTGTACGATTTTTACGGGGAACTCCTGACGGACCGGCAAAAGGAGTTCTTTGACCTCTATTATAATGAGGACCTGTCCCTGGCGGAGATCGCGGAAAACGCAGGCATCTCCCGGCAGGGCGTCCGGGACGTGATCGTCCGGGCGGAGGGCATCATGCAGGAGGTGGAGGACAAGACCGGCCTCATCCGGCGGTTTGAAGCCATGCGGAGCCACTTGGACGCCATCCAGTCCGCCGCCGCCGAGATCAAGACCATCAACTACCGCCAGTACGATGACCAGCGGCTCACGGAGTTGGCGGAGCGCATCCACGAAGAAGCCGCCGCGCTGAAGGAATAAGCTATGGCATTTGAAGGACTTACCGAAAAACTGAATGCGACGTTCAAAAAGCTCCGGGGCAAGGGCCGCCTGACGGAAAACGACGTCCGGGAGGCCATGCGGGAGGTCCGCCTGGCGCTGCTGGAGGCCGATGTGGGCTACAAGGTGGTCAAGGACTTCGTGGCCACTGTCACGGATCGGGCCATCGGCTCCGACGTGCTGGACAGCCTGACCCCGGCCCAGCAGGTCATCAAAATCGTCAACGAAGAGCTGACCAACCTGATGGGCGGCGCCGGCAGCAAGCTGACCATGGCCAACAACGGCCCCACCGTTGTCATGATGGTGGGCCTCCAGGGCGCCGGCAAGACCACCACCACCGCCAAGCTGGCCGGGCTCATGCGCCGCCAGTACGGCAAGCGCCCCCTGCTGACCGCCTGCGACGTGTACCGCCCCGCCGCCATTGAGCAGCTGAAGGTAGTCGGCGGACAGCTGGACCTGCCGGTATTCGAACAGGGCCAGGGCGACCCCGTGGAGATCGCCGCCAACGCCATCCGCCATGCCAAAGACCACGGCAGTGACATGGTGTTTCTGGATACCGCCGGTCGTCTCCATGTGGACGAGACGCTGATGGACGAGCTCAAGCGCATGAAGGCCACCGTACACCCCAATGAGATTTTGCTGGTGGTGGACGCCATGACCGGCCAGGACGCCGTGAACGCCGCCTCCGCCTTTGACGAGGCGCTGGGCATCGACGGTGTCATCCTCACGAAGCTGGACGGTGACGCCCGCGGCGGCGCCGCCCTCTCCATCCGGGCCGCCACCGGCAAGCCCATCAAGTTCGTGGGCACCGGCGAAAAGCTGGACATGATCGAGCCCTTCCATCCCGACCGGATGGCCTCCCGTATCCTGGGCATGGGCGACATGCTGTCCTTTATTGAGAAGGCCCAGGCCACCTACGATGAAAAGCAGGCGGCCAAGCTGGAGGAAAAGCTGCGGAAAAACCGCTTCACCCTTCAGGATTATTACGAACAGCTCCAGCAGATCCGCAACATGGGCGACCTGAGCCAGCTGGCCGGGATGCTGCCCGGCAACATGGGCCGGCAATTACAGGGCGCCACCATCGACGAAAAGGCCATGGCCCATACGGAGGCCATTATCCTCTCCATGACGCCGCTGGAGCGGGAAAACCCCCAGATCCTCAACGCCAGCCGCAAGCGCCGCATCGCCGCCGGCTGCGGCTTGGAAGTGGTGGATGTGAACCGCCTTTTGAAGCAGTTCGACATGATGCAGCAGCTGACCAAGCAGATGGCCAAAGGCCGCGGTCCCGCCATGAAGGGCGGTATGGGCGGCCGGATGCACGGTTTCGGCCGCAAGAAGCGTTTCAAGTAAACGCAGAACTCTTTTGGATATAAGTGCACAGCATTTATAGATATACGATCAACTTTTAAATTTTTGGAGGTACAAATCATGGTTAAGATCAGACTGCGCCGCATGGGCGCCAAGAAGGCTCCTTTCTACCGCGTTGTGGTGGCCGATTCCCGCTTCCCCCGCGACGGCCGTTTCATTGAGGAGATCGGCACTTACAACCCCTGCGTGGCTCCCGCCGAGATCAAGATCGACACCGAGCGCGCTCAGGCCTGGATCAAGTCCGGTGCCCAGCCCACCGACACTGTCAGAGCTCTGCTGAAAAAAGTGGAAGTCCTCTGATCCGGAGGGCGGATCATGAAGGACTTGCTGCTCTACATCGCCAGAAACCTTGTGGATGATCCCGATGCCGTCTCCGTCACGGAGATTCAGGGCGATCAGGAACTGACGTTGGAGCTGCGTGTCGCCCCCGACGACATGGGCAAGGTCATCGGCCGCCAGGGCCGCATCGCCAAGGAGATCCGGACCGTTATCCGCTCCTATGCCCAGCGTACCGGCGTCAAGGTTTCCGTGGATATTGTAGACTGAACACTTCCCCCGGAAGTCAAGGAGCGAGGAGTCGCAGGACTCCTCGCTCCTTTTTCCTGAGACCATCCCAAATTTTTTGTAAATCTCCGATGTGGTGTAGAATAGAAGCACCACATTGGAGGTTTTACATATCTGCGATTGACTAAGAAAAATACAACAGGAAGAATAAATGTTAGCGGAAAGACGATTGGCGATAATAGATACTGAACAATCACTCTCAACATAATAATTCCTCCACAAATCCCCATTATCGAGTTCATCATATCATGCTGCGGATTTTCCGCAACAAAACCGGTTTCTGAAATCGCCGAAGGTTATTTCATCAACGCTTAAGGCAAATGAGACCTTTTGCCGCCCCTCTTGCCCTTTTCCCGAAAACAGGGTATACTGTTTCCGAATCCACACAAAGGAGCTTTCTCCATGAAACTGGAAACCATCAAAGTCGGCCGCATCGTCAACGCCCACGGCATTCGGGGCGAAGTCCGGGTCCAACCCCGGGACGGCGACCCGGCTTTTCTCACCCGCTTCAAAACCTTTTATATCGACGGCCAACCTGTCTCCCCCACCGCCAACCACGTCCACAAGAGCCTGGTGCTGATGAAGTTCCCCGGCGTGGAGGATATGAACGCCGCTTTGACCTATAAGGACAAGGACCTGTATATCCGCCGGGCAGACGCCCGCCTGCCGGAGGGTTCATACTTTGATGATGAGCTGCTGGGTATGCGCGTCTTCAATGCCGCCACCGGCGAGGAGCTGGGGCAGTTGACGGCGGTGGAGAGCTACCCCGCCCACAAGGTATACACCGTAAAAGGCCAGCGGGAATATCTCATCCCCGCCGTGAAGGATATTTTCATCAAGTCCGTGGACCTGGACCGTGACCGTATGGAGGTCCAGGTATGGGAAGGGATGGCCAGTGATGAACATTGACATTATGACACTGTTCCCCGACTCTGTGGACGCCATGCTGAACGTCAGCATCCTGGGCCGGGCCCAGGAGCGGGGCTACATCACCATCCGCAGCCATCAGATCCGCACCTACACCACCAACAAGCAGATGCAGGTGGACGATTACCCTTACGGCGGCGGCCGGGGTGCCGTCATGCAGGCGGACCCCCTGTACCGCTGCTGGGCCCATATCGTGGAGACCTACGGTCCCGGACGGACCATTTTCATGTCTCCCTGCGGCCGTACCTTCACCCAGGCCGTGGCCCGGGAGCTGAAGGAGAACTACGACCACCTGATCCTGGTCTGCGGCCACTACGAGGGCATCGACCAACGGTTCATCGACGAATGCGTGGACGAGGAGATCTCCATGGGCGATTTTGTCCTCACCGGCGGCGAGATCCCCGCCATGGCTGTGGCGGACGCCGTGTGCCGCATGGTGCCCGGCGTACTGCCGGACGCGGAGTGCTTCGAGGAGGAATCCCACTGGAACGGCCTTCTGGAGTATCCCCAGTACTCCCGCCCCGCCGTGTGGCACGACCGTGCCGTGCCGGACATTCTCCTCTCCGGCGACCACGGCAAGGTGGCTGCCTGGCGGAAGAAGGAGAGCTACAAGCGCACCATGCGCCGCAGGCCGGACATGTTCGAGAAGTTCGACGAATCCCAGCTGACCACCAAGGCGGAGCGCCGAATCCTGGCGGAGGCCAAGGCGGAGCTTGCCGGGGAAGCGAAAGAATCTTGACAGCCACATAAAAAGACGTCAGGCACAGCGTGCCTGACGTTTTTTTATGGTGCAAATATCCTCTCAATAGCGGTCCCTTTGCTGAGCTCCGCCGCCCGGGATAAAGCAGTCTCCCGGTCCGCTGGGCCGCTGACCAAAAAGCGCCCCGTGTCCGGGTCAAAGCTGGCGCTGTGGCTGCCGTCAGCGTCCCACTTCTCCTCCGGCAGAAGGGCCACAAAGGCAGTCCAGTCCCGGTCTGCCGTCAGGGAACAGATGTCCCGGGTAAACCACTGTCCGCCAGGGTGGATGGCGTCAATGTGGATGGCGTCAATATTGAACATGCGCTCCTCCAGAGGGAACGTGGCCCGGAAGATCCAGTTCTCCCCAGCTGTCTCCCAGCCCTTCACCGCAATGGTTCCCTCAAACTCGCCCCGGCCCAGCCGGTTCCGGGTGTCCCGGCCTTGGATGGCAACGGTGTGCTCCACCGCATGATCCGGGTCATCGAAGCGGTACTCCACAGCGGTGAGGGTCGTGTCGATCTGGCGGGAAGTTGGCAGCATCCATGCCACAGCCAGCAAGACCGTAACGGCAGCGGCGCCCAGCAGCACGCCCCGCTCCCTCTTGCTCAAGTCCCGGGGCATCCACTCCCGGAACAGCTTCGCCATCCGGTACAGGTACACCAGCCTCAAAACCGCCGTCACGATGATGCCGACCGCCACCGCCAGAAGCGTCACCAAGCCCAGCAGTCTGAACAGAAAAGTCAACACCAAGCAGCCAAACAGGCCCGCCATCAGACCCAGTTCCCACTTCCACAGCTTCCGCCACTTTTCTGCCTGAACATCATCCACCCCGCCCAGCGCCGCGGCGTGTGCGCTGCACTCCGCATAAATGCCCACTAGCTGTACAGCCAGCAGCGGGATGGTGAACAGCCACCACAGGCCTTTCCCCTCCCGGAACCCCATCAACGGCAGCAGAGTGGAAATGGGCAGCCCCAGGGCACACACCGCCGCCAGGCGGTAGCGGCGTTCCACCGCCGACAGCTTCCATAGGATGCATACGCTTGCCAACTGTGCCGCCGCTTCCACCACCAGGCCCGGTACCTCCAGAGCAGGAAGGGCCCGGGCCACATTCTCATGGGTCATCACCGCAGAGAGTACATTGGGGATGACCAGCCAAAACAGCACCCTCAGCCACTTTCCCAAAAGAGGCGCCCGCTCATCCAGCCGCCGGCGGCGCTCCGCCTCCCACGCCTGCTGCGGAAGCGCCGGGACTTCCCGCGCCTCCTGCCAGCCGCAGTCCTTTCCGCCAAAGTCTTCCATTTCACCGCCCCCTTTTTTTCATGGTATCAGGGCGAAAACGGAAAGTCGTAACAAAACAATGACAAAAGAAGCAGCGGCAAAAGCCGCTGCTTCTTTGATGGTCAAACCGTGGGATACTCGCCGCCCCAGGTGATGCTGGCGTACTTGTCCGGGTCCGTGTCGCCCTCAGTGGAGAACATGAGGACCTGGCTGTTCTTGTCCAGCTCCAGCTGCTCCCGCAGGTCCTGATAGGTCTCGTTCTCCATAACGGCGGACAGCAGACCCATGCCCACGGCGCCGGATTCGCCGGAGATGACCCGGGGGTCACCCTTTACCGGAGCGCCCAGCATCCGCATGCCCCGGGCACTGACCCAGTCCGGGCAGGAGACAAAGGCCGAGACATGGTTGCGAAGGATATCCCAGGAGATGATATTGGGCTCACCGCAGGCAAGGCCGGCCATGATGGTCTGCAAGTCGCCGGTGACGATGCGGGGAGCGCCGTCGGCGGCCACAGCGCCCTGGTACAGGCAATCCGCCGCCCGGGCCTCCATCACCACGAACTTGGGCGGGCACTCGGGGAACAGGTTCGCAAAATACCCCACCACGGCGCCCGCCAAGCTGCCCACGCCCGCCTGGACGAACACATGGGTGGGACGGTTGACACTGACCTGGCGCAGCTGTTGGGCTGCTTCGGCGGCCATGGTGCCGTAGCCCTGCATGATCCAGGCGGGGATCTCCTCATAGCCCTCCCAGGCGGTGTCCTGGACCACCACGCCGTGCTCCGTTTCCGCGGCCTCGGCGGCGGCCATGCGGACGCAGTCGTCGTAATTCACTTCCTCAATGGTGACCTTGGCGCCCTCCTTGGCAATGTTGTCAAAGCGGGACTTACTGCTGCCCTTGGGCATATGGACCACAGCCTTCTGGCCCAGCTTGTTGGCCGCCCAGGCCACGCCCCGGCCGTGGTTGCCGTCGGTGGCGGTGAAGAAGGTGGCTTGGCCGAACTCCCGGCGGAAGGCGGCGCTGGTCAGATACTCATAGGTCATCTCGCTGATGTCCCGGCCCATCTGCTGAGCAATGTAACGGCCCATGGCAAAGGAGCCGCCCAGCACCTTGAAGGCATTCAGGCCAAAGCGGTAGGATTCGTCCTTCACATACAGGCCGCCCAGGCCCAGGCGGCTGGCCATGCCATCCAGCTTCGCCAGGGGTGTGATGGAGTACTGGGGAAAGCTGTGGTGGAAGGCGCCGGCTTTCGCCACGTTTTCCGTGGACATAACGGACAACTGCCGGTCCTCACTGGCGGGCATTTGGTTGATTGCCCACTTGATGGGTTCATTCATAAGATCCAACCTCCTAAAATTTTTTAGATGACCAAAAATTTTATTAGTTTTCTGTCTTCATCATACCATAGACCGTCAGGAAGTCAAGGCCTTTCTACGCATCTGCGGCTCTTTCTCCGTGAAATTTTTTCCGTGAAAAAACGCCGATTTTCCCCATTTATAAAAATTTGCCTCCAACGTCTTTTTTACAGTTATAGTCAATTTTCACAAACGCTTGATTTTGCAATTATTTTGTATCAATTGCCGCTGATTATTTTAAAATCAATCCGTTTTTAGCAAAAAGTATTCCATTTATTTTCGGCAGGCTCTATGTGTTACCGTTTTGTAACCCTTTGTTTTTTTGCCTAATTTTTTCCAAATTTTAATATGTCGTTTTTCACCCAAAGTGGGAGACATAACGCCATTTTCATCCCAAAAACTTGACAAAAGTGGGTCCGAGGTGTATACTAGGTCCAGTTTTTCGTTCGGTAACAAAAGTTACAAGTTGTTTTTCCTTAAAAAACAAACCGCGGTCTCCTGCCCTGCGCCGGGCAAAAAACCGCCTATCGACTTTTCAGGAGGTACACTTTGAACAAGCAAAACCGACAGAAAAAACCGCATGATTTCTGGAAGCGCCGGGGCCTGTTCCTGTCCGGACTGGCTATGACGCTCCTTGTCAGTTGGGTCGCCACGGATCAGGCTGCCGCCCTCTATATCCTCACGGGTACGAATGACGCGGCCATCGTTCTGGATGAAGGAAGCCGGGATGTCCCAGACCTCTCCTCCCAGCTGGTGTATGTGACCAGCAGCGGCACGGGCTATGACGTGACCCTGGCCGCCGACCAAACTGTCACTGTGAACCACCACGGCTCCACCATCTCCGCCCAGTCCCGGAAGGAGACCATTTCCGCTCTTTTGAACCGGCTCCACATTGAGCTGGGCCCCATGGACATGGTGGCTGTGGACCTCTCCGCCCCCGGTGTGGAGTTGACGGTATCCGATCAGATCACGTATTATGACCAGGTCCGGGAGACCGTGTCCTACGAGACAGAGCGGGTAGCCAATTCCAACCTGACCGAAGGCACGGAACGGGTGGTGCAGTCCGGTGCGGACGGTGAGCGCACCGCCATTTACGAGGTCATCTGGTCCGGCGGTGAGCAGGTCGCCCGCCATTTTGTGGAGGAAGTGGACAGCACCGCCGTCAACGAGATCGTTGAGTACGGCACCGCCGCCACCGCCACTGCCGTCACCACCGATGACCGTATCGCCAGCGTCAATCAAAACAGCGACGGCAGCGGCACCTTGGTGTTCCAGTCCGGCGCCACGCTGAATTTCTCCAGTGCGAAGTCCATGACCGCCACGGCGTATACCTCTGGCTATGGCGGCGCGGACAGCTGCACCGCCACCGGAACCTTCGTCCGCAAGGGCGTGGTGGCCGTGGACAAAAACGTCATCCCCCTGGGTACGAAAATGTATATCGTTTCCAGCGACGGCAGCGTGGTCTACGGCATGGCTGTGGCTGAGGACACCGGCGTTCGTGGCAACAAAGTGGACCTGTATTACGACACCTATCAGCAGTGCATCAATTTCGGCCGCCGCAGCTGCACGGTCTATATTCTGGAGTGAGCTTGCTGCATCCTCCCTTTGAAATCATGTAAATGCGTTTCTCCCCCGGTACGGCTTGTACCGGGGGAGTTTTTCATTCTGTCAAAGCGTTTCCAAAAGGAGCGGCAGCTCCGACAGCGCATGGATCGTGTGATCCGGCCGGATATCCGGTCGGGCCGGCTTCTCCTTGGGATTGAACCAGCAAGTGCGGATGCCCGCGTTCCGTCCGCCCCGGATGTCAGAGGTAAGACTGTCCCCCACCATGAGCGCCTTCGCCGGATCAAAGTCCGGGATGGCGGCAAAGCAGTGGTGAAAGAACTCCGGCCTGGGCTTGTCGGCTCCCATCTCCTCGGAGATGAACACATTTTGAAAATACGGCAGGATGCCCGCGCTCTCCAGCCGCTGCCGCTGGACAGCGGCAGCCCCGTTGGAGGCCAGGTGCAGCTTGTACCGGGGGGCCAGGGCCGCCAGCAGTTCCGGTGCTCCGGGAAGGAAGATATGCCCTTCCGCCAAATGCCCCTCGTAGCGCCGGCAGGTCTCCTCCGGGTCCCGGGCGAGCCCCAGTTCCCGGAACAAAATTTCGAACCGGGACACCAGTACCTCCGCCCGGGTGAGAACGCCCTCCTCCAGTAGCTCCCACTGGCGCTGGTTGATGACATGGTAACGGTCCAGCACCGCCTGTTGGGCGGGGGCGTCCATTTCCGTCAGCGTCTTTGTCAGTGCGATAGCCTCCGCTTGGGTAAAATCCAACAGCGTATCATCCAAATCCAGAAAAATGTGTTCGAGCATGGCACTTGGTCCTTTCCTGTGGTATTTCCATTGTACCGGATGGACCGGGGGTTTTCAAGGCGGCATTTTTTTGATATACTATCCGCATATGCTTGGAAAGGCGGTACTGCCATGAACCTTTGCGACTACGACTCCATCCGGGCCCTGCTGGGCAGACACGGATTTCACTTTTCCAAATCCATGGGGCAGAATTTCCTCATCGATCCCCAGGTGCCCTATGATATCGCGGCGGCCTCCCGGGCGGACCGGAGCTGCGGCGTACTGGAGATCGGCCCCGGCATCGGGCCGTTGACGGCAGAGCTGGCCCAGCGGGCCGGCAAGGTGGTGTCCGTGGAACTGGACCGTTCCCTTCTTCCGGTACTGGCGGAGACCATGGCCCCCTACCCCAATGTGGAGATCATCTCCGGCGATGTGATGAAGCTGGACCTGAACGCCCTGGCGGAAGAAAAACTTCAGGGACTGACGCCTATCGTCTGCGCCAACCTGCCCTATAACATCACCACTCCGGTCCTGGAAAAGCTGGTGGAGACCCCCTGCTTCCGGACTGTCACCGTCCTCATCCAGCGGGAGGTAGCCCGCCGGCTGTGCGCTCCCCAAGGCTCCTCGGAGGGCGGCTCCTTTTCCCTGTTTTTGCAATATCACATGGAAACGGAACTCCTGTTTGAAGTCCCGGCGAACAAATTCCTGCCGCCGCCCAAGGTGACCTCCGCCGTCATCCGGTGCGTCCGGCGGGAAAAGCCCGCCGTGGATGTGGACGACGAGGCCTTTTTCTTCCGCTGTATGCGGGGGGCGTTCCTGCTGCGGCGCAAGACACTGGTGAACAGCCTTGCGGCCGCCCTGTCCGAATACAGCAAAGAGGATATCCAGGCCGCTGTAGCGGAATGCGGCTTCTCCCCTTCCGTCAGAGGTGAGCAGCTGACGCTGGAGGACTTCAACAGGCTGTCCCGGGCTATTTCCGCCCGGAAGCGTTGATTTTCCCCCGCTCTTCTGAATTTTCCTTTTCCGTCTTGCTTTTCCCCCTAAATTAGGGTAAAATTAGCCAAAAAATATTGCCGCAACCGTTTTACCAAAACCAAACCGGCAGCATATCATATCTGCACAAAACTCCACCCATCTATATCAAAAGGAGGACTTTCTCATGGAAACCTACGGTCTGGAGACACTCGGCATCATCAACCCTTCTGCCGTGTACCGTAACCTCACACCCGCCCAGCTGACAGAGCATGCTCTGCGCCGGAGCGAGGGAAAGCTGAGCAATACTGGTGCCCTGGTGGTAAAGACCGGCAAGTACACCGGCCGCAGCGCCAACGACAAGTTCATTGTGGATACCCCCGCTGTCCACGACGAGATTGCCTGGGGCAAGGTGAACCGCCCCATTGAGAAGGCCAAGTTTGAGGCCATCAAGAGCAAGATCATCGCCTATCTCCAGAACAAGGAAGTCTTCATTTTCGACGGCTTTGCCGGCGCGGACCCCAAGTATACCCAGGCTTTCCGCATCGTCAATGAGCTGGCCTCCCAGAACCTGTTCATCCACCAGCTGCTGCGCCGCCCCACCGCCGGCCAGCTGAAGGACTTCAAGGCCGACTACACCATCATCGCCGCCCCCGGCTTCAAGTGCATCCCCGAAATCGACGGCACCCGTTCCGAGGCCGCCATTCTGGTGGACTATGAGGCCAAGCTTGTGGTCATTTGCGGCACCCAGTATGCCGGCGAGATCAAGAAGTCCGTGTTCTCCGTCATGAACTATGTGCTGCCCAAGATGGGCGTGTTCCCCATGCACTGCTCCGCCAACATGGGCAGGGACGGCGACACCGCCGTATTCTTCGGCCTGTCCGGCACTGGCAAGACCACCCTGTCCGCCGACCCCAACCGCCTGCTCATCGGCGACGACGAGCATGGCTGGGCTGATGACTCTGTATTCAACTTCGAGGGCGGCTGCTACGCCAAGTGCATCAACCTCAGCCCCGAGGGCGAGCCGGAGATCTACAATGCCATCAAGTTCGGTGCCCTGGTGGAGAACGTAGTCATGGACGACGAGACCCGGGAATTCGACTTTGATGATGACTCCCTGGCCGTCAACTCCCGGGTGGGCTACCCCGTGGAGTATATCCCCAACGCGGAGCTGTCCGGTATGAGCTCCAGCGTCCCCAAGACCGTTATTTTCCTGACCGCCGACGCCTACGGCGTACTGCCTCCCATCTCCAAGCTGGATAAGAACCAGGCCATGTATTACTTCGTCTCCGGCTTCACCAGCAAGGTGGCCGGCACGGAAATCGGCATCACGGAGCCGGTCCCCACCTTCTCCACCTGCTTCGGCGAGCCCTTCCTGCCTCTGGACCCCTCCGTCTACGCCGCCATGCTGGCGGAAAAGGTGGAGAAGTCTGGCGCCCATGTGTATCTGGTCAACACCGGCTGGAACGGCACCGGCAAGCGCATGAAGCTCAGCTACACCCGGGCCATGGTCACCGCCGCCCTCACCGGCGCCATTGAGCAGAGCGAGTTCGTCACCGACCCCACCTTCGGCGTCCAGGTGCCCACCTCCATTGAGGGGGTGCCCAGCGAGCTGCTGTTTCCCGCCAATACCTGGGAGGACAAGGCCGCCTACCAGGCAAGCTGCCAGAAGCTGGCCAAGAGCTTTGTGGAGAACTTCAAAAAGTACACCCACATGAGCACCGAGGTGGTCGCCGCCGGCCCCAAGGCCGAATAAGCCGCCCCGCATTGAACACGCAGCCGCCCCCGGATATTCCGGGGGCGGCTTTTCCGCGTCACGCGGCGTTTGTCGGATAGGGGCCGGACAAGCTGCGCAGCAGTCCACTGCCGGACAGCTCCGCCTGGTAAAAGCTGCCGTCGGACAGGAAGAGCCGGTATTCCTCCCCATCCACCGGGAGCACCGTGATGAGCTCGCCGCCCTGAAGGCGGTCCAGCCGTCCATACATCCAGGCAAGAGTCTGCTCCGGCTCCGGCCACGCGCTGCCCGTCTCCGGCCGGGCGGCAAGGCGGTCCTCCAGGGGTGACCACGCCGCCTCCGACTGCCAAGTGATGGTGCAGTCAGGTTGCTCCGCCGTGCCGCAGAGATCGGCGTCCCACGCCACCTGGAAAAACATCTGCTCTCCCGCTGGGTCCAGAGAGAAGGAGATTACGCCGTCATCCTCCGCCGTACAATACGCTCGGTCCACTGTCAGCCCGGTGAGGCTGTATAGCTCCTGAAGGGCGATATATGCCTGCTGCCGTGGCGTAATGCGGATACTGCCGTTATACAGCACCCGGTCTGGATCGCCAGCTGTAACGGTCAGCTCCGTCCCGACCACGTCGGCGTAATCTGCCAGGGAGAAATTCGTCTGGGGCTGGAGCACCAGCTGGTTTTCTGCCAGCAGATACCGGGCCATGACGGTGCCGGCGGAATCCGTCACGATAAACCCCTCTTCCGCCGAGAAGGAGATAGGCGTCTGGCCATAGCCGTCCTGGTCCAGGGTATAGGCCACGCACCGGCCATTCGGCTTTGTGTCATACACCGTCCACCCCATGGGCAGGCCGAAGGAGGTGACCACCTCTTTTCTCCGTCGCCGTCCACGTCGCACTCCACCGGCGCCCCGCTGCCGCTGGCCTCCAGCAGCACATAGGGTACGCCGTTCTCCCCCACGGAGAAGTACCAGCTGGTGACGCAGGCCGCGCCTTCCGTCAGGGTGATCTTCCAGCCATCATGGTCCAGCACATTGGTGAAATAATCCGCACTGTCCAGCCCGCTGCCCACATAGTGGTTGAAATCCGTCAACCTCCCCAGGGGGACCGTTTCGGCGTCCGTGACGGACAGGGTATATTGGGCATAAACGCTGTAAAAGGTGGTGTGGTTCTCCTCCACCGGGTCCGCCCGCAAAATCTCCAGCCAGGAGAAGCCGGGAAACTGGTCGATAAACACGGTTTCCGGCTGATTTTCCCCCGCCGCTGCGCCGAACTCACCGGCAGATAAGGGCCAGACGCCGAACTCCGGTACCTTCTCCGCGGTCAGGGGCAGGGTCTTGGGGAACATGTAGGAGGTATCTACATAAGGCTTTTCCGGTTCCGCCTCTTGCTCCGCTCCGGGCCGCAGGACCCAGAGCGATACCAGGGACAGGCACAGTACCGCCGCCAAAACGGCGCAGATCCACTTCCACCGGCGGAGGGCCGCCCGCTCCGGGGGAGGCGGCGGCTCCTCCGCTCAGGCCTCCGGCGGCAGCTCAAACAGAGCCGACAGCCGCTCCAGTTTTTCCTTTGTGGGGCGGGACTGGCCCGATTCCCACTTGCTCACCGCCTGTCGGCTGACCTCCATCTGCTCCGCCAGGTCCTCCTGGGACAATTTCCGCTTCTCCCACCCCTGCCTGATGCGCTCTCCACAGGTCATGATGCACGCTCCTGCACTGGTTTTTAGATGGATTTTATCCCCCGACGGACCGCCTGGCAACCAACTTTCCCGCAACTTTTCCGGTTGCGGAGCTTTTTTGAGGCGGAAAAAGCCCCCGCCTGATAGGCGGGGGCCCTGCTTCCATGTCATGTCCGGTCCGGATATTTGGCGCAGAGCTGGTCCAGCTCGTCGATGAGGGCGGTCATCTCCGCCTTGTTCATCCGGGCCACCAGCTCGGCGGTGTCGCTGCCATCCATGATGTTGGGCAGATAGAAGGACACATCCACCAGGAACCCGTCCTCCTCCGCCTGGGCGGTCACCTCAAAGTAGGGCTCCACAAACGAGCTCGCATAGAGGTCCTTGATGCCGGCGTTCAGCACCTTCAAGCCGGCAGTCATCTCCCGCAGCTCATAGGTGAGCAGGCAGCTGTTGGAATCCTTCACCACGTTGCCGTCCTCATCCGTCCAGGTGCAGCGGAGCACCAGCCAGTTGCGGTCGTCGCTGGTGGGGTCGCCGCCGTCGGCGGGAAATTCATAGTTCACAATATCCAGCTTCAAGCTGGCCTCTTCATTTTGAAACAGCATGGTTGGTCTCTCCTTATTTGTCATTGTAGTGAACAGCGTAAAATTCGTCGTAGTCTTTCAGCATCAGCTGCAGCAGGGCCGGGGTGTCCAGGCCGTAGGGGCAGCGGGACTTGCAGGCATTGCAGTGGATGCACTCCTCGACCTTGTGCATTTTGGCGTACCACTCATCGCTCATGTACTTCTGGTAAGGGGAGCGGCGAAGCAGGGCGCTCATGCGGGCGGCCTGCGGAATGTCGATCCCGGCGGCGCAAGGCAGGCAGTAACCACAGCTGCGGCAGAAATTTCCTGCCAGTTCCTGGCGGTCATGGTCAATGACGGCCTGGAGCTCCGGCGTCATGCGGGGCGCCTTTTCCGCCAGCGCCAGCCACTGGTCCAGCTCCCACTCATGCTGGATGCCCCAGATAGGCACGACGTTATCGTACTGGTTCATAAAGGCGCAGCAGGCCTCGGCGTTATTCAAAAGGCCGCCGGAAAGGCCCTTCATGGCGATAAAGCCCATGTCCGCGGCTTTGCACCGTGCCACCAGGTCAAAGTCCTGCTCCGACGCCAGGTAGCAGAATGGGAATTGCAGCGTCTCAAAATTGCCGGAGGCAATGGCGTCCCTGGCCACGCCTAAGCGGTGGTTGGTGATGCCGATGTGGCGGATGTAGCCCTTCTCCTTCATCTCCAAAGCAGCGGCATAGGGGCCGTCCGGGTCAGCGGGGTCCGGCAATGCGGCAGGATTGTGGAACTGAAAAAGGTCGATATAGTCCGTCCGCAGGCTGCGAAGGCTCTGTTCGATGTGGCTGAGGACCGTCTTTTTGTCTTTGCCGGCACTCTTGGTGGAGATAACGACCTTCTGCCGCACCCCCTCCAGCGCCTCGCCCAGCTTTTCCTCGCTGTCGGTATAGGAGTTTGCGGTGTCGAAGTAGTTGATGCCTCCGTCCACAGCCCGGCGGACCAGCTTCACCGCCTCCGCCCGGGAAATGCGCTGGATAGGCAAAGCGCCGAAAGAGGTCTTGGTGACACAAAGCCCAGTTTTACCCAGAGTGATGGTTTCCATCCTCATTCCTCCTGACACGCCAAAAGCGGCGCCTTTTCATATTGATTAGTGTATCACACTTTCTCCTGTTTGCAAACCTGGACGGCTGTGATAAAATAAAGAAAATGAAAAACCCGGCCGGCGGCATAAGGAGGCGTCTCCATGGATAAGGAACTGCATTTAAAATTGACGGTACGACTTTATACCGATGATAACCAGAGGTGCTTCGGCCCCGGCATCGCAACGCTTCTGGAGCGGGTGCGGGAGCACAAATCCCTGCGCTCCGCCGCGGCCTCCATGGGGATGGCCTACTCCAAGGCCTGGCGCATCATCCGCACAGCTGAGGATGTGTTTAGCTGTAAGCTGCTGGATTCCACCATCGGCGGCCGGGGCGGCGGAGGCGCGGTACTGACGCCGGCGGCAGAACGGCTGCTGGCGGCATATGAAGCGTACGTGGCCGATGTGACTGCCTACGCTCAGGGAAAATTTGAGGAGACCTTCGGCTTTTACCGGGAACTGAAGCAATGAGCATATGAAAAGGGCCGCCTTTCCGGCGGTCCTTTTTGAATGATGTACGGTCACTTCTGCTGAGTGGGGTCTTCCTCGGTGGGGCTGGGAATGGGGTGCTCCTTTTGCGCCACCATGGTCTGGATGAGCTCCACGGTGCCGCCGAGACCCAGATAGCTGGAGTCGATGCAGAAATCGTAGCTCTCCACAGCGCCCCACTTCTGGGAGGAATAG
This sequence comes from uncultured Dysosmobacter sp., assembly GCA_934590165.1. GTDB lineage: Bacteria > Bacillota > Clostridia > Oscillospirales > Oscillospiraceae > Oscillibacter. Next base: position 39,516 of record CAKTOO010000010.1, on the reverse strand, counting down.
TACTCATAGTAAGATGCGCGGCGTTTGTCGGTCTTGATAATGAGCTTGCAGGCCTCCTCCGGGGAGATATTCTGCCGCTTGGCCACCCGCTGAATACGCACATCCATGGGGGCGTGGATGAAAATGCTCAAATGGTTGGGATTGTCCGCCAGCGCATAGTCCGCGCAGCGTCCGATCATGACACAGGGTCCCTGAGAGGCAATGTGGCGGATGGTGTCAAAGGTCGCCAGATACACCTGTTGTTCCAGGGAATCCCCGGCGCCGGTGCCAGGCAGGGCAAACATATAAGAGTCCATGGCAATGGAGTACAGCAGGCTTTTGGGCCGCTCGTCGAAGTTCTCGAAAATCTTTTCGCACAGGCCGCTCTTTTTTGCAGCCTCCTGCAAAAGCTCCTTATCATAAAATGGAATACCCAGCTCCTTAGCCACGCGGATACCCACTTCCTTGCCGCCGCTGCCGAACTGACGTCCAATGGTAATGATGGTCTTCATCGAGATCACTCCTCTCTTTGGTAGTTTTATTATAGCGCATTTTCACCAAATCGTCAAATGAAAGCGCAAAGCAGGGTGACAGGTTCCAAAAAGTGTGGTATCATACACCATATTTCGGCAAAGGAGCGATGCTCATGACACAACTGGAAAAAGCAATGGCTTACCTGGACCAATATCAGGGAGAAATGATGACCCTGTGGGAAAACCTGGTGCGTCTGGAATCTCCTAGCAGCGACCCCGCCGCTGTGGACAAGCTGGCCAGCCACCTGGACACCTACTGCCGCGCCCTGGGGATGGAGACGGAGAAGATCCGCCCGGAAGGCGCCGGCACCTGCCTGGCCGCTCAGACGGCTCCCGGTGACCTCTCCCCCGTACTGCTGCTGGGCCATATTGATACCGTCCATCCCACAGGCAGCTTCCCCGGGGGAGCCTGGACTGTAAAGGATGACGGCTTTGTCTACGGTCCCGGCGCTCACGACTGTAAGGGCGGCTTGGTCATTGCCCTGTACGTCATCCGCGCCCTCCAGCACGCCGGCTTCGACCGCCGCCAGCTGAAGCTGGCCGTGGTCAGTGACGAGGAGACCGGTCACGCCCTGTCTCAGATGCAATCCGTGGATTTCCTATGCCGCCACGCGAAGGGCTGCGGCGCCGCCTTCACGTTTGAAAGCGGCCTCATGAGCGGCGACATCGTGACCCGCCGCAAGGGGGCCGTCGTGTTTAAGCTGACGGTGGACGGCATCGCCAGCCACTGTGGCACCGCTCCGGAAAAGGGCGCCAACGCCATCCGGGAGGCCGCCAAGAAGATCGTGGCCATTGAGGACCTGACGGACCTGGACCGGGTCATCTGCAACTGCGGCAAGATCAGCGGCGGCACTAGCGTCAACACTATCCCCGCCAAGTGTGTAGTAGATGTGTGCTTCCGCTTCCATACCAACCAGGACCGGGAGGATACCATCGCCAAGATTCAGGATATCTGCGGCCAGGTGGAAACGCCCAAGACCCACTGCACCCTGGGCACCTTCACAGGCTTCCCCGCCATGGAGGAGATCGACGGCACGGCGGAGCTGGTGAGGGTCTATCAGGACGCAAGCGAATCCCTGGGCTTGCCTAGACCCGGCACCGTGGGCACCGCCGGCTGCTCCGACAGCGCCTACACCACCTCCATGGGTATTCCCACCCTCTGCGCCGTGGGCGTCCGTGGTGAGGGGCAGCACTCCCCCAACGAGCACGCCGACCCTGTCTCCCTGGTGACCCAGGCCAAGCGGCTGGCCGCCTCCATTCTCTCCCTGCCGGAGACTTTCTGAGGAGGCGGTTTCCATGATGACCCAATTGGATGTGGCCCTGGCCTATCTGGACCGGTGCCAACACGAAATGCTGCGCCTGTGGGAGACGGTTGTGCGACTGGAGACCCCCAGCGCCGACCCGGAGGCTGTGGACAAGCTGGCCAGCCACCTGGATACTTACTGCAACGCCCTGGGTATGGAGACGGAGAAATTCCGCCCGGAGGGCGCCGGTGCCTGCCTTTCCGCCTGGACGGCGGAGCGGGAGCTCTCTCCCGTGCTGCTGATGGGACATATGGACACCGTCCACCCCGCAGGCAGCTTTCCCGGCGGTGCCTGGACCGAGAAGGACGACGGCTGCGTCTACGGTCCCGGCGTCCACGACTGCAAGGGTGGTCTGGTCATCGCCCTGTACGTCATCCGAGCCTTGCAGTACGCAGGCTATGACCGGCGGCAGCTGCGTCTGGCGCTGGCCAGCGACGAGGAGACGGCCCACACCCTCTCAAAGCGGAAAGTGGTAGACTATCTCCAAAAAACCGCCAGCGGCTGCGGCGCCGCCTTCACTTTTGAAAGCGGCCTTATGAGCGGCGATGTGGTGACCCGCCGAAAGGGCGGCGGTATCATGAAACTGACAGTGGAGGGCATCGCCAGCCACGCCGGCACCGCCCCGGAAAAAGGCGCCAGTGCCGTGCTGGAGGCCGCCAAGAAGATCGTGGCCATCCACGCCTTGTCGGACCCCGCCCATGTCACTTACAACTGCGGCATCATCCACGGCGGCACCAGTGCCAACGTGGTACCGGACCACTGTGAGGTGTCCGTGGCCATCCGCTTCCACACCAACCAGGATTGCGCGGAGGCCCTGGAAAAGCTGCGCACTCTCTGTGATACCGTGGAAACCCCCGGCACCCGCTGCGCCCTGGCCCCCCTGGTGGGCTTCCCCGCCATGGAGGAGACGGAGCGGACCACGGAGCTGTTTGAGGTCTACCGCTCCGCCAGTGAAGCCCTGGGGCTGGGCAGCCCCGGCACCGTGTACAGCGCAGGCTGCTCCGACAGCGCCTATACCACCGCCCTGGGCATCCCCACCCTCTGCGCCGTGGGCGTTCTGGGCGAGGGCCAGCACTCCGTCCATGAGCACGCCCAAATCGCTTCCCTGCTGACCCAGGCCAAGCGGCTGACGGCGGCGATTTTGACACTGCCGGATACGTTTTAAGCAAAAAAGGGACCCGCTGCCATAGCAGCGGGTCCCTTTTTGTTCGCGCTCACACCTGGGGCATTTCCTTCCCCAGCCGCTTGTACATGGTCTTTTTCACCGCCCGGAGGATGTTCTCATACCCGGTGCAGCGGCACAGGTGGCCGGAGAGGAGCTTGCGCAGTTCCTCGTCCGTATACTCCCTGCCGCTCTCCAAAATCTCCTCGGCGGTGAGGATGAAGCCGGGGGTACAGAAGCCGCACTGGATGGCCGCCTCCTCCACGAAGGCCTGCTGGATGTCGGAGAGCTCCCCATTGGGGCCCAGCAGCCCCTCCAGGGTGCGGATGCGCTTGCCCTCCGCCCAGACTGCCAGATAAATGCAGGAGTTGAAGGCCTCCCCGTCGATGAGGACGGTGCAGGCGCCGCACTCCCCCACCTCGCAGCCCTTTTTCACGGAGGTCAGGCGGTAATCATTGCGGAGCATATCGGTGAGACTGGCCCGCACATCCACGGTGCGCTCCACATCCTTGCCGTTGAGATTGAAATGGACCGTCTGCATCTGGGCCATCACAGCTCACCTCCCGCTTTTTTCACAGATTCAATAAAGGCCCGCTTAGCGCTCTCCACCGCGATGTGCATCCGGAAATCCCTGGCGGCCCGCCAGGAGTCCCGGGGATTGATATCCTCCTTCACCGCCTGGGCAAACCGCTCCGCCAGGTCCATGGAAAGGGGCTGTCCGGCGGCCAGCGCCTCGGCGGTCCCGGCCCGCAGGGGCACGGGGCCCGCCACGCCGAAGGCCACCCGGACCCGCTCCACGTATTTTTTATCAGCGGAGAGACGGATGTTCACAGAGGTGCCCAGGGTGGCGATGTCCATGGCATTGCGCATAGCGTACTTGATATAGTGGCCGAAGGTATTTTCGTAGCTCTCTCTCGGAATGAGGATGGCGGTCTGGATCTCGCCCTCCCGGATGTCCACCTTACCCGCCTTGACATAGAACTCATGGATCGGCTGGCGGCGGACGCCCTCCGGCCCTGTCAGCTCCACGATGGCGTCATAGGCGTGGAGCGTGGAGGCAGAGTCGGCGGAGGTGACGCCGTTGCAGGTATTGCCGCCGATGGTGCCAATGTTGCGGATCTGGGGACCACCCACCTGGTCCACCGCCTCACCCAGCACGTTCACGTATTTCTGGATAAGGGGGTCCTGGGTGATATGGGAAAAGCTGGTGAGAGAGCCGATGCGCAGCGTGCCGTCCTCCTCCAGGGATACGCCCCGCAACTCATCCAGGCCGTAAATGGAGATGAGCTCCGCGCCGGCCCGCTTTCCCTCCCGCATCTGCACCAGCACATCGGAGCCTCCGGCAATGATCTGGGCCTCGGGATGAGCAAGGCGGAGGGCCACGGCGTCGGCCACATCCGTGGCCTGGTACAAGGCTTTCATATCATACATAACGGGTCCCTCCCTTAATCGTTGATGAGGCCGGCCTCTTTGAACGCCGCGTAGAGCGCATGGGGCGTAATGGGGCAGCGGTCAATGGCCACGCCGGTGGCGTTCAAAATGGCGTTGCGGATAGCAGGCGCGCCGGAGCAGGCCGGCGGCTCGCCCAGGGATTTGGTGCCGTAGGGCGATGTGGGCTCCGGATTCTCCACGAAGTCCGCCTGGAGGTGGGGATGGTCCATAAAGGTGGAGAGCTTGTAATCCAACAGGTTATTATTCAAGGGCTTGCCGGTCTTTTCGTCGAACTTCAGTTCCTCGGAAAGACCGTAGCCGATGGCCATGGACATGCCGCCGTGGACCTGAGCCTCTGCCAGGGCAGGGTTGATGAGAGTGCCGCAGTCGTGGACATTGACCAGATTCAAAAGCTTCACCTTGCACATGGGGATATCCACCTCCACCTCGGCGAAGGAACAGCCGAAGGAGTAGGCGTTGGTCTTGATCTGGGCCGTGGTCTCGGCGGTGATGTGCTGGCTGTGCTCCAGGGAATACAGGCTCTCCGTAGCCAGATCTCCCAGGGATTTCAGCACCCGCCTGTCGGACTTGCGGACGATCTGGCCGTCCACCAGGTCCAGGTTACTGACGGGCATCCGGGTCTGCTCATGGGCAATGGCCAAAATACGTTCCCGGAGAGCCATGGCGGTCTGCATGATGCTAAATCCGCCGATGTAAGTCTGGCGAGAGGCGTAGGCGCCGGTGCCGAAGGGCGTGACATCCGTATCCTGGGTGGAGACCACATGTACATCCTCCAGGGGAATGCCCACGGCGTCCGCCACCATCTGGGAATAGGCGGTGTCACAGCCCTGGCCAATCTCTGTCTCACCGGTCTGGAACTGGAGGGAGCCGTCCTGGTTGAGCACCATGCGGCAGGAGGAGGACTCCAGGGAGATGGGCCAGACGGCGGTATTGTACCAGAACACCGCAAGGCCCACGCCTCTGCGGACAGGACCGGTCTGGTTCTGGTATTCCCGGTATTTCCGGGCATAGTCCATGGCGGCCATGCCCTTGTCCATGCACTGGTTGAAGGTGTCGCTATACAGCTCATTTTTGGAGAAGCCGTCCACATAGCCCACAGGCATGAGATTTTTCCGCCGGAATTCCATGGGCTCCATGCCGATAGCCTTGCAGATGTCATCGATATGGCTCTCCCCGGCAAACATGGCCTGGGGAATGCCGTAGCCCCGCATGGCGCCGGCGGCGGGACGGTTGGTGAACACGGTCCAGCAGTCGCACTCCAGATTGTCGCAGGGATACAGCTGGGGGAAGGCGCCCATGCCCTTGGCCACCACGCCGTGGCCGTGGGAGGCGTAGGCTCCCTGGTTGGAGAAAGCCTCAAACTTCCGGGCCACCAGGGTACCGTCGGGCCGGACATAGGAGATGATGTGGGTGCGGATGGCATGGCGGACGCGGTTGGAGACAAACGTCTCCTCCCGGCTGCATTCCAGCTTTACCAAATGTCCGCCCACCTGGGTGGTGCACCAGGCGCAAAGCGGCTCATACAGGGCGTCCTGCTTGTTGCCGAAGCCGCCGCCGATGTAGGGCTTGATGAGCCGGACCTCGCCCCAGGGAATGCCCAGGGCCTGCCCCACGACCCGGCGGACAATGTGGGGGATCTGGGTGGAGCTGACCACCACTACCCGGCCCGCCTCCATATAGGCAAAGCAGCCGTGGTTCTCAATGTGGCAGTGCTGGACCGTGGGGGTATCGTACCAGCCCTCCACGCGGATCAGCCCCGGTTCCTTCCGGGCCTCTTCATAATTGCCCTTGCGGATATCCGTGTGCTTGAGCACGTTGCCGGGAAACTCCTCGTGGATCTGGGGGGCATCCGGTTCCATGGCCTTCTGCACATCCAGCACAAAGGGCAGCTCCTCATACTCCACCTTCAGCGCCCGGACGGCCTGGGCGGCAGCAACCTCGTCCTCCGCGATGACCACCGCCACATCGTCGCCGTAATAGCGGACATGGCGGTTCAGCAGCAGCCGGTCCGCCACGTCCTGGTGGGCGGGGTCCGTGGACCAGGGATGGCCTGCCGTGGGAAAGGGGATGTTTGGCACATCAAAGCAGGTCAGAACGCGGACCACGCCGGGAATGCGCTCCACCGCGGAGGTGTCGATGGACTTGACAAAGCCGTGGGCAATGGCGGCGTGGCAGACCTTGGCCACGTAGGCGCTCCGGTCGCACAAATCGTCCATGTATTTGGCCCGTCCGGTGACCTTTTCATAGGCGTCCACACGGACGACGCTTTTGCCGACACTTTTGTTCATAGGGCATGCCTCCTTATGGAATGAAGTCCCGCCTCCGGATTGACTTGCGGGGCGGAAAGCGGATATACTAACGTCAGATGGGAGATGGGAACATGGATGCTTTGAAAGTCGGATGTGTGATCATGGCCGCCGGAAATGCCCGGCGGTTCGGGGAAAACAAGCTGGCGGCACAGCTGAAGGGCCGAAGCCTTATTTCACGGGCGCTGGACGCAGTTCCGGCGGAGCAGCTCCACGCCGTGGTCGTCGTGAGCCAATACCCGGAGGTCATGGACCTTGCGGGAACATTTCACTTCGCCGCCCTTTACAATCCGCACCCGGACTGGGGCATCAGTCACACCATTGCCCTGGGATTGACCGCGCTGCGGGACTGTGACGGCGTGCTGTTTTTGGTGTCCGACCAGCCGCTGCTGCGCCGGGAGAGCGTGGCAAAGCTGGTCGCGCTGTGGCGCTCCCAGCCGGACAAGATCGCGGCTCTGGGGCATGGAGGTGTCCGGGGCAATCCCTGCCTGTTCCCCGCCCGGTTCTTTCCGGAGTTAATGGCTCTGACAGAGGACCGCGGCGGCAGCAGCGTCATCCGCCGCCATGAGGAGGACCTGATGCTGCTGGAGACAGATGCCTCTGAGCTGTACGATGTGGACACGGTCCAGGCGCTGGAAGCACTGAAGGAAACATAAAATACTGTATGAAACGCGGCGGGGCGGTTGCCCCGCCGTTTTCGTTATTTGCGGCTGTACGGCGTGCCCTCCAGGGGCAGGCTGGTGCGCAGGCGGCCGTCATAGCGGTAATAGGCGTCCGCAATGGCGGGAGCCGTGGGAATGGAGGTGATCTCGCCGATGCCGATAGCGCCGCAGGCCACATTCAATCCCTGCTTTTCCACGATGATAGGGGTGATCTCCGGGATCTGGTTGGCCCGGAACAGGCCCAGCGTGCCATATTTGGCGGTGGGCTTGCAGTTGTCCAGCGGATACCGCTCCGTCAGGGCAAAGCCCATGGACATGACCACGCCGCCTTCGATCTGGCCCTCGATGGAGGTGGGATTCACCGCCTTGCCCACATCGTGGGCGGCCACGATATGGCTGATTTTTCCCTCCTCGTCCAGGATGCACACCTGGGTAGCATAGCCGTAGGCGATATGGCTGACAGGGTTGGGCACATCGGCGCCCAGGGGGTCGGTCTTGCCCAGGTATTCGCCGTAAAACTCCTGGCCCTCCAGGCCGTCCAGTCCTCCCTGGCCCAGAGCGGCCTTCAGGTCCTGGCAGGCCCGGCGGCAGGCCTCGCCGGTGAACAGCGTCTGGCGGGAACCGGAGGTGGTGCCGGAATCCGGCGCGCAGTATGTATTGGACCGCTCATAGACGATGTTTTCCCGGGGAATTTTCGTCTGGTCATAGACCATCTGCGTCAAAACCGTACCCAATCCCTGGCCGATGCAGGAGGCGCCGGCAAAAATATGGACTTTGCCGCCCTCCACCACCAGACGGACCCGGCCGGTATCCGGGATGCCCACGCCCACGCCGGCATTCTTCATGGCGCAGGCCAGGCCCACATATTTGTTGGCGTCCACGTAGGGCTTCACCGCCTCCAATGTCTCTACCAGGCCGGTGGAATCGTCCACGATCTGTCCGTTAGGCAGCTCCTGGCCGGGGCGGATGGCGTTGCGGTAACGGATCTCCCAGGGCGTAATGCCCACGATATCCGCCATCTGGTTCAAAAGCGTTTCAATGCAGAAGCAGGTCTGGGTGACGCCGAAGCCCCGGAAGGCACCGGCGGGGGGATTGTTGGTATAATAAGCCCAGCCGTCGATCTCGAAGTTCTGGTAGTTATAGGGTCCGGCGGCGTGGGTGCAGGCACGCTCCAGCACCGGGCCGCCCAGAGAGGCGTATGCGCCGGTGTCGGCGATGACCTCGGCGGCCACGCCCTGGATGATGCCGTTTTCATCGCAGCCCAGGGAGAACTCCATCTCCATGGGATGGCGCTTGGGATGGATGAGGATACTTTCCGCCCGGGTGAGCCTCACCTTAACGGGCCGCTTGGCAAGATAGGCGATGAGGGCGGCGTGGTGCTGAACAGTCACGTCCTCCTTGCCGCCGAAGCCGCCGCCCACCAAGCAGTTGCGGACCTTCACCTGCTCCGCCGGAAGCCCCAGCATTCCCATGATCTCATGCTGGGTATCGTAAGCACCCTGGTCCGTGGAAAGGACCATGATCCCCTCCCCGTCGGGATAGGCCACGGCGCACTCCGGCTCCAGGAAAGCGTGCTCCGTCCAGGGGGTGGAGAATCGCTGGGTCAGAACGTGCTTGGATTTGGCGATGGCCTCCGCCGGATTGCCCCGCTGGATATGCTTATGGGCCAGCAGGTTGCCATTTTGATGGACCAGGGGCGCGTCTGGCAGCATGGCCTCCCGGGGAGAACGGACCATGGGCAGTTCCTCATAGTCCACCTTCACCAGAGCTTTGGCCCGGGCCAGGATCTCCGGTGTCTCGGCGGCCACCAGGCAAATGGCGTCGCCCAAATAATGGGTGATCTCTCCCACGGCGATCATGGTGTCCCAGTCCTTCACCAGGTGTCCCACCTTGTTCTTCCCGGGGATATCAGCGGCAGTATAGACACCTACCACGCCCGGCAGAGCCTTGGCCTCCTCCGTGTGGATGGCCAGCACCCGGGCCCGGGGATAGGCGCTGCGGACGGCAGAACCGTAGATCATGCCGTCCAGATAAATATCATCGGGATAGGCGCCGGTGCCGGTGACCTTCTCCCGCACATCCACCCGGGGCACCCGTGCGCCCAGAGACCAGTCCTTGGGCGCCTCCGGCACCGCGCCGGCGCGAAACACCTCCGCCGCCAGCAAAATGGCGTCAATGATCTTCACATACCCGGTGCAGCGGCAGATATTATTGCGGATGGCGAAGGCCGCCTCCTCCCGGGTGGGGCTCAAATTTTTGTCCAGCAGCCCCTTGGCGCACATGACCATACCCGGGATGCAAAAGCCGCACTGAACGGCTCCGGCGGTGCCGAAGGCATATGTATAGACATCTCTCTCAAAATCCGTCAGGCCCTCCACCGTGACGATGGTCTTTCCCTCCAGCTTGTCGGTCTGGGGAATGCAGGCCCTGGTGGGCTTGCCATCGATGAGAACGGTGCAGGTGCCGCAGGCGCCCTCACTGCATCCGTCCTTCACGCTGGTCAGGTGCAGCTCATCCCGCAAAAAACGCAGGAGTTTTTGATTTTTCTCCACGGTCACGGCCTGGCCGTTCACGGTAAAAGTTGCCATGAATAAACCTCCTTGCCGTGCCCACCCCTGGTCCCACGGACTGTTTTTTTATATTTTTGAGGAAAGGTTGACCTTTCCCTTTGCCTTATTATACAATACCTGCCGCCGGCACGCAATCTCTGTTTGTGGAAACCGTTATCCTATCTTTAGCATAGTGCCGGAAGCTGCCATCCCACCGCCAGGGCACCCTTCCGGACTGTGATGACGGCGACAGGCTCCAGGATGTGGTTGCTGACACCCAGGGGAAATTCCGGCGTCAGCACGGCATCCTTCAGGGGATACTGAAAGCCCACTTCGTCGATCCCCTCCGCCCGGTCTCCCAGGCAAAAGGCGGAAAACAGCCCCCACTCCACCGTCTTTTCAATGGTGAGGGATTCGTTCTCCAGAGCAGTCCAGACAAAATCGTCATCATAGAGGTAACCCCTGGCGCCGCGCCGTCGGATGAACAGCAGCGTCTGGAGATTTGCCAGTGTATGGTCCAGCCGCTTGCCGCCGGTGCCGCCGTAAATATAAATGGTGTCACAGCCCTGTTCCAAAGCGGTCTTCACTGCCAGCATGGTATCCGTATCGTCCTTTTCCACGGGAGAGCGGTGGATATTGGCAAAGTCCTCCGGCTGGTCCATGGAGTCGAAATCCCCCAGCAGCAGGTCCGGCACGATGCCGGTCTGGCGGCAGATGCGATAGCCCGCGTCGGCGGCAATGACAAAGTCGCCGGGAGCGGGACGCTCCCGCAGGCCGTAAAAGCTCCCGGCGGCAAAAATAAAGCTTCGCTTCATGGGTCATCACTCCTGAAAGCACCGGAGAACTACCGGTATCGTTCTCTGGTTCCTGTGTTGTTTGTACAGTATAGCATATTCCCCCGCCGCTGGCAAATGAATTGGCCCGCCGGAATCATCCGGCGGGCCTGGGGTCTTATTCAATGTGCTCCTCGCAGAAATTGTCCAGCACCCGGTATCCCATCTCTCCCGGCTCCGCCACCGGAAATTCAGCAATGCTCACCGGGTCAAATAACGGACAAAGCCGCTTCTCCGGCTCCAGCCGCAGTACCGGTGTCTGGTCGCGGCGGCCGTTTTCTCCGCGCTTCATGCAGATCACCCCGTCCGCAGTATGTGCAAAACAGGGCGAATCATACTGCGCGTCACTCTTTCTCCATCAGCCGCAGGCCGGCGTCCTTGTCGCCGGCGATGATCAGATGGGCATCCGGCTGAAAGCGGTACTCCGGGTCCAGCAGCGGCACGATCTCGTCCCCGGTTTTAAGGCCCAGAATGTTCACGTTATACCGGCGGCGGACATCCACCTGGGCCACGGTCTTTCCCTCCCACTCCCGGGGAGTCTCAATTTCTAAAATGGCGTATTTCGGCGTTAATTCGATGTAGTCAAAGGCATTGTCCGCGGAAAAGCGCATGGCTACCCGGTGGGCCATGTCCATCTCCGTGTGGATGACGACATCGGCTCCGATCTTTTTCAGGAACTTGATCTGTTTTTCCCGGTCCGCCCGGGCCACCACGCAGCGGGCCCCCAGCTCTTTCAGCGTGGCAGTGGCCTCCAGAGAAGTCTGGAAATCGTCACTGACGCAGACAAAGCACACATCAAAGTTCCGAACCCCCAGAGAGGACAGCACCTGTTCATCCTGGCAGTCCCCCACGCAGGCGGCCGTGGCCACGGGAGCCATCTTTGCCACCCGCTCCTCGTCCTGGTCCACCACCATGACCTCGTTGCCCAGCTCCATGAGCTTATGCGTCAGGTGGATGCCAAACCGGCCCAGGCCGATCACCAAAAAGGATTTCATATCGTCCTTACTCCTTTCAACCGATCAATATCTTTTCCGGCACATTCCGCAGCCGCGACCTGGGCCGGTCCCGGGTGATAGCCATGGCCACGGACATACTGCCCACCCGTCCGGCAAACATCATCAGCGTCACTGTAATTTTGGAAAACGCCGGCAGCGTGGCGGTGATGCCCCGGGTCAGGCCCACGGTTCCCATGGCGGAAATGGACTCAAACAGTGCGTCATCCAGCGCGATACCCTGAAGGCACAGCACCATGCATCCGGCGATGCAGACCATGAAATACATACTGACAGAGGAAAACGCCTTGTGGATATCCTCCTCATCCAGACGGCGGCCGAACAGGTCCACATCCTCCCGCCGACGCACACGGGCCAGGGCGCTGAGGACCAGCACGGCGAAGGTGTTTACTTTGATACCGCCTCCGGTGGAACCGGAACCAGCGCCGATAAACATGAGGACCATGGTCAGCAGGGTCCCGCTGGCGCTGAGGGAACGCAGGTCCACGGTATTGAAGCCGGCGGTACGGGGCGTCACCGCCTGAAAGGCCGCCATCAGCAGCTGATCTCCGGCGGAGGCTCCGGCAAAGGCGTGGTCCCCTTCCAGGATATAAAAGGCCCCCGCGCTTAAAAAGAACACCAGCAGTGTGCCGGTAAGAGCGATTTTGCTGTGGAGCCTCCACCGGCTGAAATGGGTCCCGTGGGTGAGGATGTCATCCCACACCAAAAAACCCAGGCCGCCGGCGATGATGAGGAGGATAAGCACGATGTTCAAATAGGGCTCTCCCGCCGCCGAGGTCAGGGACGAGCCGGTTCCCAGCAGGTCGAATCCAGCGTTGCAGAAAGCGGAGATCGCGTGAAACACCGCCATCCAAACGCCCCGCAGACCGTACCGGGGGCAAAACCACACCAGCAGCGCCGCCGCGCCAAGGCTCTCACTGGCGACCGTCACCTTCAGCGCCCGGCGGGTCAGCCGCACCACGCCGCCCATCTGCAGCGCCCCCACGGAGTCCATGAGGATGGAGCGCTGGTGAAGCCCGATGCGCCGCCCCAGAAAAATGGACACCAGGGCGGATACCGTCATGAAGCTGAGACCGCCGATCTGGATCAGCACCAAAATCACCGCCTGGCCAAACAGCGTGAACTGGGTCCAGGTATCGTACAGCACCAGCCCCGTGACGCAGGAGGCGGAGGCGGAGGTAAACAGGGCATCCAGAAACGGCAGGCTGCCACGGTCCCGGGATGCCCAGGGCAGCATCAACAGCAAAGCCCCCAGCAAAATGAGACATGCGAAGCTCAGCGCCAGGCTCTGGACGGCATTGAGCGTAAAACGGCGACGGTCCATAGGTCCCTCCTCCTGCGAAAACGGATCATAATGTGGCTATTATACCCTGCTCGCTTCCATTTTTCAACCCGGCCTGCTGCCCTCTGGCCTTTTGGCGCCCGGTCCCTTATAATATTTTTATAATTGGGAAACCATCCCTGTTTTTTCTCGTCTTACACAGCAAAGGAAAGGAGGTGTTCCCCACGGAGGACGAAAAGATCATCGAGCTGTACTGGCAGCGGGACCAGCAGGCCATTCAGGAGACCGCCGGCAAGTACGGCATCTTTCTGCACAGCATCGCCTGGAACATTCTCCGCAGCCACGGCGACGCTGAGGAATGCGTCAACGACACGTATCTGCGGACCTGGAACGCCATCCCGCCGGCGCGGCCCTCCGCCTTCCGGACCTGGCTGGGACGCATCGTCCGGAACCTGAGCCTGGACCGCTGGAAGCAAGGCAGGACCCAGAAGCGGGGCGGCGGGGAAATGGAACTGCTGCTGGGAGAGCTGGATGGATGTGTGCCCTCTCCCCGGCGCACGGAAAGCCATCTGGAGGACCAGGAGGTGGCATCTCTCATCAGTGCGTTTTTGCGGCGGCTGCCCCGGGAAGCCCGGGTCATTTTCCTGCGGCGGTACTGGTTCGGGGATGACCTGGCCGCCATTGCCGCCCGGCTGGGCTGTGGGCAGGGCAAGGTAAAATCCTCCCTGTTCCGCACCCGAAACGCCCTGCGGACCTATCTGGAACAGGAGGGGGTATCTTTATGAACGGCGAACGGTTGTTCCGCGTTTTGGGTCTGGTGGATGAGGACCTGATCGAAGAAGCCGCCTCCCCCGCTCCCCGGCGGCGGAGGGCCATCGGGCGCGCCGCGGCGGCGGCTGCCTGCGCGGTGCTGGTATGCGGTGCGGGACTTGCCTGGCTGGTGACCGGCGGCTTCCAGGGATACGGCTCCTCCGCGCCGGGAGAGAGCGGCAGCGGCATCGCTCACGAAAGCGAGCCACTAGGCTCGGAGGGCACCGCTTTCATGTCCTACGCGGGTCCGGTGTTTCCTCTGACAACAGTGGAAGATGCACCTGGCCTGACAGCGGAGCGGACCATCACCTGGGACTTCGCCCCCGGGTCCTATGAGGATGGTTCTCCCCGCCAGTGGGGCGCTGAAGTGACGGACCGCTATATCTTAACAAACCCCACGGACAGCGACATAACGGTGACAGCCCTGTACCCCTTTGCCGGTTCTTTCCGGGAGCTTGCATCCCAGCTGCCCACAGTGACCGTGGACGGTGCGGCGGCAGCTCCCGCCCTCTATGCCGGGGGCTACGCCGGCGGGTTCCGGGACGCCGGTCTGGACGACGGCTCCACCTGGAACCTGGAATACCCGGACAGCTGGACGGACTACCGGGCTCTGCTGGAGGACGGCAGCTATCTGGATCGGGCCCTGGGAAACGGCCCGTTCCTGGATATTCCGGTGACGGTATACGAATTTACCGACTTTCAGGCCCCTGCGGGCCATGACGCCGCCACCCAGGCCATCACGTTCACCATCAACCAAGAAAAGACCGCAGTTCTCACATACGGCTTTAACGGCTCCAGCTGGGATACGGAGACCGGCTGGCGGCAGTACAGCTATTTCGTACCCAATGGTCAGCGCCGGGATACAGCCCCCAAACTGCTGGCGGTGCTGGGAGCGGACATTGGAAACTACACTCTGGACGGATACAAAAACGGCGCCTGCGAGGCAGAGTTGGACGGCGTCAGCTGCACCGTCACCCGGCGGGAGACCACCCTGGATGCGGTGCTGGACCTGCTGTGCCGGGCATATCTGGAAACCCAAGCCGACTGGCAGTGGGGCATGACCGGGAATGAGACCGCGGCGGTACCTTACGCCCTGTTCCGCCGGGCCGCGGCGGAGCTTCTGGTCCAGTACGGCGTCCTGGCGGGGAACGATACGGTGGACCGCTACGCCGACGGACGGCTGGATGATATCCTCAGCGAGGCCATGAGCCAGCAGCGGGTGCTGTATCTGGCGGTGCCCGTCACAATCCCGGCAGGCAATGCTTTGAAGCTTGCCTTTGCGCTTTGGAAGGAGCCCAGCTTTGACTACGGCTGCTCCGGCTCGGAAAACGTGGGGCTCCAGGGCTACGACCTGGTGACCCGGCTGGGGTCCACGCTGGACTTCACCGCCCAGGCCGCTGCTTTGGTCCATGCGGAAGCCATTGAACTGGTCCGGGACAATTTTGGATTCGACCTGGCATCCGGCGTCACAGAGGCAAAGCTGGACCCGGAAACGGAGCACTACTATCTGGAGATTCGCCCCATTGCATCAGATTGACCCCCTGTGGTATACTGAAAAAAACATCACGGAGGTCATCTATGCATAGGGTCTTATTTGTCTGTCACGGCAATATCTGCCGCAGCCCCATGGCGGAATTTGTCATGAAGGACTTGGTCTGTAAGGTAGGGCTGGCGGCGGACTTCTCCATTGCCTCCGCCGCCACCAGCACGGAGGAGATCGGCAATCCCGTCTATCCGCCTGCAAGGCGAAAGCTGGCGGAGCATGGCATCAGCTGTGCCGGAAAGACCGCCCGGCAGCTGCGGCGGGAGGATTATGACCGCTTTGACCTGCTCATCGGCATGGACAGCGCCAATCTGCGGAACATGCGCCGCATCTGCGGCGGCGATTCAGAGGGAAAGCTGACCCTCCTGCTGGACTGGACCGGCCATCCCGGCGATGTGGCGGACCCTTGGTACACCGGAGATTTCGAGGCCACCTGGCAGGACGTTCTCGCAGGCTGCCAGGCCCTGCTGACACATTTAACAAAAGAGGCATGAGCGCAAAAGCGCCCATGCCTCTTTTTGTGTCCGGCGGAGCAGGCGACCTCCATAAAATTTTCTGTTTTCTGTGGACAACTGTGCGCTTTTGGCGTATACTTGCTCTAACCAATGTCATCAGTTTTAATTATGTTTGATATAAGTATATTTGATATTATAGAAAAGGAGTGGTCACATGTCTGAGAGCTACGCTGGCAAGATCAACCGAAAGCTGCTGAAAAAGCGGCGCATCATCGACGCCGCCGCCGGGCGGGAACCTGCGGACCTGGTTTTGAAAAACGCCACTTATGTAAACGTATTTTCCAACGAGCTGTGTACGGCGGACATCGCCGTGGCGGAAGGCCTCATCGTGGGCATGGGGCAATATTCCGGTACGGTGGAGACCGACTGCTCCGGCAAGATCGTATTACCGGGTTTTCTGGATGCCCACATCCATTTGGAAAGCTCCCTGGTCTCCCCCAAGGAGTTCGTGAAGGCAGTGCTGCCCCATGGCACCACCACCGTTGTCACGGACCCACACGAGATCGCCAACGTCATGGGCACCGACGGTATCGAGTATATGCTCCAGGCCACGGAGGACCTGCCGGTGGATGTGCGGTTCATGCTGCCCTCCTGCGTGCCGGCCACACCGCTGGATGAATCCGGCGCCGTGCTGGATTACCGCTGCCTGGACAGCTTTTACGACCATCCCAGGGTCCAGGGCCTGGCAGAGATGATGAACTTCGTGGGCATCATTGCCGGGGATGACCAGCCGGTGGAGAAAATCGTGGCGGCCCAGGCCCACCACAAAAAAATCGACGGCCACGCCCCGGACCTGGTGGGCAACGACCTCAACGCCTATATCGCCGCCGGCGTGTACTCCGACCACGAGTGCCACGATTTGAAGGACGCCGTCGCCAAGCTGGAGCGGGGTCAGTTCATCATGATCCGGGAGGGCACCGCCGCCCGGAACCTGGAGGCGTTGCTTCCCCTCCTGTGCGACAAATACTCTGAGCGGTGCATGTTCTGCACCGACGATAAGCACCCCAGCGACCTGCTGGAAAAGGGGCACATCGACTACATCGTGAAAAAGGCCATCTCCCTGGGCGTGGACCCCATCACCGCCGTGAAAGTGGCCTGCCACAATGCCGCCCGGTACTTCCTGCTGAACAACCGGGGCGCCATTGCGCCGGGATATCTGGGAGATTTCGTCATCATTGACGATTTCCAGAATTTCAACATCGAAAAGGTCTACAAAAAAGGTGAGCTGATGGTGGAAAACGGTGTGCTGCGGGACTTCTCCACTCCGTCCATTGAGCCGTACCTGGTGGAGCGGGCCCACAATACCTTTCATGTGGGCACCCTCACCGCCGATGATTTCACAGAGCGCCGTCCCCGGGGCATCATCGGCATGGTGGGCGGTGAGATCACCACCGTGGACGCCGGCTACTCCGACCGCATCGACGTGGAATATGATGTGCTGAAGATTGCCGTGGTGGAGCGCCACAAGAATACCCACCACATCGGCATCGGCTTCCTCCAGGGCTACGGACTGAAGTCCGGCGCCGTGGCCACCTCCATCTCCCACGATTCCCACAACATCATCGTCGTGGGCACCAACGAAGCCGACATGGCCGCCGCCGTCAACCGGGTAGTGGAGCTGAACGGCGGCATCGTGGTATGGGACAGCGGCGCCCCGGCGGCGGAGGTTCCCCTGGCCATCGCCGGCATTATGAGCGACGAATCGCTGGCAACGGTGAATGGAAAGCTGGAAACCGCAAAGGAGAAAGCCTTTACCCTGGGCGTCTCCCGGGACATCGACCCTTTCATGACCCTCAGCTTCATGGCCTTGCCGGTGATCCCCACTCTGCGCATCACCACCCGGGGCGTATTCGACGTGTCTCAGCAGACGTATGTATAAGCTCTCCGCCGCCTCGGCAGCCCGCCGGGGCGGTGGCTTGTCAACGGAGCGTTGTTTGCCTTTTCTCCTGGGCTTTGCTATTCTGAAAGGGAGGTGAGCGGTATGAATACACAAGAGACCGGCAGGCTGCTTTCCCGCCTGCGGAAAGAACACGGCCTGACCCAGCGCCAGGTGGCGGAGGCCCTGCATGTCAGCGCCCAGGCCGTCAGCAAATGGGAACGGGGGCTGGGCTGCCCGGATATCAGCCTGTTGGCGCCGCTGGCCGGAATATTTGGGGTCAGCGCGGAACGCCTGCTGGAAGGCAGCCTGTCTCCCAACGATCTGGAGGTCGGCAATTTGAAAAAACTGAAAATTTATGTATGCCCGGGCTGCGGCAACGTCGTCACCGCCGCGGCAGAGGGCGAATTCCACTGCTGTGGCCGGAAGCTGGAGCCTCTGGCGCCCCGCCCCGCGGACGAGGCCCACGGGGCTGTGGTCCAGCCGGTGGAGGAGGACCTGTACGTCACCTTTTCCCACCCCATGGAGAAGGACCACTTCATCCGCTTCGCCCTGTGGCTGGGCTTTGACCGGATGCTGTTGGTGCGGCTGTACCCGGAGCAGGGCGGCGAGTTCCGCATCCCCAACCTGCGCCGCGGCGGGAAGCTGTACCTTTGCTGCAGCCGGGACGGCCTGTTTGAGGTGCCCCTGTGAGCGCCGTGTTCACGCCGGTGGACCGGGCTTCCTGGTCCCGGCGGCAGGCCTTCTGGTATTACACGGAGGCAGCGCCCACCGCCTACTCCGTCACCTGCCGGCTGGATGTCACAAACACCCGCCAGGCCCTCAAAGGCGCGACGCTGCGGTTTTTCCCGGCATATGTATGGCTGGTAACAGAGGCCATCTCCCACCAGAGCGCCTTCCGGCTGGCAGAGCGGGACGGTGTCCTGGGCCACTGGAGCGAGCTGGTGCCCACCTATCCCCGGCTTTGCCGGGAGGACGGCTCCACCGCATTGCTGTGAATAGCACATCAGCCCTCTTTCCGGGATTTTCACGGGGCCTATCTGGCGGACTGCGCCCGGTATCCCGCCCAGGGCGACCTGCTCACGGAAAAGGGCCCGCCGCCGGAAAACAGCTACGTGATCTCCTGCATTCCCTAGTTCACTTTCGACAGCTTCGCCCTCCAGACCCAGCGGCCCAAGGGGTACTTTTTCCCCAGTTTTGAAGCCGGAGCTTTTCAGGCGCAGGACGGCCGGGTGTGGATGCCCCTGTCCATCACCGCCCATCACGCCGCTGCGGACGGCTGGCACCTGAATGGCTTTCTGTCGGAGCTGACCGCCGCCTTTGCCGCGCCAGAGGCGTGGATGAGCACATAAAAACACGCCTGGCAAAAGCCAGGCGTGTTTTACTGTTCAGCCCTTGGGCAGCAGACCTACCACCAGGATCACCAAAATCAAAACCGGCAGCACGAACTGGAAGTAGGGCTTCAGCCGGGGAGACATCTTCACGCCCTCACCGGTGTTGGCCTCCGCCAGATACTTGTCAAAGCCCCAGCCCCATTTGCTCACGCAGAACAGCAGGTACACCAGGGACCCGATGGGCAGTAGCAGGTTGCTGACGATAAAGTCCTCCGTGTCCAGCACATCCTTGCCCGGCAGGGGATGGAAGCCGCTCCACACATTATAGCCCAGGACGCAGGGCAGGCTTGCCAGGAGGATGAACACGCAGTTGAAAAGGGCCGCTTTCTTCCGGCTCCAGCCGAAGTTGTCGATGCAGGAGGCCAGCAGGTTTTCAAACACGGCGATGACCGTGGAAAAGCTGGCAAATGTCATGAACAGGAAAAACAGTGTGCCCCACAGGCGGCCACCGGCCATGTTTGCGAACACCTTAGGCAGCGTCATGAAAATGAGGGGCGGTCCCTGGTCCGGCTGCACGCCGTAGCTGAAGCAGGCGGGGAAAATAATAAGGCCGGACATGAGGGCCACGAAGGTATCCAGGCCGCAAATACAGACGGCCTCGCCGGTAAGGGTGTGTTCCCTGCTCATGTAACTTCCGAAGATCTCCATGGCGGCAATACCCAGACTCAAAGTGAAGAACGCCTGGTTCATGGCGGCCACGATGACGCTGCCGAGACCCGCCTCCACGGCGCGGCCAAAGTCCGGCAGCAGGTAGAACTTCACGCCCTCGGCGGCTCCCTCCAGAGTCAGGCTATGGACGGCCAGCACCAAAATGAGGCCCAGCAGGCCCAGCATCATGACCTTAGTAATGCGCTCCAGGCCCTTTTGGAGGCCGAAGCTCACCACCAAAAAGCCCGCCAGCACCGTCAGCACCATCCAGGCGGTCATCTCGCCGGGACTACCCAGCATGGCGCCGAACACGCCGTCAATGGCGTCCCCCTGGAGCCCCGTGAAGGTGCCGGCGGCAAATTTGAAGAAATACCCCAGCATCCAGCCGGAAACTGTGGTATAATACATCATCAGCAAGTAGCAGCCCGCCACACAGAACCATCCGTGGAGGTGCCAGCGGCTGCCGGCAGGCTCCAGCTCACAGTACCCCAGCACGGCGCTTTTGCGGCTGGCACGGCCCACCGCCAACTCCATGGTCAGCACGGGCACGCCCATGGTGATGAGGAACAGCAGGTAAAACAGCACGAACACACCGCCGCCGTTGGCGCCGGTCACATAGGGAAATTTCCACACGTTGCCGATGCCGATGGCACAGCCGGCGCTTACCAGCAGGAAGCCCAGCCGGGACTGGAAATTTTCGCGTTTCATCATCACGTTTTCTCCTCTTTTTTTCTCGTACACGCGGCATAAGGGCAGCAGCTGTTTTCCCCCCCCGCTCCTATCTTCACGCCGCGGGCATTTCATATAGTATCGGACTACATTGTGAAAGTCAACCGATTTTCCGAGAAATCTGCGGAAAAAGCGGTATTTTAACTCTTTAAAGTGACATTCGGAGGTAAAAATATGAATGCTTTGATCGTTGTGGACATGCAGAACGATTTTGTCAGCGGGGCCTTAGGCACACAGGAGGCCGCTGTCATCGTGCCGCATGTGGCCGCCCGGGTGGCGGACGGCGTGAGTCGGGGTGAGACCATCCTGTTCACCCGGGATACTCATGAGGAAAATTATCTGGAGACCCGGGAGGGCCGCGCCCTGCCGGTGCCCCACTGTATCCGGGGTACCGAAGGCTGGGAGATCATCCCCCAGCTGCAGAAATATGCGTCCGGCTTCGCCCCGGTGGACAAGCCCACCTTCGGCAGCACCGCCCTGGCCCAGATGCTCGCCGCCATCAACCAGGGTACCCCTGTGGAAAAAATCACCCTCATCGGCCTTTGCACCGACATCTGCGTCATCTCCAACGCCTTGCTGCTGAAAGCCTTTCTGCCGGAGACGGAGATCACGGTGGACGCCTCCTGCTGTGCCGGCGTCACCCCGGAAAGCCACAAAAACGCCCTGGCAGCCATGAAGACCTGCCAGATCACCGTAGAGCATGAAGTCTGACCATACCGGGGCCCCTTCCACGGGCCCTGATATTTTTCCCAGGCGGACAGATGTCCATTGGTATTTGTCACCGCTTCCTGGCTCCCGCCAGGCGGATTCTTGGTGAGAATCCCAAATTTGCAAGCTAAAGTGTCTTTTCCTGCAAATCCACTTTGCATTCTTTTGGATCTGTGCTATATTGTTTTGCAAGAATTTCCGGACGCTTCCGGAACAGGAGGTCCTGTACATGATCACACTCCATCCCAGCGGCGTATTTCTGGCGGACGGCGTTCCCTGCGAGGCCACGCCTATCTCCCCTGAGGAGGGCCGCAGGCAGACCATGACCTGGCGCATCCTCCAGGCCCACAACACCTCCGGCGACCCCAGCCGCCTGAAGATCCGCTTCGACGCCATGGTTTCCCATGACATCACCTATGTCGGCATCATCCAACAGGCCCGGGCCTCCGGCATGAAGGAATTTCCCATCCCCTATGCCCTGACCAACTGCCACAACAGCCTATGCGCCGTGGGCGGCACCATCAACGAGGACGACCATGTTTTTGGCCTGTCCGCCGCCAAGAAATACGGCGGCATCTATGTTCCCGCCAACCAGAGCGTCATCCACTCTTATGCAAGAGAGCAGATGGCAGGCTGCGGAAAAATGATCTTAGGCTCTGACTCCCACACCCGTTACGGTGCCCTGGGCACCATGGCCGTGGGCGAGGGAGGCCCGGAGCTTTGCAAGCAGCTTTTGAAAAACACCTGGGACATCAATTACCCCGAAGTGGTGCTGGTGTATCTCACCGGCACGCCGAAGCGGGGCGTGGGGCCCCATGACGTGGCCATTGCCCTGGTGAAGGCCACGTTCGCCAGCGGCTTTGTCAACAACCGGGTGCTGGAGTTCGCCGGTCCCGGCATCGCAAGCCTCCCCATTGACTTCCGCAACGGCATTGATGTCATGACCACGGAGACCACGTGCCTATCCTCCATTTGGGAGACGGACGGCGTGACGGAGGACTTTTACAGGACCCACCAGCGGCCTGAGGCCTTCCAAGCCCTCCATCCCGGCAAGTATGCATACTATGACCGCATGGTGACCATCGACCTTGATAAGGTGGAGCCTATGATCGCCCTGCCCTTCCACCCCTCCAACGCCTGGACCATCCGGGAATTTCTGGACAATGCGGCAGATATTCTCGCCAAGGTGGAGGCCGACGCCCAGGCCCGCTATCCCAAAGCCCATGTGAAGCTCACCAACAAGGTCCACGACGGCGGCGTGTGGGCTGACCAGGGCGTTATCGCCGGCTGCGCCGGCGGCCTGTTCGACAACATCACCGAGGCGGCGGATATTCTCCGGGGCGGCAGCTGCGGCAACGGCTACTTTGCCCTGGATGTGTATCCCACCAGCGTGCCCGTCAGCCTGGAGCTGACAAAGGTGGGCGCCACCGCCGACCTGCTGGAATCCGGTGCCGTCATCAAGCCCAGCTTCTGCGGCCCCTGCTTCGGTGCCGGGGACGTGCCCGCCAACAACGGACTTTCCCTGCGGCACACCACCCGCAACTTCCCCAACCGGGAGGGCTCCAAGCCCGCCGAGGGCCAGTTCGCCGGCGTGTGCCTCATGGATGCCCGCTCCATCGCCGCCACTGCCCTGAACGGCGGCAGGATCACCCCCGCCACGGACATTGACTACGCTCCTGCTCACCTGGACTACCACTTTGACAAGGGCGTTTACGACCGGCGAGTGTACAACGGCTTCGGCAAGGCGGACCCGGACGCGGAACTCATTATGGGTCCCAATATCACTGACTGGCCGAAAATGGAGCCTCTGGCTGAAAACCTGCTGGTGGAGCTGGCGGCGGTGCTCCACGATCCCGTCACCACCACAGATGAGCTGATCCCCTCCGGTGAGACCTCCTCTTACCGATCCAATCCCCTGCGGCTGGCGGAGTTCACCCTCTCCCGCCGGGAACCCGCCTACGTGGGCCGGGCCAAGGCCGCGGCAGCCCAGGAGGCAGAGCGCCGAGACGGTAAGGTCCCGGAAAGGCTGAAGGGCCTTTTGGACCGGGTGGGCGACGGCGATGCCCTGCTGGGCAGCACCCAGTTTGGCTCCTGCGTCTTTGCCAACAAGCCCGGCGACGGCTCCGCCCGGGAGCAGGCGGCCTCCTGCCAGAAGGTGCTGGGCGGCTTTTCCAACATCTGCTATGAGTTCGCCACCAAGCGCTACCGCTCCAACTGCATCAACTGGGGCATTCTGCCCTTTACCCTGGATAAGGATACGCCCTTTGACTACCAGCCGGGAGACTGCGTGTTCGTCCCCGGAATCCGACAGGCCATTGAAAGCGGCTGTGAGGACATCCCCGCCAAGGTCCTGCCGGCAAGCGGCGGCGTGGAGGATATCACCCTCCACGTAAAGGGGCTGACCTCTGACGAGCAGGAGATCATTCTGGACGGCTGCCTTATGAACTACTACGCGAAGCGGGTGAACTGACATGGAAAAGATCAAAATGACCACCCCCCTGGTGGAGATGGACGGCGACGAGATGACCCGGGTCCTCTGGGCCATGATCAAGGAAAAGCTGATTCTGCCCTTTGTAGACTTAAAAACGGAGTACTACGATTTGGGGCTGCTGCACCGCAATGAGACCCGGGACCAGGTGACCATTAACGCCGCCAACGCCACCAAGTGCCTGGGCGTGGCTGTCAAGTGCGCCACCATTACACCTAACAAGCAGCGAATGGAGGAGTACCCGGAGCTGACGGAGATGTGGAAGTCCCCTAACGGCACCATCCGGGCCATTTTGGACGGCACCGCCTTCCGGGCTCCCATCCTGCTGCCCTTCATCCATCCCGCGGTGAAGAACTGGGAGGCTCCCATCACCATCGCCCGCCACGCCTACGGCGATATGTACAAGGCGGTGGACATGACCACTGGTGAGCCCGGCACCGCCACGCTGACTTTCAGAGGCAACAGCGGCGCGGAAAAGACGCTGACGGTCCAGACCGTCAAGGGCCCCGCCGTCTGGCAGGCCCAGCACAACACGGAGGCCAGCATCCGGGCCTTTGCCCGCAGCTGCTTCCAGTACGCCATCAACTGCAAGCAGGACCTGTGGTTTTCCACAAAGGACACCATCGCCAAGGTGTATGACGGGGAGTTCAAGCGCATTTTCGAGGAAGAATACGAAAGCACCTACAAGGCGGAGTTTGAGAAGCTGGGCCTGACGTATTTTTACACGCTCATCGACGACGCCGTGGCCCGTGTCATCCGCTCCAAGGGCGGCTTCATCTGGGCGCTGAAAAACTATGACGGCGATGTCATGAGCGACATGGTGGCCACCGCCTTCGGCAGTCTCGCCATGATGACCTCCGTGCTGGTGTCCCCCGACGGTACCATGGAGTTTGAGGCTTCCCACGGCACCGTCACCCGCCACTATTACCGCTACCTCAAGGGGGAAAAGACCTCCACCAACCCCATCGCCACCATCTTCGCCTGGTCCGGTGCCTTCAAGCGCCGGGGCGAGCTGGATGGCCTGCCTGAGCTGGTCCGGTTCGGCCAGGCCATGGAGGACGCCTCTTTGGAGACCCTCTCCAGCGGCGTCATGACCGGCGACCTCCTGCCCCTGGTGGAGCCCGGTTTCCAGGCCCACGCTGTCAACAGCGAGGAGTTTTTGGATGCTATCGCGGAACGTCTGGCGGAAAAACTGACATAAAGCCAAAAAGGAGACAGCGGCTGCTGTCTCCTTTTTCACGTTCACAACGCCGACAGGTCGGCGGCCTCGGCGTTGCCCGCGGCGGTATTCCGCTCCAGGCTCTGCAGAGCGGACAGGACGGACAGGGTGGTACCCAGTTGGGTGAAGGCCAACGCCACCCGGGTCAGGTCCTCCGGCGCTAGGCATTTCGCCATGGCGACCGCCAGGGCATACACACCACTGGTCTGCTCAATGGCGTCCATGGTCTCCCTCCTCCCCCGCCAGTGTATGCGGCGGCGGGAAGGCTGTTCACTTCCTCATCGCATCATCAGCGGCTGCGATGCTGTCCGTCAGGTCCGCCGGGAAGTTCAGCCACAACGCATAGACTACCTTCCCCGACCGGGCCAGGAACAGCCGCTCCTCTCCGTCGGTCAGCAGTACCGCCTGGTCGAAGGCGCCGTTTTCCACCGCCGTCTCTGTGGCCGGCCGGTCATCCCCCCGGAAGACCCCCTCCCACTCCCGGTACAACGCCTTCGCCAGGAACTCGAACCGCAGGCGGTCAGCGGCGTTGCGGACATACTCGCCCTGTTCGCCCCGGTACTGGATACCGAAGCGGGCAGGAGCCAGGGGCGTGCTCTGATAAACGTAGTTGTCCGTCTCAAATTCCCAGTAGGATTTGTCCGTGCCCTCCATCAGGTCCACGGGGGCGGTGAAGGGCAGGCTGGCAATATCCGGCTCCGCCTCCCAGAGGGGGAGCATACCACCGATCAGCGGCAGCCCCCAGCACACCAGAAACAGGACAATGGCGGCCTGCTGCCACCGTCGATCCCGCCGCCAGTTCCCCGGATCAGGCACCATGCCTGCCGCCGCATCCGCCGCAGATACCACAGCCGCCGGAGCATCACCACGCCCAGGAAACACAGGGCCGACAGCCACTTCTCAATGGCCCCGGAATTCCACAGCTCCAAAGGACGCAGGGTCCGTTTCCGGTCTTTCATGGCCTGTCCTCCTCTCTGTTGCCGTCAGCGACGCACAGCTTCAGTCGGTTCAACTCCTGCCGGAACAGCACCCGGCCCCGGTCCGTGATGGCGTAGGTCCGCTTCCTGCCCTCCACCGCCGTCTCCCGGATCAGGTCCTCCTCCTGGAATTTTGCCAGAATGGTGTACAGCGTCCCGGGTCCCAGGGTCACCCGGCCCGCCGTGGTGTCATCCACGAAATGCACGATCTCCGTGCCGCACCGCTCCTGCCGCAGCAGGCTCAGCAGAATGTAAAACATACTCTCCGTCAGGACTTTCAACGATTCCTTCGCCATGGTTCCCCTCCAACCTCCAATATCGAAGTACGATATCGCTTTATCTTCAATATAATATCGTCTTACGATATTGTCAAGCAGCTATGAAAAAGCTGGAATTTTACCCAGGTTTTGAGGGTTGTTCCTTCCCCTGGTCTCCTGTATCATTTTTTGCAGAAAACACCACAGAAAGGAAGATGACCCTTGAAACGAGGAATTTTATGCAGCCTTTTGGCTGCCGCGCTGCTGGCGCTGCCCGCCCAGGCCGCCCGGACGGTACCTGTCCAGGTGGATGGTCAGCTGCTGACGGTACGGGGCACGCTGGAAAGCGGCGTCACCTACATCCCCCTGCGGACCCTGCTGGACACCCTGGGGGGCTGGTCCGTGTGGTGGGACAGCGCCGAAAAGGAAGCCGTGGCGGTCTCGGACGATGTGCGTCTTACAGCGAACCCGGAGGAGAACACCGTCACCGTGGACGGGCAGATCTACCATGGCCAGGTATACGTGAAAAGCGGCCGGACCTATGTCCCCCTGCGGCTGACCATGAACCTGCTGGGCGGAAGCGCCGCCTGGGACCCCTGGCTGGGGGGTGCCGCCGCCACCTCCCGGGATGCCAGTCACGACGCCGCCGACCTGTACTGGCTCAGCCGCGTCATCAGCGCCGAGAGCCGGGGGGAAAGCCTGCACGGCCAGATCGCCGTGGGGAATGTGGTGCTGAATCGGCTGGAAAGTCCGGACTTTCCGGACACCATCCCAGGCGTCATTTTTGACCAGGTGGACGGCGTCCAGTTCGAGCCGGTGAAAAACGGCACCGTGTACGACACGCCCACGGCCCAGTCCGTGGAGGCCGCCCGCCGGGCCCTGGACGGGGAAAATGTCATCGGCGATGCCCTGTATTTCTACGCCCCCGCCCTGTCTCAAGGTGTCTGGATCAACGCGAACCGCACCTATGCCCAGACCATCGGCTGCCACCGCTTCTACCTGTGAATTGACTTTTCCGGACTGTGGGGCTACAATAAGGGCATCAAGTTGAAAAGGAGCATGACACATGCTGTTTTCCGGTCGTCCCCGCACACAGTACCGCAACGCCCCGGCCCATGAGGTCATCTGCCAGCTGCGTTTCCCCACCATTCTCTCCATCAACACCGTGGAGCCCGCTGATTTTCAGGAGGCCATCCGGGCGGAGTTCCCCAACTATGCCCGCCGGCAGGATGTAACGCCTCCCAAGATCACCCTGGTCAGCGGCGGCGCCCCCAAGGTGGAGCAGCAGCCTCCTGTCATCAACTATCATTTCCTCTCCGCCGACAACCAGTGGAAGCTGAACCTGACGAAGGATTTTATCGCCCTGTCCACCCTGCATTACGCCGGCTGGGAGGATTTTGCCCGCCACTTGGACAAGCCCCTGGCGGCATTCATCAAGCTGTACAAGCCCGCCTACTTCCAGCGGGTGGGTCTCCGGTACGTGAACATCTTCTCCCGGTCCAAGCTGGGCATTCCGGACGCCAAGTGGTCCGACCTCATCGCGCCCGCCTATGCCGGCCCCTTGTATGAGCCGGATGTGATCGAGGAGAATTTCCTCAACTGCGCCAGTGACCTGCTGTTCCAGCTGGATTCCAGCTGCCGGGCCAAGATCCACGCTGGCCCCGGCCGAGTGAAAAACAGCGCCCAGGGCGCCGCCCAGGACCCGGAGGTCAAATTCATTTTCGATATGGACCTGTCCATGGGCGGCAATGTGCCCTGCACATTGTCCGCCGCCGGACTGGAGACTCTCCACGGCCACGCCACCCGCATCTTCGAAGGCGCCGTCACGGATCGTCTCCGCACCGCAATGGACCCCGTTTGAGCGTTTTTTCCAGAAAAACAAATACAGGCACCCATGTCCGCAAGCAGATATGGGTGCCTGTTATTTTGTAAAAAATGCAGGAAAACGTTTGTATTTGGGTTTTTGATTTTAGGAATTTTCAATCTTGTGCAAAATACCCATCATCCGCTATTCTAAAGGTGTAAATTTAGCACGTTAAACCGTGTGAAAAAGAGGGGCTATTGTGTATGTTGAAAAGTGAGTACCTGCAGCGGGTCTATTCCCAGGTCGTCACCCGCGATCCCGACCAGAAAGAGTTCCACCAAGCCGTCCTGGAGGTTCTGGAGAGCCTGGACCTGATCGTGGACAAGCATCCCGAGTACGAGGCTAACGGTGTCATTGAATCCTTTGTGGAGCCAGAGCGCGTGGTGTCCTTCCGTGTGCCCTGGGTGGACGACGAGGGGCATGTCCAGGTGAACCGCGGCTACCGTGTCCAGTTCAACTCCGCCATCGGTCCTTACAAGGGCGGCCTGCGCTTCCATCCCACTGTGAACCTGTCCATTCTGAAGTTCCTGGGCTTTGAGCAGATCCTGAAAAACAGCCTCACCGGCCTGCCCATCGGCGGCGCCAAGGGCGGCAGCGACTTTGACCCCAAGGGCAAGAGCGACGCCGAGGTCATGCGCTTCTGCCAGAGCTTCATGACGGAGCTGTCCCGCCACATCGGCCAGTTCGTAGACGTCCCCGCCGGCGATATCGGCGTGGGCGGCCGTGAGATCGGCTATCTGTTCGGCCAGTACCGCCGCATCCGCGACGCCCACGAGGCCGGCATCCTCACCGGCAAGGGCCTGACCTACGGCGGCTCCCTGGCCCGTACCGAGGCCACCGGTTTCGGCCTTTGCTACCTGACTCAGGAAATGCTCAAGTGCATGAAGGGCGGCAGCTTCGCCGGCAAGACCGTTGTCATCTCCGGCAGCGGCAACGTGGCCATCTTCGCCTGCCAGAAGGCCACGGAGCTGGGCGCCAAGGTGGTGGCCATGAGCGACTCCAACGGCTATATCCACGATCCCAACGGCATCGACCTGGATGTGGTGAAGGACATCAAGCTGGGCCACCGTGGCCGTATCAAGGAGTACGCTGACCGGGTGCCCGGCAGCACCTATACCGAGGGCTTCCGGGGCATTTGGACCATCCCCTGTGACATTGCCCTGCCCTGCGCCACCCAGAATGAGATCGACGGCGACATCGCCAAGACCATCGTGAAAAACGGCACCATCGCTGTGGCGGAAGGCGCCAATATGCCCTCCCGTCCCGAGGCCATCCATGTGTTCCAGGACGCCGGACTGCTGTTTGCTCCCGCCAAGGCCGCCAACGCCGGCGGCGTGGCCACCAGCGCGCTGGAGATGAGCCAGAACAGCATGCGCTACTCCTGGACCTTCCAGGAGGTGGACGCCAAGCTCCAGGAGATCATGGCCAACATTTTCCACAACGCCTACAACGCCTCCGTGGAGTGCGGCGTGGAAGGCGACCTGGTGGTGGGCGCCAACATTGCCGGCTTCAAGAAGGTCGTGGACGCCATGCTGGCTCAGGGTATTGTGTAAGTTCTCTATCCCCCCGCTTTGAAAAGAAAGCCAGGACGCGGAACCGGAACCGGTTCCGCGTCCTGGTCTTTTTTCGTTAATCCCGAAACATGGGCGTGGAGAGATACCGCTCGCCGCTGTCCGGCAGCAGGGCCACGATGACCTTGCCCCGGTTTTCCGGACGCCGGGCAAGCTCGGCCGCCGCCCACACGGCGGCGCCGGAGGTGATGCCCACCAGGATACCCTCCCGCTGGGCCAGCTCCCGGCCGGCGGCGTAGGCATCCTCATCCGTCACGGGGATGATCTCGTCCAGGACGGAACGGTCCAGGTTGGCGGGGATGAAATTGGCGCCGATGCCCTGGAGGCCGTGGGGCCCCGCGTGGCCCTTGGTCAGCAGTGGCGAGGAGGCCGGCTCCACCGCCACCACCTGTACGGCCGGGTTTTGCGCCTTCAGATACCGGCCGGTGCCGGTGAGAGTCCCGCCGGTGCCGGCACCCGCCACGAAGATATCCACCTTTCCATCGGTATCCGTCCAGATCTCCGGGCCGGTGGTGGCCTCATGGGCTGCGGGGTTGGCGGGATTTTCAAATTGTCCGGCAATGATGCTGCCGGGGATCTCCTTTTGCAGCTTCTCTGCCTTGGCCACGGCGCCGGACATGCCCTCTGCCCCGGGGGTCAGCACGATCTGGGCGCCATAGGCGGCGATCAGGTTCCGCCGCTCCACACTCATGGTATCCGGCATGGTGAGGATAACCCGGTAGCCCTTGGCGGCACCGACGGCGGCCAGGCCGATGCCGGTATTGCCGGAGGTAGGCTCAATAATGGTGCCGCCGGGGGAAAGGCGGCCCTCCGCCTCCGCGCAGGCGATCATATGGACCGCCACACGGTCCTTGGCGCTGCCGGCGGGGTTCGTCCGCTCCAGCTTGGCTAGGATGGTGGCGGGCAAGCCGTGGGTCTCCTCGTACCGTTCCAGCTCCAGCAGCGGCGTATGGCCGATGAGGTCTGTGATGCTGTGGGCAATGTTCATGACAGAGTCCCTCCATGATTTCAGATTGGGTCTATCATACACCTCCACCGCTTTGTTTGCAACGCGGAACTTTCCGGGCAGATTTCCCGCCGCATTCATGGTATGATTTTCTCGACACTTTTCGGAGGTGAACAGGCAGACATGAACAAGCAGGAGGTCCTGAACTTACTGGACGCAAAAGGCATCCCCTATGACCTGACGGAGCATGCACCGGTCTTTACCATTGGCGAAATGATGGCGGAGGACCTGCCCCACCCGGAGGCTGTGGCGAAAAACCTGTTCGTTCGGGACGGCAGTCATCGCAGCTATTATCTGCTCTCCGTCCAGGAGGAAAAACGGGTGGACCTCAAGGCATTTTCCAAGGTACATGGGACCCGCAGGCTGAGCTTCGCCTCGGAGGAGGACCTTCTGTCCATTCTGGGCCTTACCCGCGGCTCCGTCACCCCTTTCGGTCTTTTGAATGACACCGTCCACCAGGTGTTCTTTTATTTGGACAAGGATCTTGCCGAAGGCGTCATCGGCATCCATCCCAATGACAACACAGCCACCGTCTGGCTGAATGCCAGCGACCTGTTGGAGCTTCTTGCTTCTTTCGGCTGCCGTTATGAGCTGGCCTCGTTTTGAAAACAGTATTAAAGGCACCTCTCAGGGATTCTTTTGTAACGAACCTCCTTTCCGTTGTACAAGGGCTTACAGGTTTAGCAACCGTCACAGCGCCGGAGCGGCATATCCGCTCCGGCGCTGTTGCCACAGTTCCATTTATCATTTGCTTATTTTGTGATTTCGAACTCCACGGTGCCCAAGGCGCCAATGGCCACGGTGTAGGGCGGGAACACCACCACAGGGTTTCCGCTTTCATTGATATAAAAGCTGGTGGCCTCGTCCACAGTGGCAAAACCGCCCGCGCTTTCGTCAAAGTACACAGAGGGGTCCTCTGCCGCTGCCATCTGGGCGCGGATGGCGGCGTTGCAGATGTTCACCCAATCAGCCCCCAACAGGTCCTGAAGGGTCAGTTCCCTGCCCGCGGCCAGATCCAGGTTGTAATAGGTCTGCTCCTGATAGGCGCTGGCAATACTGACGGCGCTGCTGACCACGAAGGAAACGGTGGTATCCGTCTGGGACTTGATATCATAGGTCACTGTGACCTTGTTGTCATGCTTCGCCCAGTCTTCCTCCGTA
This sequence comes from uncultured Dysosmobacter sp., assembly GCA_934590165.1. GTDB lineage: Bacteria > Bacillota > Clostridia > Oscillospirales > Oscillospiraceae > Oscillibacter. The sequence continues at coordinate 7,675 of CAKTOO010000010.1, read as the reverse complement.
CCACCGGTGGCAAAGTAGGCCTCCTTGTAATCCGCGATGATCTGCTCGCCCTCGGTGATTTTTTCATCCACTTTCTCCTGGATGCGGGCACTGATCTCATCGGCATAGTCACTGCCGGTGACGGCGGGCTGCTCCACCTCCACGGTTCGGTCACTGTCGGTGTCCGTGAAATCACGGACCGTCAACACCTGGAAAAGGCTGCCCAACACCGGCACATCAGCGGCGGCCGCCGCCACGGCGGGGCTGAGGTTCAGCGCACCGAACACCACCACGAAACAGGCGGCCGCGGTACCCAGGGTGCGCCGCACATAGCGGCTGCGGCGGTTTTTCCGGCCCCGGCGGATGCCCGCCCGAACCCGCTGGTCCAGTTCCTCCGGAATGGGGATGGACTCATAGTTCTCTCTTGCTTCCTTGAATTCTTTCATCATACTTCTCCTTCCACAGCGATACGCAGCTTTTTCAAGCCAGTGTATAGTCGGGTCTTCACGGTGCTCAGCGGGCAGTCCACGATCTGGCTGATCTCCTTTAAAGACAGTTCCTCGTAAAACCGCAGCTTCACAATGGTAGCCACCTCCGGCGGCAGGGCGTCCACCCGGCGGGCCAGGGAGCCGTCCTCCGGCAGCGGGTCTTCATAGCTGCCGGCGTCCAGCGCCTCCGGCGGCACCAGCGTCACCCGCTTGCGCTGCCGCAGCTGGTCCATGCACGCGTTGACCAGAATGCTGGTAAACCAAGTCTGTATGGTGCCGGCGTCCCGCAGCCCGTCCTGTTTTTCCAGTGCTTTGCAGACGGCGGTCTGTACCGCGTCCAAAGCTTCTTCCCTGTTATGCAGATAGCTGTACGCCAGACGGTAAAACCGTGCCTGGTCTTCCACAAGATATGCCGTCAATTCACTTTCCCGGATATGAGACATACACGCAAGGTCCTTTCTGTTCGTTCTGCCTGATAGACGGAGCAAAGGTGAAAAAAGTTTGGAAGGAGAAAAAAATTTTCCGGCGGACCATCCAGCCGGTCACAGCATACTCCATTGACGCTCACAGCGCAAGCATAGTATGCTCAAGCACAGGAGGCGATGCGATATGCGGCAGAATAGCGATGTCCCGTCCCGGGAACGGGAAAGCCAAGCGGTCCTGCTGATTTTTCTGCTAGCCGTTTACCTTTCCGGAAATCTTCTGATCTTCTGTGCCCTGTACATAACCGCCGCCGTTTACATGGTCCTCCGAACACTGTACGCCGGGTTCCGCAAGCGGGAGAAGGTCATGCTCTGCACCGCTTACGGCGTGCTGCTGGCTTTGCAGTTGGTCTATGCGAAAAGCGTCGTGTTTGTCCCCGGCAGGCCGCCAGTCCAGCACTGGCTCCTGCGCCTTCCGGGCGTGTTGGCCATGGCGCTTCCGCTGTTTGTGGAGCGGTTCATCACCGCCAACAAAAACGCCCGGTTTTATCTGCCCTCCCTGGAGGAGGTGCAGGCCATCAGTTTCGCCGAGCTCCGTGAAAATCAGGAAAAGCTCCGCCGCGCCATGGAGGATGCGGAGACTACCGCCCGGAAGCTGACGCCGGAGAACCTGGGAAAAGCGCTGACCGGTAGTCATGGGCACAGCTCCATCACTTATGTGAACCACGGTAGCCTCACAGATGCCTACTTCCGGGAAGCGGAGGCAGCCCTGTCCGACCCCTTTCTCTATATCGTGATCTCTGACACCGGCAGCGCCGCCAGCGAGATCATCGGCTCCGTCACCCAAAAGGTATATAACCACGCCTCTTTGTCTTTTGACTGTGGGCTGAAGACTACCCTCAGCTGCAACGGCGGCGCCAACCTCTATCCTCCGGGACTGAACCCGGAAATGGTGGCGCACTTCCATTTGAAGCCGGACGCCTCGGTACTGGTATACCGCCTATTCGCCGGCCGGCGCCGGAAGGAGCGGGTCCTGGAAACGGTGCGGCGCATCAACCGGGAGGGCAGCGCCTACAATATGCTGGGTCTGGTGACCAAATGGTCCTACAAGCCCAACATCATCTTCTGTTCCCAGTTTGTGTACCGAATGCTCCAGGAAGCGGGGCTCCAATACTTTGACAAGCGCCCCGGCGAGGTGCGGCCCACGGATCTCGTGGAGCTGGATTACCGCCGGAAGCTGGAATTCGTGGAGGAGATCACATTCCGATAAACAGGAAAAAGGACCGGCTGTGCCGGTCCTTTTTTTCATTCATACCGCAGAGCGTCGATAGGGTTCAGTTTGGCCGCTTTATTGGCGGGAAGATAGCCGAACAGCACGCCGATTCCCACGCTGACGCCGAAGCTCACCAGGATGGCCCCCAGAGTGGGCGTTGCGTTGAAGGTAATGCCGCTGGCGCCCAGGGACGCCACCAGCATTTCTCCAAAGAGGGAGCCGATCCCCATGGCCACCAGGCAGCCGAAGGCGATGCCCACGAAACCGCCCAGGGCGGAGGTGGTGCCGGCCTCGATGATAAACTGGCGGCGGATATCCTTTCGCTTGGCCCCCAGGGACTTGCGAATGCCGATCTCCCTTGTCCGCTCCGTGACGGACACCAGCATGATGTTCATGATGCCGATGCCGCCCACCAGCAGAGAAATGGCCGCGATAGCCACCAGCACCGCCATGGCAATACCCATCATGGCGTTGATCTGGTTCACCTGGTCCAGCATGGACTGGACGTAATAGTAGTCGTATATGTGTTCTCCGGTTTCATCCTGATAGAAGGTCTGAAGGAAGTTCAGCAGCAGCGCCTGGGCCTCCATTACCGTGTCCCGCGAGGTAGCGGTGATCTGATAAAGAGAGACATAGCTGGTGCCGGAGAGCAGCATGGCGTTTGGATAGGGTATGAACACCTGGTCGTCGCTGGTGCCCTCCCGCAGTTCGTCCAGCGTCTGAGCCAGCACGCCCACCACGGTATAGGGCACGCCGCCGACGGAGATCGTTTTGTCCAAGGCGTCACCACCCAGGATCTCCTGCTCCACATAGGCGCCGACGACACAGACGTTGCTTCTGGTGGCAATGTCCACATACTGGAGATACCGCCCCTTGGCCAGGGTGTCGCCGTCCAGAGTGGTGCCGGTCTGGGGGCGGTACATGGCCTCACTGACGCCGTAGATGCCCGTCTTCTTGTACTCCTCGCCGCCGCAGCGGATACCCTGGCCGCCGCTGACCCAGGGGGTGATGCCGCCAAACAGGTCCGGGTGGGCATCGATGAAGACATACATCTCCTCCGGCGTGATATTCTTAGTGGTACCGTCGCCCATGCCCCAGGTATAGGCGTAGATCTGGTTCACGCCCACCTTTTCCACCTGCTGCTCCACCATACCCGTCAAGCCGTTGCCCAGGGAGATGATGATAATGACCGCCGCCACACCGATAATGATGCCCAGCATGGTGAGGAACGACCGCATTTTGCTGGTCCGCAGGGATTTGATGGCCAGCTTGAAGGACTGGGTCACGTTCATGCCCCCGCCTCCTCTCCGCTCTCCGCTGGCCGGACCACGGCCCGGGGGTCTTTGGCATCGCCGTCGTAGATGATCCTGCCGTCCTGGAGGCGGACAATGCGCTTGGCTTTCACGGCGATGGAATTATCGTGGGTGATGAGGACCACGGTGTCCCCCTCGGCGTTGAGCTTCTGCAAAAAGCTCAGCACCTCCCGGCCCGTGCGGGAATCCAGGGCACCGGTGGGCTCATCCGCCAGGATGACCGACGGCTCCCCCGCCAGGGCCCGGGCAATGGACACCCGCTGCTGCTGGCCGCCGGAAAGCTGGCTGGGCAGGTGCTTCTCCTTGTCCGCCAGGCCCACCCGCTCCAGCGCCCTGCGGGCCCGCTCCCGGCGCTCCCCGGCGTCCATGCCGGCATACAGCAAGGGCAGCTCCACATTTTCCAGCACCGTCAGTTTTGGAATGAGGTTGTATTGCTGGAAAATGAAGCCCAGCATTTTGTTGCGGATCTCCGCCTGCCGGTCATCATTCATGGTGGACACGTCCACACCGCCCAGATGGTAAGTGCCGGAGGTGGGCACATCCAAGCAGCCGATGATGTTCATGGCCGTGGATTTGCCGGAGCCGGACTGGCCCACGATGGCCACGAATTCTCCCTGGTCGATGGTAAGGCTGACACCGTCCAGCGCATGAACGTCCTCGCTGCCCATGGGATATATTTTATAGACATCCTTTAATTCAATAAGATGCTCCAATATTCTCAGCCCTCCGTCCCCGCCGGCTGGGCAGGCACCAGCACCACATCGTCCTCTGTGAGACCGGCGGTGATCTCGATGTATTCCGCGTCGCTGCGGCCCAGGGTCACCGGACGTTCTTCCGCTTTGGAAATATCCACCACCGTGGTGCCGTCCTCGCTCAGGGCGCCCGCCCCGGCCACCAGCACCGTATTGCCCCGGTTCACAGCAGCCACCGGCACGGCCAGCACTTGCTTCGCCGTATCGCCCAGGATGGTGGCGGAGACATTCATGCCGGGCTTCAACTCTCCATACTCTTCCAGCACGATGGTCACCGGATAGGTGGTAAAGCCGCTGGTGGTAGTGCCGTTGACACTGACCCGCTCCACGGTTCCGGTAAAGGTCTGACCCGGCAGGGCCGCCGCCGTGATCTCCACCGTCTGGCCCGGGCGGACCTTGCCGATGTCCAGCTCGTTGACGCTCATCTCCATTTTCAGATAGCTCAGGTCGTAGATCACCGCCAGCGTGCCGGAGCTGGCGCCGTCCACCTTGTCACCGGCCTTGCAGTTTTTCTCAATGACCGTGCCGGCGATGGGAGAGCGGATGGTATAGTCATCCACAGCGGAGGCGGCGGTTCCGGCGGACAGTCGGGCGGACTCCACGGTGAGCTTCGCCGCGGCCAGCTGGCTGCGGATAGACTCAGAGTCCACGGTACAAAGCTGCTCTCCTTTGGTCACGGTGCTGCCGGAAAGCTTGGAAAAGCCGGAGACCGTGCCGGAGCCGGAGGCATATACCACGGCGGAGGCTGCCATAGAAATGGGAGCGTTGCCGTAGCTGGTATAGCTGCCAATGACGGCGGAGGCGGTGAAGCTGTCAGACACGATACCGGGGTTGGGCAGCTTCACCCGCACGGTGCAGGACTGCTTACCGTTGGAGGTGGCGGAGGTATTATCGGACACGGAGACCACCGTGCCCTGCACGGTGCCGTCAAAGTTCCCGATGAACACCGTGGCCAGCTGTCCGGCATAAAACTGGTCCGGAGAAGCATAGGTAAACAAAAAGTCGATGGTCAGGTCCGTGCTGGCCACGATTTTGGCCAAGGCCGTGCCGGCGGACACGCTGTCTCCGTCGCGGACATAGACCTCGTTCAAAACGCCTGCAATAGGAGCCGTGGGGTTTTGCGCCTCCAGGGCCTGCTGGTAGCTCAGGCGGGCCTGCTCCACGGAGAGGTTTGCCCGGGCCACGGAATCCTGGGCGCTGCCGCTGTCCAGGGTGTACAGCAGTGAGTCCTTTTCCACCTGCTGGTCCTCCTCAAAGGGCGCCGATAGAATGGTGCCGGATACCAACGTCCCCACCTGATAGGCGTCCGCCGGCTCCAGTGTGGCGCTGCCGGTAACAGTGACCCCCAGGTCCCGCTGCTGCACCGGCGCCGCCTCATAGGGCACCGCCTGGGGCACTGTCCCGCTTTTCAGCTTCCATGCCTGGCTGCCCAGCAGGGCCGCGGCCAGCAATACTGCTGCTGGTACAATCCACTTATGCCTCTTTTTTCCGCCGAACCCCGGCAGCCGTTTCTTTTTTTCAGATTTTTCCGCCTCGGGCAAACGCTCTGCCTGCATATGCTCTTTTTCCATATCGCTGCTTCCTTTCACTTCTGTTCTTCCAAAGTTCCCTTATCCCGGGCCATACCGTGCTTCATCAGCATGAGCACATTTTCCAGCCGCTCCCGGACAACGCCCTGGCTGTCTCCCTGGAGCCCGCTGTAAAGCAACGGGCCTGCCACCGTCAGTACCGCCGCCAGGATATCCCCCAGGTCCCGGTCATGCCGCAGGTCCAGCATATCCTGGTCCACCGAATTCCCCAGGCCATCCAAAACGGCCTCCCGGTCCAGCAGCCCCAGCAGCATGTTCTTCTGTAAGCCGCTGTTGCAGGCCAGAATAGCCGCCATGGTGCCCATGTCACCGGGCTTCTGTCCCTGCCCCTGCCGCAGCAAGAAATCATACAGGTCCAGCATCCCCTGGAACAGGTCTCCGCCGGCCCGGAGCACGCTCTCCCGCACCACCATCAAAAGCTGGTCCACATAGCCGCTCATGACGTAGCAGAACAGGTCCTCCTTGTCATCGAAATACATGTAAAAGCTGCCCCGTGGGATACCGGCGTCCTTAATGATCTGGTTGATGGATGCCTCGGCAAAAGAGCGACGGGAAAATTCCCGTGTGGCGGCCTCCAGCAGCCGCTCCTGCTTTTCAGGGGCCAGACGGCAAAATGTACTGCGCGGCATATCCTTTCCCTCCTGATACGAAACAGCCGCCCCGTTTTCTTCACTTTCCGGAAAAACCCTATCACTTCCACCTGCTGGAAGGTCAAGGACTTTTTGCACGGCTGCAAAAAATAATATGACAAGTTGTCACATAGCATACATGACAACTTGTCATATTTCAAGGGGTTTTTCAAAAATTCACAGTTTCGTCATAGTTTCCGCCTGCTGATACAACGGAGCCGTCCGGTAAAAAGACTGGGGCCGGTATGTAACGGAGGCGATGCGCCGGCCGGAGATACCGTACTTAGGGGAATAGCCAAACAGGTTCAAATAGGATGCCAGGTCATCCCGCTCTGCGGCCATGGCTTCCAGCAGCTGGACCGTTGCCCGGGCATCGTCCACGGCCCGGTGGCTGTTCACCGCCGTCTGTCCCAGGCTGTAGGCCTCGATGGCGTTTTCCAGCTTGTGGGGATACTCCCTCCGGTCCCGATATACCGTGAGAGCATCCAGGAAACGGGCACGGCGCAGCACTTCCGCCTTCCCGAAGGGCCGTAAAAAATAATAGAGAAAATTCAAATCGAATTGAGCATTGTAGGCCACTAAGAGTGGCCGTTCCGCTCTTTCCAGAAGTCGGCAGAAGGCACCGCAGGCCGCGTCCTTGTCCACGCCTTCACGCTCCAGCTGCTCCGGCGTGATGCCCGTCAGATTTGTGATAAACGGCGGCAGGCGTTTTCCCGGCGACAGGCGGACCAAGGTATCCAGACAAAGCGTCTCCCCTGCCGCTGTCACGCTGACGGCTCCCAGTTCGATGATCTCGTCTCGGCCAAATTCCAGGCCGGTGGTCTCCGTGTCGAACACCACGACCCGGTCAAACAGTGAAAACAGACTTTTCAGCATCTCATACCTCCCAGGGTATTTTGTTTATCATACCACACAGCGCCGTCCATTGGTAAGGAGGTATCGTGCAGGTCCGGTATTTTTCGTCAGGATTCGGACTATGAATAGCTTCAAATCGTCGAATGCCTGAAAAAGGCCGGTGCGACCGAAGTGGTAAGAGAGATGCCCCCGGAGGAACCGTCTGAGCCATTCCACGCTGTGCGAAAGCGGCTGTGGGGAGCGTAAGGTGCCCCTCCTTTCCTATTGATTGCGCAGCAAAAAGCACGTCCGGCGTATGAAAAGGCCCTGAGGCCTTTTCATCGCCTCAGGGCTTTTTCTGAACTGGAGCTAGTGGGGTGACTCGAACACCTGACC
>CAKTOO010000009.1 GCA_934590165.1 uncultured Dysosmobacter sp. | reverse complement strand
CCGTTGATGACGAAGGTGCCGGAGTGGGTCATCAGGGGGAAATCGCCCATGAAGATCTCCTGCTCCTTGATCTCCTCGGTCTCCTTGTTCCGCAGGCGGACCTTCACCTTCAGGGGGGCGGCGTACGTGGCGTCCCGGGCCTTGCACTCCTCCACGTCGTACTTGGGGGCCTCGTCCATCTTATAGTCGATAAACGTCAGCTCCAGGTTGCCCTGATAGTCCGTGATCGCGCCCACATCGGCAAACACCTCACGCAGGCCGGTGTCCAAAAACTCCTGGTAAGACTTCTTCTGGATCGCCAGAAGGTTCGGCATGGGCATGACTTCCTCGTGCCGGGCAAAGTTCTTACGAAGGGTCTTTCCGTAGTACTTGTCTTTGGCCATCTTCTCATTCACCTTTCTTCTGCCTCCCCCGCCCTGTCCGGCGACGGGGACATATTGTTTTCAGTCAGCGGGGAAATTGACACACGCGGCGTCGTTGTTATAAATCCTTTGTCCCGCTATTGCATTATCATGGGAAATGTGCTATCGTAACCATAGAAACTTGAGAATGGATACCTATCCTTCTCCATCATATAAGCGACTAATTTTACCATGCCCATTCTCCCCTGTCAAGGGGATTTTTTTGTGTCCATTTGCCTGGCGGCAAAAAAACACCTCCGTCCCGCAGAACGGAGGTGTTTTTTTGTCTTTCTCAGTCGTACAGCTCCTCGTCAGCGTAGTCATCATACTCGCTGCCGAATTTCTTGCACAGGCGCTTTTTCATGCCGCAATAGCCCACGGACAAATCGTGCCAGCCGCCGATGAGCAGGCAGACGAATGCGGCGAAAGCCAGGCTGGCGCCGATGATCTTCATGACCATGCTTGCAGTTTTACTCATAATGCAGATATCCTCCTTTATACAGGACGTCCTTTGTCGTGGAAGTTTTGTACTATGATACACCGTTTTGCGGGATTTTACAACTGTTTTCCGCCGCCGCGTCAAATATCTTCTCCGTCGGCGGGCTTTTCCAGAAGATACGGCAGAAATTTCGCCATCAGGGGCACATAGGCCGCCGCGAACACCAGTGCGGCCGCCCAGGCCGTCGGCCGCTTTTTCCGCCCGGGGACCGCCAGCCCCAGCAGCACCCCCAGGGCGCACAGACAGATTTTCAGCACCGCTATATCCCGTCAGTCGCAGGCGCGCAAATACCGGTTCGCCGCGTCAATCAGTCTTTTCATGCCAGGACGCCTCCTCCGCTTCAAAATGTGGTCTTCCCGTTGGGATCATATAATTAAATAGTACCACATTTTCAGGAGAAAGGGAAGTAAAATCCGTCCCCGCCAGAACCCCGCCAGAAAAAGCCGCCGTTTTTGAAAACGGCGGCTTTTTGCTCAGAAGGACAGCAGGATACCCACCACAGCGGCACAGGCGATGTACACCACCGGATGGAGCTTGAACTTCTTGATGGCGGCAAAGGCCACCACAAAGAAGATGATCTTCTTCACGTCAAAGGCGTCCATCAGCACGCCGGTCTGCCGGTACAGGTCAAAGTGGAACATGGACACCTGCACAACGCTGATGCCGGCGGCGGCGATCAGACCGGTGACGGCGGGCCGCAGGCCGTAGAAGGCGGCGTCCACCAGCTTGCTGCCCCGGAACTTCTCCAGGTAGCGGGACACCGTCACCACGATGACGATGGCCGGCAGGATCTCGCCCATGGTGGCCACCACGCCGCCCAGGAAGCCCGCCACATTGCAGCCCACGTAGGTCGCCATATTGATGCCGATGGGGCCGGGGGTGGACTCAGAGATGGCGATCATGTCCGTGATGAGGGACTGGGAATACCAGCCGGTCTTCTCCGCCAGGTCCTGCAGGAAGGGCAGCGTGGCCATGCCGCCGCCCACAGCGAACAGGCCGATCTTCAAAAATTCCCAAAAAAGCTGTAAATAGATCATTTCCCGTCACCCTCCTTCGGTGCTCTGATCTCCCGCCACTTGGCCGCCACGCCCAACAGAGCGCAGGTAATGACCAGCAGGATGGGGGAAATATCCGTGAACACGCTCAGCGCCAGCATGACCAGGCACAAAACGATGCCGAACGTGTCCTTGACGCCCTTTTTCCACATGCTGATGACCGCGTCCAGGATCAATGCCGCCACGCACACGGAGATACCCGCCAGAGCGTGCTGGACATAGACGTTGTCCTGGAAGTTGGACAGGAAAAACGCGATGATGGAGATGATGATGATACAGGGAGACACCATGCCCAAAGCTGCGGCCACGGCACCGGGGGTCTTGCGCTGCTTGTAGCCGATGAATACGGAAACATTGATGGCGATGATGCCGGGCAGCCCCTGGCTCAGGGCGTAATAGTCCATGATAGTCTCCTCGTCCATCCACTGGTGCTTTTGGACGATCTCCCGCCGCAGGATGGGCAGCATGGCATAGCCGCCGCCGAAGGTGACGGCACCCATGCGGAAAAACAGGGAGTACAGGATCAGCAGATCGTGCAGCATATCTTGCCTTCTTTCTCTTCTTTTTTCAGGCGCCAACGCGCCGCGCGCCATTTTCCCGGTGCGCGGCTGCATTGGGAGTCGGACCGTGCTATGATAACACGTTTCCGTGCGGTGGGCAATCCCTGCCCGCCAAAATATACGCTTTCTTTACCAGGCGGCGATGGTACCGTCGGCTCGGGGCTCAGTGCCGCCCACCAGGGTGCCGTCGTCCATGCGCCAGATGATCTCGCCGCGGCCCATGCCCAGGTTGGAATTGACGATGGTGATCTCGTGGCCCATGTCGGCCAGCTTCTGGGCGATGTGGGCGGGGACCTCCCGCTCCAGCTGGACCTTCTTCTCGCCCACCCACTGGAAGCGGGGCGCGTCCAGGCTCTCCTGGGGATTCATGTGGTAGTCAATGGCATTGACGATGACCTGCACATGGCCCTGGGGCTGCATGAAGCCGCCCATAACACCGAAGGGGCCCACTGCCTTGCCGTCCTTGCACAGGAAGCCGGGGATGATGGTGTGGTAGGCCTTCTTGCCGCCCTCCAGGTAGTTGTCGCTCTCGGGGTCCATGGAGAAGTTGGCGCCGCGGTCCTGGAGAGTGATGGCGGTACCGGGAATGACGATGCCGGAGCCAAAGCGGTTGTAGTTGGACTGGATGTAGGAGACCATGTTGCCCTCGCCGTCGGCCACACAGAAGTACACAGTACCGCCGCAGGAGGGATCGCCCGCCTCGGGATAGATGGCCTTGTCGGTGATGAGGGCCCGGCGGACGTCGGCATAGCGGTCAGAGAGCATGTCAGAGACCTTGGTCTTCATGTAGCGGGGGTCCGCCACGAACTTCTTGGTGTCCACGAAAGCCAGCTTCGTGGCCTCGATCATGTAGTGGTAGGCCATGGCGGATTCCCGCTCCTGGCCCAGGTCCAGGCCCTTGAGCATGTTCAAGGCCATCAGGGCAGTGATGCCGTGGCCGTTGGGGGGCATCTCGCAGACATCATAGCCCTTGTAGTTGACGGAAATGGGCTCCACCCAGCCAGCCTCGTAGTTTTCAAAGTCGCTCTCAGCGAAGAATCCGCCGGTCTTGTTGGAGAAGTCCACGATCTTCTTCATGATCTCGCCGTGGTAATAGCTCTCGCAGTCGGTAGCCGCCAGGGACTCCAGGGTCGTGGCAAAGTCGGGGTTATAGAAGGTGTCGCCGGCCTCGTAGGTCTTGCCGTCCTTGGTGAAGTACTGCAGCCAGGGGCCGAAGACCTCGGGCTCCTTCTCCGCGGCGGCGGTAAAGCGGGCCGTCTCGGCCTTCCACTGCTTGTACACGTTCACGGGGATGCAGAAGCCCTCCCGGGCATAGCGGATGGCGGGAGCCATCAGCTCGGCCATGGACTTGGTGCCGAAACGCTGGCGCAGCTTGGCCCATGCGCTGGGAGCACCGGGGACCATGGTGGGTAGCCAGCCGTTCATGGGCACAGAGGTGTAGCCGGCCTCCCGGACCTTCTCAGCGGACAGGGCCATGGGGGCCACGCCGGAGCCGTCCAGGCCGTACAGCTTGGAGTCCTTGGCGCTCCACACCAGAGCGAAGCAGTCAGCGCCCAGGCCGTTGCCGGTGGGCTCCACCAGGGGCAGCGTGGTGGCCATGGCCACGGCAGCGTCCATGGCGTTTCCGCCTGCCTTCATGATCTCCAGGCCTACCTGAGAGGCAATGGGAGAGGTGGAGCAGGCCATGCCCTTCTTGGCATAGACGATGTTCCGATGAGAGGCATAGGAATACTTTTGAGGATCAAATTGCAGCATATGATTTCTCCCTTTCACAAAACAATATTCAGCGGCACAAACAGGCCGCAAATTCATCTAAGCTTCCGCATTTTTATACAATATATCATCGTTTTCTTTGCCCGTCTAACACTTTGTTGCGATAAATTAATAACTGCAAGTTATAATTTCAATAATTTCAGTGGCAGCTTCCTTATTTTTATGCTATACTACACAAAAGCAGCGCCGTTTGCAGGTGAAAGACAGAGGTGTTTGTACCATGGAAATTTTTCAGCTGATTCAATTTCAGGCCGTGGCCGAGCTGGAGCATATGACCCGGGCGGCCCAGCGGCTGAATGTGGCCCAGCCGGCCCTGAGCCGGACCATTCAGAATCTGGAGAACGAGCTGGGCGCCTCCCTGTTTGACCGCAGCGGCCGGCGGATGCATCTCAACGAGAACGGTCGCATTCTGCTGCGCTATTCCCGGCAGATCCTCTCCTCCATCCAGGACGCCAAAAATGAGATCGCCGCGCAAAAAAGTGAAGCTGAAACCTGTATCCGCCTGTGCGTCCACTCCGCCACGGCCCTCATTCCCCAGCTGCTGCTGGATTTCCGCCGCATCCGGCCGGACATCCGCTTTGAGATCGTCCAGCGGATGTTCCAGGACTCGGAGCAGCCGGAATACGACATGCTTCTCGACTCCATTGCAGGAGACGAGGTCCTGCCCCGGAGCTCCCGCCTGCTGGTACAGGAGGACGCCATGCTGGCCGTTCCGGCGGACCATCCCCTGGCCCGGCAGGGCAGCGTCGCCCTGGCGGACATCCGGGAGGAGCCTTTCGTCAGCCTCCGGCGGGACCGTCCCTGGGCCCGTATCATCCAAAAAGCCTGCAACGAGGTGAACTTCGCTCCCAACATTGTGGCCGAGAGCGACAATCCCATCACGCTGTGCGATTTCGTCCGCTGCGGGCTGGGGGTCTGCTTTCTGCCCAGCCGCACAGGCCTGCCGCCCATGGGCGACAGCATCGTCCTGCTGCCGCTGGCGGACTTCGCCTATACCCGGCACCTATACCTCCACTGGTGCTACAACGCCTATCTTCCCCCGCATGTGGCGGCCTTCCGGGATTTTGCCGTCCAGTGGTTCAGTTGCCTGGAGAACGCCGTCAAACCATAATATCAAAAAAAGAACGCCCCGGCCGGGCGTTCTTTTTTTGATCGTTCACTGCTCCCACTTCACATCGATGATGGTGCCGCCGTTGATCTCGATATATTCGCTTTTGAGGATGTAGTCCTTCTTGCCGATGCGGACCTCCTGATCACCCACTTTGGTGGTCATGACCTCCGTGGTAGGCGTCTCCGTGGTGACGGTGAAATACAGCGTCACATGATCCGGATCCTCCACCCACTGACCGTCGGGGCCCAGGACGTAATAGGGCGCCTTTTCCACGGATTCGATCTGCCCGCCCACCAGGGCGCCGGAGGCCATCAGCGGAGAGGGCAGGTGCTCCAGGCAGTTGTCATACAGCTCCACCGGCACACCCTCCGCCCGCACCACGTAGGTAACCTTGGTCATGGCGGCCTCCGCCGCCTCACCGCCGTCCCGGTGCGCCAGCTTGATGCCGGCAAAGGCCAGCACCGCCAAAATCAGAAGCACGGCAATGATATCAACGATGTTGAACTTTCCGATACGCTTTGCTTTTTCTTCCATAATTTCCTCCATAACAGGCGAAAAGCCCGGTCTATTCTCTGTGGGATTCTCTGTGGACAATATTTTTAAAATATTGTATAATATTTTTCACCATTTCACAAGACCATTTTCGCAAAGAAGGGCCATCGCGCCAAAAAAGCGCAGGGAGGTTCTCATGAAAGTCATTCATCTCATCAGCGGCGGCGACTCCGGCGGAGCCAAAACTCATGTGCTGAGCCTGCTGCAAAACCTCAATAAAACCATCACCGCTCAGCTGGTTTGCTTCCGGGACGGCCCCTTTGCCGACGAGGCCCGGGCCATGGGCATCCCCACCATGATCTGCGGCGGGAACAATATTTTCCGTGTCCGGCGGCAGTTGACGAATTACATCCGCCAAGGGGACTACGAGCTCATCCACTGCCACGGCTCCCGGGCCAACATGATCGGCGCCCTGCTGCGGAAGACCACCGGCCTGCCGGTGGTGTCCACCGTCCACAGTGACTACCGGCTGGACTACATGGGCCGGCCCCTCAGCCATCTCACCTTCGGCACCATCAACGCCTACGCCCTGCGGCAGCTGGACTACCGCATCGGTGTGTCCGATGCCATGGTGGATCTGCTCATCTCCCGGGGCTTCCCCGCGGACCGCTTTTACGCCATTTACAACGGCATCGACTTCACTCCCGCCCCGCCCCAGGGGGACCGGCTGTCCTACCTGCGGAGTCTGGGGGCCGACGTGGACGCCGACTCCGTGGTGGTGGGCATCGCCGCCCGCCTCAACCCCGTCAAGGACATGTCCACCCTCATCCAGGGCTTTGCCGCCGGATACCGCAAGTGTCCGCGGCTGCGGCTGGTCATCGCCGGCGACGGCGAGGAACGGGAGAAGCTGGGGAACCTGGCCCGGGAGCTGGGTGTGGAAAAGCAGGTGACCTTCGCCGGCTGGATCAGCGGCGGTATGGACCGCTTTTACGCCGCCCTGGACATCAACGCCCTCACTTCCCTGTCCGAGACCTTCCCCTACGCCCTGACGGAGGGTGCCCGGTTCCATCTGGCCACCGTGGCCACCGCCGTGGGCGGCATTCCCTACCTCATTGACTCCAGCGTCAACGGCTTCTTAGTCCCCGCCGGAGACTGGCAGGCCCTGGGAGAGCACCTGGCCGCCCTGGGCAACGATGACGCCCTGCGCCGCGACATGGGAGAAAAGCTGTATCAAAAGGCCTCCACCCAGTTTTCCATTCAAAAGACCGTGGACACCCAGCTGCACATCTACCGGGAGATCCTTCGCCGCCACAGCCGCCCCAAAAAAGGCCGGGACGGCGTGGTCATCTGCGGCGCCTACGGCCGGGGCAACGCCGGCGATGACGCCATATTGGAGGCCATTCTCCAGGAGATGCGCTCCATTGACCCGGATATGCCGGTGCTGGTGCTGTCCAAGGACCCCAAGTCCACCCGCCTCACCTACCGGGTCCAGGCGGTGTACCGCTCCAACTTCCCCGCCTGGCTGCGGGCCATGCGCCACGCCAGGCTCTATATCAACGGCGGCGGCAGCCTTATCCAAGATGTGACCTCCCGCCGTTCCCTGTGGTTTTACCTGCACAACATCAGCGCTGCCAAGAAGGCCGGCTGCAAGGTGCAGATGTACGGCTGCGGCATCGGCCCCGTCACCCGGGAAAACCACCGCCGCCTGGCCGCCGATGTGCTGAACACCAATGTGGATGTCATCACCCTCCGGGAACCGGACTCCCGGGAGGAGCTGCGGCTCATGGGCGTCACCCGACCGGAGATCCTGCTGACGGCGGACCCGGCCCTGACCCTGCACCGTGCCGGAGATGACGAGATCGACAGCGTGCTGCTGCGCTCTGACATCCCGCCTCATGGAAAGTATATCTGTTTTGCCCTGCGGCAGTGGAAGGGCTTTGAGGAAAAAGCCCCCCTGTTTCGGGCCGCCGCTCAGTACGCTTACGACACCTATGGCCTGACACCGGTGTTCATCGCCGTGGAAAAGCATCTGGACCCGGTGGCCCACCGGCTGGCCGCCAAGGGCCTGACGATCCCCCACTATTTTCTGGACGACGCCGGCGGCGCCGGCACCATCATCGGCACCCTGAGCCGGATGGAAGTGGTGGTGTCCATGCGGCTCCACGCACTGATTTTCGCCGCCGGGCAGGGCATCCCGCTGGCCGGTGTGGTATACGACCCCAAGGTCTCCGCCTTTTTAAAATACATCGGTCAGGAGCTGTTCATGGACCTGGACGCTCTGACAGAGGAGGCCCTGCGGCACATGATCGACCAGGCGGTGCGCCAGTCCCGGGACCCTGAGGGGCAGGCTGCCGCGGTGGCCCGCCTGCGCTCTTTGGAACAGCAGAACGTGGCGGTGGCCCGCCGCCTGCTGGACGCATAAGGCGGGCACGGCACAGGAGATGAGGAAATGCACAATCTCAGTCAGCGAATTCATTTCAATATGGCCTTTATCGGCGGATACCTGGGTGTCCACGCCATCTTGTCCTTCAGCAATCTTCTCGGCAACGCCCAGACCTCCAACCTCATCAGCATGGTCACCAGCCTGCTCTCCGGCGACTGGCAGCAGCTGCTCCACCGGACCGGCGGAATGCTGCTGTACATGGCAGCCATCGCCCTAACGGTGTATCTGCCGCCCCGGCTGCACTGTGACCTGCGGCTTATCAGCGTGACGCTGGACGCGGCGGCCGCCGTAGTCGTGGGCTGTTTTCCCGAGAATATTGCGCCGGTCCTCGGCCTGTATCCGTTGTTTTTCGCCATGGCATTCCAGTGGAACAGCTTCTCCGGAGTCGACGGCTTCGTCAGCTCCTCCATTTTCTCCACCAACAACCTGCGGCAGTTCACCATGGCAGTGACGGAGGTCTGGGGCAACCACGACCGCTCCCACCTGCCCAAGGCTGCCTTTTTCGGCAAAACACTTCTGTCCTTTCACTCCGGTGTGGCCGCGTCTTTTTTGCTGTGGCAGGCTTTTGGTTCCCGCAGCGCCTGGCTCGCCCTGCTCCCCTGCGGCTTGGCCTTTTTCCTGGTGTCCGCCGACATCCGGCGGCAGAAAAGTGCGGAATCGGCTTTGTAATATATTGCATCCATAAACGCCAAACAGACGGGCCTTCCGGCCCGTCTGTTTATTATTCTTCTTCAGCACGGCCCCCGGCGCAGAGGCTCCGCTGGACGGAAATGGTGGCCAGGGTATCTCCCAGCTGGGTCAAAACAGCCGCAACCAGCTCCAGGTCCTCATCGCCCAGTTGCCCCGCAATGGCCACCGCCAGTGTATTGACAGCCGTAGTCAGTGCCAGCGGATCACAGTCACAGTTTCCCATAGCATCACCATGACCAGCTTATGCAGCAGGCATCCCGTCAGTTCCTCTTCCGCTTTCCCGCCGAGTCCATGGGAAACACGGTCAGCTTTTCTCCTCCGTCCCACACTGCCAGCAAAACCTCCCCTTCATCCCGGCAGCCTTGCTGCAGCAGCGTCCGCCGTACCCAGGTGTCCTCTTTCCCCGCCTGGCGGATGTTCTCCTCCAAAAGCCGCCCGTCCATGACGAAGGGCATCTGGACCTTGGACTGCTTCGGATTCAGATTCAGGTCCGCGGGAGTGGCAGGGCGGTCCGCCTCCTTGGGCAGAAAGCTCACCACGCCGTTGTGCTCCAGCACCGCCGACTGGAGCTGGTTCAGGTCGAACCATCCGCCGATGCGGCAATAGGTGAGAAATTCGTTGAGGTCCAGCCGGGCTTTTTTCAGATTTTCCCGGTAAATGACCCCGTTTTCCAGCAGCACCAGGGGTTTTCCCGTCACCATGCTCCGGACCTTCAGAAATTTATTGGTGAGGATGGAAATAACAAAGGCCGTGACGCCGTAGACGATCAGCGCCGTCAGCGGCCGCAGGGGCTCCTCCAGCTCCGTGGCCAGCTCCGCCGCGATGGAACCGATGGTAATGCCCACCACATAGTTGAACATGGTCATCTGGGACACCTGCTTGGTGCCCATGAGCTTTGCCAGCAGAAACAGCACCGCGATGGACAGCAAAGAGGAAAGGGCCGCCAGGCCCACCTGCGCAGCATACTGCATAAAAAACCGCCTCCCGGAACAAACGTCTTTCCGACAGTGTGTCCCGGGAGGCGGCGCTTTATTCACTCTTTCAGACTGCCGTGGACCGGAGGCTCCGCGTGGGGGCCGCCGGCGTGGTGGGCATTGGTGTGAACATTGATGTACTGGGCTTTCAGCTTGGAATACAGGATGGTCTGGCTGGAGTAGAGACCGTTGTAGCCGGAGAGCATATAGCTGATGCCGCAGGCCAGGGCGAAATACAGCAGCCCCCCGTCGCCGAACAGCTCCACCGACAAGAAGATGGAGGCCACTGGGCAGTTGACGGCGCCGCAGAACACGGCCACCAGTCCCAGAGCTGCCGCGAAGCCGGCGGGGATGCCCAGCAGGGGGCCCACCACACAGCCGAAGGTGGCCCCCACAAAGAAGGAGGGCACCACCTCGCCGCCCTTGAAGCCGGCGCTCAGCGTGATGGCGGTAAACAGCAGCTTCAGCAAAAAGGCCGCCGGATGGGCCGTTCCCGCCTCCACGGCACGGGTGACCACCTCCATGCCAGCGCCGTTATAATCTGTGGTGCCGCAGAGGTACGTCAGGGCGATGACGGCAAAGCCTCCCGCCACCACCCGCACCCAAGGGTTCGGGATGCGCTTTGCCATCTGGTGCTCGGCAAAGTGGATGGTGTTGCAGAACAGGATGGACACTATGGCGCACAGCGCCGCCAGCACCGCCACCTTCAGCAGCATCGCCACCTCCAGCTCCGGCATGGACACCGTAAAGCGGGTGGGCTCCACACCCATGGCCAGGGACACGCCGTAGGCCGTGAGCGAAGCCGTCAGACAGGGGATGAAGGCAGCGTGGTACATGACGCCGATGCTGATGACCACCATGGCGAAGACCGTGGCCGTCAGGGGCGTGCCGAACAGGGCGGAGAAAAAGGCCGCCATGCCCGCCATAGTGGCGGTGCGCAGGTCCCGGTCATCCAGATGGAACAGCCGGCCCGTGTGATGGCCGATGGTGCCGCCCATTTGCAGCGCGGCGCCCTCCCGGCCGGCGGAGCCACCGCACAGGTGGGTCAGCACCGTGCCCAGGAAAATGGCAGGCAGCAGGAAAATGGACAGTCCCTTGCCCAGGTGCACGGCGTCGATGATGTCATTGGTGCCCTGGCCCTCCGTCTTCGTCAGCTTATAAAAGCCCACGATCACCAGGCCCGCCAGCGGCAGGCACCACAAAAGCCAGGGATAAGCGCCCCGCAGCGCCGTGGCCTCATGGACGCCGATGTGGAACGCGGAGCCGATGACGCCGCAGGCCGCGCCGATGACCACCGCCACCGCCAGCCACTTGCCCAGAGCCTTGCCGTACAGGAGGACACGGCCGCAAAAGTTCCGAAATGCTTCTCCAATGGGTTTTTCCATGGTATATTACGCCTCCGCTGCCGCCGGGACAGGCACTACCCTGCCATCCAGGCGGGTCTCCAGTACCTCCGGTGTTTTCAAATACCGGCTGAACGCCGCGAAAAACCGGGAGTACTCGATGCCCGTGGCGATCCGCTCATCCATCACAACGCCCAGGGGCATACGCTTTTTGCGGCTGCCCTCCGGCGCCATGGGGTCCGGCACAGGCTTGCCCATACACACGAACACGCTGGTGGTGCCGAATTCATAGCAGTGATGGAAAATATAATTGGTGTTGATGGAAGCCAGATTCGTGATGAACAGGCTGGTGTGGAAGGGGCTCAGCTCAATGATCTTCCCCGGCAGCAGGTTGTGCTGATCCAGATGGTAGGCCAACCAGAACACGAGCCGCGCAAAGCCCGGGATGGAGAACGCGAGATTGGCGAATTTATCCGTATTATTATTGTGGGCGGCCACCATGTTCCGGTCGATATGGTCCTTGATCTTCTGACTGATGGAAAACACCGTGTCCTCCGGGTCCAGGTAGATCTTCAATGTCGTCTCGTCCGGTGTGCCGTCCGCCCGGGTCTTCAGAATGACGAAGCTGAAGCAAAAGTGGTTGCGTTTGTAGATCTTGCGGTTCATGATGAAATAATTCACCTTTGGATTTTCCAGGGCGGCTTTGTAGTAGGCCGCCACCAGGACGCTCATATGGGTGACGCTGAGGCCCTCCCGCCGCTTTTGCCGGATGTAGTTGCGCATGATATCCTCATCCACATAGTCGTTGGCCCAGTTCTGGGCGTCATACCGGCGAGGCATGATATAGGGCAGCGCCTGCACGATGGGGCTCAGGCCCTTAACACGTGTTCCGTCCGCTCTCATGGTTCTCTCCTCACTCTTTTCAAAACTGGAGAGCCGCTGCCCTCCGCTGAGTTTACATACATAATCAGTATATAAAAATTTCATTAAAATTTCAATATTTTTTCGTGCGTTTTTTCACAAGCAGTCAATTTGCATAACCGTTTTTTTGATTTTAAGCCGCCTATGGTTTGAATTTTCGGTTGATTCTTCCCGTTCCCTGTCGTATACTGAACGGAAAGCGGTATCACAAGAAAAGGAGATGTCTGATGATGAAATACGGACGTACTTATAATTTCTCCGCCGGCCCCGCCATGATGCCGGAGGAGGTGTTGGAGGAGATCGCCGCCGAGATGCTGAACTACCGCGGCAGCGGTATGTGCGTCATGGAGATGAGCCACCGCTCCAAGGCGTTCCAGCAGATCCGGGACGAGGCGGAGGCAGACCTTCGGACCCTCATGGGCATCCCGGACAATTACAAGGTCCTGTTCCTTCAGGGCGGCGGCACGCTGGAATTCGCCATGGTGCCCATGAACCTGATGAAAAACGGCGAGGCCTGCTATGTAGAGACCGGTGCCTGGTCCAAAAAGGCCATCGCGGAGGCAAAAAAATACGGTGAGGTAAAGATCGTCGCCTCCTCCGCCGACCAGAACTTCTCCTACATTCCCGACTGCTCTGATCTGGACATCCCGGAAAACGCCGACTACGTTTACATCTGCGAGAATGAGACCATCAACGGCACCACCTACCGCACCCTGCCCAACACCAAGGACCATGTGCTGGTGGCGGACCAGTCCTCCATGTTCCTCTCCCGCCCCTGCGATGTCAGCCGCTACGGCCTTATTTGGGCCGGCGTCCAGAAAAACGTGGGGCCCGCCGGCATGTCCATCGCCATCATCCGGGAGGACCTGCTGCGGGAGGACCTGCCCGCGTTCGTGCCCACCTACCTGCGCTATAAGACCCACGCCGACGCCGACTCCCTGTACAACACCCCCAACTGCTGGGCCATCTACTGCTGCGGCAAGGTGTTCAAGTACCTGCTGAAAAACGGCGGTCTTTCGGCCATGGCCGCCCGGAACGAGGAGAAGGCCGCCGTGCTGTACGACTTCCTGGACCAGAGCCGCTTTTTCACCGGCGCCGTCCGGAAGGAAGACCGCTCCCTCATGAACGTGCCCTTCGTCTCCCCCTCCAAGGAGCAGGACGCCGACGTGGTGGCCGCCAGCAAGGCTGCCGGCTTCGACAACCTGAAGGGCCACAAGTCCGTGGGCGGTCTCCGGGCCTCCATTTACAACGCCATGCCCAAGGAGGGCGTGGAGGCCCTGGTGGCATTTTTGAAAGCCTACGAGGCAGAGCACCTGTAACCTTCCAATCACCAAAAAAAGCAGCTGTGGGAGCTCTCACAGCTGCTTTTTTGTTTAAAGGCGTTCCAAGATCCGCTTCTTATACGCCAAAAACTCCGGTGTCAGATTGAAATCCTTCCGCCGGGGCTTTGGCTCCCGGATGACGATCTCGTCGGTGACCCGTCCGGGCTTCCCCGTCAGGAGATAAATGCGGTCCGACAGCAAAATCGCCTCGTCGATGTCATGGGTGATGAACAGGGTGGACAGGCGGATACGCTCCATCACATCCAGATACCAGTCGTGGATGGCGCTTTTCGTCAGGGTGTCCAGGGCGGAAAAGGGCTCGTCCAGCAGCGCCACGTTCTGAGAGAACAGATACGTCCGCAGCAGTGCCGCCCGCTGGCGCATACCGCCGGAGAGCTGAGCGGGATACTTCCGCTCCGTACCCTCCAGGCCGAATTCCGGGAACAACGCCGCCGCCTTGACCCGGGCCTCCCGCTTCTTCTCCCCCCGCAGCAGCAGGGGCAGGGCCACATTGTCCTGGATGGTGCGGTAGGGCAGCAGCAGGTCCTTTTGCAGCATATAGCTGATGCGGCCGGGCTTGCCCGTCACATCCTCCCCGTCCAAAAACACCTGTCCCTTGTCCGGCTCCACCAGGCCGGAGATGATGTTGAACAGGGTGGTCTTTCCGCCGCCGCTGACGCCCAGCAGGCACACCAGCTCTCCCTGCCGCAGGGTGATGGAGATGTCCTCCAGAACAGAGGCGCCGTCAAAGCACTTGCTGACGCCCCGCACCTCCAGCTTTTCCATCTCAGGCCTCCGGCAGGAAGTCGTTGGTGAAGCCGGCGTTGGGGTCAATGTCGCCCTTTTCCAGCAGGTCATTGTCATTGAGCCACGTAAAGTAGGCGCTCCACCGCTCCGGATCGATCTCACCCCAGCGGGAGGCATCGGCGGTGTACTG
The DNA here is from genome assembly GCA_934590165.1 of uncultured Dysosmobacter sp. GTDB lineage: Bacteria > Bacillota > Clostridia > Oscillospirales > Oscillospiraceae > Oscillibacter. Next base: position 82,508 of record CAKTOO010000009.1, on the reverse strand, counting down.
CTCCGCCAGGTACTTCTGGCTTGCCACCACCAGGTCCTGGCTGTCCTTCAGCTCCGGCGCCGCCGCCATGAGGATGTCCGCGGCCTCCTCCGGATGCTCCGCCGCGAACTGGTAGCCCTTGCTCACCGCCGCCATAAAGGCCTTGGCAGTGTCCGGGTCCTCCTCCAGAAAGCTGTCATTGGCAATGATAAGGGGCGTGTAGTAGTCAAAGACCGGATCGATGTCCTTCAGGGCGAAGAAATCCGTCTCCAGCCCCGCCACCTGGCAGGCGATGCCCTCCCAGCCGTAGAACACCCAGATGGCGTCCACGGAGCGGCTTTCCAGGCCGGACACGGCGTCTGTCACCGTGGAGGGGATCAGCTCCACCTGGTCAAAATTACCGCCGTCGCTCTCCACCACCTGCCGCAGCACGGCCTTTTCCACAGCCTGGTCCCAGGTGGCGTATTTGTGACCCTCCATGCCCTTGGGCCGGTCCATGCCCTCTCCCTTCCGGGAGATGATGCCGGCGGTGTTATGCTGCAGCACCGCCGCCACAGCCGTGATGGGCATGGGGGAATCGCCGCCAAGAGCGTCGGCCATCTTGCCCTGGGCGGACACGCCGAATTGGGCCTGACCGGAAGCGACCATCATCTCGGCGCCATCCTCGGCAGGCTGGACCACCTTCACACTGAGGCCCGCCTCCTCAAAGTAGCCGTTGGCAATGGCGGCGTATACGCCGGTATGATTGGTGTTGGGGGTCCAGTCCAGCACGAAGGTCAGTTCCTTCAAACCGGCTTCCTCCCCGCCGGTCTTTTTCGCGCCGCAGCCGGCCAGGCTTAGGGTCAGTGCCGCCGCCAGCAGCAGGGCGGTGATCTTTGTTCTTTTCATGATCTTTGTTCTTTTCATATGTTGGGTCCCTTTCTTTCAAAATCAAGATTTTTTATCCAGATGGCGGTACGGCGTGCACAGCCGCTCCGCCAGGTCCACCGCCGCCATCAACGCCAGGGAGATGGCGGAGATAAGAAATATGACGGCGAACATTTTGTCAAAGGCAAAGGCCTTTTTCACCCGGGTCATATAGACACCCAGGCCGCCGAAGCCGCCCAGCCACTCGGCGATGACCGCTCCCACCACGGCATAGGCCGCGGCGATCCGCAGGCCCGAGAAAAACTGCGGCACGGCGGAGGGGAGCTTGATGTACCGGAAGATCTTCCAGCGTCCGGCTCCCATGGAGCGCAGCAGGTCGATGGAGTCCCGGTCCACCGCCCGGAAACCGTCCAGCACGCCCACAGTCACCGGGAAGCAGGAGGACACTACAATCAAAATAATCTTGGGCGTCATCTCGTAGCCGAACCACAGCACCAAAAGGGGCGCGATGGCCACCGAGGGGATGGTCTGCAAAATCACCAGGATGGGATAGATGGCCCGGTACAAAAAATCAAAGGTATCCATGAGCACCGCCAGGAAAAATCCGATGACCGTGCCCAGGGCCAGGCCGTAAAACGCCTCCTGCAGGGTGATACAGCTGTGCTCCCACAGCTGGGGCGCATCCGTCCAGAACGCCCGGACCACATCCGTGGGCGCCGGCAGCATATAGGCCGGCACAAGGCCGCTGGCGGACACTGCCTGCCAAGCTGCCAGCAGCAGGCCGACAGCCAGGATGGCCGGTCCTTTCCGTCCCAGGACCGCCCGTAAGGTCTTCATAAAGCGCACCCCACCTCCTTCGCGAAAAATGCCTTCGCCGTTCATTCCGGCGAAGGCATTTCAATCGTTTTGCAACGTATTCGGTATGCTCCCTACGCTGGCATGATCCAGATCAGGTGTAATGGGTCACGGAAAACATCCGCCTCTCAGCCCGTCCCTTCGGGCTCCCCTGTTGTCAGTTTGTTAGTTTATGGCATTTTCCCTGTTTTGTCAACCCAAAACAAGTCCATTATTTCACCCGGACCAGTTCCGCCACCGTCTCCACATGGCGGGTGCCGGGGAACATATCCACGGCGCAGGCGCGGACAGCCTGGTAGCCCAGCTCCGCGAAGAGCTTCACATCCCGGCCCAAGGTGGCGGGGTCGCAGGAGACATACACTACCCGCTCCGGCCCCATGGCCGCCACGGAGACGATGACCTCCGGACTGAGGCCCTTCCGGGGCGGGTCCACGGTGATAACGTCCGGCCGCAGGCCGTCCTGCTCCAGCTTGGCGGCGATGTCCGCCGCGTCACCGCAGAAAAATTCCGCGTTTTCAATGCCGTTGCGCGCCGCGTTTTCCTTGGCGTCCGCGATAGCAGGGGGCACGATCTCCGCGCCGATGACCTGTTTCGCCTTCGCCGCCATGCAGAGGGTGATGGTGCCGGTGCCGCAGTACAGGTCCAGCACCGTTTCCTCCCCCGTCAGTCCGGCAAACTCCAGGGCCTTGCCGTACAGCACCTCCGCCTGGTCCCGGTTCACCTGGTAAAAGGAGGGGACGGACAGCTTGAACCGGAGGCCGCAGAGGGTGTCCATCAGGAAATCCTGTCCCCAGAGGGTACGGTACTTTTCTCCCAGGATGACGTTGCCCTTTTTTGTATTCGTGTTCAGCACCACGCCCACGGTCCTGGGCGCCGCCGCCCGGATGAAAGCCACCAGTTCCGGCTCCCGGGGCAGCTGCTTGCCATTGGCCACCACGCAGCAAAGGCTCTCACCTTTTCGGTTCACCCGAACGTAGATATGCCGCACCAGGCCCTTGCCGGTGCGCTCATCATAGGCGGAAATTTTATACCGCCGCATCCAGTCCCCCACGGCCTTGGCCGTTTTGTCGGAGGTCTCTGACTGGATGAGACAGCAGTCCACGCCCACCACCTGGTGGCTGCGGGCCTTGTAAAAGCCGATGGTACCGCCGGGGCCCACGGGGTACTGGCTCTTGTTGCGGTAGTGGGTGGGGTCCTTTGCCCCCAAAATCTCCTCCACCTGGAGGTCCGTGCCTCCCAGGCGGGTCAGGGCGTCCTGGACCCGCTGGCGCTTGGCCCGCAGCTCCTCCGTGTAGCTCATGTGCTGGAAGTCACAGCCGCCGCACTGGCCGAAATAGGGACACTCCGGCTTCGTCCGCTCCGGGGATGCTTTGCGGAGCTTTACCACCTCGCCGGCGGCGCAGGTCTTCATGACCTTTGTAATGCGCAGGTCGATCTCCTCCCCCCGCACCGTACGGGGGACGAACACCACGGCGCCGTCCAGGCGCACGATGCCAAGGCCCTCGCTGGAGTAGCCCTCCACGGTGCCGGTATAGATGCTGTTTTCTTTTAACTGTTCCATATGGTTCCTCGGTTTTCACACAGCCATCAGCATGGCTGGGGGATTGCACCCCCCATTTTCTTTTTTCTTGAAAAAGAAAACGGGCCGTGCACGGTCCAAAAGAAAAACGCTTTTCATCCAAACTTGCCCGTTCGGGCAAGTTTGGGGATGCGGACGGCTGTCAGCCAGCTTTCCGCAGACTTGCCCAGCTCCATCCAGGTGCGCTGAAACGCTCTTATCAAATTACACTTATGCCGCAAGTTGTGACGCTTCCGCAAATTCCGGGGTGCTTATCGCAGCGCCCCACTTTTAGCCCCGCTGCCGCTCCGTTGGGAGAGTTTCCAAAGAGGGGGCCGCAGCCCCCTCTTTTGGTCGTTTTAAGGGGTGGTTTGGAGGGGGAATCACGAAATCCCCCTCCAATGTCTCTCTTTGACCGGGCGCGGCCGTTTCTCTCTCCAAGAGAGAAATGGGGGCGCATCTGCCCAACGCCCATCGGCGTTGTCACTTCCGCCTCTCGCTGCGGCCAACGAGATAATCCAATGACACCTGAAAGCAATCTGCCAGTGTCAGTAATCCCTGAAAGTCCGGATACCGCTTTCCTTCTTCATAATACCGATAAGCCCGGTCCGAAATCCCCAGCTTTTCCGCTAAGTCTTTCTGCGATATCTTATATTCTGTTCGTAACTCTTTCAAACGAACCGCAAAATTTTCCATTCTTTTCTCCTTGGCAGGAACTATATGTTCCTGTATAATAAGAACATATAGTTCCGTTTGGAGGTATCTCTCATGACCCCATTGATGAATCTCCTCTACGACTACGCCATGGACACCGGCTTCACCACCCGGCTGACCACGCCGGAATACCGGAACATCAGCAACCTCCTGGACCGCCTGTCAGGCGACCTCCGCGGCTCCCTCACCCCGGACGCCCGGGACACCTTCAAAAAGTATCACGACGTCCTGGAGAAGCAGCGGCAGCTGGAGGCCATGTTCCTCTCCGCCTTCGCCCTTTGCCGGGAGCTTGGATAAGCTCACGCCTCCCACTTCTCCAGCAGCTGGCGCAGCTGGTCGGCGAACCGGGCCAGGGACTTGTTGTCCCGGCCCTTGCTGCGCTTGATGGACGCCATGAGCATCTCGCCCACAGCCACCAGCCGCTCGTAAGCCGCGCTGGACTTGGCACCGCCGGCGGTAAAGCTCTTGACCTTCCGCTCCGGTAGGTAGCCCTTTTGCACCACGGTGTCGGCGATGAGGTCATAGACCTCCGTATACTGAGGCGCATGGGCCGTGAAGCCCAGTCCGGTCACCGTCTGGGCAAAGAAAGGCGCCACCTCCCGGTCGCCGTGGACCACGAAAACATGCTGGGGCTTCGGTTCCTTGAAATCGGAGATCCAGCTGATGAGGTGGTCCCGGTCGGCGTGGGAGGAAAGGCCCTGGAAATTCACGATCTCGGCGTTGACGGCGATCTCCTCGCCGAAGAGCTTCACGCTTTTGGCGCCCTCCAGCAGGGTACGGCCCAGGGTGCCCTCCCCCTGGTAGCCCACAAACACCACAGTGCACTCCCTCCGCCAGAGGTTATGCTTCAGGTGGTGGCGGATGCGGCCGGCGTCGCACATGCCGGAGGCGGAGATGATGACCTTGGGCGTGGGGTCCATGTTCAGGGCCTTGGACTCCTCACTGGTCTCCGTCATCCGGAGATTGGTGAAGTTAAACATATGGGTGCCGTCCTGCACCAGGGCCAGGGCATCCTCATCCAGGTAGCCATGCAGGTTGCCGGTAAAAATGGTGGTGGCCTTTTTCGCCAGGGGAGAGTCGATATACACCGGGAAGTCCGGGTTGGACTTTACCATTCCCTTATCCTTGATCTCCCGAATGAAGTACAGCAGCTCCTGGGTGCGGCCCACGGCGAAAGAGGGAATGACCACGTTGCCGCCCCGGGCGATGGTCTTGTCGATGATATCCGCCAGGTCATCGGTATAGCTCCACGCCTCCGTGTGGTTGCGGTCGCCGTAGGTAGATTCCATGACCACGTAGTCCGCCCCGTGGATGTGGACCGGGTCCCGGATGATGGGCTGATTGACGTTGCCCAGGTCACCGGAGAACACCAGCCGCTTGGCAGTGCCGTTCTCCTCCGCGTCCACGACGATGCTGGCGGAGCCCAGCAGATGGCCGGCATCCACAAATTCCACCGTCACGCCGTCAAACAGCTCCACCTTTTCCCCATATTCGCAGGTGGTCATGAACTCCCGGACGCGGGAAGCATCCTCGATGGTGTACAGCGGCTCTACCCGGGGGGCGCCGGAGCGCTCCGCCTTGCGGTTTTTCCACTCGGCGTCCTGTTCCTGGATGTGGGCGGAGTCCAGCAGCATGATGTCCAGCAGGTCCGCCGTCAGGCGGGTGGTGAGGATGCGGCCCTGAAAGCCCTGCTTGATGAGCATGGGGATGCGGCCGGAGTGGTCGATGTGGGCATGGGTCACCAGCACGCAGTCGATGCTGCCCGCCGCGAAGGGAAACTCCGCGTTGGACACCTCGTCCCGTCCCTGCTGCAATCCGCAGTCCACCAGGATGCGCTTGCCATTCACTTCCAGACAGTGGCAGCTGCCGGTCACGCACTGGTCAGCGCCGAAAAAGCTGAGCTTCATAGGGAACCCTCCTTGTCGTTCTGAATCCGCCGGGTCTTTTTTCTTGGTCTCATTGTACCATGCCCCATGGAAAAGCACAATCGACGTTTTCGGGAAAATGTCCGGTTTTAATGGTTCCACCGCCCCGAAAAAACATCCGCCGCCGTCAGGTGCTCTCTTTTGCGGAGAACCGGGCGGGAAAACGTTTTTCAATTGTGAACTTTTTGAGAAATTCCCGTTTTTCTTTGCAATCTCTGGCTTTTTGTGGTATGCTATGCTTGCTTTTTTATGAGCCGCGAAAATTTCTTCCCTTTCTCAGGAAAGAGCCGAAAACGGAAAGGATGTTTTATACATTATGGGTCTGATGAAAAAACTGTTTGGCGATTACAGTTCCCGGGAGCTGAAATCCATCTATCCCATCGTGGATAAGATCGAGGCCATGGCCGATGAGTACAAGGCCATGACCGACGCCCAATTGCAGGCAAAAACCGCCGAGTTCAAGGCGCGCCTCCAAAACGGCGAAACGCTGGACGATATTCTGCCGGAGGCCTTTGCCACCGTGCGGGAGGCCGCCGACCGCGTGCTGGGAATGCGCCCCTACCGGGTGCAGCTGGTGGGCGGCATCGTGCTGCACCAGGGCCGCATCGCCGAGATGAAGACCGGTGAAGGCAAGACCCTGGTGGCCACCCTCCCCGCCTACCTCAACGCCCTGACGGGCCGGGGCGTCCACATCGTCACCGTCAACGACTATCTGGCCAAGCGCGACAGCGAGTGGATGGGCAAGGTCCACCGCTTCCTGGGGCTGAAGGTGGGCCTCATCGTCCACGGCCTTACCAACAAGCAGCGCCAGGAGGCCTATGCCGCCGATATCACCTACGGCACCAACAACGAGATGGGCTTCGATTACCTGCGGGACAACATGTGCATCTACTCCAGCGAGCTGGTGCAGCGGGGTCATGCCTTTGCCATCGTGGACGAGGTGGACTCTATCCTCATCGACGAGGCCCGCACCCCCCTCATCATCTCCGGCCAGGGCGACAAGTCCACCCAGTTGTACGACATGGCGGAGATGTTCGTCTCCCGCCTGAAAAAGCAGGTGGTGGTCCAGGTGGACAACAAGGAGGAAGAAGACGTCAATATCGACGCCGACTATGTGGTGGACGAAAAGGCCAAGACCGCCACCCTCACCGCCCGGGGCATCTCCAAGGCGGAGGAATTCTTCCACGTGGAAAACCTGTCCGACCCCTCCAACTCCACCCTCAGCCACCACATCAACCAGGCCCTGAAGGCCCATGGCACCATGAAGCGGGACGTGGACTACGTGGTGAAGGACGGCGAGGTCATCATCGTGGACGAGTTCACGGGCCGCCTCATGTTCGGCCGCCGCTACTCCAATGGCCTGCACCAGGCCATCGAGGCCAAGGAGCATGTCAACGTCAACAGCGAGAACAAGACCCTGGCCACCATTACCTTCCAGAATTATTTCCGCCTGTACGACAAGCTGTCCGGCATGACCGGTACCGCCATGACGGAGCAGGAGGAGTTCGGCACCATCTACAACCTGGACATCGTGGAGATCCCCACCAACCGCCCCAACCAGCGCGTGGATCACCACGATGTGGTGTACAAAACCGAGGCAGGCAAGTTCCGGGCCGTCATCGCCCAGATCAAGGAGTGCCACGCCAAGGGCCAGCCTGTACTGGTGGGCACTGTGTCCATTGAGAAAAACGAGCTTTTGAGCCATCTGCTGGCCCGGGAGGGCATCGCCCACAACCTCCTCAACGCCAAGAACCATGAGAAGGAAGCCGAGATCGTGGCCCAGGCCGGCAAGCTGGGCGCCGTCACCGTGGCCACCAACATGGCCGGCCGCGGCACTGACATCATGCTGGGCGGCAACGCCGAGTACCTGGCCAGGGCCGACCTGGTGAAGGCCGGTTATTCCGAAGAGGTCATCGTGGACGCCACCGGCTACGCCGATACCGACAACGCCGACATTCTGGCCGCCCGGGCCCTGTTTGCCCAGAAGCTGGCCCAGCACAAGGCGGAGATCGCCAGCGAGGCCGAACAGGTCCGCGCCGCCGGCGGATTGTTCATCATCGGCACCGAGCGCCACGAGTCCCGCCGCATCGACAACCAGCTCCGCGGCCGTGCCGGCCGCCAGGGCGACCCCGGCGAGACCCGGTTCTACATCTCTCTGGAAGATGACCTCATGCGCCTGTTCGGCGGTGAGCGCATCACCAACATGATGGAGAAGTTCGACCTGGACGAGGACACCCCCATCGAAAATAAGATGCTCACCAAGGCCATTGAAAACGCCCAGACCACCGTGGAGTCCCGGAACTTCCAGTCCCGGAAATCCGTGCTGGAATACGACGATGTCATGAACAAGCAGCGGGAAATCATCTATGCCCAGCGCCGTCAGGTGCTGGACGGCAAAGACCTGAAGGAGACCGTGCTGAACATGATGCGCACCTCCATCGCCGACCACGTGGCCCTGGCCTTCGGCGAGCAGGCTTCCCTGGACGCCGCCGGTTACCGGGAGATGCTGCGGGGCCTGGAGGGCACCTACTTCCTGCCCGGCGCCGTGCAGATCCCCGAGGCCGACATTCCCGCCAAGACCCAGGAGGACTTCACCGACGCCTTTGTCCAGGCCGCCGAGGCCACTTACGAGGCCAAGGAGGCCGAGATCACACCGCCCATCATGCGGGAGCTGGAGCGGGTCATCATGCTGCGTGTGGTGGATGAATACTGGATGGACCACATCGACGCCATGGATGACCTGAAGCAGGGTATCCGCCTGCGGGCCTACGCCAACACCGATCCCGTCATCGCCTACAAGCAGGAGTCTTTAAGCATGTTTGAGGAGATGGTCTCCGCTATCCAGAGCGAGACCGTCCGCCGGCTGTACTCCGTCCGTCTGAAGAAGGACGAGGAGGTCAAGCGGGAGCGGGTTGCCAAGGGCATGGTGGAAAACGTGGGCGGCGACGGCACTCAGCCCAAGAAGCAGCCCAAAAAGTCCGTGAAAATCGGCCGCAACGATCCCTGCCCCTGCGGCAGCGGCCTGAAGTGGAAAAAGTGCACCTGCAAGGAGTATCACGACCAGTGATGCTCCGGTCGGTGCGGCCGATGCGAGCGTCAGCGAGCCGCGCCGGAAGGCGCGTCCAAGCGTTTTGATGCGCAGCATCAAAACCTTGCCGCAGGCAGGCTTCGCCTGCCGAGGATGTTCTATCAGAAGTGCTCCCGTGCGGCAGTGCCGCATGGGACACACAACGATCCCCGCCCCTGCGGCAGCGGCCTGAAGTGGAAAAAGTGCACCTGCAAGGAGTATCACGACTGACGTTTCGAAGGGGAGCAGGCTTCCCCTCGACCTTCCCCAACTCGTCAGAACAAGCTACACTTTGCTCGCCCCGCCCTTTGGGCAGGTCTCTCCCCGTTTCGCTTGTTCTTCCTCTCCCCACCGAATCCACTTCGCCGGGCTTCGGCGGTGCCCCCAACGCGCTGGTGGACGCCGCCCAAGTCGGCTGGGGCAAGGTATTTTCGCCATGTACACGCCGCGGCGAAAATGATTCAAATTTCTCTTTTGTCTTCGGCAAAAGAACCGGGGAGTATCCTCTGGACCCTTTATGAAATCATGTCCCCTGTTCTCCAACTGCCGGAGGGCAGGGGACGTTTTTCTGTTGGAAAGGAGTGCTCTATGAAAGACAGCGACGGCATTCTGGCACTGTTGCAGGACATCAAGGAAATGCTGTTTGGGATTGCCCTGCTGCTGACCGGCATCGCCCTTTGCCTCGTAGGCGCTGCGGTAAACGGCTGGCCGGGAATGCTGCTGGCCATCGTGGGCTTCATCGTGGTCGTGGCCGGTCTCGGCTATGTCCACCATGGCTACACCCATCATGAAGTTGTGGAAAAACCAGACTGAGCTGGAGGTCTTTATGCCTTTTGATACCCACCGGGAAAACAGCCTTACCTGGCTGACTTCCCCCCTGCTGGAAGGCGTCTGCCACGGGTTTTCCACCCGTAACGGCGGCGTCAGCCCGGCGCCCTTCGATTCTTTGAACCTGCGGACCGGCTGCGCTGACAGTTCGGAAAACCTGCGGGAAAATTTTCGCCGCTTCTGCGGTGTCATCGGCGCGGACCACCGCCGTGTGGTCCTGGCCAAGCAGGTCCACGAGACCACCGTCCGCCGCTGCACGGTTTCAGACGCCGGCAAGGGCCTGTGGTCGGAGCGGGACTACACCGCTGACGCCCTCATTACCAGCGAAAGGAACCTGCCTCTGGCGGTCTTCTCTGCCGACTGCGGCATCATTCTACTGTATGACCCGGTCCACCCGGCCATCGGCGCCATCCATGCCGGCTGGCGGGGCTGCGCCGGCGGCATCGTGGAAAAAACCGTGCGGGAGCTGGAGCGGGCATACGGCTCCCGACCCGGAGACCTGCTGGCCGCCGTCGGCCCCTGCATCGGCCAGTGCTGCTTTGAAACGGACGGCGATGTGCCTGCTGTCATGACCGCCGCTCTGGGCGAAGCCGCCGAACCTTATTTGGAGCGGCGGGGCGCCAAGTGGCATGTGGACCTGGCGGGGCTCAACCGTCAGTGGCTGCTGAAGGCCGGCGTCCTGCCGGAGCACATTGACATGTGCGGCCTCTGCACCGCCTGCCGGCCGGACCTGTTCTGGTCCCACCGGAAAATGGGCGAGGCCCGGGGCGTCCAGTGCGCCATGGTCTCCCTCACCTGATATCCCGCCGGGAGGTACCCTATGAAATACCGCTTTTTGAAAACCCTATGCATCCTGTGCCTGGTACCACTTCTGCTGACCGGCTGCTGGTACGAGGATACGGAGGAGCCGGACAGCGGCCAGCTACTGGTCTCCCAGGATCAGGCAGAACCCAAGCAGGAAGATGTTATCCTGCCCACCGGCTTCACCCTCCCCTATCTGCCCGACCAGACCATGGACCCCGTCACCTGTGCCGACGGGATGCAGCAGGTGGTGGGCGCCCTGCTGTACGAAGGGCTGTTCCAGCTGGATGAACACCTGGAGCCCCAGCAGGCCCTCTGCTCCGGTTACACCTATGACCCGGAGACTTACACGTATGTATTCACGCTCCGCACCGGCGTTACCTTTACCGACGGTACGGCCCTGACGGCGAGCGATGTGGTCCAGACCCTGCGGCGGGCTGTGTCCTCTGCCCGATACGGTGCCCGGCTGAAAAACGTGGCCTCCATCACTGCTGGGGAGGGGAACGTCACCGTGGTCCTCACCGGCCCCGGCACCGGCCTTGCCGCCCTGCTGGACATTCCCATCGTCAAGTCCGGCACGGAAGCCGCCGCCTTCCCCACCGGCACCGGCCCCTACGCCTATTCCGGCGAGGGCGGACCCCATCTCACCGCCAATCAGCATTGGTGGCAATCCGCTAAGGTCCCGGTGGAGGTCATCGGCCTCTCCGCCGCCGAGGACCGGGACACCATGCTCTACCAGTTCACCTCCCACGACATTCAGCTCATCACCGCCGATTTGACAGGCACCGCTCCCGTCAGCGTCACCGGCAGCATCAGCTTTCAGGACGCGGACACCACCATTTTGCAGTACGTGGGCTTCAACACGCAAAAGGCCCCCTTTGACAGCGCCGCCCTGCGGTCCGCCCTGAGTCTTGGCATCAACCGTGCTTCCGTGGTCGGCGCCTACCTCTCTGGCCACGGCACCGCCGCCCAATTCCCCATCTCCCCCGTCTCCCCCCTGTACCCGTCGGAGCTGGAGGAGACCTACTCCTACGACGCCTTTGCCGCCGCTATGGCGGAGGCGGGCTTTGCCTCCGGCAGCGCCCGCACAGTCACGCTGCTGGTGAACAGCGAAAACAGCTTCAAGGTCTCCGCCGCGGAGCAGATCGCCCGGAGCCTCTCCGCCTTTGACCTGAATATTGAGGTCCGGCCCCTGCCTTGGGAGGAGTACACCGCTGCCCTGGCAGCCAGAGACTTCGACCTTTATTACGGCGAGGTAAAGCTCACCGCTGACTGGGACCTGTCAGCCCTCCTGGGTACCGGCGGTTCCCTGAACTACGGCGGCTGGTCCAGCGCCCAGACGGACCAGCTTCTGGCAAGCTGCGCCGCCGCTTCGGACCGGGGCGCCGCTCTGAAAAACCTGTGCGCCCACCTGTGCCAGCAATCTCCCATCCTGCCAGTGTGCTTCAAATCCACCTCCGTCCTGGTGCAGACCGGGGTGGTGGAGGGCCTGAAGCCCACCATGACCAATCCCTTTTACGACCTGACCACCTGCACCATCCACCTGCGGGAGGAGTAAAAAAGAAGGACGCTGCGCGTCCTTCTTTTTTGTTCAGCGGTGGTTGTTGCGGTTGCTCTTGCCGGTGATCTCCTCCACGGCGATGCACCAGACGGCCGTGCGGCCCAGGCTGGCATCCATGGCGGCGTCAAAGCCGTCCATGTGGCTTGGCGCGTAGCGCCGGCACAGCAGCCGCAGGGCCTCCGTCTTCTCCCGCGCATCCGTCAGCTCCCGGGCGGTGCCGAAGGCCACGGCGGAGGCATACAGGGTGGTGTACCGCTCCGGCAGCACTTGATTCTCCCCTACGCAGGTAAGGCACACCCGTGGATGGAGCCGCAGGCTCTCCGCCTTCCGCCCCGCCATGGCGCTGTGGAAATAGATGTTCCGCCCTTCCCGGACCACATTCACCGGCAGGCAGTAGGGGGTGCCGTCCTCCGCCGTCATGGCTATCACGGCGTACTCGCAGCGGTCCACCACCTCCCAGGCAAAGTCCTCCGTCATCTGGCGGTCTTTTCTGCGCATCTCCATTTGCATGTTCTCCTTTTTCGCCAGCAGGGCCAGCTTCTGCCCCCTGGTCAGTTTTTTCAAGGCCGCCTCCCGCCGCAGGGCGGCGGAGCGATCCGGCAGCTCCTCTTGGTACACCAGCTCTACCGGCAGGCGGCTGCGGGTGTATTTGGCGCCCTTTCCACTTTGGTGGACTGTCACACGCCGGGACACATCGCTGGTGCTGCCGGTGTACAACGAGCCGTCCCCGCAGCGGAGCATATACACGTAATACTCCATGGCCCCTCCGTCACAGCCAGAGGCCCACGGCCCGCACCGGGGCGCCGTCGGCTTGTTCATAGTGCAAAGGCAAGGCGCAGAAGGTAAACAGTTCCCTGCCCACGGCAGCCAGGTTGGTGAGGTTCTCCACGATAACTTGCCCGCCGCCCAGCAGCCGCCGGTGAATGGGAAGGGCCCCGTCCCCCACAGGGTCCACACTGACGGTGTCCAGGCCCACGCCCTTTTTGCCGGAGGCCAGGAGGTAGTCCACCACATCCTCCCCCGGCACGGGATAGCCTTCAAAGTAGGCCGCCTGTCCCCAAAGGCGGTCCCATCCGGTGTGGAACAGCAGAAACTCCGCCCGGTCCGCCGCGTCCTGGACAGGGGCCAGGACATCCATGTGCAGCACAGCCCCGGCACCGGCACAGGGGACCACCAGCGCCGTGCCCGCGAACCGCTCCGGCGGCAGGGCATCCAGCGTGGCCCCAGCCGGGAACAGGTGGGCGGGAGCGTCCATGTGGGTGCCGGTGTGGGAATGCAGCGCCAGACGCGTCTCATGAAAGCCGTCCCGCTCCCAGGTGCTGGCAGTGGTCAGCTCCGGCAGGGGTGTGCCGGGATAGACCGGCATCTCCCGCCGGAGAACGTGGGTGAAATCCACGACCCGCATGGGCTCACATCCTTTCCTTACTTTCGGTTCAGCACCGCCACGGCGGCGAAGATCAGCAGAATGCCGACACCCTTGGCCCCCAGCAGGGATTCCCCGTACAGGGCAAAGCTCACCAGCGCCGCCACGGCAGGCTCCACCGTGGCCATGATGGCCGCCTGGCCCGTCTCCACCCCGGCCAGGCCCTGGGTGTAGAGCAGGTAGGGAAACACACAGCACAAAACACCGATGCCCAGGGCGCCCACCACTGCTGCCGGCTGGACCAGCAGCGGCCCCACCGTCCAAAGATGGGATAGGGGCAGCGCCGCGGCGGCGGCAAACAGGAATGTATAAAAGGAGATGGTGGCGGAGGAATAGCCCTTTTCCAGGGCAAAGCGGCTGAAAATACTGTACAGGGCGTAGCCGATGCCGGCGCCCAGGCCCACGAAAAAGCCCCAGGGCGAGACGGCGCCGCCGCCAAAGCCCCCCGCCACCAGCAAGCATCCGGCAAAAGTCATGGCCAGGGCCAGCACCTTCCTGCGGCCAATGGACTCATGGAACAGCACGGCGGAAAACAGCATGACGAATATGGGGGCGGTGTACAGCAGCACCGCCGCCACCGCCAGGGATGTCAGCTCCATGGCGGTGAAGTAGCACCAGTTGAAAAACACCAGGCTGAAAACACCCGTGCCCACGAAGCACCAGCAGTCCCACAGCCGCACCCGCAGCAGGGAGCGGTCTCGAAGCAGGATATAAAGTCCCAGGACCGCCGCGGCGGTAGCGGAGCGGATGGCCACCACCTGCATCTGGGTGAAACCCAGGCCGCTGAGCAGGTTGAAAAACACGCCGATGACGCCCCACAGGGCGGCGGCTAGGATGATGCACAGGCAAGCTTTGGTTTTTGCGTTCAAGGGAAGTCCTCCTCACAGTCGATTCAAATCTATGAAACCGCTTTTTTCTCCCGCCGTCAAGAGGAAGTTTCCATAAGAACGGGAAAAGGCCCCGCACCTTTCGGCGCGGGGCCTTTTGCAGCTTATGAACGGATGTTCAATTGCTCTGCCGCAATTAGTTATAAACAGTGGACTGAACGAACAGGTAAGTGAACTCGTCGTTGCCGTTCAGGACGCCATAGACAGCCAGAGCCTCATAATCGGAGGCTAGCTTCTTGGCAGATACGGTCTTCATGTCGCCGTCGCCGACATCGGTCTGAGCAGTCCAGTCCTCGATGTCTTCCCTACCGGTGTTGTATTCATAGCCGTCGGTGCTGACATCGGTGAACTTGGTGACATAGCCGTTGTCGTCATACTCGACCTCAGTGAACAGGCCAACACCCAGAGTGCCGTTGTCCTCATCGAACTTGACCTTGGTGACCTCACCGTTCAGAACAGCCTTGTAGCTGTAATACACGTTCTCGTCAGCGTCGGTACCCTTCTTATCGTACTTATCCTTGTACAGGAAGACGACGTCGCCGGTCTTGTCGCCGCCCTTGGAGGTGGCCACATCGCCCAGGTCGATGAACACGTACTTGGCATAGTTGCTGCTGTTCTTCTCGAACACAACGGAGATATAAGCCTTATCGCCGGTAGCAGCGTCGTTGACGGTGATCTCGGGGACCTTCTTGATGCCGGTGTAGACGGAGACATCGTCATCGTCGTCCACGACCACGAACACGGTGGAGCTGGTGCCCTTGGCCGGGCCGCCCATAATGAAAACGGTATCCTTATCGGTCAGGACGCCGGAAACCTCCACGCCGGAAGCCTTCTTGGTCAGCTTGTACTTGTCGCTGCTGGTGGTGTAGGTGTACCAGCCCTTGTCAGCATCGTTGTCCTCCATCAGAGCGTCGGCATCATCCTGGCCCTTGACGGAGTCGCCGTTCACCTTGTCGATGGAGATTTCCTCGTTGGTGCCGTCCAGGAAGTAGGCGTTGGCCTTCACAGTGGACTTGGTGGAGTTGGAAGCAGCGAAAAAGTCGTCGATGTAGACATACTTGCCGTCGTCCTCAACGCCGTCATAGAAGATGACGTAGCCGTAGGCATCCAGATACAGGTCATAGTCATCATCGATGCTGAGGTTATCGCCCCAATCGTCGTTATCGGAGTTATAGTCATCATAGGTCTTGCTGTACTCGTACTTGGTGCCGTCAGCAGTGATGGAATCGCCAACCTCATAGTTGGTGACGGTGCCGGTGACCTTCTCGGCCTTGGCGATGGACTTGATCTCACCCTTTGCGATGGTGACCAGGACATAGTCCTCGTCCTCAAAAGCGTCCAGATTGGCAAAATCGTCGCTGGACAGAGTGTACTCGTCGGAGTCGATGCCCAGGCTGGGAACATCATCCTCATCCACGTCCACCAGCTCCAGCTCTTCGTCATCCTCGTCGTAATCGCCGGAGACCTCGGCCAGCCAAGTCTTGATGGAGACGATACGGACAGTGTCGTCATTGTCGTCATCACCGTCGATGTTGTAAACCTCGGTCAGAAAGCCGTTGCCGCCGACCTTGGCGTCGTCGTTGTTCTTCTCGATGGCAAAGGTAGAACCACTCTTGGTGGGCAGCTCAGTCAGCTCGCCGTCCACATAGTAGGCATCCACCTTCTCGCCGTCAACGGTGACCTGCTCGAAGTCATAGTCATCGCCCAGGTCGGCGCGGACTTCCTTGCCCTTCACTTCCTCAGCGTAGGTGGCGTCGGGAGACCGGGCATAGGTGCCGATCTCGTCGTTTTTGATCTTCCAGGTGTTGGCGGGACGCCAGAAATCGTCGGTGTCGTCGTTCAGCTTCAGGTCGGTGAAGTACTTCTCGGCGAACTGCATGTACTCGTCTTTCTCGATGTACTGCTTGCTCTTGTCGGCCTTATTCTCCATATCCTTGGCTTCGGAGCCGCCCACCACGACCTCGGCACCATTGACGGAGACGGTGGTCTTGGAGTCATACTCCACCATGGTGGCCTTCAGGGTGTTCAGAGCATACAGGCAGGCCTCTCTCTTCACGAGTGACAGCCTTGGAGCCATTGAACGCGCCTTCCAGATTGTCATCCAGCTCGATGCCGATGGCTAGCTTGGCAACGTTGATGGACCAGTTGGCGTCGGTGAAGCCCTCGATGTCGGAATCATAGCCCAGGGCGCCCAGCAGCATCTTCATGAACTGATAGCCGTTCAGAGTGCCGGCGGGACGGAAGGTGCCATCCGCGTAACCGGAGATGATGCCTTCCTTGGCGCAGTAGGCGATGTAGCCGGCGAAGGTGCTGTCGGCGGGAACATCAGAGAAGGGAGCGGTGCTGGCGGACAGAGCGTCAGCGGTGGTGGGGCTCAGGATCATGTTGCAGATGATCTTGGCAGCAGCACCACGGGTCAGGGTGTTGGTGGGACGGAAATCGCCGTCGGAATAACCGTCAACGATACCCAGCTCGGAGATCACGTCAACAGCTTCTTTATAGGTGATCTTGCTGTCGTCCGTGAAGTCCTTGGCGCCGGCGCTGATGGTGACCAGAGCCATGGTCATAACCAGAGCCAGAACCAGAGAAAGGAACTTCTTCATGGGGTCTTTTTCCTCCTTTAAAATATTTGCGGCGGCCGCCGGCGTTCCCGCCGGCTCAGGGATCCTGCCGAGGGCTAGCCAACCCCGGAAGCGTCCCGGAGACAGCGGAGGTCCTCCGGCGTTCACCGCATCTGCAATATAGCAAGAAAAAATTCTCGTGCAAACGGTTTTTGGCTTGTTTTAACCGAAATGAAACGGCAGAAAGTTTTCGTATTTTGTCATGCAGGGATAACAAAGCCTCTCCAAGCAAAAAAAGAGCGGCAGCGTCCGCCTTACGGAACGCTGTCACTCTGAACTGGCATGCAGGTAATACTTTTGCTGGTGCTGCTCCAATTTCCCCTCCGCCACCAGGCGCTGCAAAATAGGCGTGCACTGGCGGCTGTCGATGTGCAGCAGCTGGGCAATATCCTTGCGGTAGGCAAAGCCCTCCCGGGTCAGATACTCCCGGATGACGGTGCTGTGCTCCTCCGGCGGCACCACGGTGCCCGGCAGATAATACTTAGCGCCGATACGCACCAGCTTCTTCTGCTCCAGCAGGCGGTTCAGCCGGGCATGGGCAGCCGTTTTGGAAACGCCCAGCAGTTGGCACACCGTCCCCCGGGAAATGCAGCCGGATTCCATGACCTGCCGCAGCAGCATGGCGTCCTCACCCTCCCGGCGTTCGTTCTTCCGCAGCTGCCGCAGCTGCACGTCCTCCAGTCCGCCCCGGATAAGGGCGGAACGGGTCAGCCGGGACAGCCGGGGCAGGTCCAGGGGGCTGCGGGTCTGGGGCGTCAGCAGCACATGGGCGTCATCCCCCGGCAGCCGTGCCGCCCGGGTCTCCTCCAGAATACGGCCAACCATGTTGGTAATGGGCACCGTCCGGTCCGCCAGGCGGACTGTCCCGTCCTCCAGGGATACCTGGTCCCAGGTGAGGTCCACGATCTCCCGGGCGGAGAGGCCCATCTGCCAAGTCAGCCACAGGGCCAGACCCGCCGGTGTGCTTCGCTCCGCCTGAAGCACCTTCCACAGCTTGAATTCATCCACCTGCCCAGCGGCCTCCCGCTTGGGTCTCGCCTCCGGCGGATGCGCCGCCACCAGGGGACCAAACCGTGCCTGAAGGGCGGGGACCTCCACGCCGCTGATGTGGGCCACCGTGGCCCAATCCTGGCTCTCCAGCTGGGCATCCTGAAACGACACCTGCCCCCAGGTCAGCCCAGCAATTTCCTCCTGGGAGAGGCCGGCCAGCCAGGACAGGCGCAGAACGGTGCCCGTGGGATTCATTTGATGTTCCGCCAGCAGCCGGTTCATGGTCTCCCGGTCCGGGCGGTTGATCGTGTGCTTTCGCAGCAGGCGCCTCCTTTTGTTATCTTTGCATGACAAGTTGTGCGCGCTTTTGGAATTTATTTCCTTTTTACTCTGACCACTTCGCCCGGGTCAGCGGATTCTTCGCCCGCAGGAAGCCCTCGACCTCCCAGCAGCCGTCAGCTGTTACAAAACCGCCGGTCAGGCGGTCCTCCTCCGTATGTAACACGGCGTCGTACTCCATTTTTTCCACGCTGGTGCTCAGGGTGCCGGAGATCAGGTATTTTCCCGGCTGAAGCACCGTTCCGCTGAAGCGGTTCCGGTGACCCAGCAGTTCCAGCGTCCCGGTCACGGCATTTTCATGGATCTGGAGCAGCAAGCTGCCGGACCGAGGCCCGATCATGCTTTTCAGCACGATGGTATCGTGCAATTTTTCCACGATATACTCACTCCTGTTGCAATAATTATAGGCAAAGATTTCTTGCCGAAAAACGGACAATTTCAGTTGAAGTGTATAATTTTCTGACAGTTTTTAATAAATTGTCAAAGCAACATAAAAAACGGGCAGGGAATTCCCTGCCCGTTTCTCAAAGATTCAATTCTCATGTTCCCTGCTCTGACATCAGCAATTTCAACATCACGCCGGTCCTCACACCTACGGCAGCGCTCTCAATTTCTTGAACAATTTCCTGCGGCGTGGTATCAATCGTATCATTGATCAAAGCCTCCATAACAATCTGTGCCAGTTTTACACCGTTTTTCTGCTGTCTTTGAAGCGCCTCTCCCATCACATCAGGCAACCCCTTCAGTGTTTTTCGGCGGAAGTTGGCTGCAATATTGTCCTGCATATTTTGGAACGCCGGCCCCAGGACTTCCTACAGCCGTTTCCGCCCAAGGACACGCAGGATCGTCTGATAATAGGGTCGGTTTTCCTCTGTGTACTCCAGCAGGTCCAGCAGTACCTGCTGCCAGGTCAGGAACCCCGCCTGCCGCTGGGGCAGCAGTTCCCGCTCCCGCTGGGCAGACAGTCCAGCAGTTCATACACATTGCTGAAATGATAATAAAACGACTGGCGGCGGATGCCGCACCGGTCCGCCAGCTCCCGCACCCGGATCTGCTCCAGGGGCAGATTCGGCAGCAGTTCCCGGAGGCCCGTTTGCAACTCTACTTTCGTCCGCGTCCCCTGTATCTCTGCCTGCCTATCTGTGTGCTCCACTTTTAAACATCGCTCCCCTACCATATTGCATTTCAGTTTACCATATTTTCCTGTTGGCGCAATCAGCGGTACTGTTCTTCTTACAAAATGCTCAAAAACTACTATTTTTTTGTATTTTCTTTCCATTTTTCAGTAAAACCTTTCATTTTATACTATGATAGCAGAGAAAAATTGAAACAACCTTGAAATTTTATCGGCTTTCCCGTGGTGCCCATTGCCTCCAATGAAAAAAGGCAGTATACTGGATATAGTTTTTGATGAGGAGCGCTGCTATGAAAATTTTGGTCCTTTCCGATTCCCACGGGAATGTTTCCAATATGGCCGCCGCCGTGGAGCAGACCGCACCCCGGATGATCTTCCACTTGGGAGACTGCTGGCGGGACGCGGAAAAACTCCTCGACCTGTTCCCGGATATTCCGCTGGAGCAGGTGCCCGGCAACTGCGATTACCGTTCCTCGGAACCGGCGGAGCGGCTGCTCTGTCTGGAGGACAAGCGCATCCTCCTGTGCCACGGCCACACCTACGGCGTCAAGCAGTCCCTGCTGACGGCCGGCTATGCGGCGGAGGAGCAGAATCTGGACCTGTTCCTCTTCGGCCATACTCACCGCCCCCTGGTGGACCGGCGGGGGAAGACCCTGTTCGTGAACCCCGGCAGCATCGGAGACTACCGCCGCCCCTTTTACGCCGTTGTCACCATCGTCAACGGCAGGTTGGATGGCCGCACCGTTCCCCTGGAGCATCTCTGGTAAATGTAAAAAAGCGCCTTCCGGCTGTGCCGGAAGGCGCTTTTTTACATGTCTTATTCGTGCTCGTGGCCGCAGGTCTCACAGTGGCCATCACAGGCGTTCAGTTCATCACCGTAGGGGATGCCGTTTTTATCATAATAGTCCTTCACCGCCGCTCGGACAGCTTCCTCCGCCAGCACGGAACAGTGGAGCTTATAGGCCGGCAGACCGTCCAGGGCCTCTACCACCGCCTTGTTGGACAGCTTCAGCGCCTCGGAAACCGGCTTGCCCTTGATGAGCTCCGTGGCCATGGAGCTGGTGGCAATGGCGCTGCCGCAGCCGAAGGTGTTGAACTTCACATCGGTGATGACCTGGGTCTCAGGGTCCACCTTAATATACATCCGCATGATGTCGCCGCACTTGGCGTTACCCACCTCGCCGATGCCGTCGGCGTCCTCCATCTTGCCCACGTTCCGGGGATTCTGGAAGTGGTCCATTACCTTATCGCTATATAAAGCCATGTTACGTTTTCTCCTTTCAGATGAGGTGAGGGCGCTGGCCCTTTTCCAGTTCGTCCCACACGGGGGACATATCCCGCAGATACTGGATAATGCCCGGCAGAACCTCCAAAATATAGTCCACTTCCTCCGGCTTGTTGTATTCGCTGAGGCTCAGCCGCAGGGAGCCGTGAGCCACCTCATGTGGCCGACCCAGAGCCAGCAGCACATGGCTGGGGTCCAGGGAGCCAGAGGTGCAGGCGCTGCCGGAGGAGGCTGCGATGCCCTTGGCATCCAGCAGAAGCAGCAGGGATTCGCCCTCGATGCCCTCAAAGCAGAAGTTGACATTTCCCGGCAGGCGGCGGACGGGGTCGCCGTTGAGAATGGAGTGTGGAATGGCGGACAGGCCCGCAATGAGCTTGTCCCGCATAGGCGTCACATAGGCAGCGTTCTTCTCCAGGTTGGCGCAGACCTCCTCAAAGGCCGCCGCGGCACCACAGATGCCGGGGACATTTTCCGTGCCGGCCCGCTTGCCCCGTTCCTGGGCGCCGCCGTAAATGACGTTTTCCAAGATAATGCCCCGGCGGGCATACAGCACACCCACGCCCTTGGGGCCGTGGAACTTATGGGCGGACAGGGACAGCATGTCGATATGCAGAGCCTCCACATCAATGGCCAAGTGGCCTGCCGCCTGGACGGCATCCGTATGGAACAGGACGCCTGCCTCCCGGCACACATCGCCGATCTCTCCGATGGGCTGGATGGTACCGATCTCATTATTGGCAAACATAATGCTCACCAGGCAGGTATCCGGCCGGATGGCATCCTTCACCTGCTGGGCAGTCACCACGCCGTCCGGCGGGATGTCCAGCAGCGTTACCTCGTATCCCTCCTTCTCCAGTGCCTGGAGGGTGTGGAGGATAGCATGGTGCTCAAACTTCGTGGAGATGATATGCTTTTTGCCCTTCCGGGCGCCCATGGCGGCACCGGAGCGCAGGGCCTGGTTATCCGCCTCGCTGCCGCCGGAGGTGAAGGTGATCTCCCGGGGCTGGGCATTCAGGCCGCGGGCAAAAATCTCCCGGGCGGCCGCCAGCTTTTCCGCCGCCAGCTGGCCGGTGGTGTACAAGCTGGAGGGATTGCCGTAAAACTCCTGAAAGCAGGGCAGCATGGCCGCCACGGCCGCATCACTGACCGCGGTGGTGGCAGCGTTGTCGGCATAAACGTTCATAATGGACCTCCTATTTCCTACTTTTTTACTATGATATAGTCATAACACAGTATTTCACAGTTGTCAAGTAGGAATTAAGAGAAAAAGAGAAGCCGGTGCTTCCGGCTTCTCTTTCACATGGCCTGTCACAACGCGGGGCAGCTCCAAGTACTCCTCCAGGCACAAGCCGCTTTCATGAATGGCTGCGGCCAAAGGCCGGCCCACATAGCGGTAGTGCCAGGGCTCGTACCCGATGCCGGTGACCTCGCTTTTTTCCGTTGGGTAACGCAGGATGAAGCCGTATTCCCAGCTGTGGACCATCAACCACTGCTGCTCCGGCGTCTCCGCCTGCTTTTCATCCAAAATCTGATAGCTTTCAGACACCAGGTCCAGCGCCAGCCCCGTCTGATGCTCGCTGGTGCCGGGTACCGCCACCCAGCGGGCGGCCTCCCGTTCCGCTTCCTCCCGGCCAAGGCCGGTGGCGCGGAGGCGGGCGATCTTGTTTTTATGCAGGCGGGTCTGCGTGGCCGCGTCCCGGTAGGCGGAGCAGATCTTCGGCTTCAGTCCCGCCGCCCGGCAGTCCTTCAGCATGGCAGCAAGGTCCGCGCAAATGCGCTTGTCTGCCTTCATGCCATTTTCCAGCGGGGCAAGCTCCACGGTGAAATCCTCCGGCAGCGGGTTATTCCCGTTGACCAGCAGCATCTGCCACTCCTCCACCCCGACGGGCATGGTGGCAGCCTCCACGGCAAGGTTCATCTCCTCCGAGGGCTCAGCCGCCCGGGCAGGAACGCCCTGCACCAAAAGCACTGCCGCCAGCAGCAGGCACAGTTTTGAAAAGCGTTTGTTCAATCTGTTCATTGGTCCTCTCTGGCCAGCGAAGCGGCCTGTCATCTCTTTTGGAACTCTTTTATCATAGCGCCCATTTTTTGCAAAAACAAGGACAATTTGCAAACAAACTGAAAAGCCCGCGAAAAAAGGACCGCCGTTTTACGGCGGTCCTTTTCAATGGTGGAATGATTACTTGTACATCTCGGGCTTTTCCATGGTCTCCACCTTCAGGAAGGAGGAGGTACCGCGGGAAGCGTTCAGAGCGTCGCCGGCAACGCAGGCAACATAGCCGTCCCAAGCGGAGGGACCGGTCAGCTTGCCAGCATGGACGGACTCCACCCACTTGCAGAACTCGATGTCGTAAGCCTCGATGAAGCGCTCCTTCCAGTCGGTCATGATGGGCATGGACTCGGCGGGCTTCACGGAATCCCAGCCAGCGGGACGGGAGCGGCAGACAACCGCGTAAGGATCGGGCAGCTTCACGGTGCCGTTCTCGCAGACGACCTCGCACTGGATGTCAT
The DNA here is from genome assembly GCA_934590165.1 of uncultured Dysosmobacter sp. Lineage (GTDB taxonomy): Bacteria > Bacillota > Clostridia > Oscillospirales > Oscillospiraceae > Oscillibacter. Next base: position 59,162 of record CAKTOO010000009.1, on the reverse strand, counting down.
AGCCATAGCCGTCGGCCACCTGGACCTCCACGTCGATGAAGCAGCCCTTCTTGGTGCGCATCAGCATGACCTGAGGGTTGTCATAGCCCTTGTTGGAGTTGGCGGACTGGCGGACCTTCACGCACTGCACGTCCTCATACTCGTCATCCAGCAGCCAGCGGCAGATGTCCAGCTCGTGGATGGCCACGTTGGTGACGCCGTTCTCGGTCTTGAAGCCCGGGCCCTGGGCAACGTTGCGGTGGCAGGCCTTGATCAGCAGGGGAGCGCCCAGTTCGCCGGACTCAATGATGCGCTTCATCTCGGCGTAGCCGCGGTCATAGTGACGCATGAAGCCCACCTGCACCAGGCGCTTGCCGATCTCCTGCTCGCGGGCGATGATCTCCTCGCAGTCCTTGGCGTTCTGGCTCAGGGGCTTCTCGCAGAAGCACCACTTCTCCTCGGCCAGAGTCTTCATGACATAGTCATGATGAGTGGGGTCGATGGAGGTGATGACAACGGCTTCCACCTCAGGGTCCTTGATCATGCCGTCGCAGTCATTGCCGAAGGAGCGGATGCCATACTTGGCGGCGGTATCGTCAGCGGCGGCGGCCACATAGTCGGACACGGCCACGACGGTGGCGCCGGGGACAGTCTCGATGATGCGGCGGCAGTGATCACGGCCGATAGCGCCGCAGCCGATAATACCGATTTTCAGAACCTTATCCATGTTAATTACCTTCCTTTTCTTTTATAATAAAATGGTAGGTCATACATTTCACTTGCTCCGGGCGGGCAACTCCCGCCCGGAGCAAAAGCGATCAATACTTGCGGGCGTCCTTCACATGCTCCAGGTGAGAAGCATAGGCGTCCAGGTTCTCCTGGCGCTCGGACACCTCGGTGTCACCCACGCGCCACCAGGAGCCATAACCGTCGGTCATGGTCTTGGGCAGGACCTTGATGTCAAACAGGACAGGCTGGTTCTTGACCTTCTTGGCGTCCTCGAAGGCAGCCACCAGCTCCTCCATGGTGCGGATGGAGTAGGACTTGCAGCCATAGCCCTCCGCCACCTTGGCGTAGTCGATGTTCAGGAAGTCGCCGAACAGGCCATCCTTGTTGCGGTAACGCAGCTCGGTGCACAGGGTCTTGTTGCCGTGGCCCACCTGCAGGTTGTTGATGCAGCCGAAGGAGGCGTTGTCAAACAGGCAGATATTGATCTTCTTGTGCTCCATAACAGCGGTCACCAGCTCGCCGTGGAGCATGTTGAAGCTGCCGTCGCCGCAGAAGGCATAGACCTCCCGCTTGTCGCCGATGGCCAGCTTCACGCCCAGGGCGCCGGCAACCTCGTAACCCATGGTGGAGTAGCCGTACTCCATATTGTAGGTATCCTGGGCACGGGGACGCCACACACGCTGCATATCGCCGGGCAGGGAGCCAGCGGCGCCGATGGCCACGTCATCATCAGCCATCATGGCGTTGATGGCACCCAGAACGGTGGTCTGGCACAGACCGGCGTTCAGGTCCTTGGCAAAGCGCTTGGCAGAGTCGGCGTTGGCGTCGTTGATGATGGGCTTCCAGGACTTCTTGTCCTCGAAGACGATGTTGTCCAGACGCTCCAACTCCTTGAGCCACTTCTCCTTGGCGGCGGCAACCTCCGTGGTGTAAGGAGCCTTGTAGCCGTCCAGCTTGGCAAGCAGACGGGGCAGGGCGTCCTTGGCGTCGGCCACCACAGGGATGGCCTCCATCTTCAGGGCCTGGAACTCGGAGACATTGATGTTGACAAACTTGCAGGTATCCTTGAACAGCCACTTGGAGGCGGTGGTGAAATCGGTGTAGCGGGTGCCGACGCCGATGACCAGATCCGCCTTCTTGGCGATGTCGTTGCCAGCGGAGCAGCCGGTGACGCCGACGCCGCCCAGGTTCAGAGGATGGGTCCATTCAATGGCGCTCTTGCCCGCCTGGGTCTCGGCAAAGGGAATGCCGGTGGCCTCGGCGAAGGCACGGAACTCGGCGTGGGCTTCGGAGTAGCGGACACCGCCGCCGCAGATCAGCATGGGACGCTTGGCCTTCTTGATGGCCTCGGCGGCGTCGTTCAGAGCGGCCTCGGTGGCGGGGCGGCGCTCCAGGCGCCACACGCGCTTTTTGAAGAAGCTCTCGGGATAGTCATAGGCCTCGCCTTCCACGTCCTGGGGCATGGCAATGCAGACAGCGCCGGTGTTGGCGGGGTCGGTCAGCACCCGGAAGGCGGAGATCATGGCGCTCATCAGCTGCTCGGGACGAACGATGCGGTCCCAGTAACGGCAGACGGCCTTGAAGGCGTCATTGGTGGAAATGGACAGGTTGTGGGGCTGCTCCACCTGCTGCAGCACGGGGTCGGGCTGGCGGCAGGCATACACATCGCCGGGCAGCACCAGCAGGGGGATGTTGTTGGCGGTGGCGGTGCCGCAGGCGGTGACCATATTGGCGGCGCCGGGACCCACGGAGGACGTGGCCACGCAGATCTGCTTGCGCTTCATCTGCTTGGCAAAGGCCACGGCGGCCTGGGCCATGCCCTGCTCGTTCTGGCCGTGCCAGACCTCCAGGTGCTTGGCCTCCTGGGTCAGCGCCTGGCCAAAGCCCACCACGTTGCCGTGGCCAGGAATGATAAACACGCCGCGGACAAAGCGATTCTGCACGCCGTCCACCTCGATGAACTGATTTTCCAGGAAACGGACCAGGGCCTGGGCCATGGTCAAACGAACGGTTTTCATGTTGGTCGTTACCTCCTAAATTTCATCAACCCTGATAGATGTGCTCATTGGCGTCGGGCTTCCACAGCCACTCGTGCTCCTCATCGTCGATGCGGGTCTTCAGCCAGGGATCGCCCTCCAGGTGCCGGATGCCCCAGGCGTAGCACATGGCGTAGCCGGGCGCGGCGGTCTGGGAGTGGAAGCCGTGGTTGATAACGGCCAGGCCGTTGTGGCCGGTCTTGTAGATCTCACCGTTGGCGAAGCCGGCGCCGAAGCCCTGGGGATAGTCAAAGCGGTAGAAATACACCTCGGGCTGGGGATGGTGATGAGGAGGATAGGAAGACCACTTGCCGGGGTGGTTCAAAACCTCGCCCAGGACCATGTTGGAGAAAGGTGCGTTGTCGTGGTCGAAGAAGGTCTTGATCTCCCGCTCCATGCAGCCCAGCAGCTCACCATGGCAGCCGGCGTGCTGGGTCTGGACGGTCTCCGGCGTGTACATGACAGCCTTGAAGGGGACTTTGTTGACGGTCTTCTGGATGTACAGCTCACTGTGGGCGTGAGCGGTCAGGGTGATCTTGGTGCCGCAGCCAGCCAGCAGGCAGAACGCCTCGTGGTGGAAGCAGTCGGGACGCTCCGCCTCGCAGGTCTTGCCGGCCCACTCATACGTCACGCTGCCGGAGAACAGCAGGACGGCGACTTCCTTTTCCGCCTCGTCGAAGGTGAAGGTGTCACCGGGCTCCATCAGCAGGAGGCCCACGTCCATCTGGGTGCCCATATCGTCCACGGCGGTGTCGATATAGGCGTTATATCCGTTCTTCAGCTGGTCATTCTTATTAAAATAAGTCATCGGGTATCATCTCCAAACTTATAATGTAAGCATATGCAAAGAGGAAGTCATGCTCCCTCCCGGCATCTTACAGACCGGTGTGCTCCGCGATGTACTTGCGGCCCTTCATGGCGTACTCCAGAGGATTGGCCTTGGCGGGGTCCTGCTCGGCCTCCACCAGCAGCCAGCCCTGGTAGCCGGCGTCGGCCAGCACCTTGAACACAGGGTCAAAGTCCACGTTGCCGTCGCCGGGCACGGTGAACGCGCCGTTGCGGACGGATTGCAGGAAGCTCCAGTTGTTCTTGCGGGCCTCCTCCACCACGGGCAGGCGCATGTCCTTCAGATGGACGTGGCCCACGCGGTCCACATACTTCTTCAGCATGGTCAGGGGGTCCTCGCCGGCGAAGGTGAAGTGGCCGGTATCATAGCACAGGAACACATACCGGGGATCGGTATTGCTCATCATGCGGTCCGTCTCCTCGCTGGTCTGGACCACCGTGCCCATGTGGTGATGGAAGCACAGCTTGAAACCGCGGTCAGCGGCGATCTTGCCCAGGGTGTTCAGGCCGGCGCAGAAGCGGTCCCACTCCTCGTCGTTCATGACATGCTTGTGACCGCCGGTGAGGATGGGCACATCCACCTTGCCCTGGATGGAATAGCTCTGCTCGCTGACATTGATGTGATTGGCGCCCACAGCCTCCAGGAAGTCGAGGTTTGCGGTGAAGTCGGCGATCTCCTCCTCCATGGGGCGGGTCAGGATGAAGGAAGAATACCAGCGGCTGGCAATGCGCATGCCCCGCAGGTCCAGGGCCTTCTTCAGTTCAGCGGGGTCGGTGGGATACTTGTTGCCGATCTCGCAGCCGGTAAAGCCCGCCAGGGCCATCTCGCTGACGATCTGCTGGAAGGTGTTCTCGGCACCCAGCTCGGGCATATCGTCGTTGCACCAGCCGATGGGCGCGATACCAAGGAATACGTGGTTCTGATCGAACATAGGAAACGTCCTCCTCAAATATAATATATGGATTGGGTCTTCCCGGCCTTTGTGAAAGGCCGGCACGCATCGCCCCGTCTTTCTGTGTCCGTTCACAGAAGTACATACAAAACGGGAGACGTAAGCGTTTTCGCTATTAAAGAAAGTATCATCCTTGCCTGAAAAATGCAATGCTTTTTCAGGGTCCGCCGCGATTTTTTCCGATTTAGCCAAAGGTCCTCCCAAATTTTTTGCAGATATGACAGTTTCAAATTTTTCATGATTTTGGAGGTAAATCCGTGTGATGTCTCCGTCTGTCGCGGACATCTGTTTCCCCGCACGGTTTTTCCCTTTTTTTGCGCAAAATTTTTACTTACTTTTAACCTGGATTTTAAAAATTTCCTGCCATTTTTGTCTGTACGCACAAAAATGCACAAGTTATTTCTGCTATACTACACATAAATTGTGCGGAAATTGTGCGGGCTATTGACTTGATTTTTATTTTGGTGGTAAAATCTTTACAGATTTACCGAGAATCATTCCACAGCTTTTTGCGGAAGAGATTCCCGGAATTTAATCAAAAAGGAGAAAAGAAGTACATGAAAAAGTTTTTTGCGCTGACTATGGCTCTTGTCATGGCCCTGTCTCTGATGGCTTGTGGCAGCAAGAAGGAAGAGGCTTCCGCCCCCGCTGAGACTCCCCCCGCCGAGCAGAGCGGTGAGCAGGAGTACAACATCTCCGTTATTCTGAAAACCACCTCTTCCGAGTACTGGGGCTATGTGGTCGCCGGCGCCGAGGCCTATGAGAAGGATCATCCCAATGTTCACGTTGAGGTGAAGGGCGCTACCTCCGAAACCGCTTATGACGAGCAGCAGAACATGATTGAGACCGACATGAACAATGCCGATATCGACGGTTATGTCATCGCTCCCCTGCAGGCCGACATGGTGGCCAACATGATCAAGGGCCAGACCAAGCCTATCGTCGCCGTTGACACCAACATTGAGGCCCCCGAGGTCCTGTCCTTCGTCGGTACCGGCAACGAGGCCGCTGGCAAGCTGGGCGGCGAGGCTGCTGCCAACCTGGCCAAGGAGCGCGGCTGGGAAGAGATCAAGTGCATTGAGATCGCCGGCGTTCAGGGCGACTCCACCAACGAGGCCCGTATGAAGGGCTACGCTGCCGGCATCGAGGCCGCTGGCGGCACCTTCCTGTATGACGAGGTCCAGTACGCCAACGCTGTGGCTGACCAGGCCGTCACCTGCATGGAGGCTATCATGCAGAACCATCCCGAGGGCATCGCCGTCATCTGCGCCAACAACGACGATATGGCCATGGCCGCTGCCCGTGCCGCTGCCGGCAACGCCGCTTATGAGAACACCGTGTTCCTGGGCTTCGACGGCATCCAGTCCGCCTGCAAGTCCATCCTGGCCGGCGAAGAGACCATGTCTGTCTGCCAGCAGGGTTACAGCATGGGCTATGAGTCCGTTGACGCTGTGGTCCGCGCTCTGCAGGGCGAGACCCTGGACACCTTCATCGACGCCGGTGCTTCCATCGTCGATCCCGACACCGCCCAGGCCCGTCTGGATGAGCTGCAGGGCTACCTGGCCTGATCTGAAAGGGCACCGCATCTGATTTGAAGTAAAAGTGAGCCCCGCCCCGGTGGAACTAGGGCGGGGCCACCTTTCCATTATCCCTTTTCCAACCTGCGGCGGACCGATGTCCGCCTTTGACCGTCAGCCCGCACCGCGGCGGGCTTCTACCGCGCGTTTTACCGCGCGTCCCTTCAATCGGGAGAAATTGAGGTGATATTCAGGTGAGCGAATACGTAGTTGAGCTGAAAAACATAACGAAGCGATTTCCGGGCGTAGTTGCATTGCACAACATGCAGCTTGCCGTTAAGCCGGGAGAGATCCATGGCCTGATCGGTGAAAACGGCGCAGGCAAGTCCACACTGATCAAGGTCCTCACCGGCGTTCATATGGCCGACGAGGGCGAAATCTATGTCAACGGTGAAAAGCGGGTCTTCAAAAACCCCAATGAGTCCGCGGCGGCGGGTATTGCCTGCGTGTATCAGGAGCTGAACATCGAAAAGCTGCTGAGCGTGACTGATAACATTTTTATCAACAAGTGGCTGAAAAAGGGCGTCCTGCTGGACTATGACACCATGCATAAGAAGGCTGAAGAGGTCATGAAGTCCCTGGGACAGGATGTGGACCCCCGCAAGCCGGCAGGCACTTTGGGCATGGGCGTCCAGCAGATGATCGAGATTGCCAAGGCCGTTTTGATTGACGCCAAAATGATCATCATGGACGAGCCCACCTCCTCTCTGGGTGAAAAAGAGGTCGAGCAGCTGATGAAGACCTGCCGGGAGCTGAAGGCCCGGGGCATCGGCATCCTGTTCGTCTCCCACAAGCTGGAGGAGCTCTTCGAGCTGTGCGACCGCGTGACCGTCATCCGCGACGGTGAGTACATCGAGACCCGCGACATCAAGGACTGGACCAACGATTCTCTGATCGCCTCCATGGTGGGCCGCACCCTGGAAAACCAGTTCCCCAAGGAGTTCGGTGTCAAGGGCGATTGTATGCTGAAGGCGGAGAATCTGGAGATCGGCGGCGTGCTGCACGGCGTCAACTTCGAGGCTTACGGCGGCCAGATTCTGGGCATGAGCGGCCTGGTGGGCGCCGGCCGGACGGAGACTGTCCGTGCCATCTTCGGCGCCGATCCCCTGGACGGCGGCAAGATCTACGTCAAAGGCAAAGAGGTCAAGATCAAAAGCCCCAAGCAGGCCATCGCGGCGGGCATCGCCCTGCTGACAGAGGACCGCAAGGGCTCCGGCCTGGTGCTGGGCGAGAGTATCCGCACCAACCTCATCATGTCCAGCTTCAAAAAGCACAGTGACGGTCCCTTCCTCAATGAAAAGCGCATCGAGGAGACCGGCCAGGGCCATATCGAGTCCCTGCGGATCAAGACGCCCTCCATCGACGAGATTGTCGGGCAGCTGTCCGGCGGCAACCAGCAGAAGGTCGTCATCGGCAAGTGGATCAACTCCGACGCCGATATCTACATTTTCGACGAGCCGACCCGCGGTATCGACGTGGGCGCCAAGGTCGAGGTCTACAATGTTATGAACAGCCTGGTGAAGGCTGGTAAATGCGTCATCATGATCTCCTCGGAAATGCCGGAGATTCTGGGCATGAGCGACCGTGTGGTCGTCATGCGCGGAGGCAGAGTCATGGCCACTATTGACCGTGACAGCAAGCATTTCAATCAGGAAGGCATCATGAAAGCGGCATGGGGAGGAACTTTAGATGACTAAGAAGAAAAAAAGCGGCTCCGGCTTTCAGCTGGGCACGATCCTGGCACTGGTAATCATGTGCCTGTTCCTGGCGATCTCCAACAAGAATTTTTACAGCTACTCCAACCTGATGGGTATCCTGAAGCAGACGGCTTTCAACGCCTTCCTGGCTGTCGGTATGCTGCTGTGCCTGATCACCGCAGGTATTGACCTGTCCGTGGGCGCCAACGCCGTGTTCTGCGCCTGCTTGATGGGTGCCCTGTCCAAGGCCGGCATGTCCAGCGGCATCCTGCTGATGATCATCGGCGTTCTGGCCGGCGGTCTGGTGGGCTTCATCAACGGCACCCTGCTGACCCGTCTGCACCTGCCTCATCCCTTCGTGTCCACTCTGGGCATGAAGAACGTGCTGTGGGGCCTTGCATTGCTGGTCACTGGCAGCCAGATGATCAATACGTTCCCCGCCTCCGTTCAGTGGCTGGGCCTGACCACTATCGGCGGCTTCCCCGTCAGCTTCATCGTGGTCATCGTGCTGTACGTGGTCATGCACATCTTCCTGAGCAAGACCGCTCTGGGCCGTTCCATCTACTGCGCCGGCGGCAACATGGAAGCCACCCGCCTGTCCGGTATCAACACCGCCAACGTGCTGACCTTCTGCTACACCATGTCCGGTATCATGGCCGCTCTGGCCGGTATTGTTTCCGTGGGCCGTTCCGGCATTTGCAACGGCGCCAACGCCACCCAGCCTTATGATACCGATGCCATTGCCGCCTGCATCATCGGCGGCGCCTCCTTCACCGGCGGCAAGGGTACCATGTTCGGCACCATGCTGGGCTGCCTCATCATCTCCGTTCTGCGCAACGGCTTCACCCTGCTGTCCATCGATTCCGCTGTCCAGAACATCGTCCTGGGCCTGGTCATCATCCTGGCCGTTCTGATGGATGTCATCCGTGCCCAGATGGAGGCCAAGCGCCGCCGCCTGGCTGCCGGAAAGTAATTTCCTACATAATACCTGCCATTAAATTGACTTGGGGCGGAAACGCCCCATGTCAATTTGTAAAAAACATTTTCGGGCCTTTTCTTTTTCATGGCAGTCTGTTATAATCCAACGCGAACGGGCATAAAGCCGCCCACATCCCCAGCTTTGCGGGGCTCGCTGGCAAAGCACACCTGGGGTCCGCCCCAATATGGAGGAATGATTTTATGAACAAGCTTCGCATTGGAGTTGTCGGTCTGGGCCGCCTTGGCAAGGTCCATGCCCAGAACATCGCCTACAAGATCCCCAACGCTGAACTGGCCGCCGCCTGCTCCATCGTGCCCGCTGAGCTGGAATATGCCAAGCAGGAGCTGGGCGTCACTGATGTCTACACCGATTACCGGGAGATGCTGGCCAAGGCTGATATTGACGCCGTGGTCATCGTCACCACCTCCTCCGAGCACTGCTGGCAGATCGAGGCAGCTCTGGACGCCGGCAAGCACGTGTTCTCCGAGAAGCCTCTGGGCGTGGATGTGGCCCAGTGCAAGCAGGCTGAGGCCGCTGTGGAGCGCCACCCCGACCTGACCTTTATGCTGGGCTTCATGCGCCGGTATGACAAGTCTTACGCCTACGCCAAGCAGAAAATCGAGGAAGGCGCCATCGGCACCCCCTACCTGGTGAAGGCCACCGGTATCGACCCCGAGGCATTCGTGGACGGTGCTATCCGCTTTGCCAAGACCTCCGGCGGCATCTTCCTGGACATGGCCATCCACGACATCGACCTGATGCGCTGGTTCCTGGGCTGCGAGGCCACCGAGGTCTATGCCATGGGCGCCACCTTCAAGCATCCCGAATTCAAGGAAGCCGGCGACGACGAGACCGGCGTGGCCGTGTACAAGTTTGAAAACGGCGCCATGGGCACGGTCCACGTGGGCCGCACCGCTCCCTATGGCTACCACGTGGAGACCGAAGTCGTTGGCACCGAGGGCACCATCCGCATCTCCGCCGTGCCTGAGAAAAACCTGGCCATGGTCTACAACGTCAACGGCGCCTGCACCGAGTGCGTGGGCTCCTTCCCCGAGCGGTTCGCCGAGTCCTACCTCACCGAGATGGAGGAGTTCGTCAACTGCGCACTGGAGGGCAAGCAGCCTGGTACCACCGTGTACGACGGCACCAAGTCCACTGTGATCGGCTACGCCACCACCGAGGCTTGGAAGACCGGCAAGATCGTGAAGATCGGCTAAGCCCTTTCCCATCGCTACATAAAAAAGCAGCCGCCCAGAGTGGGCGGCTGCTTTTTTATGCTTATTCTACCTCCAGGTGCACAGACTCGTGATACTCCGGCTCAACCAAGCCGGGGATGTCCACAGAATCCGTAAAATGCAGGTCCTGGGTGTATTCTTGAATCAGGGAGACGATATACGGGTGGGGGCGTTCATCGGGCCGTCCGGCAGCCACGCTGACCACCGCGGTCTTGGGCTGGAGCATGGCCAGGAGCTTTCGGGTGGTGGAGGAAAGGGAGGCGTGGTGGGGGACCTTCAGAATGTCGCAGGGGGTGACGCTCTCCGTCTCCCACATATGGGCATAGGCGTCGCCGCCCAGCATGATCTCCTTCCCGTGGTAAAACAGCCGCTGGCGCAGGCTGGACACGTTCATGGATTTGCCCCAGTGGACCAAATCATAGCGGTTGCGCTCCCCTCGGAAAGCCGCGTCGTAGACCGCCTTCTGCCTGGGGTACAGGGCAGGCTCACCGCAGAGGATGTTCATTTTCAGCGACGGCGTCAGCTGGCGAACCTCCATATGGTCGCCGGGGATCTGTGTCATGGTGCGAATGCGGCCTGGATGCTCCCGCATGGCCCTGGCATACATATCCACGCACCGCAGCAGGTTCCGAGCAGCCTTGGGCAGGCCATTGTTCCCATCCGGCTCCAGGGGGACGCTGTCCTCCGGTGGGATATAGCTGGCGATGAGCTCCTCCACTGTCACGGCGTCCAGCACCCGGCTCAGCCCGCCGATATGGTCCCGGTGGAAGTGCGTCAGCAGCAGAACGTCCAAATGGGCCACGCCCTGCTTTTTCAAAAAGTCACCGGCGTAGATCCGGCAGGAACGTTGGTCATTCAGCGGCGGATGGTCATCCCGCACCAGACAGTCGTGGCCGCAGTCCACCAGCATGGCAAACACCTGCCGCCCTTCCTCCATCTCCCGGATCAGCGCGGAGTCGCCATTGCCCACGTTGATGAAATCCAATACCAGCATACAAAGGCCCCCTGTTATTTTGTGGTACTACCATACCACAATTTCGTTGCCCCCGGCAACCAAAACCGCCCGCTCCGCCGCACAAATTTTAACTCAAATTTTGGGCACCCTGCCCAATTGAAATCCGCGGAAATTTCCGGCTTTTTTCGGGGAAGCTTGATTTGTTCATACTTTTCCTGTATCATGAAGAATCATTGCATTCCGCAACTATGGAAAGGAGCTTTTTCATGCCGTTTTCTTTTCATTTTGATCCCAGCAGCTTCCAGGGCTTTCAGGGATTCCAAGGCGGCACTTTCAACGGCGGCGCTGATAACGCCCCGCCCAAACGGGACCGCAAGCCCCGCAAGCCCATCGGCAACGCCTTCACCCGCACCCTCATCAACCTGGGCGTGACGCTGGTGTTCGCCCTGGTGTATTTCTACGCGGAGCTGCCGGCCATCAACCTCCATGCGGAGGAATTCTATGTCTTTGCCTTCCTGGTGTGCGCCGTCTACTGCGTGTGCGCCGTGCTGACCTCCGGTTTTCAGGGGGACGGCGTCAAGGGCTATGTGGGCTTTGTCAAAAAGCAATGCACTGTGCCGTTTCTGGCTTTTATCGCGCTGATCGCCGTCATTGCCGTGGGCTCCATCACCTCCTGGGTGGTGCTGCGGGCCGGGGCATACAGCCAGCTGCTGACCATTGAAAGCGGCGACTTCACCGCGGAGATCGAGGAGATCTCCTATGACCAGATCCCCATGCTGGACGCCAGCTCCGCCTCCCGGCTGGGCAGCCGGAAGCTGGGCGAGCTCAGCGACATGGTGTCCCAGTTTGAGATCCTGCCCACCTACAACCAGATCAACTACCAGGGCAGGCCTGTCCGGGTCACCTCCCTGGCCTACGGCGACCTCATCAAATGGTTCGCCAACCGCTCCCAGGGCCTGCCGGCCTATATCGTCATCGACATGGTGACCCAGGAGGCCAATGTGGTCCGGCTGGAGGAGGGCATGAAATACACCACCGCCGAGCATTTTGGCCGGAACCTGTACCGCCACCTGCGGTTCCACTATCCCACCATGATGTTTGACGAACCCGTGTTTGAGATCGACGAGGCGGGCACGCCTTACTGGGTCTGCTCCCGCATCGTCAAGACCATTGGCCTCTTCGGCGGCACGGATATCCAGGGTGCCGTTCTGGTGAACGCCATTACCGGCGAGAGCACTTACTATGAAGAAGTCCCCAGTTGGGTGGACCGGGTATACTCCTCCGACATCATCATGGAGCAGTACGACTACTACGGCATGTACCACAACGGCTTCCTCAACTCCATCTTCGGACAGCGGGATGTGACGCTGACCACTGACGGCTGGAACTACATCGCCATCAACGACGATGTGTATATGTACACCGGCGTTACCTCCGTCACCTCCGACCAGTCCAACATCGGCTTCATCCTCTCCAACCAGCGGACGAAGGAGACCCATTTTTACTCCATCGCCGGCGCCACGGAGACCTCCGCCATGGAATCCGCCCAGAGCCAGGTGCAGCAGATGCGCTATAACGCCACCTTCCCCCTGCTGCTGAACATCGCTGACCAGCCCACCTATTTCATGGCCCTGAAGGGCGATGACGGCCTGGTGAAGATGTATGCCATGGTGAATGTGGAACAGTATCAGATCGTGGAGACCGGCCAGACCGTGGCCGCCTGCGAGAGCAATTACCGGCAGGCTCTGGCCAACGCCGGCCTCATCGGCGCCGGACAGACCGGCGTCTCCGGCGGCGAGGTCCGCACCCAGGATGGCATCATCGCTGAGATCCGCACCTCCGTCATCGGCGGCAACACCCACTTTTATGTGCAGCTGGAAAACGGCATCGGCTTCCTGGACTTCAACGCCGCCCAGGTGCCCCGGGCAGTGCTGCTGGATGTGGGCGACCACATCTGGTATGACTATGCGCTGGAGGGCGCCGACTTCCCGGAAAACGGCATCGTCGCCGCCAGCGGTTTCCGGTTTGAGGGCGAAGAAGCCTCCCCCGCCGCCTGAGCTTTGACACAAAAAAAGAGGCCTTCCCGCCAGGAAGGTCTCTTTTTTTACATATTCATGCATTGACATCCCTTTTTCATCCGCCTATACTATTGCCAAATCTCACCCGGCGAGGAGCGTGGACTTATGAAGCTGACCTTGAACACCGCCGTGACCCAGGTGGAGATCTCCGGCATCCGCCAGTTCTCCTATTTGGTGCGGGACACCCCCGGCGCCTGCGCCCTGACCATCGGCGAGCCGGACCTGAACACCCCTGACGCCGTGAAGGAGGCCGCCAAGGCCGCCCTGGACGATAACGACACCCACTATCCCCCCGGCAACGGCTACGCCTACCTGCTGGAGGCCATCTCCCGCTTTGAGGAAACGGTTCACGGCCTTGTATACGCGCCGGAGGAGATCGTCACCACCGTGGGCGCCACGGAGGCGCTGTCCATCGCCCTCTCCGCTATTTTGAACCCCGGCGACGAGGTCATCATCCCCACCCCCGCCTTCGGCCTGTATGAGGCCCTGGTGCGACTGCGGGACGCAGTGCCCGTGTTCCTGCCCACGGAGCACAGCCGCTTCCAGATCGTCCCGGAGGAGCTGGCGGCGGCCATTACACCCAAGGCCAAGGCCATCGTCCTCACTTCCCCCAACAACCCCACCGGCTGCGTGTATACCCGGGAAACGCTGGAGGGCATCCACCAAGTACTGCGGGACAAGCCTATTTTCGTCCTATGCGACGATGTGTACCGGGCGCTGTGCTACACAGAGGACTACCACAGCTTTGCCGAATACGCGGACATGCGGGACCGGAGCATCGTGGTCCAGAGCTTTTCCAAGCCCTATGCCATGACCGGCTGGCGGCTGGGCTACTGCATGGCGGACGGCCCGGTCATGAGCCGCATCCAGGTGCTCCACCAGTACGCCGTCACCTCCATTCCCTCCTTCGTCCAGCGGGCCTGTGTCACGGCCCTGGGCCTGCCCACCGACGGCGTGGCGGAGCTTTTCCGCAAGCGGCGGGACTATGTGTACCGGCGCCTGCGGGACATAGGCCTGGAGGTAGAGGAGCCCCAGGGGGCCTTTTACATGTTCATCGACATCCGGAAGTTCGGCATGGACTCTGTCACCTTCTGCACCCGGATGCTGAAGGAGGGTCTGGTGGGCCTGATCCCCGGCATCTACTTCGGCACGGAGGGCTTCATGCGCCTTTCCTACTGCTACTCCGACCAGGACCTGAAGGAGGGCCTGGACCGGGTGGAGCGGTTCATTCAGAGCCTGTAACCGCAAAGCCGCCGCACGGTTGTGCGGCGGCTTTTTCCATTTCCGCTTTACGGCAGCATCAGCAGCTTTTTCAAAAACTCCACGCCCTTGGGCAGCACGGTCTCATCATCAAAATTGAAATCCGGAGAATGGAGTTCCGGCACCGCTCCCGCGCCCAGAAAGAAAAACACACCGGGAACGGCCCGCTGGTAAAAGGCAAAGTCCTCCGCCGCCAGGGCCGGCGTATCCATCAGGGCGGGAGACGCGTCTCCCAGGGCGGCGCAGACCTCTTTATACAGTCCCTCGTGGTTCAATACCGCCGGGTAACCCTCGTTCAGATACACCTCCACACCGCAGCCGGTCCCGTCTGCAATGTCCCGGCCGATGGCTTCCAGCTGTTCCCTGCAATAGCGGTATGTCTCCTCCCGGTAAGTGCGCAGGCTCCCCTCCAGCACCGTTTTCCCGCTGACGGCGTTGCGGACGGTGCCGGAGGTCATCTTGCCGAACAGGAAGGCCCTGGGCTCCTCAGGCGGCAGGGCGTCCACCATGGCATAGGCCCGACGGAGGTACTCCGTCCCCGCAGCCAGGGCGTCCCGCCCCTCGCTGGCCCGGGAGACATGGACGCTCTTTCCGGTGACCGTCACCGTCACCTCATTGGCACGGGCCATCAGGGGCCCGGGGCGGGTATAGACCGTCCCCTCCGGCAGGCCCGGCCACAGGTGCAGGCCGAAGATCCGCGTCACGCCGTGGTCCGCCAGCACACCGGCCTCGCACAGCCGCTGGGCACCTCCGGTGGTCTCCTCCGCCGGCTGGAACACAAAAAGCACGTTCCGGGGCAGCTCCGCCAGGTGGGCGGACACGTATTCCGCCAGAGCCAGCGCCATGGCGGTGTGGCCGTCATGGCCGCAGGCGTGCATGATGCCGCTGTGGGTGGAGGCATAGGGAGCGCCGGTGGTCTCCGTTCCCGGCAGGGCGTCCATATCCGCCCGGAAGGCCACGGTCTCCGGCTTTCCGGCGTCAAACCAAGCGCAGACGCTGCCGGGGATGGGCTCAGACAACCGGCACCCCAGCGGCTCCAGTACGGAGCGGACATATGCCGCCGTTTCCGGCAGCTGGTCGATCAGTTCGGGAATGGTATGCAATTTTCGGCGGTGATCTGCCACAGACATGAAAGGCTCCTCCTTCGAGTCATCAGTTTCCGCCATTATAACACACTTGTTTCCCCAGGAGAGTAATTTTTTCATTTTCCTCTTGCATTTACCAAAGCACGATGGTATGATAGCCAAAAATGAGATAGAGGCGCGGATGCGATGAGCCCATGGGAGCCGGCAGGCTGGGAACATGGAGGAGGCAAGTCCGCCGAACTGTCCGTCTGGGTGCAGGCGGGCGGTGGGTCCGCGGGGAATACCCGCGGGACTGTCCGCGGCATGGGCCGCGGGGGCGCTATCCACTTACAGAACACTCCATGTTTTCAAAACATGAAAGGCTGTCGGTAGGGGCGTGTCTCTACCGACTTTTTATTTTATGAAAGTATGGAGGACACCACAATGAAGTTCGAACATGTACAAGGATCCATCGTCGCCATGATCACCCCGTTCCACGAGGACGGCAGCGTAAATTTTGAAGTGCTGACGCAGCTGCTGGAGCGCCAGATCGCCGCCGGCACCGACGCCATTTTGACTTTGGGCACCACCGGCGAATACTCCACCATGAGCCATGAGGAGGACGTCTCTGTGGTGGAGCACACCATCCGCGTGGTGAATGGCCGGGTGCCCGTCATCGTGGGCAGCGGCTCCAACTGCACCGCCACGCAGGTCGAAAAGAGCATCCAGTACCAGGATATGGGCGCCGACGCCCTGCTGCTCATCGCCCCCTACTACAACAAGGCCAACCCCGAGGGCATGTACCGCCACTTCGCCCAGGCGGCGGACGCCGTGCACATTCCCTGCCTGCTGTACAACGTCCCCGGCCGCACCGGCTGCTCCATCCCCGTTTCCGTGGTGGAGCGCCTTGCCAAGCACCCCAACATCGTGGGCATCAAGGAGGCCAGCGGCGACATGTCCTACGCCATGAAGATCGCCCACTGCATCGGCCCCGACTTCGCCCTGTACTCCGGCAATGACGACATCACCGTGCCCCTGATGAGCATCGGCGGCAGCGGCGTCATTTCCGTGTACGCCAATGTCATGCCCGCCATGTGCCACCAGATCGTGGCGGATTACCTCTCCGGCAACCAGGCCCAGGCCGTTGCCAACCACCTGCGCTATCTGCGGGTCATGAACGATTTGTTCATTGAGGTGAACCCCATTCCCGTCAAGGCCGCCATGAACATGATGGGATTGAACGTGGGCCCCATGCGGCTGCCCCTTTGTGAGATGAGTGCGGAGCACAGCGCCGTCCTCCGCGCTTCCCTGGAGGAGGCTGGTCTGCTGTGAGGTTCCTGCTGATCGGCCGGGGCAAGATGGGCCGCCTCATTCAGGAGACGGCTCTGGCGGGCGGTGACGAGATCGTTGCCGCCCTGGGCCACGAAGACCTGTTTCGCCTGGAGGACCCAGAGTTGACCGCCGATGTGGTCATCGACTTCTCCCGTCCCGGGGCTCTGGGCGCCGTGGAAAGCTACATCCGCCGCACCGGCACTCCCCTTCTTTCCGGCACCACCGGCTATTCCGCCGCGGAGCTGGAGCGGCTGCGGGCTCTGGGCGCTTATGCCCCCGTTTTGTGGAGCGCTAACTTCTCCCTGGGCGTTGCGGTGTTCATCCGGGCCCTGCAGGCCGTCAGCGGCGTGCTGAAGCCGGATTTCGACATTGAGATCACGGAAGTCCACCACAATCAAAAAGCGGACGCCCCCAGCGGCACCGCCAAGCTCCTGCTGGACGCCATCGACCCCCAGCACCAGCTGACACCGGTCTATGGCCGGGAGGGCAACTGCGGCAAGCGGGACCCGGGCGAGGTAGGCATTCATTCCCTCCGGGGCGGCACCGTGGCCGGCACCCACACCGTTCAGTTCTTCGGCCCTGACGAGGAGTTTTCCATCACCCACCGGGCCGCTAGCCGCCAGCTCTTTGTAAACGGCGCCCTGCACATGGCCCGGCTGCTGCCGGGAAAGGCCAACGGCGTCTATGACCTGCAAAAAATCTTATTTGGAGAATGACCGTATGAACGCACAGGAGATCATCGATTACATTGCAAATTCCGAGAAAAAGACCCCCGTCAAGGTGTACGTGAACACCACCGCCCCCGTGGACTTCGGCTCCGCCAAGGTCTTCGGCGAGGGCCGCAGCCACGTGGTGTTCGGCGACTGGGCGGAGCTCCAACCCATTCTGGAGGCCAACGCCCCCTATATCACCGACTACGTGGTGGAAAACGACCGGCGGAACTCCGGCGTGCCCCTGCTGGACCTGAAGGGCATCCCCGCCCGTATCGAGCCCGGCGCCATCATCCGGGAAAAGGTCACCATCGGCGAGGGCGCCGTCATCATGATGGGCGCCGTCATCAACATCGGCGCCGTCATCGGCAAGGGCACCATGATCGACATGGGCACCATCCTGGGCGGCCGGGCCACCGTGGGTGACCACTGCCACATCGGCGCCGGCACCGTGCTGGCCGGCGTGGTGGAGCCCGCCTCCGCCACCCCCGTGGTCGTGGAGGACAATGTGCTCATCGGCGCCAACGCCGTGGTCATTGAGGGCATCCACATTGGCAAGGGTGCCGTGGTGGCCGCGGGTTCCGTGGTCATCGAGGATGTGCCGGAAAACGCCGTGGTGGCGGGAAGCCCCGCCCGCATCGTGAAGATGAAGGACGCCCAAACCGAGAGCAAGACCGCCCTGGTGGACGCCCTGCGGAAGCTGTGACCGGACGAAAAATACCGCTGCAAGCCAAATGCTTGCAGCGGTATTTTATTGGGCTCATTTCGTGACGCAGAGCTTGTTGTCCTCCACCGTCAGCCGGGCGGTGTCGCCGTTTTGGAAGGTGCCATCCAGCATCTTCTCGGCCACGGCGTCCTCCACCTTGCTCTGGATGGCCCGGCGCAGAGGACGGGCGCCGTACTTGGGGTCGAAGCCCTCCTTGGCCAGCTCCGCCACAGCCTCGTCGCTGGCGTCCAGGTGGATGCCCATGGCCTCCATCCGGGCGGAAACGGTATTCAGCATCCGGCGGGCCACCTCCTGGATATCCGCCTGGGTCAGGGCGCGGAAGACGATGATATCGTCGATGCGGTTGAGGAACTCGGGCCGGAAGGTCTGGCGCAGCTCCGCCATGACCGTGTCCCTGGCCCGCTGGAAGGCGGTCTCCGCGTCGGGGTCACCGCCGCGCTCCTCGGAGGAGAAGCCCAACTTGGCCCCCGCGGCAGTCAGAGCCTTGGCGCCGATATTGCTGGTCATGACGATGACCGTGTTCTTGAAGTCCACGGTGCGGCCCTGGGAATCCGTGATGCGGCCGTCATCCAGAATTTGCAGCAGCACGTTCCAAACGTCCTCATGGGCCTTTTCGATCTCATCGAACAGCACCACGGAGTAGGGCTTCCGGCGGACCTTCTCCGTCAGCTGGCCGCCCTCGTCGTGGCCCACATAGCCGGGAGGAGAGCCAATGAGGCGGGAGACCGTGTGCCGCTCCATGTACTCGGACATGTCGATGCGGATCATGGCGTTCTCGTCGCCGAACATGGCCTCCGCCAGGGACTTGCACAGCTCCGTCTTGCCCACGCCGGTGGGGCCCAGGAACAGGAAGGAGCCAATGGGACGCTTGGGGTCCTTCAATCCCACACGGCCCCGGCGGATGGCCCGGGCCACGGCCTTCACGGCCTCGTCCTGGCCCACCACGCGCTTATGCAGCGTATCCTCCATGTGCAGCAGCCGCTCACCCTCGTCCTCCGTCAAACGGGTGACGGGGATGCCGGTCCAGCCGGACACCACGGCGGCGATATCCTCCTCGGTGACAGGCCGGTGCTGGGCGCTGTTCTTCTTCCGCTTCTCCCGCTCCTGCTCCACCTGGTCCCGGTAATTCTTTTCGATATCCCGCAGCTGGGCGGCCTTTTCATAGTCCTGGGCGGCGATGGCGGCTTCCTTGTCCTTCACCAGGGCGTTGATCTTCTCCTCCAGGCTCTTCAGCTCGGGGGACATCTCCTCCGCCTCCATGCGGACACGGCTGGCTGCCTCGTCCATCAGGTCGATGGCCTTGTCCGGCAGGAAGCGGTCATTGATATACCGGGCGGAGAGGTTGACGGCAGCCTCCAGGGCCTCATCGGTGATGTGCAGCTTGTGGTGCTGCTCATACTTCTCCCGCAAGCCCTTCAAAATCTCCAAGGAGGCTTCCCGGCTGGGCTCGCCCACCTGTACCGGCTGGAACCGACGCTCCAGGGCGGCGTCCTTTTCGATATACTTGCGGTACTCGTTGAGGGTGGTGGCGCCGATGACCTGGATCTCGCCCCGGCCCAGGGCCGGCTTGATGATGTTGGCGGCGTCCACGGCACCCTCGGCGGAGCCGGCGCCCACGATGGTGTGCAGCTCGTCGATGAAGAGGATCACATTGCCGGACTTCCGGACCTCCTCCAGCACCTTCTTGATGCGCTCCTCAAACTCGCCCCGGTACTTGGTGCCGGCCACCATGCCGGAGAGGTCCAGGGACAGCAGGCGCTTATCCAGCAGGTCGTCGGGCACATCGCCCAGGACGATCTTTCTTGCCAGGCCCTCGGCAATGGCCGTCTTGCCCACACCGGGTTCACCGATGAGGCAGGGGTTGTTTTTGGTGCGGCGGGACAGGATCTGGATGACCCGCTGGATCTCGCTGTCCCGGCCGATGACCGGGTCCAGCTTGCCGGCACGGGCATCGGCCGTCAGGTCCCGGGTGAACTCCTTCAGCGTCTTGGTCTTGCCGCCGTCATCCTTGGCCGCGGCCTTGGCGGTGTCGCCGCTCCGGCCCCTGGGACTGTCGCTGAGCTTCTGCATGAGGGCGGTGTACAAGTGTTTGGCGTCCACGCCGGCGGTCCGCAGGATGCGGACGGCCATGTTGTTGCCCTCCCGCAGGATGCCGGCCAGCAGGTGCTCCGTGCCCACGTAGTTATAGCCGCCCCGGATGGAATCCTCCATGGCGATCTCCACCACGTGCTTGGCCCGGGGCGTCAGCCCCTGGGCGGGGTTGCTGCCGGGCAGGCCCGCGCCCACGCTGGTTTTGATGATCTCCACGATCATATCGTCTGTGAGGCCCGCCTCCGTCAAAACGGTGTGGGCGATGCCCGTACCCTCCCGGATCAGGCCCAGCAGCAGGTGCTCCGTGCCCACGTATCCGTGGCCCAGCTCCCCCGCCGCTTCCTGGGAAAGCCGCAGAGCCTCTTCAGCTCCGGGCGTGAATTTGTTTTCATTCATGGTCGTTACCTCCCTTTTGGGAACATCTGATAGTTACTTGCTTTCCTTGTGCTCCGCTTCCAGCTGGCGGAGCTGGTCCCGCAGCTCCGCGGCACGCTCAAAGTTCTCCTGGTGGACGGCCTTCTTCATTTCCAGCTTCAGCGCGTTCATCTGGCGCATATAGGCGAAGCGGCTCTGCTCCTCCTTGCCCACCAGGTCGTTCTGCTTCTGCTGGCTGGGCTCCTCCCGCTGCTGGGCCGGCGCCGCGCTAAGGGCGGGCATGTCGGCGAAGAAGTCGTCAAAGGGGTCCTCCAGCATCCAGCCGCTCCGGCCCATAAGGCTGGGCATGGGGGAGAAGAAATCATCGAAGAACCCGTTGCCAAGCAGGCTTCCGCCAAAGAAGTTCTGCATCATGGAACGGCTATGGGCGGTGATCCTCTGGGTGTAACCCAGCTTCTCGGCGCATTCGCTGCAAAGGTGCTTTTCCGTGACCTTGCCGTTGATGTTGCTCTGATACACAAACGTGACTTCATTCTTGCCACAATTTTCGCATTTCATAATTGATTCCTCCTATATGACATCTATTAATGATTGTTGACAATATTTGCGCCGGCCATTCATTTACTATACCTGTAAAATCAGGACCTGCTTCATGATATCCGCCCGTGTCTGGTCCCGAACTTCCCGAGGCACGGCGGCCAGGGCTTTGTCGCCCACGGCGGCCAGCAGTGCCCGGGCCACGGGTTCCTCCAGTGCGCCGGACTGCACCAGGTTGGAAAGGATGGCTCTGGCGGAGGCCAGGTCCACCTGGGTGCCCAGGCTGTTGATGACATGCATCATCAGTGTCTGCCGGTCCACCTGGACCCGGGTGATGCGGATATATCCGTTGCCGCCCCGGCGGCTTTCCACGATATAGCCCCGTTCCGGAGAGAAGCGGGTACTCATGACGTAATTGATCTGGCTGGGCACGCAGTTGAAGCGCTGAGCCAAATCGCTGCGCTGGACCTCCAGCACACCGTTTTCCGACGTATCCAGGCTCTCCCGGAGGAAGCTGGCGATCAAATCTGAAATACCCACGCACGTACCATTCCTTTCTATTTAAAGTCTCTTCATTTTTGGCTTTGACTATCTTTAACCTTTTGTTCTGTGCTTAGTATAGCACGGTGCGGCCAATTGTCAAGAGTTTGTTTTTGACTTTCTTTGACCTTTTTGAAAACAAATTGTGAACATCTGTTTCCCTCCGCAAAATCCCAGACAAGTTTTTACGGCGATATGCTTGCTTTTTCAGAATTGTATGGTAAAATGAAAATCACAAATCTTATGGAGGTGCTTCCCATGGCTTACAAGATTACTTCTGCCTGCGTCAGCTGCGGTTCCTGCGCGGATGTCTGCCCCGCTGGTGCCATCAGCCAGGGCGATGATCAGTATGTGATCGACGCTGCCGCCTGCCTGGACTGCGGTTCTTGCAGCGACACCTGCCCCAACGGCGCCATCGTCCCCGAGGACTAATCTAAAAGGGATACATAAAAGCCCCGTGAGCTTAGGCTTGCGGGACTTTTTGTTTTCCGTTATAATGCTGTTGAAACCACACGACTGGGAGGTGCGCCATGGAACACTGGGAAAGCCTTTGCCCCGGTGGGCTCCGCTTCGTCTATGACGACGCCCTGTTCCGTCCCGGCACGGACACGTTCCTGCTCTCCTCCCTGCCCCGGCTGAAGCCGGGCCTGCGGGTGGTGGACCTGGGCTGCGGCACGGGGCTTTTGGGACTGCTGCTGTTGCAGCGGCAGCCGGAGCTTCGGGTCACCGGCGTGGACATCCAGACGGCGGCCATCCGCCTGGCGGAACAGGCAGCGGCGGAAAACAGCCTTCGGGACCGTCTGATCTTTCACTCCGCCGACCTGCGGAACGTCAAGGCTCTCTTTTCCACCGGCAGCTTTGACCTGGCAGTGTGCAATCCTCCTTATTATCCGCCCGGAAACGGCGCCCTGTCCGCGGACGGTGCCCGCCGCACCGCCCGGGCGGAGGTGGAGTGCACGCTGGGGGATGTGTGCCGGGCGGCGGCGTACCTGCTCCGGTGGGGCGGAAGGCTGTGCCTGGTCCACAAGCCGGAGCGACTGACGGATCTGCTGGCGGCCATGCGGGCCCATGTTATCGAGCCCAAGCGGCTGCGCTTCGTTCAGCCGCGGGAGGGTCAGGCGCCCTCTCTGGTGCTGGCGGAAGGGTGCCGTGGCGGAAAGCCGGGGCTTTCCGTGGACGCGCCCCTGCTTTTGCAAAATCCCGACGGCTCCCCCACAGTGGAGCTGGACGCCATTTATTTCAGACAACAGGAGGACACTCCATGAGCGGCACCTTGTATTTAGTAGCCACCCCTATCGGCAATCTGGGGGACTTCTCTCCCCGGGCGGTGGAAACGCTGGAATCCGCCGACTTTATCGCGGCTGAGGACACCCGGGTATCCGTAAAGCTGCTGAACCATTTCAACATCAAAAAGCCTCTGGTCAGCTATCACGAGCACAACCATGTCTCCGCCGGGCAGGGCATCCTTGCCCGCCTGCTGGCGGGGGAATCCTGCGCCCTGGTGACGGACGCCGGCACCCCCGCCATCTCCGACCCCGGAGAGGACCTGGTGCGCCTGTGCGCGGAAAACGGCGTGGAGGTGCTGTCCATCCCCGGCTGCTGCGCGGCGGTGAACGCCCTGGCGGTCAGCGGCCTGCCCACGGGGCGCTTTACCTTTGAGGGCTTTCTCACCGTCAACAAAAAAAGCCGCAGGGCCCATCTGGACAGTCTGCGAAGCGAGGAGCGGACCATGATCTTCCACGAGGCGCCCCACAAGCTGCGCACCACATTGGAGGACCTGTGCGCCGCCTTCGGACCGGAACGGCGCATCTCCCTGTGCCGGGAGCTGACAAAGCTCCATGAGGAGACCATGCGCTGCACTCTGGGGGAAGCAGTGGCCTACTACGAAGCCCACGACCCCAAGGGTGAATACGTGCTGGTGGTGGCCGGCGCGGAAAAGAGGGAAGAAGCCGCTGTTACCCTGGAGGACGGCGTCAGCCAGGTGCGGGCCCTGGTGGAGGGCGGCATGCGGCTGAAGGACGCCGCCAAGGAAGTTTCCGCCCACACAGGTCTTTCCAAAAACGAGCTGTACGCCGCCGCCTTGGAAAGGTGAAAAAAACACAAACCGCTCCGGTTGATCAGACCGGGGCGGTTTCTTTATGCTTTGCAAGCGTGCTGCTTACAGAGCTTTCAGTTCCTTCAGACATTTGGGGCAGACATTCTTGCCTTTGAATACAGTGATGTCTTTGGTGCCATCGCAAAAAATACAGCTGGGTCTGTATTTTTTCAGAATGACGGACGAACCTTCCACATAAATTTCCAGTGCATCTTTTTCAGCGATATCCAGCGTGCGGCGCATCTCGATGGGAAGGACAATCCGGCCCAATTCGTCGACCTTTCTCACAATTCCAGTCGCTTTCACAGTATTACTCCTTTCCTGACGGTATTCCTCTCTGTTTTGGCCTGCTAACAATATCACAATCTGTCATTAATTGTCAATTTGAAGTTGTAAAAGTTTAAACTTCATTCACAATTTTGTACATTCTTGGTAAAAGGAGGAAATTTGTATGGCGATGTCATGGATCTGGGGCGGAATGGTCATTCTCTCCCTGCTGTTCGGCGCGGCCACCGGCCGGATAGACGCGGTCTCGGAGGCCGCCCTCTCCGGTGCCCAGAACGCCGTGGAGCTCAGCCTGTCCATGGCGGGTGTGCTGTGCCTCTGGTCCGGCATTATGGAGATCATGCGTGTCTGCGGCCTGACCGACGGCCTTGCCCGGGCCTTTCGGCCGCTGATGCGGCGGCTGCTGCCGGAGGCCAGCCGGGACAGCGAGACCCTGGCGGCGGTGTCCGCCAACGTGTCCGCCAACCTGCTGGGGCTGGGCAA
Organism: uncultured Dysosmobacter sp.; assembly: GCA_934590165.1. Classification (GTDB taxonomy): domain Bacteria; phylum Bacillota; class Clostridia; order Oscillospirales; family Oscillospiraceae; genus Oscillibacter. Next base: position 34,599 of record CAKTOO010000009.1, on the reverse strand, counting down.
CGCCGCCACGCCCCTGGGCATTCAGGCGGCCCGTAGGATGGCCCGGGGCTGCGGCGGCGTTGCCAGCGACGAGCTGTGCCGGCTGGTGGTGCTGAACACCGCCTCCATCCAGCTGCTGCCCACCACCATCGCCTCCGTCCGCGCCGCCGCCGGCTGCAAAACGCCCTTCGACATTCTGCCGGCGGTGTGGCTGTCCTCCGTTCTTTCCGTTACGGCCGGACTGACGGCAGCCTGGCTGCTGTCCCTGGCGGGAAGGAGGCGGCAATGAGTCTCAGCTCCCTGGTGGTCCCCGCCCTGCTGGCGGCAGTGGCAGCCATCGGCCTCGGCCGGCAGGTGGACGTATACGGTGCCCTGACCCATGGCGCCGAGGAGGGGCTGACGGTGCTGCTGCGCATCGTGCCGTCCCTGGTGGGACTGTTGACCGCTGTTGGGATGTTCCGGGTCTCCGGCGCCATGGAGTGGTTTTCGCAGCTGCTGGCACCAGCCCTGGAGCGGCTGGGCATCCCGGCGGAGACCGTGTCCCTCATGCTCATCCGCCCCATCTCCGGCGGCGGCGCCATGGCGGTGGCCACGGACCTCATTCAATCCCACGGGCCGGACAGCTACATCGGCCGGGTGGCCGCTGTCATGCTGGGCAGCACGGAGACCACCTTTTACACCATCGCCGTCTACTTTGGCTCCGCCGGCATCCTCCGCACCCGCCACGCGGTACCGGCGGCCCTGGCGGCGGACCTGACAGGCTTTGCCGCCTCCGCTCTGGCGGTGCGGCTGTTTTTTGGACAGTAGCGGTAAAAACCGCCGCGGACAGCCGTCCGCGGCGGTTTTTTAACGTCAGGGAGTATAGGGCTCCTCCACAGGGAGTGTTCCGTAGCTTTGGGCAAATTCGCCGTCCACCAGGAACTGCACTTCCTCCACGCTCTCCAGGGAGCACAAAGAGCGCACCAGCGCCTTCACCGCCGTCAGCAGGGCCTGCTCATCTGTCAGCTCCGGCAGGGCCGCAGAGGAGAGATTCACATAACACACATCTTCCTCCAGCCAGGCGGACTTTACCCGGAAGGCATCCGGCAGTACGGAACGCAGTTCCTTTTCCTCCGGTCCCTCCTCCAGGGCCTTGATGACCGCGCTTACCTGGGTGTCGCCCTCGTACAGCTCCACTTCTGTCTCCACAGGGACCAGGCTGCCGGTCTCGTCCAGGAAGTACAGCGTGGCCGTCACCGTGCTCACCACGTCCTCCGTGGTGGTAAACAGCACATCCCGGGAGTGGAAACGCTGGGAGGCCCGGTAGGCCAATTCCTGTCCCCGGACGGTGATGCGCACCTCGGAGATCTCCGGCAGCTGGGTAAGGGTCAAGGCAATGGCGTAATCCGCCAGGGTCAACGACACGCCGGACAGCGTTCCATAGGCGGATGACAGGTCCACCACAGCCCTGCCACCCTCCAGTGTCAAAGACAGCAGCGCCGTCCCCACGGGGAAGGGAGAACGCAGCGTCTCGTCCAGTGGGCCGTCCAGCAGCGCCTCCAGCAGCGCCTGAGCCACCTGGAGGGTATCGTCCCGGTCAACACTGTCCGGCAGGTAGGCCTGCTCCGCCCGCAGGGCGTCGCCTCCGGGGGCGGCGGAAAGCTCCCGCTCCCGGAAATAAAGGGCATAGCTCTCCTGTTCCTGCCGGGATGCCACCGCCGCGTATGTACAGCCGCTGAGCAGCGCCAAAAGTGCACACAGGGCCGCCGTCAGCCGTTTCACGTGGCCTCGCCTCCCTTCCAGGGCCAGCGGACGGTGAACACCGCTCCGCCGCCGGGGCGGTTGGCCGCTTCCACGGAGCCGCCCCGTTTTTTCACGGTATCACTGACGATGGACAATCCCAGTCCGGTGCCGCCGGCACTGCGGGAGCGGGCCTTGTCCACCCGGTAAAAGCGCTCAAAGACGCGGTTGATATCCTCCTCCGGGATGCCGGGGCCGTTGTCCGCCACTTTCAGCACCACCCAGTCCCCTTCCCTGCGGAGGGAAACCTGCACGATGCCGCCGGTGCCGGAGTACTTCACGGCGTTGTCCGTCAGGTTGTAAATGACCTGGTGGATCTCGTCCCGGGTGGCCAGCACCGTGCACTCGCCGGCGGCGTCATAGGTCAGCTGCGCCTGCCGCTCCTGGGCCACCAGGGTCATCATCCGCATGACCTGCTCCAAAACCGGCAGCACATCCTCCCGTGCCGGCGGGTCCAGCACGCCGCTGTCCAGTCGGGTCAGGCGCAGCAGGTCCTCAGTGATGCGGCTGAGGCGCTCCGCCTCCTGGCCGATGTCCGCCACGAATTCCCGGGTGGTGGCGGCGTCGATATCCTCCGTCTGCAAGATGGAATCCGTCAGCAGCCGGATAGCCGCCAGCGGCGTTTTCAGCTCATGGGAGGCGTCGGACACGAAGCGCCGCCGGGCATTTTCCGTTTTTTGCAGCCGGTCCGTCAGGCTGTTGAACTCCTGGCCGATCTGGGCGATCTCGTCCCGTCCAGGGATCTCCGCCCGGTGGCTGTACGCGCCCTCCCGCACCTGGCGGATGGCGGTGAGCAGCCGGCCGATCTTCCGGGTCAGCGCCCGGGACAGCACCATGCTCAGCACCAGCACCATCACGGCGATGACGGCGGACAGGCGCAGCAGGTTTTCCTGAAGCCCTTGCAGCAGCGCCGCCTGCTCCGTGTCGTATTCGTAGGCGTACACGGCGCCGATGATCTGGTTTTGATACAGCACCGGCGAGGACGCCCGGCTGCGGAAGGCACCGCCCTGATAGCTGCACGTGAAGGCGTCGTTGCCCAGCAGCGCCTGGACGATCTCCGTGTAAAGGGCATACTCTCCCACGGCACTGCCGGTCTCCCGGGTGTCGTAGAGGACCTTGCCGGCGCCGTCCGTCACCAGGATGCGGGAAATGTCCGTCTCCTCCACCACCGCCATGGCCGTGGAGACGTTTTCCTCGTTCAGCCGGTCCAGGCCCGACAGGGAGTACACCATGACGGACACGCTGGACTGTAAAGTGCTGGCCTTGGAGCGAAACACCAGGTCCTCCGAAACCAGCAGGGGATAGGTGTTCAGCAGCAGCAGCACCGCCGCGATGACCAGGATATAGCTGAGGCCGAATTTTAACTGGAGGCTGCTCCAAAAGGAGCTTTTATTCTTTGAAATAGTACCCCACTCCCCACTTGGTCATGATGTGGTCCGGCTCTGCCGGTTTTTTTTCCAGCTTCTCCCGCAGGCGGCGGATGTGCACGTCCACAGTCCGGTAATCTCCGGCGTAGGTATAGCCCCACACCACGTTCATGAGATTCTCCCGGCTGTACACCCGCCGGGGATTCCGCATCAAAAGCTCGATGAGGTCATATTCCTTTGCGGTGAGCTCCACGGTCCGCCCCTCCCGGATGGCCACCCGTTCCTCCGTGTTCAGCGTCAGGTCCCCCGCTGTCAGGACGGCACCCCGGCTCCGCTGGACGCCGGCCGCCCGCCGCAGCAGGGCGCGGACCCGGGCCTTCAGCTCCAGGATATTGAAGGGCTTGGTGAGATAATCATCCGCCCCGCACTCAAAGCCCATGATCTTGTCGGCGTCCTCACTTTTGGCGGTGAGCATGATGATGGGCACATTGGAAAACTCCCGGATGCGCATACAGGCCTCCAGCCCGTCCACCTCCGGCATCATCACATCCAGGATGATGAGGTCGAACTGTCCGTTCCGGGCCAACTCCACGGCTGCGGCACCGTCATAGGCGCAGTCCACCTGATACCCCTCGTTTTCCAGATTGAATTTCATGCCCTTTACCAGCAACTTTTCGTCGTCCACGACCAGGATCTTCATTCCGTCTCCTCACTCTCCACACGGACCCGGCCCTCCAGGCCCGCCAGCTTTTTCTTGCCGATGCCGCTGACCTCCAGCAGCTCTTCCACGCTTTCAAAGGCCCCGTTGGCCTCCCGGTACGCCACGATCCGCTCCGCCAACGCCTCGCCGATGCCCGGCAGGGCGGCCAACTCCTCCGCCGTGGCGGTGTTCAGATCCAGTGGCGACAGGTCCGGCGCCAGCTCCTCCCGGGAAACGATCCGCTCCGGCTCCACGGCCACCGGCTCCGTCTGCCGGGCATCGCGGAAATACAGGCCTGCAAGCAAACACAAAAACGCCGCTGTCAGACCCAGAAGGCACTTTTCCGTTTTGGTGGCTTTTCCCGCCGCTCTCACTGTTGAACTCCCCTGTTTTTTTTGATATAATGTATCATGTCGAACGGTGTCATTCGGTGCCGTTCTTTGAAGCGATGAATAAATATAGTATAGCATAGTTTGCGGGAGTTGCACATGAAAGCAAAGCGATTTTTATCTGTTTTTTTATTGTTTATACTGCTGGTGAGCCTGACGGCCACCCCCTTTGCCGCCGCTGAGGAGCCGACGCTCCCGGAGGACCCGGATATCCAGGCCAAGGCAGCGCTGCTGATGGACGCCAACACCGGTGCCATCGTCTATGCCAAAAATGAACATCAGGAGCTGTATCCCGCCAGCCTCACGAAAATCATGACGGCACTGCTGGTGGTGGAGGCCATCGACAAGGGGCAGCTTTCCCTGGACCAGGAGGTCACCGCTTCCTCCACCATCGAATCTCTGGACACCGACGGCAGCACCGCCAACATCAAGCCCGGCGAGATCATGACGGTGGAGCAGCTGCTGTACTGTATGCTGGTGGTATCCGCCAATGAGGCCTGCGTCATTCTGGCGGAGGCCGTGGCCGGCTCCGTGGACGCCTTTGTGGACCAGATGAACGAAAAGGCCCAGGCGCTGGGCTGCGAAAACACCCACTTCGTCAACCCCACCGGCCTGCACGACAGCCAGCACTACACCTCCGCTTGGGATTTGTACCTCATCACGAAAGAGGCCTTGACCCATGAGGATTTCGTCCGCATCAGCGACACCGGCGACATCACCCTGCCCGCCACCAACCTCCACGAGGCCCGCGCCCTCCACTCCACTAACTACCTGATCTCTGTTTGGCGCTCTCGGGGTTATGTCAATAAAAATGCCCACGGCATCAAGACCGGCTCCACCTCCGAGGCGGGCCACTGCCTGGTGTCCTCCGCCGCCAAGGGCAGTCTCAGCTTTATCAGCGTGGTGCTGGGCTGTGACCGCCTGACCCTGGAGGACGGCGAGATCCGCACCATGAGCTTTTATGAGACGAACCGCCTGTTCCAGTGGGGTTTCGATAATTTTTCCTACAAGGCCATCCTCACCGCCGACGAATACCCAAAAGAAGTAGCGGTGTCCCTGTCCAAGATCGACCATGTGACCGTCCACCCCGCCCGGGATGTGGAGATCCTCATGCCCAACGGTCTGGAGCCGGAGGACCTGGAGCGGACCATCACCCTCAACTCCGACCCGGTGGAAGCCCCCATCACCACCGGCGACAAGCTGGGCACCATCCAGCTTTCCTACCAGGGGACGGTCTATGCCACGGAGGACTTGCTGGCCCTTAACGATGTGGAGGCCTCCCGGCTGCTGACCTTCTGGCGGGACGTAAAACTGTTTTTCGCCAAGCCCGCCGTCAAGCTCGCCGTCATCGTGCTGGCGGTGCTGCTGGTGCTGGTGCTGCTGTGGAAGCTGATCTTTGGCCGCCGCCGCTACCGCTACGGCCGCCGCGTTGGCGTTGGCCGCCGCGGAAGCTACCGGGGACGCAAAAGAAGATGACAAAAAAGAGACTGCCTACGGCAGTCTCTTTTTTTACCTTTACAGGTACTTCACCAGTTCCTCCAGGGGCTTTCGGTCCGCGTGGAGGCGGGAGGGATGGGCGCCCTCCGCCGGATAGCCCAGGGGCAGCATGGCGATGGGGCACAGCCCCGCCATCTCCGGGAAGGCCGCCAGCAGCTTTTCCGGCTCAAACATACCCACATAGGTGGTGCCAAGGCCCAGGTCGGCGGCCTCCAGCATCATCTGGGTGGCGGCAATGGTGGCATCGATCTCGCCGTGGTTCTTGCCGTCGGTCTCCCGTTTCCAGGCGGCCTCTGGGTCATAGGCCACCACCAGGATCACAGGAGGATGGAAGTGGGCGGCGGTGCAGGCGTCGGCCTTTTCCAGGGCCTCGGGGCTCTGGAGGACGAAGATGCGCTGAGGCTGGAGGTTGTGGGCGGTGGGCGCGCTGCGTCCGGCCTCCAGGATGGTGGCCAGCTTTTCCGCCTCCACAGGGCGGTCACTGAATTTACGGAGAGAATAGCGTGCTTCGGACAACTGTAAAAACTCCATGGAAAACAGTCCTCTTTTCTTTTGTGATGCTGGAATTTTAGCACACTCCGCGCTGCTTCGCAATCCCCTTGTCAGCGGCGGGGCATACCGCCGCCCATACCGCCGGACATGTTCCGGCCCATACTGTCGTTCATGCCGTTGCTTTGCCAGCCGTCCTCCTGCAGCAGCTCCGCGCAGCGGCGGCGGCGCTGGATGTCATAGAACTCGATGAATTTCAGGGAATAGTAATCGCTGACGATATAGCGGTCCCGGCTCTCCTGATAGATGGTGAGATAGTCGTTGCCCACATCGAATAGGATGCCCTCCCAGGAGATGGTATTCTGATTGCCCACCAGGAAGGTGGCCACCACGTAGCTCCCCTCATAGCGGGACAGCAGGGCCTTCCAGGAGCCAAGATAGGCTTCCTGAGTGGAGGTGGGGGCGGTGATGACCTCCACCGCCAGGTCGTTGCCCATGTCCTCCAGCTCGGGGACGGGGCCTCTGGAACCGGACAGTCCGGCAGGGGCGGCCATGCCCCCCTGGCTCACCAGGCCGCCTGTGCCGGACAAGCTGGAAGATCCGGCAGGTGTTTGGTGGATGGGCTCCACAGGTGTCCGGCTGATCTCGCCGGACCAGTCCCCAGCCATTCTCTGCCGGTTTTGTTCCATCACCTGCGGCATGGATGCTCCGTAAGTATTCGGTAAACGCTGCATGATAACACCTCTCAAGTTTTATAGTACGCATCCGTCGGATTGTAAAAGCAATGGTCGCCGATGCGCGTTTGCCAGTATCCCACATCCGACGGAAAGCGGGACCGGCACTTAGGCCCGAAGGGATTGTAAAACCACAGCGACTCCGCCACATCCGGCAGCCGGTTTCCGGCTATTGCCCAGTCCGCGATGTCATAGTGGATCTGCTCAGGCCGCATGTTGTAAATATTCTGCGGGTTATAGACCCCGCCCTCCGTTTCGCTGGCACAGACAAACTGGTAGGGCTGGAATATGATGTTGCGGATGCTGCCCTGCCCTACCCGGGCGTATTCCCCGCCCTTGGCGTGGACGCGGTTCATGACCACGCCGGCCACCGCCTTCATTCCATTCTCGCCTTCTCCGCCCGCCTCGCACTGGATGAGCCGCGCCAGCAGCTCCCGGTCGGAATATGCCATGGTGGATCTCCTCACTTCCTTTGCTGTGCCAGTGTATGCAAAAGCACGGCCGCCCGTGCGGGCGGCCGTGCTGAGCTTGTTGAAAAAGGGTGAACTGCTGGATAACGGGAAGGAAGATAGTTACGAAAGAAACCCAGGAGGGGTGTCTTTCGTTTGAAATCTAAGTTTTTCAGGACTTTTTAAGTGCTGAAAAACTTGCTCAGGCTGTCGAAAAGAATTTTTCGACAACCTGAGCACGGCCGCCCGTGCGGGCGGCCGTGTGGCTTTGTCGGAAATTCACTTGTGGAGGCTCTCTTTGGCCGCTTTCTGCTCCTCGATGGCCATGCGGAACATCTCCTCTGTCTGCTCGATGGACTTTTCCAGGGCGTACTGCTTGGCGTGCTCGGCGTAGCGCAGCTCCATGTCCTTCCGCTCCTCCGGATGCTCGATCCACCAGTCGATGCGCTGGGCCAGGGCGTCACTGTCCCCCGCCGGGAACAGGCTCCGCTCATCCAGGGCGAACTGGGGCGTGGCAGAGCGGGGGGAGTCGGCGATGACGGGCACCAGGCCGCAGGCAAAGGCCTCCATACAGCTCATAGCCTCGATCTCCGCGTCGGAGGTGTGGACGTACAAATCCGCCATATGTAGGATCTCCAGCAGACGGTCCGGCTCGTAAAAGCTCATGACAATGGGGTTGGGCAGTTTTTCCGCCAGCTTCCGGTACTTTTTCTCCAGAGGCCCCTTGCCGGCCAGGATGACCTGGATGCGGTTCGCGTGGCGGGATTTGGCGCAGGCGTCGATGAGCACATCCTGCCGCTTTTCTCCGGCGTAACGGCCCACCATGAGCACATTGAAAAAGCCCTCCATCCAGTCCTCCTTGGGCCGTTTGCCGTAAACGTACTGGGGGCTGATGCCGTTGGAGATCACATGGAGCTGGGCGGTGTAGCCATGCTGGCGGAGCTGGTTTGCGATCATATTGCTGGGGCAGTGGATGTGGGTGAAGCGGTTGAAGAAGGTATCCCGGAACTTGTCATACACAAAGTCGTTCACCCGGCGGTTATTGCCCATGTGCAGAGTGAAGGTGATGTTCTCCGGCTGGCAATGGAACGCCGCCGTATGGGGGATGCCCAGCTTCTCCACATGCCGCAATCCCGTGATGGCCAGGGGGGAGGGCATCATGAAATGCACCACATCCGCCCAGGCCGCCGCCTTTTCAAATACGTGTTTATTGGGAATGGCCAGGCGCATTCCCTGGCTGGTGATGAGATGCTCCACCACCGGAGGAAACTTCATTTGGCGGACAGCGTACTTATAATCCGCGTTTTTGCCGATGGCGATGACCCGCACCTCGTTGCCATGCTCTTTCAGAGCCATGGCAAACCGCCGGGCGCTGATGGTGGTGCCATTATTGGCGTCATCGAATTGATCGATGACCAGAACGATCTTCATATCATTTTCTCCTCCGGGATTTTAACAGCGGCTTTTAATATATCATTTTTTCAGGGCATTGTCCACCGGGTCTTTGTAAACTTTATTCCAAGGTGTACCAAAGCGCAAAAAGGACCTGTCCACCGACAGGTCCTTTTCAGGCTGATCACTTGCCGCTTTCCGTCAGGATCTTTTCCAGGCCCTGAGCCAGCTGGTCCGGGCAGGAGGTGGGCTTGCCGCCGCAGCGGATGCCCTTCAGGCGGGTGATGGCCTCCTGGGCGGGCATTCCCTTCACCAGAGCGCCGATGCCCTGCAGATTGCCGTTGCAGCCGCCCACGACCGCCAGGTTCTCAATGATGCCCTGGTCGTTCACATCCACCTGCATTTCCCGGGCACAGACGCCCTGGGGGCGAAAAGAATACTTCATATCCCTGTTTCTCCTCTTTTTCTTTACTGGATAAATACAGGATAGCATGTTCCCGGGGAAAAGGCAAGTATTTCTCCTTGCTCTCTTGACATCATCGATATTCGATATTATACTGGAGCTGTAAATAGCGATATTCGATATTGGAGGTGGTGCCATGGCCCGGGAAAAATTCCAGACCCTGACGGAGCAGATGTTTTATATTCTGCTGTGCCTGCGGCAGGAGCAGTGCGGCGCGGACATCATGACCCATGTGGCAGAGCTGACCCAAGGCCGGGTGGCGGTAGGCCCAGGGACCCTTTACAACCTGCTGGAGAGCTTTGTGCAGGCGGGCTATATTGCGGAGACGAAGGTGGAGGGCCGCAGACGCAGCTACCTCATCACCCAGGTGGGGCAGACCGCTTTGGAGGAAGAATACCGCCGCCTGAAGACGCTGGCGGCGGACTATGAGACACTGACAGGAGGTGCCGGCACATGAAAGACACGAAACGCCGCTTGGAGGTCTTTGCCTTTTTTGACCACACCGGCATCCAGGCCCACCTGGAAAAAATGGCCGCCAAGGGCTGGATGGTGGAGCAGCCGGGGACCTATCTCTGGCGCTACCGCCGCGTTGAACCGCAGACGCTCCGCTTCGCCGTCACTTACTTCCCCGCCGCCTCCGAATTTGACCCCGGCCCCACGGAGGGCCAGCAGACCTATGAGGATTACTGCGAATCCGCCGGGTGGCACCTGGCGGCCCGGTGGGGGCAGATGCAGATCTTTTACACGGCGGCCCAGGACCCGGTCCCTTTAGAGACCGACGCCCGCACACAGGTGGACACGGTCCATCGTGCCATGAAGCGTTCCTCCCTACAGGGGATGGCAGCCATGGTGGCCCTGGGCCTTTTCCAGGTGTGCTTCCAGCTGTGGCGGTTTTGGGAAGACCCGGTGGACTTTCTCTCCACGCCCTCCTCCCTGTACGCCCTGCCCACCTGGTTGCTGTTCCTGGGGATCGAACTGTACGAGCTCCTGTTTTATTTCCGCTGGCACAGGAGGGCCAAAGCGCTGTCGGAGGCCACCGGGGAATTTCTGCCCATCCGCACCCACCGGCGGCTCAGTCTGCTGCTGGTAGTCATCGTCCTTCTCTTTTTCCTCTCCGCGTTTTTAGGGAATGCCCGGACCACACTGTTTGCCACGCTGTTCTGGCTGGCGGCCTTTGCCATCATCCTGCTGCTGACCAATACCGCCAAATCCGCCCTCAAGGGCATGAGGGCCCCCCGGGCCGTCACCCGGGCGGTAACAGTCATCATGAGTGCGGTGCTGACAGCAGCACTGGCGGGCGGGATGATAACTCTGAACTTCCGGGGCGTCCGCTCCGGCTGTCTGGAGGACCGCAGGCTGGTGGAGACCTACGAATATCGGGGCATGACCTGGGAGGTCTATCAGGATGACATTCCCCTGCGGGTAGAGGCGCTGACGGGCACGGACTACACCCGCTGGTCCACAGAGGCCCGGATCTCCGAGACTGTGCTGGTATCCTTCCGGGAATACACCCAGCGGCCCCGGATGGACGCCCTGGAAGAGCCCGACCTGGAATACGATATCGTGGAGGTCAAGGCGCCGTTTTTGTACGGCATCTGCAAGAAAAGCATGCTGGAGCGGTACTGGTTCAACGATCCGGTGGAGTACCGCAGTACTTACCGGCCCATTGACGCCGCTCCCTGGGGAGCGGCGGAGGCCTATCAGTTGTACCGCTACCCGGACTCCCCCTCTGAACGCTATCTCCTCTGCTGGCCGGAGCGCATCGTGGAAATTCGCTTTGACGAGGCTCCCACAGTGGCTCAGATGGCCCTGGCGGGAGAAATTCTAAAAACAGCGTAACAGCAAAAAGGAGAGGCATTGCCTCTCCTTTTTCGCGGATTCAAGCGTGGCGGGGGCGCTTCTGCTCCAGCACCAGCCGGTCGGCGATCATGGCGATGAACTCCGAGTTGGTGGGCTTGCCCTTGGCGTTGGACACCGTGTAGCCAAAGTACTTTTGCAGCGTCTCCAGGTCACCCCGGTCCCAGGCCACCTCAATGGCGTGGCGGATGGCCCTCTCTACCCGGGAGGGGGTGGTGCCGAAGCGCTTGGCCACCTCCGGGTACAGCACCTTAGTAACGGCGTTGATGACATCCATATCGTCCACGGCAATGAGGATGGCCTCCCGCAGATACTGGTAGCCCTTGATATGGGCGGGAACACCGATCTCATGGATGACAGCGGTCACCCGGTTTTTCATGTCCGGTGCGGCTGGCTCCGCTTCCCCCTCCGGCTGTTGGAGCACTGTGTGCATCCGGTCCAGCAGGGTCTGCGTGTCACAGGGCTTGGGGAAGAAATAGCTGGCGCCCAGGCTCACCGCCTCCGCCGCCACCTGCTCGTTGCAAAATGCCGAGAGCAGTATGACCCGGGGCGCCTTTTCCGCCTGCAGGTCCATGCGCTTCATCACACCAAAGCCGTCCAGTCCCGGCAGCACCACATCCATCAAAACCAAATCCGGCTGCCGCTGTTCAATCAACTGCAAAGCTTCCGCCCCATCCCCTGTGGAACCCACCACGGTGAATTCCTCTGTCTGGTCTATGATCTCCCGCAGCATCCCGCGGAATTCTTCGTTGGCATCTGCCAGCAATACAGTTTTCCTGGTATCCATGTTTTCCCTGTCCTTTTTCAGTTTTTTGGTCCTGGGAAAGCCGGGCAGCGTCTGGAAAATACCCACTTCCCTCTTTGCGACGGATTCATGAAGCTTCAAATCACGTTTTCTATAAATTATCATAATTGGACAGCTTTTGCAACCGCAAACTGTAAATAAATTCCAAAAATCATTCGACCGTTTTTTTCAAAAAAATTCAACAGACATCTGGTGTTCAAGGATTTTGGCGCTGCCACTTCCCTTATTTGTCGCCCTGTGCTATGATAAAGCAAAGGAGGCGGGACCATGGAGCTTTTGGAACAGATCACAGTCTACCGGCCCTGGAACGAGCAGGAGGCACAGGACCGGAAGGAGCTTTTGCGGCGGCTGCAAAGCGGAGAGGAGCTGTACACCCGCCACAACTGTGCCGCCCACCTGACGGCCTCCGCCTGGGTGGTAAGCCCGGACCGGCGGCAGGTGCTGATGGCATATCACAATTTATATGACTCCTGGGCCTGGCTGGGCGGCCATGCCGACGGGGACCACGACCTGCTTGCAGTGGCTCTGCGGGAGGTCCGGGAGGAAAGCGGCCTGACAAAGGTCCGGGCGGTGTCGCCGGATATTTACTCTTTGGAGATCCTCACCGTGGACGGCCATGAGAAACACGGAAAATACGTATCCTCCCACCTGCATCTGAACGTCACCTTTCTGGTGGAAGCGGACCCGGCGGAGGCCGTCCGCTGCAAACCGGACGAGAACAGCCGGGTGGGCTGGTTTACGCCGGAGGGTGCTGTGGAGGCCTCCAGCGAACCCTGGTTCCGCCAGCGGGTCTACCGCAAGCTCAACGAAAAGCTAGCCGCATATTAAGCAGTGTGCCCCACTCGCCGCGAGTGGGGCACGGTTTTTATTTCCCGTTTTTCTTTGCCAACTCCAGCTTGGTCTGCCGGCGGTTGCGGACCTCCTCGGATATGGGCTTGATGTCTCCGGCCGCGGTCAGGGCCTGGCGAGTCAGCAAAGGGCCCACCATCTCATAGACCAGCACGGAAAACAGGGTGATATTGCGGATGAGGCTCCCCTGCTCTCCCAACTGCATGGCCGTGGCGCACATGCCCAAGGACACGCCTGCCTGGGGCAGCAAGGTGATGCCCAGATATTTGCAGACCTCCGGAGCGCACTTCATCCATTTGGCGCTGGCATAAGCGCCCAGGTATTTTCCGGCGGAGCGAAAGAGAATGTATACCACACCGGCACAGACGATGGCCCAATCGGTGAACACATCCAGCTCCAGCTCCGCGCCGCTGATGACAAAGAACAGGGCAAACAGCGGCGAGGTCCATTTGTCCGCCGCTTCCATCAGGTCGCCGGACAAGGGGCAGAGATTGCAGAACACCGTCCCCAGCATCATGCACACCAGCAAAGAGGAAAAGCCCACGGTGACGGGACCCAGGCGGAATTCCAGCATGGACAGGGAGACCGTGAGAAACACGAAGGCGATGGTCATGTTCAGGCGGTTGGTATTGGAGTGGAACAGCTTTTCCAGCTGCGTCAGCAGCCAGCCCATGACAGCGCCCAGCACCAGGGACCCCACGATCTCCACCAACGGATTCACCAGGATGGACACCAGGTCCACTGCATTGCTGACCAGGGTCTTGGCAATGCCGAAGGATACCGCGAACACCACCAGGCCCACCGCGTCATCCAGGGCCACGATGGGCAGCAGCAGCGTGGTGAGAGGTCCCTTGGCTTTGTACTGGCGCACCACCATCAGGGTGGCGGCGGGAGCGGTGGCCGTGGCAATGGCACCCAAGGTGAGCACCTGGGCCAGGGACAGCTTCTCCGGCATCAGGAAATGGACCGCCAGCAGGGCAAGGTCCACCAGTGCGGTGGCCGTCAGCGCCTGGAAGATGCCGATGACTGCCGCCTGCCTGCCGGTGGCCTTCAGGTCCTGCAAGCGAAATTCATTGCCGATGGAAAAGGCGATGAAGCCAAGGGCCACTTCCGAGACCAGACCCAAACTGCCCACTGCCTGACTGGAGACAAAACCCAGTCCTTCCATGTGCATGGACCCCAGAAAGTAGGGCCCGATCAGCACACCGGCCACCAGGTAAGCGGTGACATCCGGCAGTTTCCACAGGTTGAACACCCGGGTCATCAGCAGTCCCGCCAGCATGGCAATGGAAACAGACAAAAGCGTAGACATGGCGCACAACTTCCTCTTCTTCAAATTTTGGCTTCCTCAGTATACTCCACTCTTTTCTTAAAATCAATGCAAACGTTTGCTTTTTATAAAATTTTTACATGTCAATTATTTAATATTTTTATTTTATTTATATTTATATTTAACGGAAAATTTTAAAAAAATATTTGTAATTTTTGCGTGAACGATTGCGCATAGAGTTTTCTTTGTCTCGCTTGTTGTATGCTCCGTCCATCATTGCGGTATGTAAAGCGGCCGTCCATTGGACAGCCGCTTTGCATGTGAACGATCAATTCGCCGCTTTCAGCATAGTTTCGAGGAAAATTCCATATCCTTTGGTTGGGTCGTTCAGCAGCACATGGGTCACCGCGCCCACAAATTTGCCGTTTTGCAAAATGGGGGAACCCGACATGAGTGATGTCAATAAGGGACAAAAACTTTTTTAACTTGATATTTTATTACATTTTTCAGCAGTATATCCCGGTAAATGGCGATTAATAGCAAGGCAAAAATCAACAAAACAGGATTTATTATCCATTTTTGAGAAAAATAAGCCCCAAATTGTCCCTAATATACATCACTCTTTGTATTGGCCAATTCCTATCAACTGCACAACCAGGGTACAATATGTACCCTGGTTGTCTGACTGTAAAAGCCGGAGCAAGTGATATAGAGCTTGTCCGGCTTTTACGACGTTGCCAAAAGACGCAGTTACAGATTTCAGTTGTCGCATATTGTACTTAATCACTCAGATTGGATAGGGTATTTTATTAGTGCAATCGAAATTCGTCCAAAATTACAGCAGCATCCTCATAGTCTAATTCAGCCAGAGTTTCCAGAATGCTTTCATAAGCCAACGTCAACTGGTGCTCCCGTTTGATTTCCTCGCTGTATTTGACAAATGCCTTATAAATAATTAACTGGACAATTTGGCGATTATCTTTAATGATCGCAGCGAACTGATTTAAATTGGGCTTTGCCTGATTAAAGCAGTCATTTATAGAAATCAAAATGTGCGGAAGTAACTGGTCTATGTGCAGTTGATACACTATTTGGAGCATTTCTTGAAGATGATATTTCCCGTATTTTGAGAATTGCTCATTCAAAAAACAGATATCTTCATAGGAATAGCTTGTCGGACATTTACCGAAATCTATTGCACAATACTTTGGAGCAAAAAAGAAGAGGGATTTATATAATTGGATTCGCACATGTTCGTCCTCAATACCGTTCACTTTTTGCTCTAAATACTGGATTTTCTTTTTGCAAACACGTCTCCGTTCCGGCTCCTGCCAGGCATCGAGAAATTCCGGCAAAAAGTTACCAAATATATCTTGGTAGAATTTGATTGTCTCATCTGTAAATATGGAAAAGTCTATTTCGGTAAATAGAAGGTCAATTGCACATTCAGCGTCAACTGAAGACTCTACCATTTGCTTTTGATACAATGCCACGATCTCAGGGGCGCAATCAAAATTCAATGCTTCATGACGGGTGCGATTACCAAAGTGGAAGTGCCATGCTTCTACCATGCAGGAAATAATTTCGCGCATAAGAGAATTGAATAGAGAGTCACTTATTTTTACTCCGCAATTTGAAATGCGGCATAATGTGGAAAGATCGAAATTCTGTATATCAAAAGTCTTGATTTCCAGAGGCGATTCTTCAAACAGATACTCATTGATAATTACATCTCTCTGGCTCGCGTAAACCGACTCTCCCTCATCCCGGATAAGACGATCGACATACGTCAGATTAGGTATCAAATTAGGGACAAAGTCTGCTACATTTCTGTCAGAATGACGCTTTAGATAGTCCGCATTGTATTTTTGATGGCGCATTTCATCTTCTGACAATTTTACAATGGTATTGAGCAAGGCATGAGAGAGATTTTCTTCCTTTGCCAGAAAGTCTTTCGCATAATTGGAGATTCGAGAAATGAGCCCATTTTGACCACGATACAGCAAAAGATCCAGAATGAGGAGCTTTATTTCGTTTTTTGCTTCAGGCGAGGCATTGCTATGTATTTGTTGAAACAGAATTGGGCAAAGAGCTATCTCTGCCGCAAAGCTTCCATTTGAGAAAAGCCGCCTGATACCATTGATCCACAAGCCGCAAAGCGAAGACCTTTTGTCCCCGTCTAACCCGACATCTCTTATGACTACTGCAACAAGGTGAATGAGAAGGTTCTCATATTGGACACCTAAGGAAGCGTGTTCCATCGTCTCAATCACAGTATCAATCAGTATAAGGACGTCTGCAGTTTCAGTCTCCCCTTTTGATGCCCGCTCTATATATACTTGAAGTTTATTCGACAGCGCTTCATCATTCGTTTCGGATTGTTTTTGCTGCGCCACATACTCTGCGCCCTTTCCGTGGATATGCGGTTTGAGCGCAACCATATTTTCGTTAATAGCTTCAACCTCAGCTTCTCTTGCATCCATTTTTTGAATCTGCAAATATCCCTTGGCGTCCAGTTCCTCGTCGGCTGCCCTGGAATATAAATAGTCCATCATTTGGCAGCAACTCTGTTTAAGAGTGTCATCAGGGTGGAATTGCGCAGAGAATACATATTCTTGCAGAGTACAATTGCATGCTGGATCTTTTTCATATCGACTCTTTAGACTTGGAATTCCAACGGTAAGAAGTATCTGCTTTTCAAGTAAATCCCGTGTAGGATCTTTATACAAGCCAGCATACCTTTGTATATCCCAATAGATCAAGGGGATGCTGGTCGCCAAATCCAGCGCGTACCCTGGGAGTTCCTGCTGAAAATGCATGCCGACGCATTCAATAATGGTAAGCAACGCAATGTTGTTCGCCTCCGTATACAATTTTTCCTTGACCCAATTTGCGAACAATACCCCTAAATCATCCCGATTCAAAAATACCGTTATATTTTTTATGACAACATCCTTCAAAATATAAATTATGTCGCCAATCAATACCGGCAGATTATATTCCTCAATACCCACGAGCCACATATTTGGATTTCCCCAGTAAGTCCTCGTCTGCTCGCTTTCCGTGAAATAAAGCTGAATCTTGGTGACTTCCTGTGGAGATGTTTCTGCAAAAGCTAAGATGGAACGGTTGACAAATGAAATTGCCCATTCAAAGCCTTCAGAGAATTTTATTGTAAATAGATTCCACAGGAATGGATTGCTTTCAACTGTTCGGAATTTGTGGCTATAGTTTTCGGCATGTTCATTTAATCCATATCGCTGCCCATCTTCTAAGCGATGCTGATAGAAAGTCTCGTGGGTATCCGTTGGCTTGGTCCAAAAAACTTCAAAAAGAGCGCAAAGCTCCTTTGGGAAAGCAGATACCAACTGAGGATATGCATTCTTCATAGTCCACTGAATTGTATCTTCTGCTACGCGCCCCCTCCCTGGGTCATCGCTTCTATAAAAATCGGATAATTGATTCAAAAAGGATTTGAGCCAATCTTCGGCTGCCGTCGGCATTTGATAAATTATCGTAAGACATGGACTCATACCTTGAATCAAGTGATAATAATTGTTGCTATTACATTCTTTTAATATTTCATCGACATAATATGTTGCAATGGCACAGGCCGACGGGGCTGCGTCTTTTTTACCATCACGCTGTTTCGCATAATCCTGGCACAGCTTTACAATTTGGGTTCTCTCTGTTTTGGCATTCTTGAATAGTCCGTATTTATAAATCAACTGAATCAGCGCCGGACGGCCATTACCGATGGGATAAAAATCCAACTTTGGGTCTCCGCTAGGAACAAAGTGTATTTGCACTTCAAATGCAAAAAGATTTGTAATATTGACAAAGTCCCAAAGCTGGCCGCTCTCCTGGATATTCAGCTCCTGCTCATCAAAGAAGGAGGTGCAATATCTGGATTTCATAATTCCAATTTCCGTTTGCTTTTTCCAATCCGGCGGAATCGTATCCGTGAAAACGAGGTTGTGCAGGAATTTGGCCCGATCCTGAGAGCCAAATAGTTTATTCGATATCCAAATTTGATAGCGCCTGTATACGCATCTTCCCATATCTCCGATCTCGTTGTAGAAAAGCTGGTAATCTCCCTGACACTCCTGAAATTTTTCGTCGAAATACTGTTCGAAGCAAATATCCTCAAAAATGTCGTACTTAAGGCGCACAGATGTCCCCTGTTCTGTTAAAACCCCTTCCGAGATCAGTGCTTTCAAAATATCGCTGTCAACCTTGTCTGACCGGATGCCCATTAAATTTTGCTTTGCCCGGTCAAATACGATTCTCTCAACTGTCTGCACAATTTCATTAAACTTGAGGTGATAATTTTTTGCTCTTTCTTTTAGGCAGATAATACTATTCCAAATATATTCTCTGAAAGCAACTTCGTCATGGATGTCATCAGGATTTATATTCTTTTCCAGTATCAATTCAATATAGAACGGAATGCGCAGCAAAGAACTGTATGCCTTCATTCCACACATTTTCTTGATAACTGGATACTTTGCTGCAATATGAAGAAGTTCCTCGTTTGGTAAATCGTCCACAAGATAGCTGTGGATTCCTAAATTTGTTTCCAGTTTGATAAATGCGCCCTTTTCGCTAGACCGGCAGGATGTAACAATATAAACGTTTTCATATGTTTGAGCAATGATATATAATTGCTGCAATAATTCGAATTTCGTCTGTCGGCAATCTGCAATAAATTCCAGTGCATCGATAAAAAAAGTCAGTTTCTTGCCATTGATATACGTTAAAACCTTTTCAATATCCAAAGACCAGATATCATTCAGATTGCTTTCTTCTAGAAACCGCTCTGCCCGCGCATATAATACCAGTTCTTCATTTTCCAACAGAATTTTGCAAAAAGCGGACTTGCCAGAACCCGCTGCACCCTGAATGGATATGAAATGGAAGGCATCAGTCTTAACTTTGTCGACTAAGGAACTTCTGTCAATCTGATACTCACCATGAATGAAGCAATTGATGTTTTTAAGTCCAACATTCCGACTGAACGCCAAGGCCTCGCGAAATTTTGCCTCATTAGTCGAAGCGTTAAACTCATCCGTCTTCAGTAGCCCGTACAATCGGGATTGAAATTCGAAATCAGTCTGCGCTCTTGATAGAATATCTTGGGTGGAAATGAGATTGTCCTTCCTCATGAAAGGGATATTGCCGATTTGGGCATCACCGGTAAAATCAGAAACACGATCAACGCTTTGATTGTGCAGCATAAAAAATACGATATTTTTCACTCTGGAAAACCGGCTGTCTTTAGTGTCCCGAATGTTTTCCAAGGTGGATTTTATTTTCCCTGAAATGTCCTGAACGGTACTTACTTGAACAAAAAGTTCTTGATCTTCGGAAATCAAGTCTACATAGGGGTAATTGGCAACCTCTGTATTCAGATTTTTGAAGGGCTGTCCAAACCATAAAGCGCAGACGTTCGCTGCAAACAGCTCAAACATTTTTGCGGCATCAAAAAGGCCTTGCTGGTTCGCCATTTTTATCTTATTTTCATATGCAGATAGATATCTGTTAATATAGTCCATTCGTTCATTTGAATTTAGCATGAAAGTACCCCCCTAGCATTATTGGGCTTAAAAATGCGCTAAAGCATAAGGAAGGATCTATAATTGTTCTGTACCCAATATTGACAATTCCCAATGGCCCTATTACCGGTAATCACCTGAATATAAGTTCCATGTTTTAGATCGAAGAAAAAACGGATGAAGTATACTAAGAAAATGAAAAATTTGTGATCTGTTATTACAATATAGAATCGGTTGTCGATATCTATCTGTAATATGAAATTTCCTGGAGTTCATTCTGCACCTGGATTAAACCGCACAAAGTCATTCGGATTGAAAACAGTTATGAAATATCTCCCCTAGACTTTGGCGCATCTATTTTTCAGGCTTAAACAGGGTCGGATTTTCAATATCAGCTGCTGACAATTTATAAGCAATTGATATATTCAATCTTTCATAATCTTGAGCTGGGGTTTATCCGAGTTCGCCTCCAAAGTCATTCGGTCAAAATCACTCTGATACAATCTATCCTGAACGACACGATATTTCTCAAACTCATTTTCTGCATGGCTCTTGGCAATCTCCATGCTGATTTTGCCGGCGTCCTTCAGAATATCCCGGTCATCAGCCAAGAGGAATTTGTCCACGCGGCCCGCCCAATCCTCCATAGTCATGGGGATATGGCGGCGTGCGGCAGATTCAGCCAAATCGAGAAACGCACTGACGATACGGCCCAGATCCTCCAGTTCTTCTTTCGACAGGTAGTTTTTTGCAATGCTTACATCAGATTTTAAAATCTTTCCCGCCGGTGCATTGGTCCAGTTCGTCAGTCCCATGTGTTCTTTTTCACTGTCTGCGCGATGATAGATAATCTCTGCTGCTGTCTGATGCGCCACTGCATAGTGCATCTTGTTCTGCACTTTAGCGAAAAATTGCTTGGTCACCAGAGAACTTTTATCATAGTCGATCGCAGTGGCATACAAATCGGTAATTTTTTGATAAAATCGCCGCTCGCTGAGCCGGATCTCACGAATTTCCTCCAGCAGGCGTTCAAAATAGTCTTCGTCCAGAAAGACGCCGTTCTCCATTCGCTTATGGTCGATCACATAACCAGTCTTTGCATATTGGGCCAGCACCTGTGTGGCCCAACGGCGGAACTGAGTCGCTCGGATGGAATTTACCCGGTAACCAACCGAAATAACCGCATCCAGATTATAATGATCGATATTGCGTGCGATCTGCCGGGTACCCTCTGTTTGAACTATCCGGAATTTCCGGACAGTTGCTTCCTGTTCCAACTCGCCACTTACATAAACATTTCGCAAATGCTCATTCACCGTTTTTACCGACACATCAAAAAGCTGGGCCATCATCTTTTGCGTCAGCCACAAGGTCTCGTCTTCGTAACGAACCTCTATGCCGTCGCCATGGGCCTGCTTTTCAAAAATCAAAAATTCCGCTGTACTGCTCCGAATCGTAAGCTGTTTATCCTTGGACATGGGATTTCCTCCTTTGAGACCTGCACTCTATCTGCTCGGTCAAACTCAGCGCAGCAAATTTTCCTGTCAGGATATTGCGCTTTCAGTTGGTGTCATTTTACATCTCCTGTTTATGGTTTTATTATAGCCCACCTCACCTACATTCCGCAAGAATACAGGCATGTTGATATTCCTCAACGATGGCTTTCCCAGAGTTCCGCATGGCGTTTCTTATATCCTTCTGCGCTGATGATCACCAATACCGCATAACCGTTCCTGATAATATTGACAGGCTCATTCGTTTGAGCGCAGAGTGCAGACACTTCTCCGGTATTCTTCAGTTCCTTGATGGTGATTGCCTCTGGGATCGTTGCAAATTCTTTCCGGATATCAAGTCTGCCGTCCTCGGTGCGATAACGCAGATACTCATCAAAAAACGCAGCATCCATAATAACCATTTCCGGCGTCCCGTTACGGGTGACAAAAACGGGTTCTCCGCACTCTTGGCAGAACTCAACAATCCCTGTTGTGTCTTTCAGCATCGTGAGCGGAATAAATTTGGGCATAACATTGCCTCCTTTTTGTTTTATTTTGGCCTTATTCTGGCGGTATCTATTTTCTTCCAAAAGGAAAGCACCCACTTGATGGACTACATCATAAGTGAGTGCTTTCGTCATTTAGGGTTAGTTTACGTCATTTCCAGCCGCTTCCAGCATATTTTCGATCAAAATTCCATACCCTTTGGTCGGATCATTGAGCAGAACATGGGTAACTGCTCCCACAATTCGGCCATTTTGCAAGACAGGACTGCCGGACATTCCCTGGACGATGCCGCCGGTGGCGGAGATCAGGTCCGGGTCCGTCACGGAAAGCACCAGCTCCCGGCCGTCGCCGCTGTTGGGAATGATCTTCAAAATTTCCACATCGTAGGAACGCACCTCGTCCCCCTGGACATTGGCCAAAATCGTGGCAGGTCCCGTTTCCACCTCAGACGGCGACGCCACCGGCAGCGCCTCCCCCTGCTGCCAGGAAGCACCGTCCTCCTCCAGACGGCCAAAGATACCGCAGTCCGTGTTGGCGTACAGGTCTCCCAGGTCCGACTGGAGGTCGAAATCTCCCCGCAGCTCTCCGGCGCTGCCCACCTCGCCCCGCTTCACGGCCTTTACCGTGGAAGCCAGCACGGAGCCGGAGGAGAAGGGCATCAGCAGTGAGGTGTCCATATCGGTAATGCCGTGGCCCAGGGCGCCGAATGCACCTGTAGACGGGTCATAATAGGTGACGGTGCCGATACCCGCCATGCTGTCCCGAATCCAGGCACCGATGGAATAGGTGCCCTGCTCATTTTGCTCCGGGCAGACGGAGAGCGTCATGCTCTGTCCGTTCCGCTGGACTTGCAGGTCCGTGGCCTGCTGTCCCGTTTTTTGCAGCAGGGACTGAAACTGCTCCGAGGACCGGACAGTCGTGCCGCCGCAGCTGACGATGACATCGCCGGTCCGCAGGCCGCAAGCCTTGGCAGGCGTGCTGTCCTCCGCCAGCTTCACCACCAGTACGCCCCGGGAAAACAGCTTGATGCCCACCGTGTGCCCCACCGGAACCAGCTCCCTGGCGGAAGGAGCCGTATCCGGCTCCGCTGCCCGGGCCGCAGCCGTGGGGGCCATTAAAAGCTGCACCGCCAGCAGCAGCGCCGCTCCGCCCCGCAGCGCCCGTTTTGCCGTTTGCCATGGTCCATACAAAAAAATCACCTCTTTTCCAAAAAGCCGGCGGTATCCGCGCCGGCAAGAGTATCTTTTGCGCTCCGACGCCAGCTCACCCTAAGCAAAAAGCGGCAGCGGCCCCAAGGGACGAATCCCCAGAAGCCCCGCCGCCGGAAAAAAGAACGGCGCCCCGCAGGAAATTCCTGCGGGGCGTTCCAGATTTTTCAATTAATCGCGCTTGTTGAAGATTTTCAGGATGTCGCCGAACACATCGTCGTCATCCTCCTCGGGCTTGGGCACATCCTCCTCCTGCAAAGGCACAGGCTCCGGCACCGTGTTCCCGGCAGGCGCGGCCTTGGCGGCATCCGCCATCTTGGGCATCTGCGCGGCAGGCGCCTTGTCAAAGCCGGTGGCAATGACGGTGACCCGGATCTCGTCATCCAGGGTCTCGTCGAAGGTGGCGCCGAAGATGGTGAGGGCGTCGGGGTGGACGGCCTGCTGCACCAAAGAGGCAGCCTGCTCCACTTCCTCCAGGCCGATGTCCATGGAGCCGGTGACATTGATGAGGACGCCCTTGGCCCCCTCGATGGAGGTCTCCAGCAGGGGGCTGGAAATGGCCATCTTAGCGGCCTCCTCGGCCTTGCCCTTTCCGGCGGCACGGCCGACGCCCATGTGGGCCATGCCGGCGTTTTTCATGATAGCGGTCACGTCGGCAAAGTCCAGATTGATGAAGCCGGTATCCCGGATCAGGTCGGAAATGGACTGCACCGCCTGGCGCAGCACATCGTCCGCGATCTCAAAGGCGTTGGCGAAGGTGATCTTCTGGTCCGTGGCATGCTTGAGACGCTCGTTGGGGATGATAACCAGGGAGTCCACCTTCTCCTCCAGCTCGTTGATGCCGGCCATGGCGGCCCGCATCCGGCGGGGACCCTCGAAGCCGAAGGGCTTGGTGACCACGGCCACCGTCAGGATGTCCATTTCCTTGGCGATCTCCGCCACGATGGGAGCCGCGCCGGTGCCGGTGCCGCCGCCCATGCCGGCGGTAATGAACACCATGTCCGTATCCTCCAGCGCCTTGGCGATCTGGTTGCGGCTCTCCTCGGCGGCCTTGCGGCCCACCTCCGGGTCGGCGCCGGCGCCCTGGCCATGGGTCAGCTTTTCGCCGATCTGGATCTTGTATGTAGCGCTGGACACATTCAGGGCCTGCTTGTCGGTGTTCACCGCCACAAAGTCCACGCCCTTGGTGCCGGAGCGGACCATGCGGTTGACCACGTTGTTGCCGCCGCCGCCCACGCCGATGACCTTGATATTAACAACGGTATCGGGACCGGTTTCCAATCCAAATGCCATAGTGGTGCCTCCTACTATCATTTGTGGCAAAGGGCATGTCCGCCCTTTTATTCTCTCAATATCCTGTGGTTATAGTAATAAAGTTATTGTATGACACTTTGTTTCTCCGGTCAAGGGGCCTTTGGTCTTTTCCCGGAGTTTTTTCCGTCGAAAAGGAGGAGCGGTCCCGCCGGCTCCTCCCCTTCGTCAATCTTCGATAAAATGGACCTCGCCGTTATCCCGGGTCAGCTGGACCGTCCCGGTCTGGTTGGTCTCCAGATTGTCGATGACCGCCTGGAGCGCACGGAGCTTGCGGGGATAGTCCGCGCCATAGGGCATCTCCACGGAAAAGCGGCCGCCGTAGTCCATCACCAGCACGGACAGGTCCTCCAGATGGATGCCCTCCACCTGGTCCAGCATTCCGGCGCTCTCCAGAGCGTCCAACAAATCCAAAAGGCTTTGCTGCTGGGTGGCGTACTCCGTGGCCAGGGCCATGGGCGTCCCCACCGTAGGGGCCAGCAACTGGCAGCCGCTGATGACAGGGCAGTCTCCCACCTCTGATGCACCGCGCTGCTCCACGATCTTCCCGCCGGGGCTCACCAGCCAGGCAAAGCCGTCCTGGATCACCGCCAAGGGGTCGCCGCACTCCTTTACCTCAATGAGCAGCGTATCCGGCAGCTTGCGGTTGATGCGGATCTCCTCAATATAGGGAAGCTCCGCCAAAATGTTGTTGGCCACGGTGTATTTATTCAGCAGGAACAGGTTGTCATTCTGCTCCACGCCGGTGGCGGCGATGACCTCCGCCTCCGTATACCGCTCCTCCCCGGTGACCACGATGGTGCCCACCCGGAAAAACAGCGTCAGCGCCGCGATAATGGCACCGCAGATGACCAGCATGGACAGCACCTTGTAGAGGAAGCCGAAGCTCCCCCTTCTGTGCCGCCGGTTGGAATGTCTGCGTCTTGCCATGTTCACGACTCCCAGTTTCACGCGTTGTCATCGCGGACGATGTCCGCCTCCAGGGCCCGCAGGTCCCTGACAATGTCCTCATAGCCCCGGTCGATGTGGGCCGTTTCAAAAATGCGGGTCTCCCCGTCGGCGGCCAGAGCCGCCACGCACAGCGCCGCTCCGCCCCGCAGGTCCGTGCAGCGGACGGCGGCACCGGACAGCCGCTCCACTCCGGTGACCACGGCCACCCGGCCGGCCACCCGGATCTCCGCTCCCATGCGGGTCAGCTCATCCACATGGCGGTAGCGGTTTTCAAAAATATTCTCCTCGAACACGGTGGTGCCCCGGCTTTTGAGCATGGCCGCCATCAGCACCGCCTGGGCGTCCGTGGGAAAGCCCGGATAGGGCGCTGTCCGCACCGGGCGGACCGCCCGCAGCCGCCGACGGCAGCGGCAGGCAATGCCCTCCCCGTCGGCGGAGACCGTGCACCCCGCCTGCCGCAGGGCGTCGGCCACCGTGGCCAGGTGCCGCTCCCGGGCACCGCGCAGGTAGATGTCTCCTCCCGCCGACGCGCAGGCGCAAAGATATGTGGCCGCCACGATGCGGTCTGGCATACAGCGGAATTCGCAGCCGTGAAGAGGCCTGCCGCCCCGAATGGTGACGCTGGTGCTGCCCGCGCCGGAGACTTCCGCGCCGCAGGCGTTCAAAAAGTCCTGGAGGTCCACGATCTCCGGCTCCCGGGCGGCGTTGGAGATGACCGTGGTCCCCTCCGCCCCGCAGGCGGCCAGCATGAGATTCTCCGTAGCGCCCACCGACGGCAGGCTCAGCATCAGCTCCCTGCCTGCAAGGCGGCTTGCCGTGCAGTGGAGGATGCCGCCCTCCTCCCGGATGTCCGCCCCCAGGTCCCGCAGGCCGCTCAGGTGCAGGTCGATGGGCCGGGGGCCCAGTTCGCAGCCGCCGGGGTAGCTGATGTCCGCCCTGCCCAGCCGGGCCAGGACGGCGCCCAAGAATATGGCGGAGGAGCGCATCTCCCGCATCAGTATATCAGAGATCTCGCAGCGGTTCAAGGCGGCGGTGTCCACCGTCAGGGCGTCCCCCTCCCACTGGGCCCGGCAGCCCAGACTTTGCAGGATGCGGATGGAGGCGTCCACATCCCGCAGGCGTGGACAGCCCCGCAGCACCACCCGGTCCCCGGTCAGGACCGTGGCCGCCAGAATGGGAAGGACGCTGTTTTTCGCTCCCTGGATGGTCACCTCGCCGTTGAGAGGCTCCCCGCCTCTCACCAATAGCTGGCTCATATGGTTATTCCCTCCGCTTCACAGAATGGCTCAACAGTCCATCCTATGGCGGACAGGGTGCGCAGGTTACCGGCAAAGCTCCAGGACCGTCTGGTAAATGCGCTCCGTGGCGTCCCGGATGCCCAGGGAGGCCATGGCTTTTTCCATGGCGGCACGCCTTTCCGCATCGTGCAGAATGCCGCAGGCAGTCTGGAACAGGGCCTGGCCGGAGCTGTCCCGCTCCAGCAGGACCACGGCACCGCCGGCCGCCTCCAGCACCCGGGCGTTTTTCTCCTGGTGGTTGTTGGTGACATAGGGTGACGGCACGATGAGAGCGGGAACGCCCAGCGCCGTCAGCTCGCTGATGGTGGAGGCGCCGGCCCGGCAGAGGACCAGGTCCGCCGCCCGCATGACTCTCGCCATGTCATAAATGTACTCCCGCACCTGCAAAGACGGGTGCCGATCCAGGTTCACGCCTTTTTCCGCCAGCAGCTGCCGCACCATGGGGTAGCCGGTTTTGCCGGCGCCGTGGATATGGTGGAAGGGCTCCTTCGCCGCCTCCAGCGCCAAGAAATCCGCCATCTGGCGGTTCATACCGGCGGCGCCCAGGGAGCCCCAGAAGGACACGATGAGGGGACGGCCGTCGTCCATCCCCAGGACCTTTTTGGCCTCCTGCTTCGTCATGGAGAAAAAGTCTCCCCGCACCGGCGTGCCGGTGACACGGACCCGCTCCGGGTGCTTGTAGTGCCGGCGGCACTCCTCAAAGCCCACCATGATGCGCCCGGCGAAAGGCTCCAGCATCTCGGTGGTCAGGCCGGGCACCATATTGGACTCGTGGACCGCCGTGGGGATGCCGGCCTTGGCGGCGGCCTTCACCATGGGATAGCTGGCGTAGCCGCCGGTGCCGATGACCACATCCGGCCGGAAGTCCCGCAGGATGGCCCGAGCCTCTCCCGGGGCCCGCAGCAGATTGTAGGCGGAGACGATGTTGTGTTTGATCTCCTTTGGCTTGAAGGAGCGGTGAAAGCTGG
Source organism: uncultured Dysosmobacter sp. (assembly GCA_934590165.1). Lineage (GTDB taxonomy): Bacteria > Bacillota > Clostridia > Oscillospirales > Oscillospiraceae > Oscillibacter. The sequence continues at coordinate 7,289 of CAKTOO010000009.1, read as the reverse complement.
AGATGTGGACGGTGCGGAACGCGTATCCCGCCTGGGGAACCAGGTCCTTTTCCAGGCCCCGCTCCGCGCCCACGAACAAAAACTCCGTCTCCGGGTCCTTCTCATGCATCAGCTGGGCCAGGGCGATGGCGGGGTTCACGTGGCCCGCCGTGCCGCCGCAGGTGAAGATGACGCGCTTTAGCGTTGTTTCCATAGGTATGCCTCTCTTTCCATCATCCGGCCTTGGTGGGCTTCATCTGCCGGGACACGCTCAGGACGATGCCCATTTCCGCCAGCTGGATGGACAGCGCGGTGCCTCCGTAGCTGAAAAACGGCAGGGAGATGCCGGTGGTGGGCAGCAGCCCCGTCACCACGCCGATGTTCAAAAAGGTCTGGAGGGCAATGAGGGTGGTGACGCCCACCACAAGGAGGCTGCCGAAGCGGTCCCGGGCGTGGAGGGCGATCCAGTAGCCCCGCAGGATCAGCGCCGCGAACAGCAGCATGATGATGGAGGCGCCGATGAGGCCCAGCTCCTCACAGACGATGGCGAAGATAAAATCGTTGTGCTCCTCCGGCAGGAACAGGAATTTCTGCCGGCTGCGGCCAAGGCCCACCCCCAGCAGTCCGCCGGAGCCGATGGAGATCAGGCTCTGGGACAACTGGTAGCCATTTCCTTGGGCATCCGCCCAGGGGTTGTGCCACATTTCGATGCGGGAGGTGTTGTAGCCGATGACGAACAGCACCACGTACAAAAGTCCCCCCGCCGCCGCGACCGCGCCGCCGACCCAACCCCAGTGGATGCCGCCCACCAGCATCAGCACGGCGCCGGCGCCCATGATGAGGATGGCGCCGGACAGGTGGGGTTCCAGGCCCACCAGGGCCGCCAACACCACCAGGATGATGGCGTAGGGCAAAATGCCGTAGCGGAACGTCCGCATCCGGTCCTTCTTTTTGGAGATGCTGTCGGAAAAATACAGCACCACCGCTACCTTGGCGATCTCCGACGGCTGGAATTGCAGGGAGGTGCCGGGAATGCCCAACCAGCGGGTGGCGTGGTTGCGGGTGATGGCGATGGGGTTGTGGGGGATAAGCACTAAAACCAGCAATATGATGGACAAAAACAGCAGCGGCTGGGCAAGGCCCCGGAAGCGCTGGTAGTTGATCTTGCCGATCAGCAGCATGGCCGCAAGGCCCATGATAGCGAACACACCCTGGCGGATGAAGTAGGACATGGGGTTCTTGCCGTCGGTCTCATAATAGGCGGAGGGAAAGCTGGCGGACAACAGCATCACGAGACCGATGCCGGTCAGCAGCAGCACCAGCACAAGAAAAGGCAGGTCGATGGGTCCCCGGGCCAATTCCCGGCTCTCCTGCTCCTTTTCCTTTTGCCGCTGCCTGCGCTCCTCCATGGCCCGGGCTTCCTCCCGGCTCATGGGCCGCCTGCGCTGGCGCTGTTGGGTCATGCCGTTCCCTCCTTTCCCGGGAAATTTGCGTCTTTCAGGTCATGGGGCTTAAAACCGCCCCTGGATGCCCAAAAACGCCAGGACGCTGAACACCAGCGTAATGCCGGAGAACACCGTCACCAGCTTCGCCTCGCTCCAGCCGGACAGCTCCAGATGGTGGTGCAGCGGCGCCATTTTGAAAAAGCGCTTGCCGTGGGTGGCCTTGAAATAGGTCACCTGGATGATGTCGCTCATGGTCTCGGCGATGTAAATGATGCCCACGAAGATCAAAATGAGGGGCATGTCGAAGGCAAAGCCCAGGGCCGCCACGGCGCCGCCCAGAAACAGGCTGCCGGTGTCGCCCATGAAGGTCTTGGCCGGATGGTGGTTATAGACGAAAAACGCCGCCAAACCGCCGGCCAGCGCCGCCGGAAACAGGGCCATGGGGCCGGCCTGCCGGTCCCACAGAAGACCAGTGACCGCAAAGAACACCATGGCCACGAAGGTGACGCTGCAGGCTAGGCCGTCAATGCCGTCCGTCAGGTTCACAGCATTGACGCAGCCCACGATGACGAAGGCCGCGAACACCAGATACACGATCCAGTTGATGGTGACGGTGGTATTGAGGAATGGGATGTACAGCTGGTTGGTCAGCAGCTCCTCATAGCGCATCAGGCACAAAAACACCACGGCCGCCGCCAGCTGCAAAACGAATTTCTGCTTGGCGGTGAGCCCCTCGTTCTGGTGCTGGCGGACCTTGCGGTAATCGTCCACAAAGCCGATGAGGCCGAAAATCAGGGCAAACAGGTACACATACAGATGGATGAACTCCCCCTGAAGCATCTGCCGCCACCCCAGCACAAACACGGCAACGCCGGTGCCCACGATAAACATGATGCCGCCCATGGTGGGGGTGCCGGCCTTGCCGGCGTGCCAGGTGGGGCCGTCCTCCCGGATCTCCTGGCCGGCCTTTAGCTTCCGCAGCTCCGGGATCAAAAATTTGCCGATGACCAGCGTCAGCACGAAGCTGAAGGCCAGGGCGGTAATGGCTTGTGTCATCATTGTGTTTCTCCCTTTCCTCCGCCGGTCACAGCTCCGGCGATGTTCATTTCCTTTGTAAATGCAGGTGCTCCGCCACGATCTCCCGCTCGTCCATGTGGTGCTTTACGTGATCAACTTCCTGGTAGGTCTCGTGGCCCTTGCCGCACAGGACGATGACATCGTCCTTTTCCGCATGGTCCATGGCCCAGTGGATAGCCTCCACCCGGTCCTCCACCACCACGTAAGGCGTGGTGCTGTCCGCCATACCCGGCAGGATGTCGGCGATGATGTCGGCAGGCTTTTCCGTGCGGGGATTGTCGGTGGTGACCACCACGAAATCCGCGATTTCCGCGGCGATGCGGCCCATCTTGGGGCGCTTCGTCTTATCCCGGTCGCCGCCGCAGCCAAACAGGGCCACGGTGCGGCCCTTGGCGAAGTCCTTCACGGAGCTGAGGACATTTTCCAGACCGTCGGGGCTGTGGGCATAGTCGATGAGGATGGTATAGTCTTTTCCGGGGGTGGGGACCACCTCCACACGGCCCTTGACATGGGGCACCTTGGCCAGGGTCCTGGCGCTGCTCTCCAGGGGAATGCCCAGGGCCAGAGCGGCCCCTAACACGTCCAGCGTATTATATATCATAAAACGCCCGGGAATGCCAACCCTGATCCGCACTTTTTCTTCTTTTGTCACAGCGGTGAAGGCCACATGGTCCGGCTCCAGCTCCAGCTCCTCCGCCCGCAGGTCCGCCGCCGCCCGCTCCGCGTAGGAGAGCTTCCGGCAGGTGGCGTGGGCCATGAGCCGCTGCGCCCAGGGGTCATCGGCGTTGTAAACGCCGACGTCGCAGTTTTGGAACAGCAGCGCCTTGGCGTCGCAGTAGGCCTCCATGGTCTCGTGGAAATCCAGGTGGTCCTGGGTGAGGTTGGTGAAGATGCCCACGGCATAGTGCACACCGTACACTCGGTCCAGGGCCAGGGCGTGAGAGGAGACCTCCATGACCACGTGGGTGCAGCCGCCCTCCCGCATTTGGGCAAACAGCCGCTGGAGCTCAAAGGACTCCGGTGTGGTGCGCTCCGTGGGGATGACCTGGTCGCCGATCATGTTCTGGTTCGTGCCGATGAGGCCCACCTTGGCCCCGGCCTCCTGCTCCAAAATGGCCTTGAGGAGATAGGTGGTGGTGGTTTTGCCGTTGGTGCCGGTGACGCCCACCATGGTCATGGCGTCCGCCGGGTGGCCGAAGAAGTTGGCACCCACCACCGCCAGGGCCCGGCGGGAGTCCGCCACCCGGACAAAGGGCACGTTTCCCTCCGGTGCCTTTTCGCACAGCACTGCCGCCGCGCCGGCGGCCAGAGCCTTGCCGATGAAGGTATGGCCGTCAACGGCGAAGCCCGTCATGGCCACGAACAGGTCGCCGGGCCGGGTGGTCCGGGAATCATAGCTGACATCGGGAATGTCCATCTCCAGGTCCGCCGTGGCGTCCAGAATGGTCAGGCCTTGCAGCAATTCTTTCAATTTCATAGGTACATACCCCTCTTTCCGGTATTTGCCCTGTGGGCCGCATCCATTATATACAGAGTATTTTGCAAAATATACAGTGGATAGTGCCGGAAATTATGCAAAAACTGTTATTTGGTTAATCCAGCACCGAGCTGTCGCCAAACCGGACGGTGACGACGCTGCCCGCCTCCACCCGGGAGCCCTCCGGGACGCTCTGGCTGATGGCGTGGACATTGCCGGAGGAAGTGGAGGTGGCGCCGGTGACTTTCATGATGAGGCCCGCGTTGGTCAGGGCCTGATTGGCCTCCGAGGCGGTGCGGCCCACCACATTGGGCACGGTGCAAAGCTCGCTGGATTTCTCCGCGCCCAGATACAAAATCACCGTGGCGTTATTGGGGATGATGGCGCCGCCGGCTGGGGTCTGGTCCGTGACGGTGTCGCCGCTGCCCACGGTCTTGTAGGCAAAGCCCACGCTCTCCAGCTTGGCCTTGGCCTCCTCCACCGTTTTGCCCACCACGTTGGGCACGGTGGCATCGGCGCCCACCAGCTGGTCGGCGGTGTAGTCCGGCTCGATGCCAAGGTACGGCAGGATCTCGCCCATGACCTGGCTGGCGGTGGGCGCTACCATATTGCCGCCGGAGACATAGGTGCCGGTGGTACGGCTGGGGGTATCCATGGTAATGAGCATGATGACCTGGGGGTCATCCGCGGGGGCAAAGCACATGAAGGACACCACCACATCGCCGGTGCCGGTCTTATCGGCGGTGCCGGTCTTGCCGCCGATGCGGTAGCCGGCCACCTGGCCGTTTTTGCCGGTGCCCTGGGCTACCACGTACTCCAGGCACTGCCGGACCTTGGCGGAGGTCTCCTCGCTGATGACCTGGCGAACGGGGGTGGAATCGTGCTGGGAGACGATGTTGCCGTCGTCATCCAGGATCTGGTCCACCACATAGGGGGTGTACAGGTAGCCGCCGTTGACGCAGGCCGCCTGGGCCCGGATCAAGGCCAGGGGCGTGACGTTGAAGGTCTGGCCGAAGGCATAGGACGCCAGAGAGACTACATTGGTGTTGAATTGCTCCCGGCTGGAGAAAATGCCGCTGACCTCGCCGATCATGTCCACGCCGGTGGGCTCCATGAGGCCGAAGGACTCCAGATAGTCATAGTAGCGGTCCGTGCCGACCTTCAGGCCCATGGTGATGAACGCCGGGTTGCAGGAATTGCCGGTGGCCACCTCCAGGGTCTGGGTGCCGTGGCCGCTGCGGCGGGAGCAGCCGATGGCCTTGCTCCAGCCCTGGACCTTGATGGAGCCGGTGCAGGTAAAGGTGGTGTTCATGTTCACCACGCCCTCCTCCAGGGCCGCCGCCAGGGTCAGGGGCTTGAAGGTGGAGCCGGGTTCATACGTGGAGTCGATGCACTTATTGCGCCACTGGGTGTTCAGAATATTGCTGGTGGCCTTGCTGACCGCCGCCTGATAGTCCTCCTCCGTGGCGTAGCCGCTCTTGTTCTGCTCCAGGTCCGCCAGGGTGCTGTCCAGCTTTGCCTGCAATTTCTCGTCGTAAACGGTGCCGTAGTCGTTGAGGTCATAATTGGGGTAAGAGGCCATGGCCAGAATGGCGCCGCTGTTCACATCCATGACAATGCCGGTGGCGCCGTTGGCGGCGTCGAACTTATCCGCCATGCTCTCGATGCCCTTTTCCAGATAGTACTGGATGTTGCTGTCCAGGGTCAGCACCAGGTTTTTGCCGTTTTCCGCGTCGTAATACTGCTCATACTGGTAAAGCAGGTCACTGCCGGCGGCGTTTTTGGCGGTGACGGTCAGTCCGGCGGTGCCGGAGAGGACGCTGTTGTACTTGGCCTCCAGGCCCACGCCGCCCTGGTTGTCGCCGTCCACGAAGCCGATGACGTTGGCGGCCAGGGAGCCGTAGGGATAATACCGCTTGGCATCCGGCTGCATCCAAACGCCCCGGAGCTTCACCCGCTGGCCCTCAGGGACCTCGTTGCCCTCGTCGTCGATCTCGCCGTTGATGAAACGGCGGACATCGTTGGCAACCTCCTGGTCCACCTTTTTCTTCACCATCTCATATTGGGAGAAGGTGCGCTCCATCTTTTTCAGGACCGTCTCCTGGTCCACGCCCAGCAGCCGCTCCAGCCCCCGGGCGATGTAGGCCTCGTCCCGAACCTGGCCGGGGATGTAAGACTCTCCCTTTTCCTTTGCCTTCGCGGCGGCGGCCTCCTGCTTTTCCTCCTGCTCCTCCACGAACTCCACGATGTCCTTGGGAGAGACACACACGGTCTCCGCCGTGGCGGAGATGGCCAGCGGCAGGCCGTTTCGGTCATAGATGGTGCCCCGGGATGCCGTGACCACGGTGCTGCGGGTCTGCTGGGCCACCGCCTTTTCCTGCAATTCATCATGCTGGTTGATCTGCAGATCATACAGCTTCCAAAACAGCAGCAAAAATGTGACGATGCCCAGCAGCACCATCATCAAAAGCGTCCGGCTGCGGATCACCTGGTTGGCCCTGCGGGCGGCTTCACTTTTTCTGGGGGATGTTTTTGCCATGGCTTGCGGCCTCCTGTTTTGTTGCAAACGGGGAGTAAGAAAGCATACCTTCCTTACTCCCCACTGTCAGTGCATTATAGTGCGGCGGTCAGTTGAAATATTCCACCACCGTGTAGAAACCGTGATGCAGCGATGTCAGCAAGCGGCTGAGGACGCCGGGTTCGGACTGCTGGTACACTACGGCGCTGTCGCCGTCGCTCAGGTCGATGTAATAGATCTGGCTGCTGCTGGGCTTACTCATGCCGGCGGCCTCCGCCGCTTCCTTCACGCTGTTACGGTCAAACATCCGCTCGTACTGGGCGGTGAGGGTGACGTTTTCCGTCTCCAGCGTGCTCAGCTGTTTTTTCAGCGCCACGGTTTCCGAGGACAGGGCGGTCAGCTGGATATAGCTCATAAGCACCAGCACCGCAAGCGCCGCAACCGCCGCGAAGCCCACCACGGAAAACGCGGACAGGTGCTGCCGGGGGCGCACCTGCACCTTGGAAACGCTGCGGACCTTGGGACGCTCCAGCGCCACTCCCCGCTGAAGGGGCGCCTCGCCGGCGTGGCCCAGTTCCCGTTCCCGGAGCTCCCGGTCCAGATCATATGCCAGACTGCCGTATACGGCATTTCTGTGATTGTACCGCAGGTCTTTCGCTGCTGATGCCACCTGGGGTCCCTCCTCTTTCGTATCACACGCCAGCAGCCTGTCCGGCCGCCGTCAGATATCAAACGGCTCGCACTTTTCCGCCACCCGCAGCTTCGCGCTGCGGGCTCTCGGATTTCTTCCCGC